>CAZFLM010000024.1:3815-27960 GCA_964519955.1 uncultured Chthonomonadaceae bacterium | reverse complement strand
TGATCTGCGTGCATCTGCGTTCCCCATCCCTCCGTCATCCCCGCTCGTCCGTGTTCATCTGTGGTTCCAGGCCATTGACGTGGTCCGCGCTGATCTGCGGTTCCATCCGCGCACACGGTAGAATGGTAGCGAACGCGCGGCTTCGAGGGGGTTGGGTTGGACACGGTGGAGACGATCGGCGGGTACCACGTGCTGACGTGGGGCTGCCAGATGAACGACGAGGATTCCGAGCAGATCGGCCTGTTCCTGGAGCAGATGGGGTATCAGTCCGTCGCGGACCCGTTCGACGCCGACGTGGTGCTGCTGAACACCTGCTCGGTGCGGGCCAAGCCGGAGCAGAAGGTCTACAGTAAGCTCGGCGAGCTGCGCGAGGCCAAGCAGCAGCGCCCCGAGATGATCATCGCGGTGTGCGGGTGCATGGCGCAGGTCGAGAGCGCCCAGATCGCCCGCCGTGCGCCATACGTGGACCTCATCGTCGGCACCGGCAACCTGGCGGCCATCCCCGACCTCATCCGCCAGGCGAGGGAGCGCCCGAGGGGCAGCAAGCCCATCGCGCTGCTCGACCTGCCCGAGCGCAAGGGCTCCGTCGTCACCGACATCCCCCTGCGCAGCGTGACGCGGCCGGCGCGGCTCAAGGCGCACGTGCCCATCATGTACGGGTGCGACAAGTTCTGCACGTTCTGCATCGTGCCGCACACCCGGGGCCGCGAGCGCAGCCGCCCCACCGCGGACGTCGTCGCCGAGATCGAGGCGCTCGCGCGCGGTGGCACGCGCGAGGTCACCCTCCTCGGCCAGACGGTCAACTCCTACGGGAAGAACCTGGCGGAGGGCCGCGTCCCGTTCGCCCGCCTGCTGGAGCAGGTGGACGCCATCCGCGGCCTGCAGCGCATCCGCTTCACGTCGCCCTACCCGCGCGACTTCACGGACGACCTCATCGAGACGATGGCGCGCCTGCCAAAGGTGTGCGAGCACATCCACCTCCCGGTCCAGGTCGCGGACGACGAGCTGCTGCGGCGCATGCACCGTGGATATACCGTGGACCAATTCCGTACCATTGTTGGCAAGCTGCGGACCACGATACCCGGCATCGCCATCACCACCGACCTGATGCTGGGATTCCCCGGCGAGACCGACGAGCAGTACCGCAACACGCTGGGCTTCGTCGAGGAGATGCGCTTCGACGCGGCGTTCATGTTCGCCTACTCACCGCGCCCCGGCACGCCCGCCGCGACCATGGATGACCAGATCCCCCAGGACGTCAAGGTCGCCCGCCTCAACGAGCTGATCGAGACGCAGAACCGCATCTCCGCCGAGATCAACCGGGCGCTCGTCGGCCGGGAGATGGAGGTGCTGGTGGAGGGCAAGAGCCAGCGGAACCCCTCGCGCCTCACGGGCCTCACGCGCACCTTCAAGACGGTCGTCTTCCCCGGGGACGCGCGCCTCATCGGCCGGCTGGCGCGCATCAGGACCACGGAGGGGGCGCTGACGGGCTTCCACGCGGAACTGGCGGAGTAGGCATGGCCCACCGGCGGCCCGCGACCACCGCCATCGCGATGGCCTACGATCCACCCGGGAGCACGTACGACTGGGCGGCGCTTGCGGTAGCCGTGGCTCTGGCCCTCTACTACCACGTGTCGGATGGCAGCCTGCACACCCTGCGGCAGGCCGCCGACTGCCTCTGGCATGCGTGGATGGTCTTCTGGCTCGCGCGGATGGTGCGCTGGAGGTCCTTCCGCTACCGGGCAGATGCGCGCTGCGTGACAGTGTCCGAGCTGGCCGAAGCCGCCGGTTTGGACGAGGCGGCCGTCACCCAGGAGCTGGCCGGCCGCGGCGTCCTCCCTCGATACGTGAACTCCGGCGTTCGCTACTACGATCGGGCCGACGTAGGCGACGCGGCCATCCTCCTGCGCCCTGCGGAGGACACGGCAGCCGAGGTGCTGCTGCGCCCTGCCGAGGACAGCGCAAACCTGCTTCGGGCCGCGGCAGAGGGCGACAACACCCGGTCGTAGGACGGGCGGGCTGCTCCCCTAACAATGCCTCAACATTCGTCCTTGACACCGCACCGGCGCCGGCATATAATGGGCCTGATAGGTTCGCAAAAGGTGCGTCCCGTGAATGCCCCCGCGTCTACCGACAACACCCGCTTGCCTGCGTACGTCCGCGTTGGGCGGACCATCTGCGAGCGCATATCCGCTGGGTACTACCGTGCCGACGAGTTCCTGCCGCCGGAGCGTGACCTGGCGCGTGAGTTCGGCGTCAGCCGCCAGAGCGTGCGCCAGGCGATCGACACGCTGCGCCAGGATGGCATCGTCAGCCCGGAGCAGGGGCGCGGAACGCGAGTGCTAGCCCAGGCATCGGCGGCGGCCACCCCCAGGCCCGAGCGGAATGGGTTCAAGCTTGCCGCCCTCGTCATCTACCGCATGACGGGCGACGGGTCGGCGGCCATGTTCCGCGGATGCCAACAGGCGCTGGCCGAGACGGACCATCACCTCATCGTGTGCGAGACGCCGATCGATACGCGCACACGCAGCCTCAACGAAGCCGACCACCTGCGGAAGCTCATCGACCGTGGTATCGGGGGCATCGTCATCTACGCCGAACCGACCGCCAGCAACTTGGCGCTCCTCGCCGAAGCCGCCCAACGCGGCGCCCCCGTGGTCCAGATCGACCGCGAACTGCCGGGCCTCGCCTGCGACTTTGTTGGCGTCGACAACCGGGCTGCCGCACAGCGGATGACCGAGCACCTGCTGTCGCTCGGCCACCGGCGCATCGCGTTCCTCTCCACTGCTCCAGGGCCGTCCACGTGCGCCGAAAGATTGCAGGGCTACCGCGAGGCTCTGGGCGAGTGCGGTAGTGCGTATGATCTGTCGGATCTGGTCGCCCACGTTCCGGACGGGGCTGCACTCCACGGCATCGCCGAAGCCTGGCTCGCCCTTGCAGATCCCCCAACCGCCGTGTTCGCGGTTAACGACCGTCTCGCAGTGCGCTTCATGCAGGCCCTCGCTCGCCTGGGGGTCTCAGTGCCCGACACGCTGGCCGTCGTCGGGTTCGACAACAGCCGCTGGGCCGAGGTCGTCACCCCCGCCCTGACAACCGTAGAGCAACCGTTCGCCGCCATCGGCGAGACCGCGGCCCACCTGCTCGTGGACCGCATGTCCCGGCGCTACACGGGCCCGCCTCGGCGCGTTCTCTTGCCGACACGGCTCGTGGTCAGGCAGTCCTGCGGAGCGGCGACACCCCGGACCCGTGCCGCAGCGCCTGACGAGGTGTGACCAGGCTCCACATCGCAAGGCCGACGCTCGCCACCGGCGTGACCCCGCGACGGCACCGCGGCCGAGGCGTCCCAGGCACGCAATGACGTGGCCTGATGGTGCAGACCAGACCCGATAACGTATGAGTCGTGTCGATATCCTCACAGGAAGGGAGTAGGAGATGGCTCGCAGCACAAGGCAAGGTGGCTTCACACTGATTGAGTTGCTCGTCGTTATAGCGATTATCGCCATATTGGCGGCAATCCTGTTCCCGGTGTTCGCCCAGGCGCGCGAGAAGGCCCGCCAGGCAAGCTGCCTGAGCAACACAAAGCAGATCGGCCTCAGCGTGATGATGTACATGCAGGACTACGACGGCACGCTCTTCTCGTCGCAGTTCATCAAGCCCGGCGTGACGATCGACGGAACCAACATCGGCTTGATGCTCAACTTCGGCAGCGAGTACTTGCTGCGCCCCTACATCAAGAGCAAGTCCCTGTTCCGCTGTCCCGACGACACCAACCAGGACTACTGGGGCCGTGTCAGCGCCTGGGTACCCGGCAACGCCAACTGCACCTACAACGGGGTGGCCCTGCCGTGCAACAACTCCACCGGCATGTCGTCCTACTACTACCGCTACTTCCTGGACATCGCCTACGCCAGCAACCAGACCGGCTGGAATAACGGAAGCCCGATTCTCGTCACGGAGTCCAGCATCGGGTTCCCGGCCCAGATGATGATCTACTCCGACCTGTGGGACTGGCACGGCAACAACTACGGCATGTGGAACAGCGGCGACACCGACCTGAGCCACGTCCATCCGTTCAACGCGGTGTTCGCCGAAGGGCATGCCAAGTTCCTGCGCCAGAACAACAACGGCAAGGTGACCGGCCAGGCCGGCAACAACCTCGACCTGAACTGGCCGCTCGTGTGCTGGGGCAACTCCGGCGTGTATCCTGGCAACGCGATCGACACGGGTAGCTGCGACCACTGACACTGCTTGATCGCCGTCACCTGGATCGGCGCCGTTCTCCCCTTGCCTCCCGCCAAGGCAGCGAGGCAAGGGGGGAGTGGCGCGGTCGGCCGAGGCCTGATCTGCGCATCGCGCGTGACGATGGCACGCGGCCATGTCGATCGGTGACTGGTGTGCCGAGGTGGGCTCTGTGCCCATCCGCAACATCCCATGAACAGGTCGGGCTAAGTGCTGGCATCCTGAGGGTGTCCACGGAGGGAAGCTCGTCTGCTCAACGGAAAGGGCCTTGAAGATGAAGAAGGGACCAGAGGTATCGCCGGCGGCTGTCATAGCCATCATCGCGGTCGTTGTCGTCGTCATCGGCGTGGTTCTGTGGCAGAAGACCGGCCCATCGGCTGGCACGTCAGGCGTCGGCGCAACAAGCGCGGCGCTGGCGCATGAGAACAAGCCCATGAAGGTGGTCATGCCGACCAATCTGCCTGGCGGCGGATCGAACATCCCGATGCCGGGCAAGACGCCCACCATGCCAATGGGAGGCACCAAGTAGCCCAGGCGAACACCGGCGCCGCGCGAGTGGCGCCACCATCCGAGAGGCGCGGCCCCGGCAACCCGGGACCGCGACCGTCTGGAACGGGTCTTTGAGCAGCAGTACAGGAGTGCCTTGCCGTGTGGGGGCGCTCCTGTGCCGCTCGATCCCTGGCCCTGTGCGCGCCCTGCCATCGGGCCCACCCGGTGTGCCATGCGCTCGCGCCATCGGAGTAGACACGGCCCCATCGTGACGGGCGGGGCGTGGGATGTCCCACCCGACTGGCTTTGCGTTGTCTGCCTGCTCGTGGGCATCGTCGCCGTAGCGGTCAGCCTCCTCTCGTTTGGCGTCGAGCGCCCCATCGAGCGTCTCCTCCCCCTCTACCTCTTCGCCGCCTGCGGCGCGTTCTGCATCGGCCTGGGCGCCTGGATGTCCTGGCTCCGGCGCGGCCTGCTCCGCAGCGTCTCGCTCGATGATCTCGCCGAGCAGGAGCATGTCGACAGCGCCTTGCTGCGGCGCGCCCTCGCGCAGCAAGGCGTCGAGCCGGCCATCGTCTCCAACGGCCACGCCTACTACGACCCCGCGGAGATCGGCGACATCGCGCTGCTCCTCCGGCCGGCGGGGCCACCCGACGAGGCGACGCTCCTCAGGCCCGCCGATACCACGCAGATGCTCGTTCGCCCAGCCGCACATCCCGAGGCCGCCGGACCCCAGTAGGCATGGCGGCAGGCCGCACTCCGGCAGGACTCCGCGCCCGGTTGTCGAACACCTCCACCGAGCAGACCCGCGAGCCCGTGGCGCTGGCGGGGTACACCGTGGTGCATTCCTGCGCTGTCCTGGAAGGCGGGCTCCCATGACAGAGGGTCTCCAACACCTACCGGCCACACTCAGCGCCTTGGCTCGGCGCGCCGCTGAGCGCCTGGCTCCCATCGGCCGCCGCCTCGCCGACTTGCCGCGGCGCCCCTGGTTCGCCGTCGCGCTCATCCTGCTCTGCAGCCTGGCCGCGCTGTCCGAGGTGACAACCACCCCGCTCGCGGCCGATCCCGACACCCCCGATCTGCTGAAGGAGATCCGCAAGGAACTCACCGTTTCGGGCGTCCTCGGATGGTCCGTGCACGACTGGCCGCTGCGCAACCACTTCTACCGCCCGGTCCCTGCCTGGTCGCTCGCACTCGACTCCGCCGTCTACGGCGACTGGGCGCCGGGCTACCGCATCACCAACCTCGTGCTCGCGACCGCCGCGGCGCTGATGGTCTACTGGTGGATCGCGCTCTGGACCCGGCGGTCGGAGCTCGGCCTCGTCGCGGGGCTCATCTTCCAGTTCCGCCAGGCCGACATGCCCGCCATCCTCCCGTACCCAGCCGCGCCGCTCGCAGCCGTGGCCGCCCTGCTCCTGATGGCCTGCCTGGTCCGCACCACCGAGGCCGAGAGGCGCCGCCGGGCAGGCATCGTCGTCCGGCTCGCGGTCGTGCCTGCCGCTGTGGTCGCGCTGTCCCTGGAGTGGCAAGCCAACGCACCGATCATCGCTTGGATTGCGACGCGCACCGCCATCCTGGGAGGGCTGTTCAGCGTGGCGTGCGCCGCAGCCTGTACGGCGTACATCCATACCGGCCGGCGCGCTCCGCTCCTGGCCACGCTCGTGCTGGCAGCTCTCGCGCTGGGCTCCTACGAGCAGTCGGTGATGGTCGTGGCGTTCCCTCTCGCATCCCTCCTTGCCGTCCGCGGCGCCTCCGTTCGGCGAGCCGTGGGCGCGACGCTCGCCCTGGTGGGCACGGATGCCGCCTACGCCGTCGTGCGCTACCTCGCCGTCGGAGCATCGGCGTCGGGCTACCAGATGCTGCAGGCCAAGTCCTCGCAGTGGGGCGGTCCGATGGAACTGCTGCGCTACACCTTCGCGCCGTACTGCCTTGTCCCACAGATCGTCCTTCGCACCAGCACGTCCGGGCTGCTCGCCGTGATGGACGAAGCGACATGGGGGATGCTGGCCGAACTCGCCACGTGGGTGTTCGCCTACGCGCGCGCGCTCAGAGTGGCGGCGCGCCCCACCCTCGCGCTGTGGGCCATGAAGGCCCTGCTGCTCCTGCCGATGAGCTTCCTCCACCCCTTCGCGCACTACTACTACCTGCCCGAAGCCGCCGCCGCCGGCCTCGCCGCCTGCCTCATCTTCCCCGAGTTGCTGCGATCGCCCGATGCGCCCGCGGCGCCTCAACCGGAGCAACTCCCGGGCGAGCCGCCGGCCGGGGACCGCGAGCCCGCTCTCGCCTAGAGCGTCCGAAGCATAAGTTGTGCTGGACGGGCACGGAGGCCCATCGCACCACAGCGCTCGCGCATGATCTCAGGCCAGGCGATCGGGCGCGAACCTCTGGAGGGCGGGTCCCCTATCCAGCCGGCCGCGCGGCTCGGAGAGAAGCCGGACGAGGCGTAGGCGTCGGCCCATCAACGACACCGGCCCGCGGCAAGAGCCGCGGGCCGGGACGACGGAGTGCTTGCGAATGGGGCGCTACCGCAGAACGGACACGCGCTCTGCCGTGCGGATCTCACGGCCACGCAGCAGGTCGTACATCGTGGCGCAGAGGTAGCGCTCCTCGTCGATGAAGAAGTCAATGCGCAGGCGCGCCTGGCTCCCCTGCCCCGGCGGCGTCAGCCGGATCGAGTCGCCCTCGTTCAGCGTGTAGACGCACTCCGCCTCTTCCTCTTGCGAGGGCAGCCAGTAGTCGTGCCCGTTGCTGCGGCGCTTCCAGTTCAGCGAGATGCGGCCGGCATATCCCACTTCGCAGATCGGCAGGCTGAAGAGCTGCTGGCGCGGGGCGACGGCGTAGTACCGCGTCTGGAACCCCTTGGTTGTCGGGTAGGCGGTCCCGCGCTTGATCAGCATCTCGTATTCCGGCCGCTGCTCCGACTCGCTGTACACACGGATCGAGTAGTCGTGGTGGATGATCTGGTCCACCATGTAGCCGGCGCCATACACCGCCGCGCCCTTCACCACCGCCTCGAAGGGCTCCCAGTAGTGCACTCGGCCCGCGCCGAACAGCCGCTCGGACAGTTCGCGCACGCCCGGCAGCAGCGTGGACCCGCCCACCAGCAGCACCGCGTCGATGTCCGCGATGGACACCCGGTGCCGCGCGTCGTCCAGCACGGCCTCGCAGAGCGTCTCGATGGACTTCAGCAACTGGCGCTGCTCCAGCACCTCCAGGAACTCGCGGCGGCTAACGTGCAGCGGCTCCATGCCCGGCAGCCGGAAGTAGGTCTCGTCCGTGGTGAGGACCTTGCCGGACAGCTCCTTCTTGACCGCCTCGGCCTGGGAGCGCAGGACCGGGCGCATCAACTCGGAGTGCGCCGGCAGCTTGGAGCACGCCAGGTCGGTCACCCACTCGTCGACCGTCTCGCCGCCCAGGCTGAGCCCGCGGGCAGCGATGAGATCGGCCTTGCGGTGGCCGACGGCTCGCTTCCCGCCCGAGGCGCCCGCCAGGTTGGTCCGGACGAGGGCGATATCCAGCGTGCCGCCGCCGAAGTCCAGCACGAGCAGGTTGCGATCCTCGGCCAGGTCCACGCCATAGCCGAGCGCCGCCGCCACCGGCTCGTCGATCGTGCGGGTGCGCTGTACGCCGAGCTTGCGGGCGATGCTCTCCAGCTCCATGCGGTACGGCTCGAAGCTGTCTACCGGCACGGTGAGCGTGAGATCGTTAACGAGCCCCTCGCGCCGCGCCCAGGCGACGAAGCGGCGCACCACGTTCCACCGGGGGATGCTGTGGCTGGTGAGTCCGCGCTCGCGCTGGCCGGTGATGTCGAGCAGCTCGTTCAGGAAGACGCTGGCGCACTGGCGAGCGGTGATCTGCTCGTGGTTCACCTCCGCGACGGGCTGGCGGCTGTTGCGGCCGAGGGTCCGCTTGAAGGAGCGCGCCAGCGGAGTCAGGCGGCCGGCGAAGGTCGCGCGCATCACCTCGTCGGCGGCGAGCGCTTGCTTGCCGATGTAGCCGTGCTGACGGTCCTCGAAGTAGATGCAGCTCGGGACCAGCGGCGTTTGCCACGCTGGCTCCAGATCCGCGATCTCGTCGAGGAGCACGGTTTCGGCATGCGTGCCCATCCAGCGGGCGATGAGGGTATTCGTGGTGCCGAGGTCTACGGCCCAGAAGGTCTGTTGATTGGCCATGGGTCTCCGGCGGCTTCTTGCGCTATCGGGTGCCGCCTAGGAGCAGTAGTTGGCCGAATGGTGACGCGAATCCTCCGGGCGATGCCGCGTATCCTCAACAGTGTTCGAAGCGGACCGCCTGGCGAACGCCGCGCTAGCCTGACCTATTCATGAGTCGCACCGGACGGGCACGGAGGCCCATCCCACCACTGCACTCGTGCATGATCCAGGCTAGCCCGCGATGGCGGCCACCGCACGCTCCACCGCATCGGCCATCGCCTCGTAGTCGCCGCGCGCCGAGGCCAGCAGCTTCCGCACGGACCGGCGAACCGGCTCGCCCTCCGGCGACGGCTTGCCCGGCCCGGGGAACAGGACCGCGAGCATCTTGTGCAGCGCGCCGGCCTCCGCGTCGAGGTGGTTCGCTGCCTCCTGCAGGGGCGTGACGGCGCCAGGATAGCCGCGCTTCAGCCGCCTCAGGAACTGCGCGCCGGCGTGATGCGTGCTGCTGTAGGTCGCGGTCGTGTAGCCGTCGCGCAGCCAGTCCGGCTTGGCATCCGTCTTGGCCCACTCGCCGAGCCACTTGTCGTACACCGCCAGGCCCTCGAACGGATAGCCGGTCTGGCTGGTGTCGCGGGCGTGCCGCACGGCGCTCCTGAGCGCGTCCGCCTCCGCCTTGCGCGTGTCCAGCCGGCCCACCTTCTTGCCGATCGCCAGCACTCCCCCCACGGGGCAGATGTCCGTACACGTGATCATCCGCCCCTGGTCGGCGCTCGCGTACTCCTCCCCGCGCATCGTGTCGTAGGCGCCGCGGCCCCGAAACACGCCGGTCGCGCCGTCGTAGCCGCACACCACGTCCCACTCGGCACTGGTGAACGCGTGGAACACGATGACCGGCCGTCCGGCGCGGATCTCGGCCTTCACGCGCGGCAGCAGCTCGGCCAACTGCGTCTTCAGGTCCTTCGGACCCGCGTCGAAGCCGAGAACCTCGACCTCGTAGCCGAGCATGCGGATCAGGTCCGGCTGTGTCATGCAGGCCACGCACGTCGGCGCGCACGGGCAGGGCCCTCCGATGCGGAAGCCGGCGCCGGAGATGCCCTGGATGTAGTCCGGCGCGTACCGGCTCCCGCGCGCCCACAGGGCCACGCGCACCGACTCGAACAGTGGGTCGTACACCGCGTACGGCGGCACCCCCGGAATGGTGTACGCGCTCGCCGCAGCCAGCGGCGCTCCGCAGAGGGCCGCCGACGCCGCAGCGCCCTTCACCAGATCGCGCCGGCTAATCGGCGCCGATCGCTCGTCCATCGCTGCCTCCCCTGCCCGTCCTGCGAGGTGTCGCGGTGGGATGGGCGTCCCTGCCCGTCCTGCCCAGTGCCGTGGTGGGATGGGCGTCCCTGCCCGTCCTGTGAGGTTCGGTGGTGCGATGGGCGTCCCTGCCCGTCCTGCGAGGCGCCGCGGTGGGATGGGCGTCCCTGCCCGTCCGCCTACCGCTACGCCCCGACAGCCATCTCCACCCACACGATCTTGGCCGCCTTGTCCGGGCACACCTCGACGCAGTCGTAGCCCCGATTCACCGATGCGAGCGGAACCGCGAAGGCGTACACCGGGCACACCGGCTTCGGCTTCGGCAGGTCGACCGCGCCCCGCGCTTCGCACAGGTCCCCGTTCACGCGGACCTGCCAGCCCTTCGCGTCGGCCGCGGCGCCGCCCTCGACGCCCAGGCACACCGTTACCTCGGACGCGGAGGGCTTCGGCCCTGTCGCCACGCGGAACGCGACCCACTGCCCGGCGCCCGGCTGCGACGGCAGCGCCTGCGCTCGCGGCTCGCCGGGGGCCCAGGTGTCCGCATAGGTCACCACGTGCCGCCGCGCCTTGCCGGCCAGCGTGCCGAGGCTCCCACACTCCCGCAGCAGCGTCGGGTAGTCGTCGAGCCCTTCCATCGCGGTATCGGAGTCCATGTAGTTGAACAGGTACACCCGGTCCGCGCCCCGGTCCAGCATCGCCGAGGCAGCCCCGCGAACCGTCTGCAGCGAGTTGGGCGACGCCGCGGCGCCCGGGTGCGGACGCACCAGCACCTCCAGCCCGGCGGCCAGCGTCACGCGGGTGTCGTGCAGGAGCCCCTTCCACGTCTCGATCGGGATGTCGGTCTCGGCGGTCGCCCAGAACGGCGTCACGACGAGCATGTCCACCAGCCCCTGCCGCGCCCAGGTCACGGCGTCCATGCCCAGCCCCAGAGCGGTCTGCGGTCGCGACGGCACGCGCGCACCCAGGCGGATGCGGTGGCCGCGCTTGCGCTGCCACTTCGTCAGCAGCCGCCGGACCTCCGCAGTGAACTGCGTCAGCAGCTCGGCGCCCTCCGCCTCGTGACCCGGCCGGAAGTGGAATCCGAACCGCATCCAGTCCAGCTCGAGCCCGTCGAAGTCGTAGCGCTCGACCAACTCCCGGATCAGGCTCATGTGGTACTCGCGCACCTCGGCCCGGCCGTAGTCGAACGCGCGGTCCGCCCACTCCATGAACCGGTACGGCACGCGACGGTACTCGGGGTGCTGCCGCCAGAACTCGCTGTGGATGAAGCTGCGCTCGTCGTCCACGTTGTGGATGTCGTTCATGCGCATCGAGAGCCAGGGCGAGATGCCGTGCTTCCGCGCCCGCGCGATCCACAGAGCGTAGGGGTCGATGCCGGCCTGGTCTAGCTTCCACGCGGTGTGGATCCAGCCCCGCACGCCCGCGCGGCCTGCCGGAGCGGTGCTTGCCAGCAGCGGCTGGCCGTCGGGGCCGCTGGGGTCATAGTTGTGCCAGATCGGGTCCCATACCTTGCTGCCGTAGCTGGCGCGCATCGCGTTCGGGCAGAGCATCAGCTCCCGGACCTGCGTGCCGGCGTACTGGTCCACCCACGAGGCGACCTTCTCGGCGTCCAGCTCCTTGCCGGCGCGCGTAGAGAAGTAGTGGCTGTCGTCCTCATTCAGGCACAAACCGCCCGCGCGCGGCGGCGCACCTGCCGCCTCGGCCTCCATCGCACCGCCCTCCATCAGGTTCGCTCCCATCACCGCAGCGCCCGCAGCGCTCAGTGCCTCCCGTCGCGTCAGCCTCGCCCGCATGCGTGTTCCCTCCCGTGCTCTCGCGCCTCTCGCATCCTCCATCGCGGCCCGTTTCGCCTCCGGGTTCGGCACGCACAGCGGAACATCCTGCGGCATCGTCTGACGCAACGTTGACAGAACGCCGCACGTAGCCTTATAGTAACAGCAGTCCTAATCACCGCGAGGTGAGTGCCACTGGTGACCGCTGTGACCTGTTGCCTGCCGGCCAGAACCGGCGGAGATCACGTTCAGAGGGGGAAACTGTGCATGGGCACTAAGCGCCACGGCTTCACGCTGATCGAACTGCTCGTCGTTATTGCGATTATCGCTATACTTGCCGCTATTCTGTTCCCGGTCTTCGCCCGGGCCAGGGAGCAGGCACGGAAGACGACGTGCCTATCGAACCTCAAGGAGATCGGCCTCGCCGCGCTGATGTACACGCAGGACTACGACGAGACGTTCCCCTGGCTGATGCAGGACAACCGAGGCAACCTGGACGCCAACGGCTACACGCAGTACATGCCCCCCGGTCCGCCCAACATGAACGGCGTTCGCGGCCTGTTCATGGAGTACACCTTCCAGCCGTACATCAAGAACTTCGGCCTGTTCGGCTGCCCCACCCTTCGCCCCGACCCGGTCAGCCTGGGAACTGACGGCCTGCCCGTGAACCAGTACGGCTCCTACGGGTACGCGTTCGGCGGCATCGGCGCGGGCTGCGGCCTGGCGAAGCTGGCCGACCACAAGCCCGCCTCCGTGGAGCAGTTCCTGCGCCTCGGCCCGCTGCTTCTGCCCCAGCTCGCCTACGTCGCGGCCACGAACTGCGACCCGGCCCAGTTCTTCGTCGCAGGCCAGTCCCAGGCCGCCGTCACGCGGCCCACCGACTGGGTCATCGCCTTCTGCGACTCGTATGGCGCGCACGCCGGCGTGTCTGACAACGCCGTGACGCCGAACCTGCCGCCGTACCTGACCGGGCAGGGCTTGCAGGGCGCGACGCTCGCCGTGATGTCCGACGGCCACGCGAAGTTCAAAGCGGGGATGTTCGTCGACCTCGTCAAGATGGTGCTGCCGAACCCGAACCAGTAGGAGGAACCGCGGAGTGCGCACAGAGATCAACCCGGTCGTGGCGACGGTTGTGGTCGTGGTGCTGCTGGTGGTGATCGGCGTTGTCGCCTGGACCCAGTCGGGCGGCAAGACGTTCACCAAAGACGAGGTGCGTGCAGGCAGCCCGGCGGGCATCGGCATGAAGATGGGCAAGTAGACGCGCACCCGAGATGAACACAGCGGGCCGCCCCAGTATGGTGGGCGGCCCGCTGTTTGTGTGCTCCGCGCAGCTCATCGATAGGTTGTACCGGACGGGCACGGAGGCCCATCCCACCGCGGCACTTGTGCGTCAGGCCCATTGACAGGCTGTACCGGACGGGCACGGAGGCCCATCCCACCACGGCACTTGTGCGTCAGGCCCATCAACAGGTTGTACCGGACCGGCACGGAGGCCCATCCCACCACGGCGTTCGGGCTAGCGCAGCACGGCCTTCTCGTACACCACGCTGCGCCGACGCTCCGTGAAGCCTGCCGACGCATAGAGCCGATCCGCGCCGGTCGGGCTCTCGGCATCCACCGTGATCGTGGCGACCTCGATGCCCTGGCCGCGCAGCCACGCGAGCCCGCTCGAGAGCAGCGCGCGGGCCACGCCCCTGCCGCGGAACGGCCGGCGCACGCCCAGCACGCTGACGTCGCCCTCGCGCGTGCCGTACTGCTCGTTCTTCTCGCGCTGCACCCGCACGATGCACGCCCCCGCCGGCTCGCCATCCTCGGCTCGTGCCAGGAGCGCCTGCAAGGGCTGCATCGCCGGGGAGCAGACGAAGTGCTCGAACTGCTCGAACGTGAACTCCACCGGGTTCCAGTGGTCCTGGAACGACTCCGCGATCGAGTGGTGCACGTGCGCGCGAGTGGCCGCATCGAGCGCAGGCGCCAGCACGATGCCCGCGGGCGCCGGCGCGTTCGGCAGCGGGTCCAGCAGGCTGCGCTCCAGCTCCAGGAACCAGCGCACCGCGGTGTAGCCCCGGCGCTCGCACACGGCCATCCGATCGGTCCACCGTGCCAGCACGCCGCGATGCCAGGCCGCCGGCAGGTCGGGAAGCTTGCGCGCCTTCAGCGAGACCTCCTCCGCGAAGGCCATCAGCCGGTCCTCGAGGTCGTCGGTGCGGCGCGCCGGGTGGATCGTCACGCCGATGCTGAGGGTCTCGACGTCCGCGCCGGGCATCGGGGCGCCACTGCAGAGGGCGGCCAGGCCGAGAGCCTCGTCCGGCATCACCCACACGACCTCGCTCGGATCGACGCCGGGGAACTGGAACTGCACCTCCAGCGCCTCGCGAGTGACGGCGGTGCCCGTCTGGTCCACCGCCTCGCAGGCGCGCGCCAGGCGCACGATGGCGTCGATGTCGTCCCAACGGAACGGTCTGAGCGGCAACTCCATGGACGGTCTCCCTCGATCGTTGTTGCCGACACTACGGCCCGGCAGCGCCCCCGGTTTGCCGCGCGCGGATGTCGGCAGCCCGGTCGAGGATCGCCTCCCGGCTCAGACCCGCCGCCGCGTACATGGCGAAGACGTTGTCGTCCGGCGTCTCCGGCGGCACCGTGTGCGACGCGGCCAGGATGTAGCCGCCGCCGTCGGCCGTCATCCCCTCGATCAGCCGGGCGGTCTCGCGCTCCACCTCGGCGGCAGTCGCGTTCGGCAGGAGGTCCACCGTGTCCACGCCGCCCATGAACGTGAGCGCGGCGCCGAACTCCCGCTTCAGCTCGAGCGGGTCCATGCCGGCGCAGTGGCTCTGGATGGGGTTCAGCACGTC
Organism: uncultured Chthonomonadaceae bacterium; assembly: GCA_964519955.1. GTDB lineage: Bacteria > Armatimonadota > Chthonomonadetes > Chthonomonadales > CAJBBX01 > CAZFLM01. The sequence continues at coordinate 13,161 of CAZFLM010000024.1, read as the reverse complement.
GAGGCCCATCTCGACGAGGTCCGGGATGATGGCTCGCACTGCGCCGCAGCAGTGGTACGCCACCGGCAACCGGTGCGCCTTGCCGACGGCGAACACGCGCGCCAGTTCCGGCTTGATGAGCGAGCGCCAGCACTTCGGGCTCATGATGAGCGACTGCTGCGACGCCACGTCGTCGCCCGCCCACAGCCAGTCGAGCGGGAACCGGGCGCACGCCTCCTCCGAGAGACGCACCGCGAAGTCGGCGCAGCGTGCGAACATGGTGTGCGCCAGCTCGGGCTCGGCCGCCATCTCCTCCACGGTCCGCTCCAGGCCGCGCAGGCGCCAGTACATCTCGAACACGCACGGCGACACGTCGCACCCGATGAAGAAGCGATCCGCCTCGGCCGCGACGGGCGCCATCAGATCGAGAAGCGCCTCCAGGCGGTCATAGGGGAAGCGGTAGGCCAGCACGTCCGCCGCGTCGGCATCGGCCAGCGGGAACCGGGCGATCTGGTTGAAGGGCCCCTCCTTCACCCACTCGATGCCCCAGTCGTCGACGTGGCTCTCGCCGTCGCGCTCGTGGGTGATCCCCTCCATGGCGTAGTTGTTGTTCACCCACGTCATGCGCACGTCGTTGCCCATCGCCTCGCCGACGAACGCTGGCGGGATCTCCAGCACCTGCGCCAGGCGCGCCGTCGTGCCGGGATGGAACCACATGAAGATGGGCACCCGGTCGACCGGCTCGCGCCGGAGGGCGCCCAGTACGCGCTGCTTCGATGTCATCGTTTCCCCATTGCCGCGCCCTCAGGACGCGTGTCTCGCTGCCGCATGGATCACCCACACCAGGAAAGCCAGCGGCGCGGTAAAGAGCGTCGCGTACCAGAGCGCCCAACCAACCGAGCGGCCCAGCCGTCCCTTGCACACATCGTCGTCGTTCACGACTGCCGCCAACATGCGGCGTATCACCAGGTACGCCAGCAGAGCAACCGCCGGCACCACGAACTCCACCACCAGCCAGGCGCCAAGGAGGGCCACCACGACCAGCCCGGCCTCGCTGAGACAGCCTTCGGCCGCGCAGCATGCCGTGTCGCCCCAGCCGGGCCGGTCCACGTCGGGCGCACCGGCTGCGCCTCGCCCCAGGCCGCCGAACGTGCCCAGTCGCGCCGGCGGCGGGTCGTCGTCCACCGCCCAGCCGCGGAAGAGCAGCACCGAGAGCGCTGCCACCCAGGCGATCCACCACGCCGCGAACACCAGCTCGAACTCGACCCAGCGCGGCAGGTGCGCGGCCACCGGGATGAGCACTCCGGACAGCCCGAAGCACGCCGCCAGGACGAGCGCGCTCGTCCTTCCCGATACCATCGGCAGCCGCGCGCGCTGGACCATGCCGCGAACGGACGGACGCGGCATCACGCGCAGCGCCCGGCCGCACTTCAGGCACACCGTGTCCGTCGCAAGGTTCGCCTCGCCGCAGTCGGGGCAAGGGATGCGTGTCAGCTCAGCCATCGTGGGCGCTCCTCATCGACGCCTGGGAACCAGCGCGCGATCCTGGTGCCCAGTTTCGGGGCGTCCGCGCGGGATTCCTGTCCGTTGTGGAACCCGGACGCGCCGGCCGCGTCTCACCCATTTGGAGCGTCCAAATCGCGGTTGACACTGCTGCTGCGCCATGCTAAACTTGTCGGACTTCGTCCTCAGGAAGGGGTGATAGGCACCAGGTTTGTGGACGTTGAGCGCGACCGTCGGCGGCTCCTCCCTCCAAACGCAGGCAGACTTCCCCACCAGCATCGATCGACTAGCGAGCCACGCTCGCGCATCTCCCGACTCCGACGCAGCCGCCGGCAGCGTCCGGCCAGCGTCACTCCGCCTCTTCGGAACAACGCAACAATGGAACGCAGTCTGCTTTGGATCTCATTCGGCGTAGGCCTGGCCGGATGGTTTTGCTGTGCCGCGCCCGCCTTCGCCCGCCGCTCGCGCTCCCGCGCGCCCCTGCCAACCGCCCTCACCGTCGCGCTGGTGGCCCTTCCCGTCCTCCTGCTCGCTGTCTCGCTGCTCGGCCGAGCCCCCTTCACCGCCGGCTGCGGCTTCGGTCTCGGCTACTTCCTGGGCGGCATCGCGTCGTGGATGTCCCTGGCCGCCCTTCGCCTGGAGACCCGCCCGCCCAACTCGACGCTGACGACCGCCACGCGCGCCGCCGCTGCCTGGCTGCCCGTGGTGCCGGCCATCGCCGGCGCTCAGCTCCTGCTGCGCGGCAACCTGATCGACACGCTGGCGGGCATCGCCATCGGCTGGTTCTGCACCATGGCGCTCGTTTGGATCGCGGCGCCGCGCCCGCAGGGAGAGCCACCCATTCCCGTGGAGGATCTGGCCGGGGCGAGCGTGTTCACGGTTCTGGCAGCCGCCTTCAGTCTGCTCGCGTCCATCCGCGGCGGCGACGCGCCGGAGTCGCTGCGCTGGGCCGCGATGGCGTCCGTCCTCGTGACCGCCGCGCCGCTGGCCGTGCTCGCCGGGGCGCTGCCGTCCGGTCGAGTGGGCATGCTCCTCGCCAAGGTGCCCGGCATTGGCCTGGCCGCGCGGCTCGTGGCACGCCGCACTCACGATGACGAGGCCCGCCTGGCCGTCGCCGCCTCCACCCGCGCCGTGCTCGCGGGCGTGGTCCTGTGCGCCCTGGCCCGCCTGACCGAGGTGAAGTTCGTCTCGGGCTCGAAGGCGCTGGTCGAGGCGAAGCTCTTCGGCCTGGGCCAGTTGAGCTGCTGCGTCACCGTCGGCCTCGCCGCGGCCATCCTGATCGCCTGGCTGGTCGCCCGACCTACGGCCGACACGGAGCACTCCGCGCCGCACTCGCTGCTGATCGCGCTGGTGGTGGGCTCCGCCTTCATGCTGGCGTTCCAGCTCATGACCGGCTTCGGCTGCGCCGCGGCTCTGCTCGCGAGTTGGACGCTGTACGCGACCCGGCTGGCGGCCATCGCGCCCGACGAGCGCCCCGCCACGGCCGGCCTGCCGCTCCCCGCGCCGCTCATCCTGGGCCTGCTCCTGGTGCTCTACCGGCTGGTCGAGGCGCGGTTTGAGAGCGACCTGAACGGCGGCGTATCCGTGGACCACTACGCGCTGTTCGGCATCCTGCTGGGCGCCGCGATCCCGGCCATCCTGAGCGCCCGCGCCGAGCGGAACGATCGCCCGGGCATCGAGAACGCCATCGTCACCGCGCTGCTGGTCCTCGCCATCCCGGCCGTGATCGTCGTGGTGTGGGGTCCGAAGTGCGTCCTGGCGCTCCTCGTCGGCCTGGCGCTGTCCGTAGCCCTGGCGCCGCGCTGGAATGCCGCCCGCGTCGTCTCGTCACTCACGGCGGCTGTGGCGGCCCTCTCGATGGCGCTCGCGGTCTCGCAGTGGACCTCCCACGCGATGCGCGCGGCGATCCTGACCCGGGCCGAGCGGGTGCACATCCTCTACTGGATCGCCGGCACGCTGATCGTGGTCATGCTGGCCTCGAAGATGGCGGCAGCCATCGCCGCGCGACGCAAGCGAGTCGCGGGGGAGCCCGGGCGATGAACGCTTCGGCACGTCCCGGCCAAACCCTCGCCGTCGTCGTCGCCATCGCAGCGCTTGCGTGGGCGTGGGCCTTCGCCTGCCAGCAGGAGCCCGCGACCGGCCGCCTCATCGGCACCGTTCTCCGCAAGGACAACCTCAAGCCCGTGCCCAACGCGGAGGTCTACCTCCACCCGGACTGGGATAGCAGCGACTACACGGACCGCCGCTCCCGCCGCACCGTGACGGACCAGGCGGGACGCTTCAGCATCAACCAGGTCCGCGCCGGAAGCTACATGCTCTCCGCATCCACGGAGGCCCACTCCGCCGAGAGCGAGAAGATCACCGTCACGGAGGAGGGCTTCACCCAGGCGCTGGTGCTGCTGAAGCGCAGCCAGCCCGACCTCCAGGTCGCACAGCAGCGCCGGGTCCTCACCACGCACGAGGAGGTCGGCCTGCGCCTGCGCGGCTACGTGGACCCGTACAAGCCGGCGCACACCGACACGTTCACCGTGCAGCTCTACCGGACCCGGCTGAGCACGGTCCTGACGAACCCGAAGGCGGAGCACGCCCTACGCCGCATCGGCCCCTACGAGCCGCTGAAGGAGCTGCCGCGCGACCTGCTCAAGCCGGCGCAGGGCCCGCCTGAGATGGTCCTGACCCGCACCGAGCGCATCGTCGAGGACGACCGCGAGGGCTTCTTCGACCAGCGCACGAAGTTCGGCAAGCTCAGGCCCGGTCTGTACCTGGCCCAGATCACATGCGGCAAGAACAAGGCCTGCCAGGCGCTGCAGGTGACCGATCTGGCGCTCGTCGTGAAGCAGGCGCGCGGCGAGTACCTGGCGTTCGCCACCGACCTCTCCACGGGCGTGCCCATCGCCGGCGTCACCGTGCGCTCGCTCCGCAAGCAGCGCGCGGCGGCGACGGTGGTCACCAATGGCGAGGGCCTGGCCCGCTGGGCGCTCCCCTTCGCCGCTCGGCGCCAGAGCATCGGCGACGAGGACGAGGAGCAGAGCGCCCCGAGCGAGCGCACCATCGTGGTCGCCACGCGCGGCGAGGACGACGCCGTGTCCAGCCGCGAGTACACGCCGGAGGGCTCGGGGGCCTGGGCCGTCCACATGCTGACGGACCGGCCCATCTACCGACCCGGCCAGACCATCCAGCTCAAGGGCATCGCGCGCGTGCGCCAGGGGGATGGCTACACCTACTCCGTGCCCGCGAACCGGCCCGTCCGCGTGCAGATGCGCGATCCCAGTGGCGAGCTGATCGCCCGGGAGGGCCTGACTACCAACGGCATGGGCTCCTTCGCCGGCCACGTCGACCTCAGCTCCGAGGCGCCCACCGGCGTGTACACGATCGTGGCAACCATCGAGGGGCAGCAGCACACGCACGACGTCGTGGTGGCGTCGTACAAGAAGCCCGAGTTCACCGTCACCGTCACGCCAATTCGCGACCGCGTCGTGCGCGGCGAGACCGCCGAGTACGCGATCAAAGCGGAGTACTACTTCGGCGCGCCCGTCGCCGGCGCCAAGGTGAAGTACAACACGTACAGCCAGAACGACTGGTCCTCCGACGAGTACGAGAGCGACGACGAGGAGGAAGGCTACAACGAGCAGTCGAGCTGGCGGCGCGAGCGCCTCTACGGCAGCTACTACGGCGAGGACTACAGCGAGGGCGAGGTGACGCTCGACGAGAGCGGGCGCGCCGTGGTGCGGGTGGACACGCACAAGCCGAAGGACGAGGAGCGTCCGATCGACGAGCTGCTCACGCTGCACGCCACGGTGACCGACTCCGCCAACCGGGAGACGGACGGCGAGGCCGAGTGCAGCGTCGTCCAGGGCGGCATGCGCGTCGGCATCGATCCGACGGGCTATCTTGCCTCGCCCGGACAGCCGATCGACGTCGTCGTCTCCGCCGCGCCGTATGACGGCCCGCCGAGAGCCGGCGCCCGCATCGAGCTGGAGTACGGCACCAACAAGTGGGTGCGCCGCCAGAGCCAGTACTCCGACTACTCCTCCTACGAGTTCGAGTACAGGAAGGACGGGGTGCTGATCGGCCAGACGGGCGCGGACGGCAAGGCGCTCATCAGCGTCATCCCCAAGCACTCCGGCGAGGTTCGGCTGACCGCGCGCGTTCGCGACGCCGCCGGCCGGGTCATCGAGTCGCGCACGGAGCTGTACTGCACCGCCGAGAGCACCGACGACATCGAGACCGAGTACGCCGATCTGGCGATCTACACAGACCGCAAACGCTACGCCCCCGGGCAGACCGCGCGCATCCTCATCAACGCGCTGCACGCGGGCCCGACGGCGCTGCTCACCATCGAGGGCGACCGCATCCTGCGCACCATGACGGTGCCCATCAAGCGCCGCAGCACGGTCGTCACCTTGCCGGTCCTGGCGGAGTACGGGCCGAACGTGTACGTGTCCGTCTGCGCCGTGCGCGACCGCAAGTTCGCCAGCTCCACGCAGAGCCTGCGCGTCGATCTGCCGGCATCGGAGATCAACGTCGGCATCGTCGCGAACCGGCCGCCAGGCACCCCGCTCCCCCGGTACGGCCCCGGCGACCCCATCTCGTACACGGTGACCACCACCGACAAGGCGGGCAAGCCGGCGCCGTGCGAGTTCTCGTTCGGCGTCGTGGACGAGGCGATCTACGCGCTGCGCGAGGACACGCGTGAGGCGATCCGCTCGACCTTCTACCCGCGGCGCCAGAACCGCGTGGACACCGACTACTCGTTCGCGCTGGAGATGCTGGGCGACGCGGACAAGGCCGAGCCGAAGATCACCGCGCGGAAGCGCTTCCCGGACACGGCCTACTGGGCGCCGTTCGCCCACACCGACGCGACGGGGCACGCCACGGTCAGCTTCCGGCTGCCCGACAACCTGACGACCTGGCGCGCGACCGCCATCGCGTGCTCATCGAGCACCGCCGTCGGCTTCGGCGTCGGCAAGGTGATCGTGTCGAAGGACCTGCTCGTCCGTCTGAGCACGCCGCGCACGCTCACCCAAGGGGACCGGTCCACGTTCGTCGCCACGGTGCACAACGACACGCCAACCGCCCAGACCGCGTTGGTCCGCCTGCGAGCGGAGGGGCTGGCGCTGACCGGCGGCGACACCGCGACGCTCAAGGTGCCCGCACACGGCGCCGCGACAGCCACATTCGCCGTGCGCGCCGATCGGCCCGGCGACGCGAAGCTGCGCGTCACCGCATGGACGCCCCTCGAGCCCGGCCGCCGGCAGCTCACGGACGGCATCGAGACCTCGCTCAGCGTCCTGCCGGACGGCCATGAGGTCACCGAGGTGGTCACTGGAGAGGTGGGCTCGGGCAAGACGGAGCACGAGACGTTCCGCCTCGATCCGTCCGCCATCCCGGGCTACAGCCGCCTGACCGTCCGCATCATCCCGTCGATCCGCTCGCCGCTCGGCTCCGCGCTGGAGTACGTGGTCGGGTTCCCGTACGGCTGCACGGAGCAGACGCTCAGCCGGTTCGTCCCGCTCATCACGGCCCGGCATCTCCGTCAGGCCGGCCTGACGACCGTGTCCTTGCCGCAAGAGGACAAGGTGGTGCGCGACGGTCTCGCCCGCCTCTACCGGTTCCAGCGCGAGAAGGGCTACTGGGGGTGGTGGGAGCAGGACAGCGAAGACGCCTGGATGACGGCGTATGCGCTTTACGGCCTGGCCACCGCGCGCAGCCTGGGCCAGCCGGTGAGCACGCAGGTCCTCCAGCGCGGCTGCAAGGGCATGCGTGAGCTGCTGCCGAAGACGACGCCCGAGGAGAAGGGCTTCGCCCTCTACGCGCTCGCACTCGCCGGGGACAAGGGCACCGCGACGGCAGGCAGGGCATCGATTGACCTCGCGAAGGCTCCATCGGAGACTCTGGCCTACGCCGCCCTCCTCGACAAGCTGACCGGCGCGGACCCGCGCCCGGCCATCGACGCCCTGATGCGCCGGTCCGTATCGAACGGCGCCCTGCTCCACTGGCCGGCGATCAGGAACCGCTGGCACTGGTCCGAGTGGAGCGACGTGATGACGACGGCGGCGGCGGTGCGAGCCCTCGTAGCGACGGACCCGGCCGACGCGCGCATCGCCCCGGCGGTCCGCTGGCTGATGCTGCAGCGGCAGTCCGAGGCGTGGATGAGCACCCGCGACACGGCGTGGGTCGTCGACGCGTTCGCGGCCGTGATCGAGCGCATCCCGAACCTCGCCGAGAAGCCCGCAGGATCCGTCCGGGTCGTGCTGAACGGGACGCCGGTGCAAACCGTCGCCCTGACAGCCGAATCGGTGCGGGAACCGGAGTTGGTGGTCCGCGTGCCCGCCGTCCTCGTCCGCCCGGGCAAGAACGACGTGGTGCTGGAGAAGGCCGGCTCGGGCACGGTGTTCTACACGGTCCAACTCCGGCAGACGGTGCCCGGCCCCACGCCGGCCGCCGCGTCGCCGCCGGTCAAGATCACGCGGGAGTGGTACGTGCTCACGCCGACTCGGTCGCTCACCGGAGCGGTGTCGCTGGAGCCGGTCAAGTCCAAGCCCGACTTCCATCCGGGCGACCGCATCCGCGTGAAGGTGATCCTGAACGTGGCCCGCGAGATGCCGTACGTGATCATCAAGGAGCCGTTCGCGGCCGGGTGTGAGGTGAACGAACGCGGCAGCGCCGATGAAGCGGTCGAGTGGAACTACTGGTGGTCCGGCATCGACGTGCGCGACGACCACATCGCGTTCTTTGCGAAGCAGCTCTCGGTCGGCCGCCACGAGATCGAGTACAACCTGACCGCGCAGGCGGCCGGCACGTACCGCGCGATGCCCACGTCCGTCCAGTGCATGTACGACCCGGTCTCGGCCGCCGAAGGGCCCGGGCAGAGCGTGGAGGTGCGCCGATGACGCCCGCGGCACGCTGGGCAGTCGGCGTCCTCCCCGCCATTGCCCTGGTGGCGGGCGGATTCGCCATCGTCGGGAGGCTGGCCGCCGCGCCGCCTCCCGAGGTGGCCATCGCCGGCTTCTCCACGAACCTGGCCGAACGCACCCCGGCCCAGCGCCGCAACGCGCGGCTCGCCGCGCAGGCGCTGGATGGGGCGCGCATCGCTCCCGGCGGCGTCTTCTCGTTCAACCGCCGGGTGCGGTCCTGGTCGCTCGATCAGGGCTACGTCAAGGCGCCCGTCAGCTACGAGGGCGAGCTGGTTTCGGCGTTCGGCGGCGGCGTGTGCCAGACCTCGACGACGCTGTACAACGCGGCGCTGCTCGCCGGCCTGGACGTCGTCGAGCGCCACCACCACACGCACCTGCCCCGCTACGTGCCGCCGGGCCGAGACGCCGCGGTGGCTCAGGTGGCGCTGGACCTGCGCATCCGCAACCCGTACTCGTTCCCGGTGCGGCTGCGCACGTCGACGCGCGGGGGGCGCCTGGAGGTGCGCGTGGTCGGGCCGCAGAAGCCGCCGCGCCTGCCGAGCATCGAGACGCGCGTGCTCTCGTGGACCGATCCCGAGCGGCTCGTACGGCGGTCGGGCGTCACCCTGAACGGGGCGAACGGCGCCTTCCTCCGCAGCCCGGGGGTCGGCGGGTGCCGCGTCGTCACGTACCGGGTGCGCGGCGGGGGGCCGTCCGGTCAGGTGCGCGAGCGCCTGTCCGACGACACGTACCCGGCGATGAACCGCATCGTGGCGATCGGGTCGGAGTCGTAGCCTCGCGCGGGACGGGCACCGAGGTACCCGCCTGGTGGGCCTGCGGCCGAGCGTCCTGCGGACGCGGGTGGTGCGTCTAGGAGGGCGGCAACCTCGGAGCGATTCGCATCGCCGTCACACGGGACGGGCACCGAGGTACCCGCCTGGTGGGCCTGCGGCCGAGCGTCCTGCGGA
>CAZFLM010000024.1:0-3715 GCA_964519955.1 uncultured Chthonomonadaceae bacterium | reverse complement strand
CGCGGGTGGTGCGTCTAGGAGGGCGGCGCTCTGTCGCCACCGGCACGACACGCCAAGGGCCGGTTGGCAGGGAGGCCGGGGCCTCCAGGTTGGTGGTGCAGAGGCTGACAACAACGAAGCCCCCGGCTCCATGCTGGGGGCTTCGCTCAAATCTGCCTGTACGGCCGGCGGCTACTTGGTGAACACGATGGGCGTCTCGCCCTGCCGCACCCAGCCCATGCCGCGGGCCAACTCCTCGCGGCCCGCGTCGGTCTGGTAGTACCGCGCCTCGCGCTCCAGATCGGCATTCGTCCGCTTCAGCGCCATCGCCTGCGCCTTCAGCTTCTCGTTTCGCCCGAACTCCCGCAGCGCCTGCGCCCGAGGGCGGCCCATCAGCGTGCCCGCAACCATGAACACGAGCGCGTAGCCGGCGACGGCCGCGAGGATCAGGCGCTTGTTCGGTTGTGAGACGGAGATGTGGCGCATTGCGGGTCTCATGGGCAGCGAGTGGCCCCGTGCATGCAGCGGGGCAAGCTGGTGCAGCCCATATTCGCGGTCCACTCGCCAATTCCTTCTTGCCGATACAGAATCTTGCGGGAATCTGCGCCGGGACCACGCAGAAGCGGGCGCGAGACGCAGGGGGCCGGATCCCTCACAACGGCAGTTCGGGATGACTCGCTCGGCGGTCTGGGATCGCGACTACGGCAGTTCGGGCTGACAGCGGTGCGCACCGCGTCATGGCACCTCGACGATCCGAACCAGGTTCGTGTTGCCGGGGACGTTCACCGGGAGGCCGGCCGTCAGCACGATGCGGTCGCCGGGCGAGGCCAGACCGTGCGCCACCGCCGCCGCGATCGCCTCCTCCATCATCCCGTCGGCCGAGCGAACCGGCGCCACGCGGAGCGGGCGGACACCCCAACTCAACGCCAGGGCGCGGTACGTCGCCAGGCTCGAAGTCACCGCCGCGACGGGCTCCTCCGGACGGAACCGCGCGATGCGCCGCGCCGTGCTGCCGGACGCGGTCGCGCACACGATGGCGGACGCCCTCACCGCCCGCGCCATCTCCACCGCCGCCCGCGCCACCACGTCGTCCGGGGTGTCCGACGCGCTCCCGTCGAAGGCGCGCCGGTGCTCCACGCACGGGTCCGTCTGCCGCGCGAGCCTCGCCATCATCCGCACGGATTCCACCGGGTAGTGCCCCGCCGCGGTCTCGCCGGAGAGCATCACCGCATCCGTGCCATCCAGGATGGCGTTCGCCACGTCGGTGACCTCGGCGCGCGTCGGCCGCGGGTTGCCCATCATCGAGTCGAGCATCTGCGTTGCCGTGATGACCGGCTTGCCCGCCAGGCGGCACAGCCTCGCGATGCGCTTCTGGATGCCGGGCACCTCGTCGATCGGCAGCTCCACGCCCAGGTCGCCCCGCGCGATCAGGATGCCGTCCGCCGCAGCGATCATCTCGTCGATGCGCCGGACTGCCTCGGCCTGCTCGATCTTCGCGACGAGTGGCACCCGCACACCCACCACGTCCATCACCCGCCGCAGCGGTGCTAGGTCTTCCGGCCGCCGCACGAACGACGCCGCCACCCAGTCGACCCCGTGCGCCAGGCCGAACCGCAGATCGTCCAGGTCCTTCTCGGTCACCGCCGGCATGTCGATCGGGGCGCCCGGCGCGGCGATGCCCTTGTGGCTCGACACGATGCCGCCCACGCTGACACGTGCCCGCGCTTGCCCGCCGCCGGCCTCGAGCACCTTCAGCGCGATCCGGCCGTCGTCGAGGTAGACCGGGAGGCCCACCTTCAGCGCGGCCAGCAGCTCCGGGATGGGCACGGGCAGCGCGTCGGCGGCCGCGCTCTCCTCGGCGCACAGCAGCGTGACCACCTGGCCCCGCTGGAGCGCGATGCCGTCACCGGGCAGCAGACCCAGCCGCATCTTCGGGCCGCACAGGTCCTGCAGGATGGCCAGCGGTTGCTCGCGCTTGGCCTCCAGCTCCCGCAGCGCCGAGATGACTTCCGCGTGCCGCTCGTGCGTCCCGTGGGAGAAGTTGAGGCGCGCCACGTCCATCCCGGCGCTCAGCATCCGGGTCAGCACCTCGCGTTTCGCCGAGGCCGGCCCGATGGTGCAGACGATCTTCGTTCTTCGCATTCCTTACCCCTATGGCGGCGATTGCTGCCGCGCCTACGTATAGCCCAACGCCTCGCGAATGGCCAGCACCAGCGGATACGTCACGGGATCGCTCTGCATCTCGTCGCACCACGTCTCCGGGTGCCGCAAGTCGAACCAATCCGTACCGATGATGCCGCAGCCCGGCGCCACTGACTCCTCCGGCTCCACTCCCGGCGCCTCGTCCCCATCAACCACGCTGCACAGATAGGTCCGCCTGCGACGGTAGGTGCCACCGGGAATGTCGTCGTCCTCGAACAGCAGGCGCTCGACCCGAACTTGAACGTGCGTCTCCTCGCGCAGCTCGCGCACCGCGCACGCTTCATCGGTCTCGCCCGGCTCGCGCCCGCCGCCCGGTATGAGCCAGTACGGCGCGGCCTCCACCGACGCGCGGTACCGGATCAGGAGGATCGCATCACCACGCACAACGGCGCCCTGGCAGCGCACCGTCCGGTCAGCCTGGCAGCGCCCCTTGCACTCTGGCGGCGCATCTTGCCGGAAGCCCTCGGCGAAGCGGAACAGCCCGCCGATGGGCGCGAGCGCCTCCTCGGCCACCCGCGCCACGCCGGACGCGTCGCCGTCGCGCCACACCGCCTCGAACGCCGCCGCGAAGCGCTCCGCGTAGTCAGGATCGTCCTCTCGCAGCAGGCGCGGCAGCCACTTCCCCTTGCCGGACCAGCGGCCTCGCGCGCGCAGGTACGTGTCACCCACCTGCGCGTACAACTGCGCTGCCGTGGCCGCGGCTTCCGCACGCGCGCGCGCGTGCAGCAGATCGTCCAGGGCGTCGGTGAGCATGTAGCGCCCGAAGAGCCGCTCCTCGTCCGAGAGCGCTGAGGGCCCGGCATCCAGCAGCTCGCGGGCCGTGGCCTTCAGCTCGGCGGACAGATCGGTCGGCCCCGGCACCTCGACCCCGGTCGAAACCATATGCGGCATCAGCGGGCAGCCGGACGCGCAGTCGACCTCGGCCATGAAGTAGCGCAGCGTGCCAGGGTCGTGGACGAACGCCTCCACAGGCAGCCCGTCGCACTCGAACGACTCCCGCCAGGCGTTCGGCAACTCGCGATAGACCACCACGAGATCGAGGTCCGACGACGGCGTCCCCTCCCCGCGCAGCAGCGACCCGCACGCATACGCGAACGCCGCGCCCGGGTACCGCTCAGCCAGCAGGCGCACGGCGATCTTCGCCACTTCGTCCGGAGCCCGCAGCGTCATGGCCCATCCCTCCCCGCACGACCTCGTAGGGCGCGGCCCTCGCGCCGTTCGCCAGCCCCCAGCCCCCAAGTCCCAAGTCCCAAAAAAAGCGGCGCCCCGCGAGGAGCGCCGCCCTTCGTGGACCGGTTACTTCTTGATGTTGTAGAACGCCTTCCAGCCGCCGAAGATCGCCACTTCCGAGATCTCCTCCTCGATGCGGAGGAGCTGGTTGTACTTGGCGACGCGGTCGGTGCGGTTCGGGGCGCCGGTCTTGATCTGCCCGGCGTTCGTCGCCACAACGATGTCGGCGATGGTGGAGTCCTCGGTCTCGCCCGCGGGGTGCGACACGACGGGGGTGTCGCCGGCGCGCTTGGCAATCTCGATG
>CAZFLM010000023.1:71651-82505 GCA_964519955.1 uncultured Chthonomonadaceae bacterium | reverse complement strand
GCGAGTCGGTGCCGGTTACGGCAGACCGGTCGCTCACGCTCCCGGCTCGGCAGGTTGGTGCGACACGTACACGGTTCCGAGGCGCGACACCGATGGAGCGCGTGCGCCCCGTCGGCGAGTCGGTGCCGGTTACGGCAGACCGGTCGCTCACGCTCCCGGCTCGGCAGGTTGGTGCGGCACGTACACGGTTCCGAGGCGCGACAGTGATGGAGCGCGTGCGCCGCGTCGGCGGGTTGGCACCGGTTACAGCAGACCGGTCGCTCACGCTCCCGGCTCGGCAGGTTGGTGCGACACGTACACGGTTCCGAGGCGCGACACCGATGGAGCGCGTGCGCCCCTACTTCACGAGTCCCGCCTTCTTCGCCAGCGCCTGCACCGTCCTGCTGGTGTCGTCGTCGCCGTGTGCGCGGATCCAGTCGCACAGGCCGCCTGCCAGCTTCTGGATCGTCTCCACGTAGAGCCGGTCGACGCGGGTCTGGTCGGCCGGCGGGACGCGTGTGATGGCTACGTCCTCCAGTTCGCCGCTCGCGCGCAGCTTCCTGCGCTCGTGCAGCGCTTCGATCGAGCGCAGCACGAGGGCGGCGTGCTCCGCTGCGTACGTGCGGTCGAGGCCAGCCCGGTGCGCGAGCGTGTAGAAGCGGCCGACCGCCTTCAGGTCGATGGCCTCCGCGCCGGTCTGGGCGGGCGTCAGGGTGCCCTTGCCCTGCGCGACGAGCTTGCCGTCGAGGTAGAGGCGGATGGCGCCGTCGTTCGTGCAGGTGCTGGCGATGTGCTGCCAGGACCCGATGCGCAACTCAACGGCGCCCTGGACCGCGCCGAACGCGGTGATGAGCCGCAGCGTGCGGCCGCCGTCGATGAAGTCGAGGTTGTAGCCGTCCGACGCGCCGACCGTGCAGTGGTCGACGAGGCGCGAGCCTCCCGCCGGCAGGGTTTCCGGCCGCGCCCAGAGGTCGATGGTGAAGTCACCCACGAAGTCGATGGTCTCGCTCGGGGCCGCCTCGAGGCAGGAGGCACCGTCGAAACGTAGGCCGCCGTCGCGCAGCTCGGGCGCCGCCTTCGAGATCCAGCGCGCGGTGAGAGCCGCACTCCGCGAGCCGCTGACCTGGCCTCCGACGATGGGCGCGTCCAGGCGGTAGTCGGCCAGGATCTTCGGACCGGGCGCGCCGCCCTGCACCGCCGCTGCGACCTCCGCATCCGTCAGCACGCGCCGCCAGATGCGCACGCGCTTCATCTCGCCGACGAACCCGTTCGTGTTGCCCGGGCTCATGCCGATGCGCATCGGGTTCGGGTTGCCGGAGTGGCCCGCCGGGTACTCGCTGAGCTTCCAGAACGCCACACCGTCCGGCACCGCGACCGGTTCGAGCTTGGGCACGGTCGCGCCGGCCGGCTTCGCGCCACCGAGGAGCAGCTCGACTGTGGCATCGCCGGGCGCGCTGTCGAGGCGGAGGAGGACCGACTTCCCGTCGAGGCCCGCGACGGGCTTGCCATCGAGCAGAACGCCCGTCAGCGGGCCGGAGCCGGTGGCGCTGACGCAGAGGCGCTTCTGGCCGAACATGACCGGGAAGCGCTGCTCCAGGCGCGTGATGCCGGGCGGGAGGTGCGGGTAGAGGCGCAGGCCGTCGGCGCTGTACTCGTACTCGAACAGGCCGCGCAGCAGCGCTCCGGGAGCGCCCCAGCAGTCGTAGACCACGTTGTACGGCTGGCCGGGCTGGTAGAGCGTGGACCCGCGCCCGGTGAGCGGATTGTCGGCTCGGAAGGCGCGCGCGAGGTCGAGGATGCGCCCGAACGCGGCGAGGGAGTCGGCGTAGGCGCCCACGCGGGCGTAGCCCATCATCATGCGCGCCTCGGCGGTGGTCCACTCGCCCCCATTCACCCAGATGCCGTACTCGAACAACCCGCGCGACTCGTACATGTTGTCGTAGCTCGGGTAGTTCGGCAGGACGAGGTCGAACGGGCGCAGCGCGGGGATGGCGCGGATCTTCTCGTAGATGCGGCGGGCCTGCGCGTCGTCGACCACGCGGAAGCACATGGCGTCGTGGTTCGGCGCGGCGGTGAAGTAGCCGTGCTTCGGCGCGCCGTAGATGCCCTGCCGCGTGCCATCGGGGTTCAGCGCCTCCAGGAAGTAGCCCTCGTCGGTCATGAGCTGCGGCAGCGCCTGACGAACCAACTCGCGCGTCGCGAGGTAGCGCGTCGCTTTCTCGGGCTGTCCGGCTAGCTTGCAGACCTCGGCCAGGCGCGTGAGGCCGGCGACGTAGTTCACCGATAGCTCGGAGAGGTAGGCCTTCGCGCGCGAGCCGTCCGGCTGCAGCCATCCGCCATAGCTCGGCGCGAGCAGGTCGGACGCCACGCCGCCGAGGAGCAGGTTGGTCTTGGGGTCGCGCCGGCTGTCGAGGAAGGCGGCCACGCGCTCCAGATCCGGCAGGCGGCGCGCGATATCGGCCGGGTCCCGCGCGATGAGGAGGCGCTCCGACTCGTTGATGAGGTCCGCCGCGGTGAAGCCGATGCACCAGTCGTGCAGGTCCACGCGGCCGTCGCCCTGGCGGTAGTAGACCACCCCTGGCGCGGCGGCATCGCAGAGGCAACCCACGGGGGCGACATAGCCGTTGTTGTCCTTGCGCTTGCCGTCGCCCATCTCCGCGAACCACATCGCCTGGGAGTTGGCCAGCCAGGTGCGGTAGGGTTCCGTCAGGAAGGGCATCATCGTGTAGCTGGGTCCGAACGAGTTCTGCGACCACCACGCGCCCCAAGTCGGCCCTTCGACGAACCCGTTCCATGCTCGCGCGTAGAGCATGGGCAGGTTCGCCATGCGCGCGGAGGGCTGCAGCATCTCGTAGGCGGCGTCCAGCGCGGCGAGAGTGTCCGCATCGCCCTGGCCGGAGATGTAGCGGCCCTGGTAGTCGTCAGCGGCGGCGTGCCCCAGGCAGCCCGCGGCAAGCAGGAGCGCGAGTGCGGCGGCAAGGTGCGGCGTGGTCATCGTGGCGTGTCCTCCCCGCGCCTCTGGTTCGCGGAGCGCGGGGAGGATACCTGCACGGCGGGGGCTGGGTGACGGGTACTGGGCGACGGCGGCTGGGGGTTGGGTGGCCTCTCGGACGGGGCCATCCCCCAATCCCCAGCCCCCATCCCCCGCCGTTCAGTCGTCCTTCCAGACCGCGCGGCCGTCCGCGTAGATGATGGCGCGGCCACCCGGGCCGAGGACGTGGCCCACCACGGTCTTGGCGGCGACATCCGGCGTGAACAGACCCACTCCTGCCTCGTGCGTGAACACGAGCTTGCCCAGAAGCCCTTCGTCGCCCTTCAGGTACGGGAGCAGCCAGTCGCGCAGTTGGTCGGGTCTCGGGTAGTACTCACCGCTGTCGGCCATGTTCTGGATGGCCTTCGCGAGCACCGACGCGTCGGCGACTACCCGACGCCGCTCCTCCACCAGCTCCATTGCGGCATAGGCGGCCTGGCTGAGCCGCAGGATGGGTCGGACCCAGGCGGCGCCCTGGCTCACGTAGAGGACCGCATCGCGGCCCGGCGATATCTGGGACCAGGAGGCGTCCGGGCACACCAGGGCGCGCGGCTTCTGGCTTACCCGATCTGCGACCAGCCAGAGGGGGCGCAGGGAGGCGGAGGTGTCGCTGCTCTTCACTTCCGCCGTGGAGGGTGCGAGGTGAAGTGGGTACGCCTCCGGGAGCATGGCGGGCGGCTCGGGGTCGGGCGCCTGGCCGGGCGCGTAGCTGCAGCGCAGCAGCACGTGCTCCTCCGGCGGCGCCTGGGCTAGCTGGTCGAGCTTGCCGGTGCGCAAGTCGTAGGCGAAGAAGGTGCGTGTGGGCCGGGCCTTGGGGCCCTCGGGCCTGTCGATGCGGCGCAGGTAGAAGACGCCGCCAGCATCGGCCCAGCCGGCGAACGAGGCGTCCTGCAGATGGACCGCGGCGGCCAGCGTGCCGTCTCTGCGGATCGGGGTGATCACCTCATCGGTGTCCACCGCCAACTCCGATGTGCCGTCGGGCCGCTTGACGTGCCTGAACCGGTCCGCCTGCTGCAGCACGAGTGCGAGCGGCTCGACCGGCGATGGCTCGACGGCTGTAGAGATATGCGGCTGGCCTTCGGGAACTGTCAGGCGATCGAATGGAATCTCGGTTACCGCCCGGGCGTTCGCTGCCGCTGCCTGGATCCACCACACGGCGCGCCTGGGCTTGCCGTTCGGCAGGAGAGGCGGCTCGTTGATGACGGCGTAGGCCTTGTCCGATGCGGGCAGCCACTGCCACTCCTCGATACTCGCCTTCCCGATCGGGCGGCTCCACACCTCCTTCGGCGTGTGCGTCTCCGCGCTCCAGACCAACAGGCTCTGCGTGCCGGGCGCTTCGCCGGGAACTTGCGCGAGCGCTCTAGCCTGGGCGAGCGGCGGCGCTACATGCTCGGTCCGGCAGAGCGTCAGCACGTAGCGGCCATCGGCGGACCACTTCGCCTCGACGACGGTCTGCGCGCATGCCAACTCCGGCGGCAGGAGGACGTAGACGTACTCACCGGAGACGACGGACCGGTCCTTGAGGAGCGACTGGGCGTGGGCGGGGGGCGGGGCGGTGAACGCCGAGGCAGACAGCAACGCCAACGACAGGACGACGGTGCGCCGCGACATGGCAGCCTCCTGGGTCGCATCGATGCGGTCGGCCTCTTGCGACCGTATCGATGGGTTCGCCGTGCCGCGCGGTTTTCCTGCATCGCGTTCGCCAGGCCACGCAGGTAGCTTGCAGGCCGGGCGCCTACGCGTGCGGGGCCTACGGGGCGATGGTCCCCGTCTCGATCAACTCATCGTGCATCGCGTAGGCGTCGCGGGCAGCGTCCCGGCGGCCGGTGGCGCGCAGGCTCTCGGCCAGCATCGCCAGGTCGTCCGGCCAGAGGAAGTCGGCGAGGCGGAGGCCCTTCTGGAGGAGGGCGGCTGCGTCGCGGTGGTTGCCGATGCGGTGCAGCGCGCGGCCGGCGCCGAGCAGGTCGTAGGAGTCGCCGGTGATGCGGTCTGCTGCACGTTCGAAGTAGCGCACAGCGCTTCGGTCGTCGCCGGCCATCGCGCAGATCTCGGCCATGGTGCGCTCGGCGCCGTGCTCCTTGTTCGCGACGGCACGATCCGCGAGACCGCGGGCCTCCGCCGAGCGGCCGAGCGCGGCCAGGGCGAGGGCGGCGGCGCGCTCGTAGCCCTCGTACGACGGGGCCTCTGCGCCGATCTCGTCCAGCGCCTCCTGCGCGCGTCCCATCCGCACCATGATGGGGGCACGCCAGCGCAAGTCGCTGTGGTCTGCCCGCCCGGCCTCCGACTGCAGCTTCCTAAACTCGTCGAGCGCTTGATCGTATGCGTGGGCCTCGCACAACGTGCGAAGCTTCGATGGGGCCCCTCACCCATGCTCCAGCGAGCAGGACGTGCCGATGCCCTCCACGTATGCGTCGCGGCTTGGCTTGCCGGCGAGGACGGAGCGGAGGCGGCGGCGCAGTTGCGGCGGGAACACCCCTTGGACCACATCTCGAGCCCAGAGGACCAGGGCGCAGACCGGCGCGAGCCATCCCAGGCGCGCGGCGACCCCGGCCACGACGCAGAGGTCCAGCGCGATGGGCAATGTGAGCGGATCTTGGTCTGGCTGGCGCTGCCATACGATGCGCGTCAGGGCGCCGCCGCCGAAGCCGAAGTACGCTGCGAGGTCGATGCGTCCGTACGCCAGGGCTATGGCCTCCGGGGCGTTCGTCGCCAGCCAGACGAGCATCCCAGGCGCCATCCGGCGAGCACGCGGGACGTTCGTCGCCCTGATCAGGGCGAACGCGGCCAGAGAGCCCATCAGCGTGGTGACGGTGTCGTAGGCGAACCACACCCAGCGACACCCGCTGCCGAACCCGTCGAGGCGGCCCGCGTTGGCGAGCCAACTCGCGATGGTGAGAGCCGGCGCGAGGGACACGATGCTGCCCGCGTACTCCAAGCACCCCGGCGGCTTGCGCCAGGGGATCGCCCGGATGAACGAACGCCATCGTCTGCTCATCGGCTGTCACCCGCGTGGCGCACCCGAGTTGGCGGTGCGCACAATGCTACTACACCGCGACGGTTGCAGTTGGTTTCGCGGCGATGGCGCCGGTCTCGACCAGTTCGTCGCGCATGGCGTCTGCCTCGCGTGCCTCTCGCTCCCGGCCGGTGGCGCGCAGGCCTTCCGCGAGCATGGCGAGGTCGTCCGGCCAGAGGAAGTCGGCGAGGCGGAGGCCCTTCTGTAGGAGCGCTGCTGCGTCGCGGTGGTTGCCGAGGCGGTGCAGCGCGCGGCCCGCGCCGAGGAGGTCGTAGGCGTCGCCCGTGATGCGGTTGGCGGCACGCTCGTAGTAGGTGAGGGCGCCTTCGTCGTCGCCGGCAAGGCGGCAGACCTTGGCCATCGTTCGCTCGCCGTCGCTCCCGCGCTTGTCAATGACCTTCTGTGCCAGTTCTCCCGCACGAGCATGATCGCCAAGGGCGGCAAACGCGAGCGCGGCCGGTACCTCCAGTCCGTCGAACGATGGCGAGACACTAGCCAGGTCGTCGAGTACCGTCTGGGGGTGGCCCATGCGCGCCAGGATGCAGGTGCGCGAGCGGAGGGCGCCCATCCCATCTGGAGGCAAGCGATCGTGCAGTCGCTTCAGCTCAGCCAGGGCCTCGCCAAACGCGCGCGCCTCGACGAGCACCCGCAGCGTCGACGCCCGTGCGGTGCGTGCCCTTGGTGCCGCCGCCGAGCACCACGATCGTACGAGCGCGTCACGCACAGGCTTGCCGGCGATTGCGTTGCGGAGCGAAGCTCCTCGGAGCGCGACTGGGAACAGGACCTCCAGAACCCCGAGCGCCCATCCGACCGCCGCGGCGGCGATCGCCAGGTGGAAGCTTCCTATCGCGACCCCGAGCATCAGTGCGAGTGCGGCGACAGCCGGCGGCACTGACCAGAAGATGCGGCGTCGCTCAATGCAGGCTGCATGTCGGGCCAACGAGCCCAGCGACCCGATGCACGCGGCGACCCCGAGCATCCCAAACCCCACCGCGGCCGCCTCGCACACTGAGGTGCAGACCAGAACGTGACTTCCGCGGCGCAGGAAGGGCGGACGGCTCAAGCCCGGGACCAGCGCCATCAGGAGCAGTGCTGCCGCACCGACGGCCGCCGACACGACCTCAGCCAGGAACCACCCCCACCTGAACCACTGGGCCCAAACAGTCAGGTGTCCGCCGCTGGCCATCCAGTTGGCCAGGGCGATCACCTCCAGCATGCCGACCGTGCTGAGCAAGGCTTCTGCAGCTCTCGGCGGACGCTTCCACGGCAGCCTGCGCATCAGCGAGGTCCAGCGCGCTCTCATGATCCGGTCCGGTGGCGCACCCCAGTTGGCGGCGCGCTCGTGCAGACTACGTGGGCAGGGCGGCGGGCGGTTTCGCGTCGATGGCGACCGTCAGGGCGTCGGGTCAGCGGCGGCGCGGTGGCGCGTGGCCTTTGGCGGGCAGCGGCTTCACGGCGAAGGACTTGTCTACCGTCTTCGACAGCAGCCAGCCGGAGTTCGTCTTGCTCCAGTAGTCGGTGCCCACCTCGGTCACCGAGACGTCGCCGCCGGGCTTCCCGCGTGTCACCACGGTCAGGCTGAACTCGACGCTGATCTCGTGGCTCGCCCTCGACGTCCTTACACACGTGAAGTGGGTGGTCGCGGACTTGGCCCCCGTCAGGAGCCCGGCAATAGCCTTCAGGAATGCCTGGCGATCGGTCTGCTTGCCCGACGGATCGACGCTCACGTAGTCCTTGGCAAAGAAGGTCGAGAAGCCCTTCATGTCGACCTTGCGGATGGCGCCGAGGAGCCCTGCGTAACGCGGGGCGATCTCGCGAGGCAGCGTAGCAGCCGACGCGGAGGTCGACGCCACTGCGATGAGCAGCAGCGGGAGCATTCTGTTCATGGGTAGTCTCCCATCTGGGACGTGCCGGCGGGTACCGGCTGCCGTATGCGGTAGCAGTACGGTGTGTCGGGAACGCGTGTTCGGGGTGGCGATGGGTGGCCGAGGCACCGCGCGCCGGTGCGGGCCTCGCGCCTATCGGTGCCGCAGCTCGATTGCCATGCTTGGTCTCACAGCCCCTTGATGTCCCAAGTGAACACGCGGCCGTGCCCACCCCACGAGACGAGCATCGTCGCGCCCAGGGCGAACGCGACACGGTTGTGGGCGCCGACGGGGGCTCGGCACTCGGCGACCTCGCGCGTGTGCCGCCAGTCCCACAGCTCCACGCCGCTCTCCAGCCGCCCGACCGCGAGCCGGGAGCTGTCCGGTGAGAAGCGCACGTCGAGCACGTGGTCGCCGTCGATCTGCAGGATGGCGCCCGGCATGCCCTCGACTTCGCCAAGGATCTTGCCATCCGACAGGCGCCAGACGACAGCGCCGGCTCGGTGCGTGCCTACCGCCGCGCAGATACCATCAGGCGAGAAGTCGATGCAGAGGACGCCCGAGCCGGCCTTGTCGGTGTGGGTCGGGGCCGTCTTGCCGGTCTGCCAGAACTGCACGGCGCCTGCCGGATCGCCTGTGTCGGTGAGCATCCACTTGCCGTCCGGCGAGAAGCGGTGCGCCTGGTCCTGCGTCTTGTCGATGCCGGCCTCGAACGGCGTTGGTGCGTGCTGATCGGTGCGTGTTGGCAGCGCTCGCAGTGTGCGCCCGACTAACGCATATCGGCGATCGCTTCCCTCGTCGACCTCCAGGCTGATCTGCGTGCCGCTCCGATCGATCGCCCAGTGCCCCTTGCCGGCTCGGGGCAGCGGCGCGGCGGCGGTCTTGCGCCGAGTCGCCAGGTCCCACCACTCCAGCGTCTCGCCGCCGCATGCCACGAGGACCGTGCGCCCATCGGCCAGGACGGCCATGCTTTCCGAGCCCGCGCGGGAGCAGACCGGCAGCTCCGCCGGCGAGAGCACCTTGGGGTTCTGGATATGCCAACTGAACACCGGACCTATGAGGAGCCGGATCGCCGCGATGCCTG
Organism: uncultured Chthonomonadaceae bacterium; assembly: GCA_964519955.1. GTDB lineage: Bacteria > Armatimonadota > Chthonomonadetes > Chthonomonadales > CAJBBX01 > CAZFLM01. The sequence goes on along the minus strand of CAZFLM010000023.1, from coordinate 73,533 downwards.
CCAGTGCCAGCGCGACGGGCGTCAGGCAGCATGCCGCACAGCAAGTCCGGCGTCGACTCGTCGGCTTCGGAGCGGGCGGTAGTCCGCAGTTTGTCGGCAGCTCGCTATCCATCTGTCGTTCCTCCACAGGTTCGCTCTCGTCATCGGTTCGACGCGCGCCGAACTTAACCTCGGCTCACGCAGGAACTCCGCCGCGCATGCCGAACTCAGGGCGCGGGAGGCGCGCAATGAACAGGGCATGGTGCGGAACGTTGGCGGCGCTGGCGCTGCTGGGAGGTGCGGGGATGGCGAAGGGGCAGTCCGTGCCGCCGAAGGTGGCGGCGATGATCGCGAAGTCGAAGTCGTTCGGCCTGGGGAAGTACCCGATCAGCTTCTGGAGCTACACGAACCTGAAGGAGCACGGGAGCCACTTCACCGAGGCCGAGGTGGCCTCGTGGGCGGACGCGGGGTTCACCGTGCCGCAGACGCCGAGCTGTGACCCGGCCGATCTGGCGCAGAAGGCGCAGATGCTGCACATCCTCGACTGGATCGGGAAGCACGGAATAAAGGCGATCGTCTGCGATCCGCGCTCCTACTGGCGGCCGGGCGAGGGCGGGAAGCTGGCCCCGGACTTCGCCGACAAGTTCCGCGCGGCGGTGAAAGACTTCGGCGCGCACCCGGCCGTGTTCGGCTTCCACGTGGGCGACGAGCCGGACGCCGACGCCAAGAAGAGCTTCTTCGAGGCCTGCCGCGTGCAGAAGGAGATCGCGCCGAAGCTGCACCCCTACGCGAACCTGCTCCCCTGGTTCCCCGGCATCGAGAAGCGCGCCGGAACCGACACGTGGCCAAACTACCTCGACGAGTTCGCGAAGGACGCCAACGCCGACCTCGTGAGCTACGACTGCTACGCGCAGATGAACCCGGGCGAGAGCGGCTGGGCGTTCTACTTCGAGAACCTGCGGCTCTACCGCGAGGCGGCCCTGCGCAACGGCATCCCGTTCTGGAACACGCTCCTGTCGGTCGGCCACTTCAACTACCGCGTGCCGAACGAGGACGAGATACGCTGGCAGTTCAACACGACCATCGCGTCCGGGGCGCACGGCATCCTCTGGTTCTTCTACTACATGCGCCAGCCCGAGGCGAACTACCGCACCTCGCCGGTCGACGAGCACTGGAACCGGACGCCCACGTACGACTACATCCGCCGCGTGCAGAAGAGCTTCCACAAGCGCTACGGCGACCTCTTCACACGTCTGGCCTGCACCCGCGTCCGCTTCTTCCCGAAGGCCCTCGGCCAGGGCGAGGAGTTCGTGCCGGACGGCATCGTGTCGGCAGTCTCCGGTGGGCGCGTGCTGGTCAGCACCTTCGTCGACGAGAAGGGCCAGCGCTACGCGATGATCGTGAACCTGAGCATGACCGAGAGTTCGCATGTGAGCGTGACCTTCCCCGGCGCGGACGTGAAGGTGTTCTCGTGGGACTGGAACGGCCACGAGTACGAGGGCAACGCCTACTCCGCCGACAGCAGCGAGCGCAAGGCCGATGGCCTCGTGGTGAACCACTGGCTCGCGCCCGGCCAGGAGGCGATGTACCGCGTGCAGTCGGCCGCGGCGGCGAAGGAGCCGGTGGTGAGGTGACGGGGGCTGGGGGCTGGGGGCTGGGTGTCGGGTGTCGGGTGACGGGTATCGGGTGCTGGGGGAGGGGCGATCCGGCTGCGGGCCGGAGGATGAATCCCCCGTCTGGCGGGCGTTCCGCCAACCGCCCTCCGGGCGGCACGACGGGCTGTACGGTTGCCGCCGAGGTCGGCGGCGGTCCACGACGGTGTGTTCGTCGCGGTGGGTCGTGCGCGGGGCGGGCCGGAGGATGAATCCCCCGTCTGGCGGGCGTTCCGCCAACCGCCCTCCGG
>CAZFLM010000023.1:0-71551 GCA_964519955.1 uncultured Chthonomonadaceae bacterium | reverse complement strand
TCCCCCGTCTGGCGGGCGTTCCGCCAACCGCCCTCCGGGCGGCACGACGGGCTGTGCGGGGCGACGGGCTGTACGGTTGCCGCCGAGAGCGGCGGCGGTCCACGACGGTGTGTTCGTCGCGGTGGGTCGTGCGCGGGGCGGGCCGGAGGATGAATCCCCCGTCTGGCGGGCGTTCCGCCAACCGCCCTCCGGGCGGCACGACGGGTTGTGCGGGGCGACGGGCTGTACGGTTGCCGCCGAGAGCGGCGGCGGTCCACGACCGGGTTGTGCGGGGTGACGGGTCTTGCGCCCGGAGGGCGCTTGGCCGCAGGCCCTCCAGGCGGGGGATTGATCCTCCGACCGATTCTCTAGGGAACACGAACCAATGTATCTTCCGTTGAGCTGGATCGCTGCAGTGCTGATGCTGGCCGTTGCGCCGTTGGCTGCTCGGGCGGAGAGGGCCGCTGTGCTCGATGTGTCGAAGGCTGGATGGGAGGAGCGCGTCACCGCCGAAGCGCTGCAGGGGCTGGCGAACCGCGGCGGGGCGCGAGTCTACCTGCTGTACGGCGACACGGGCGAGGAACGCTGGCTGCAGGTCTACGCCGAGCGGAACGGGGTGGCGAGCGAGCCGGTGAAGGACCTGCCAACGCTCGTGGCGCGCTTCCGCCGGGCGGTGAAGGGGCTCGTGGTCTATGATCCCGAGGTCGACGGCTCGCGCTACGTCGCGGTGACGATGGCGGGAACGGATGGACTGCTGCCTGTCTGCCCGGTCGTGATGAAGCAGCTCGCGGCGCTGCGCATCCCCGTCAAGGAGGACCTGCGCGGCCGGTTCGCGGACAGCGTCGCCGCATACGACTGGGCGCTGAGCGAGGTGATGCCGCGGTGCAGCCGCAAGCTGGCGCACTCGGTGGATGGCGGCAAGGCGGACGGCGTGCTGACCGGCGTGTGCGGCCCGATGTCCGGCTTCGACTGGCAGGTGCAGCAGCGGGGTTTCGTGTTCAACCTGGGGTGCCAGCCCACGCCGATGGAGAGCTACGGCGCGAAGGTCGGGGGCAGCCCGGCGCAGGCCGATATGTACCGGCGCATCCTGGGCGCGCTGGAGAAGCCGGCCATGATCGACGGCTATGGCGATCCCGAGGACTACTGGTGCAACCTGCTGAGCCACAGCGGGCACTACTCGTTCCACGCCTACCACAACTGGAGCTTCCACTCGCAGGTGCCCACGCGCGCCAAGACGCACGTGCAGAAGACGCCCTTCACGCCCGCCAACACGCGGCCGGAGACGGAACGCTTCTACGTGTGCTTCATGACGAGCGAGGGCGACACGATGAAGGGGCCGCTGCCCTTCTTCTACGAGAGCTGGTTCGACCCGGCGCGCGGCCAGGTGCCCGTCAACTGGGGTGTCAACCCGCAGATGGGCCGCCTCTTCCCCGCGATGCTGGACTACTTCTATGCCACCGCGACGCCCAGCGACTACTTCTTCGCGGGCTGCTCGGGCGCGGGCTACCTCTACCCGGACAGCGTGCCGGACCTGACCGCGTTCCTCAGACTGACGGGCGAGGCGTGCAAGACCGCCGGAATCGGGCACATCGACCTGTGGGGCGGGGCCAACTGGGGCACGCTGGAGCAATACGCCAAGATCGCGAAGCCACTCGCCATCACCTCGTTCACCGGGCCTGCGCGGATGCAGATCCTCAGCGACGGGACGCCGGTGGCCTACCACGAGCTGGGCTACTGGCAGACGCACGAGCTGAGCGGCGGGCCTTGGGGCACGCTGTTCCGCGACGATGCCACGCGCGCCAAGGCGGTGAAGCACCTGGTCGACCGCATCGAGTCCATCGCCAGGCGCAACAGGCCGCCCTTCGTCATCCTGGTCTACGGCGACCTGCACAGCTACGACCGCCATGCGTCGCTGTACAAGGAAGTCGCCGACGCGCTCGATCCGAGGCGGTTCAAGCCCGCGCGCCTGGACGAAGCGATGGCGGGCATCCGCGCCTGGGCCTCGTCGCGCGTGCTGGTGGGCGCCGAGGGCATCGGCGAGGCCCCGGATTGGGCGTATCTGCAGGGCACAACCACCACGCTGCCGGTCACGCTGACGAACGGGCGGGCGGCGGCGAGCAAGGTGGAGGTCGGGCTGGTCGCCGGCGCACAGAGCCGTCAGCTCGTCACGACCTTGGCGGCTCACGAGATCGAGCGCCTGTCCGTGCTGGCCGTCCCGCCCACGGGCATCGGGGCTGATGTCGCGCGGCTGACTCTCGACGCGCCGGGCGGGCGGCAGGAGTGGGACGTGCACGTGGCCGCGGTACCGGGCGGCGGGAAGTACGCCTCGGCGACGCTCGTCGGCATGTGGTGCGCCGACAGGCTGATCCACCCGATCGGCAAGGGCGCCGCCGTCGCCGACGCGCTGGGCGGCACCGCGTGGTCTTCGCCGGCGCCCGACGGCAAGCCGCACTACGACTGCATGAGTTCCGGGCCGTACTCCACGAAGGCGAAGGGGCGCTACGTGGCGGCGTTCCGCATTCGGCTGGCGCCCGGCACCCAGCAGGAACTGGTAGCCGACACGAAGGTGCTCACGCTGGACGTGGCCGGCGGCGGGTTCGCGAACACTGGTCGGCGATCCACTGAGAAGCTCGTGCGGCGCGCGGACCTGGGCGCGCCCGGCGAGTGGCGCTGGGTCACCCTCGAAGCGGAGTGGCCGGGCTCGCCGGACCTGATGGAGCTGCGCGCCTGGTGGTTCGGCACGGCGCAGGTCGAGCTGGACCGGATCGCGCTGTTCGAGGTGAAGTAGAGGCGGGCACGGAGGCCCGCTTCCCACTGCGTCCAGTCTGATGGAGGGCGGCGCTCCGTCGCCGGCCGGGAGCGCCTGCCAGTCCCAACTCCCGGCGGGCACGGAGGGCCGCCCTCCATCGCATCACGAGCGAGTGTCGGCAGCCTCTATCAGCGCGCATCCGAGCGCTGGAACGGTTACGCTCACGCCGCCGGAGGCCACCAACTCCTGCGGCTGTGCGCCAGTTAGTTGAAGCCGCACGCGGGATACGAGCCGCCAATCGGTCACCACGACCGTCCGCGGCTCGCGCGTCCAGTTGGCCAGGACGACGGCATGGCGGCCATCCGGCGCGGTCCAGGCGGAGTGCAGGACGGCGGGCACCGCGCGGTGGCGGCCGCCGAAGTCCCACTCCACGGTGTCGATGCCGGCCACCTGCGCCGGGCGCTGCATGCGGCCGTAGACCAGGAAGTCGCGCCCTGCTCCCCGCCTCAGCTCCGTCACGCTCCGCATCATCTCCAGCGGGTCCTCGCTGCTGCCCACGCGCGGCTCCCACTCCGCCCAGTTCCAGGTCTCGCGGTTCAGCAGCGTGCCGTCGCCGGTCATCACCGCGCCCGGGATGGAGCCCAGGACGCCGCTCATCGCGGTGCGGATCTCCAGCGCGTATGGGTCCGGCCCCACGCTCATCATCCCGTGCAGGATGGCGCATTCGTGGTAGATGAACGGGAAGATCGGCACGTAGTCGCCCTGGCCGCTGGAGGGCGCGCTGGGGCGCGCGTCGCTCTGCTGGAAGAGGGGCAGGCAGACCTCGTTGCAGGGGTTCTCCGTGCTGTGGATGACGGCGCTCTCCCCGGCTTCGGCCGCGCGTCGGTGGAACTCCTCGATCATCCCGCGCATGGCAGCGGCCATCCATTTGCCGGGCATCGACGGGTGGCCGTGGTCCGTGGCGAAGCAGGGGAAAGTGGCCGCGTTGCAGTTCTGATCGAAGAACTGGATGGATTCCATGCCCCAGCCGACCAGGCGTGCCACGAAGTCGCTGGCGATCCGGCGCGTCTTGTCCTGCGCCATGCAGCAGATGTAGCTCGGCCGCCAGGTCGCGTCCCACACCTCGGCCCAGGGCTCGCCGTCGCGGCGGCGGCAGACGCTCTCCTCGCCGCCCTGCTCCTCGTAGTAGGCCCGCCCGTCGTAGTCGCAGAAGAGGTGTTGGGTGACCCAGCGCGTGCCGTTGCAGAAGGAGCCGATGTGCCAGCCGCGCTCACGGGCCAGGGCGCAGAACCGGGCCAGCGACTCGTCGCCGCCGACCGGTGGGAAGCAGTCCGGGTAGACCCACGGCCCGCCGCGCTCCCACGACATCAGCACCGCGACGAGAGGCGCCTCGACCTTCTCCGCGATGCCCTCCAGCAGCGGCACGCACTTCTCGTAGGGTAGGAACTCCGCGATGGGCGGCGCGGGGCCGTCGTCCAGGTAGCCCTGCAGGCGGATGGTGATGTGCGGCGGCGAGTCGAGCAGCCACCGCGGCACGTCGGTGCGCTTCGTCAGCGGTATGGCCCACTTGCGCGAGAGGCCCCACTCGCGGTAGATGGCGGCCGCGTCCATCCAGTCACCTTCGAAGCTGCCGAGAACGGTGTCGTACTCCAGCGTGCGCTCGCCGTCCTCGGGCCAGTCGCCTACATGCGCGATGCCGAGCCGGATGCCGCTGTCACGCCGGAGCGCGCGCAGCAGCTTAACGTTCGCTTCCTCGTCCTCGCACGCCAGGTAGAGGCCGACGCCCTCGTGGCTCCAGGCCAGAAACTGCGCGAAGAGATGCCCGGGGTAGTGGAACGAGTTGCCGTTCTCCGGCACGAACTGCCAGCGCGCGGGCTCGTCGACGGCGAGATGCGCGAGGCCTTCGCTCTGCACCAACTGCCCGCCGTGGCCGCTGGGGATCGCCACCGCGCCCGCCGCCGGCACCACAACGAACGGGTACTGCAGATCGACGATTCGCAGCCCTGCCCGGTTGCGGACCGTGGCTCGCCAGCGGCTGAGGCGGTCATCTGTTCGTGCTCGGATCGTCAGCGTGACGTCGAGGTCAAGACCCCCGATCCGGCTGAACTGCAGGTCGAGCTGCTGCTGGTCGCCGTCGTCGGTCAGCCTGAAGACGGGAGGATGCGCATCCCGCGAATCGAGATAGCGGTACTCGCCTCCCTCCTCCAGGTACTGCAGGGCGAACGCCGGCTGGGTGGGCGGCCAGCGCAGAACGTCGGTGTCCTCGCGCCACGTCGGCGCCATCGAGAAGAGCGCACCGTTGTCCCGGTCGAACATGACCCAGTCGGCGCCGGTTCTGAGTTCCACGATCGGTCCGTCGGCCATTACTTGTAGACCTCCAGCTCCGCGATGCCCATCTGTCCGCCTTCCTGGTCCGGTCCGTCGGGCTTGACGGCTCGCACGCGGACGCAGCGGACGGGGCGCGGAGCGAAGGCGTAGGTGACGTCGCCGCCCTCGCTGCCCTTCACGTCCGCGACCTTGTCCCACTTGCTGCCGTCGGCCGAGACCAGCACCTCGTACTCCGTGGCGTAGCCCTTCGGCGTGAAATGGATGACGATGCGGCTGACGCGCTGGGCCTTCTGCAGGTCGACGTGGTACATCCAGGCCCACTCGTAGGCGCCCTGGGCGTGCGTGGCGAGCGAGCCGTCTACCCCGAACCGCGCCATGGAGAAGGCGCTCGGCACCAGGTCGTGGCTGCCGTCGATGCTCAGCAGGCGGGCGGGCTTGCCGAATGCCAGGTTGCCGGGCGGCGTGACCTGCGTCGGTAGGCTCGTCGGCGTGCCGGCGGGCAGCGGCTTCACCAGTTCGACGCGGAAGATGGTGTCGACCGGGTCAGCAGCGATCCCCGCCGTGTGAACGGTGAGGCGATCGCCCTTCATCTCGAAGCGCGCGGCCTTGCCCGTGTTCATGCAGACCACCGACCGTACCTGGGCGTGCAGCGGGCCGACAGCCAGTGTGGACGCGGGCAGCCCCGTCTTCCCGTAGGGGTTCTTCAGGCAGTGCAGGTAGACCGCGTCGCGCTTGGTGCTCAGCAGCGCGTAGCCCCACGTGGCCTGCTCGACGGGCGCCTGCGTGACGTGCGTGTACGCGGTGTGCAGCGGCGGCAGGCCGGGCGGGTTGGCCCAGTTCGCCATGTCGCGGTGGGCCCGCGCGACCACCGAGTCGTAGAGCGTCTTGTACCGCCCGCCGACGCTCGCGCTGTGGTCGAGGTTGGCGGTCCAGCCGCAGCCGATGAGCGAGATCGCGACCCGCATGTACTCCTGCCAGTCGGGGAGGATGCCCTTCGAGTACTCGTTGGCCGGGTCGGCGAGCATGCGCCAGCTCTCGACGACGGGCTTCTTGGGCCAGTTGAACGCGAACGGCCAGAGCGCCCATATGCGGTCGCCCCACGCGCCCCAGCCCTCGAGGCAGATGGCGTCCCAGTCGCCCTGGTAGCAGGTCACGACCCCGTTGATCACGATGACCGTGTCGGGGTTGATCGTCTTGATGGCGCTGTAGAGGGCGTCGAGCGAGATGTAGCCCCACACCTGCGGGCTCGCCCAGTCGAACCACATCGCCGCCGGACGGTACTTCTTGACCGCGTCCGTCACCATCAGCAGCGCGCCATCGTCGCCGCCGTGGTTCGGGCCGATGAGGTTGCCCATGTAGAGGCCGAACTTGATGCCCTCCTTGCCCAGCGCCGCCTTGTACTTGGCGGGCAGGTCGCCGAACGGGCAGTTGGGCTCGAACCGGCTGGGGAACCGGTACATCATGTCCCCGTTGTTGTAGGAGATCATCATGCCCAGGCTGTAGCCCTGGCGCTTCATCAGGTGGGCGAACTCGGCCAGGTCGCCCTCAGGGGCGTCGAGGATGTACTCCGGCGCGTGCATCAGCGCGACGAGCCCCGCCTCGCCGTACCAGCGGCTGGGGCGCTCGTCGACCGGCATGGTGAGCTGCGCGCTGGCCGTCTTGCCCGCCGCGTCGGTTACGGTGAACGTCAGTGCCCGGTCGCCGAGCCCAGCCACGTCCGACACGGTCCCGCCGATCGTGCCATCTGGGAGCAGCTTCAGCCCCTTCGGCAGCGTGCCATTGGTCAGCGCCCAGCGGTACGGCGGCTTGCCGCCTTGGGCCGACAGGACGAACGCGGACGACTGCATGGCCTGGTACGCGCGGTGGTTGACGAGGCCTGCGATGTCGGGGTCCGGGTGCGCCAGGGCGTCGGTCTCGACGTAGGGCCAGCCCCGGAACGCAGCGGGCAGGCCGGGCGTCTTGATGTCGGCCATGGGGCGCGATGCGACGGCGAGGGAGCCCGCCGGGCCGCCGGTCGAGGCGATGATGCCGGGCACGGGGCCGCCGTTCGGCAGGCAGACGCGCGCGTAGAAGCCCAGGCGGCCCTCCAGGCGGTTGCCGACCTTGACCAGCAGGCGGTTCCACCCCTTCGCGAGCGTGATGGCCACCTTCACGGCGTCGCGGTGCGGCTCGCTTCTGGCGTGGTCGAGGACCTGCGCACCGTTCAGCCAGGCCTTCATCTCGCTGTCCGCGGCCATGCGCAGCTCGGCGTGCGCCTCTGCGGGGGAGTAGAGGTACACGTGCGCGTAGGCCAGCTTCGCCGCGATGCTCTCGCCGCGCTTCAGGTTGTAGTAGCTGAAGAGGTCCTGGTAGTTGTCGTAGTTCCGGTTGAACAGGCGGTCGTCGAACACGCGCCACTCGCCGCCCGCCTTCGGCGCGACCGACGCCTCGCCCACCGAGTCGCGCGCCATGCCCGCTCCGTCGGCGCCGTTGTCATAGGGGCCCGCGACGAGCCAGGTGTTCAGGTAAGGCGCCTCTTTGGCGGGCGTCTTCTGGGCGAGCGCCGGCGCGGCGAGGGCGAGCGCGGCAAAGGCGAATGGCAGCCAGGACGTCATGGTTGGTGTCCTCGTTCGGGTTTGGGTTGGGCGAGTGGGTGGATCGGACGGATGATGGAGGGTGGCGCTCCGCCGCCACCGCGCTGCGTGAACGACCGGTCGGCACGGAGGCCGACCCTCCAGGGTTGCGTATCGGTATGGAGGGTGGCGCTCCGTCGCCACCGCGCGCTGCGCGAGCGACCGGTCGGCACGGAGGCCGACCCTCCAGGGTGGCGTACAGGTATGGAGGGTGGCGCTCCGTCGCCACCGCCTTGCGGCTACTTGCTCGGGTTCTTCAGCACCAGCGACGTCAGGACCTGCGCGTAGACCCGGTGGCCGAAGTCGTTCGGGTGGTTGACGCCGTTGCCGGTCATGTCCCAGTCCAGCTTGTGCTTGAGCAGCTCCGCCCACATCGAGGTCATGTCCGCGAGCACGACGCCCGGGCCGCACAGGTGCGCCAGCTCGTCGCGGTACGCCGGGAAGTAGTCCTGATGCAGCGCGACCCAGTCCTTGTTGCCCAGCATCGTGGCGACCAGGATGAACTCGGCGTTCGGGCGGGCCTTGCGCACCGCGTCGACCATGGCCTTCATGTTCGCGCCGTAGCTGGCCGGCTCGCGGCCGCCGGAGTCGTTCATGCCGAACGCGAGGATGACCAGGTCGGGGTTCGCGTCCGTTAGCTGTCCGATCTGCGTGAGGCCCCAGCCGGTGTCGGTACCGCCCACCGCGAAGTTGCGCAGCGTCACCTTGGCGCCGAACGCCTTCTCCAGACGCATCACGAACAGGTCCTGCCAGGCCGGTTGATAGGGCGGCACCTGGGTCCAGCCCGACGCGTTGCAGCCGGTCGAGATGCTGTCGCCGAGCAGGGCGATGGTGAGCGGCTCCTTCGCCTTCAGCTTGGTGAGCGTGTGCGGAAGCTGGTCGCCCGCATACGCGGGCTTCGGGCCGGCCCAGGCGCCGCGCTTGAACCGGTAGGTGACCACGGTCTGCATGTCCTGGTACTCGTGGCCGCCGCCGAAGAGGATCTCCCCGTTGCCGTCGCGGGCGGTGAGCGCGAACTGCTGCGTGCCCGGCGTGCGACGCAGGTCGCCGGGCGTCTTGCTGACGATGCGGCTCCCCTCGGGCAGCTCGATGGTGCGCGAGCCCGGCTTCCATACGTAGTCGCGGCCCGCCTCGTAGGTCGCCTCGTGCGAGGAGGAGCGCACCGAGACGATCTGCGTGGGCTCGAAGAGGAGCGATGCACGGGGCAGCTCGCCTTCGCTGGAGCGGACGAAGAGCACCGTCTCGTCCATCATCGTGTCGCCCAGCCAGAACGGGCGCAGCGCCGCCGCGTCGTAGGTCCACGTCGTGCTCAACTTGGTCGGTTCCTTCCCCTGGTTCTGCGCCAAGACCGCGCCACTCGCGCCCAGCAGCAGCGCGGCCGCGATCGTGTACTTGCTTCGCATTCCTGTTCCCTCGGTCATCGGTTGTGCAGCCTGTCGATCTGGACTTCGAGCGGCTTCCACGTGCCCGGCCCGGCTTTCGGCTCGCCGCGCGGCGGGTCCGGGTCGAAGAGGGGCGTGGCACGCTCGAACCCCGCCGACAGCTCGACCTCCGCCTCGATGGGCTGGTAGGTCGGGTTGATGGAGACGAACAGCCCGTCCGTCTTGCCGACCCACTGCTGCGTGATGAGCCCCGATTGCACGCGGGGCTGGCCGCGCTTCGCGCCGATGAGCCACGGCACCGCGCGCTTCACCTCGGCCACGATCTTCTTCACGTCCTCGCGCCGTGCCTCGAACTTCGCGCCGCGCTTCAGATCGAAGAAGGAGTAGAAGACCAGACCGTTCGCGCCGTGTGCCAGCGCCTGCCAGGTCATGGCGCGCATCTCGTCCAGCGATGGCGGGTGCGACTTCTCCTTGGGTTCGTAGAGGGCGATGTCGTGGAGCTGTGGCACGATCCAGATAGGCATGCCCATTCCGGCGGCGCGCTTCGTCCAGTCCGAGACCATCGTCAGCGGCGCATTCGGCAGCGGGTACGGATCGACGCCCATCACGTCCGTCGTGTCCCCGTAGCCGTCGAGATCATTCACCTGGTAGAGCACGACCCAGGCCGGGTGGTTCGGGTCCAGCTCGCGCACCCAGCGGTAGTTGCGGACAAGCCTATCATGCCAGCTCAGCGCCAACTCGTCGTTCAGGTACCAGGCCAGGATCGCCGGGTGGTCGCGGAACGTGCGCACGACGCCCTTGACGATCGCCTCGTCGCCCTTCCACTCGCCGACCTGCTTCACCGGCCACGTCGAGCCCTCGTACACGTCCTTCAGCGAGTAGATGACCTTCAGATGCAGGCTCTCGGCGGTGTCCAGGTACTTGCGGATCTGGTCGAGGCTGCCGCTGTTGATGCCGTAGTTCATCACGCAGTTGAAGCCCATCGCCGCGATCTCGCGCAGGCGCTCCAGGCTCGCCGGGTCGGACGGCGACGCGCCCTCGTAGACGCCGATGGGGAAGAAGGGCTTTCCGTCGAGAAGTGCGACGCCGTCGGGACGCAGGAATACGCGCACCTTTGGCGCCGCCTTCTGCCGTACAAGGGGTGCCGTCTGCTCGGCGAGCGCGGTCGGCACGCCCTTGGCCAGCACCTGGACGCGCACTGTGTAGCGGCCATCGGGGAGGGACGCGGTTGGCAGCGACACCTCGACCTCGGGCTTCGCGGGCGCCGCGACCTCCCTGTGCACGAGAGCCTTCGACGTTCCGTCTCGCACGATCTCCGCCACCAGCTTCCGGGCAGAGAGCGGGTGGGCCTCGTCGGCGCCCATCCAGCCCCGCACCACGACTGGCATCGGACCATCGCCCGCCATCACGCCGCGGTAGCCCGGCACGCCGATGGTTCCCTGGAACGCGGGATCAGGCTCCTCTACAACCGACACGTCGTCGAACCAGGCGGTCCCGGTCATCCCCTTGCGCACGTACACCGTGGCGGTCACGTGGGCGGCTGCAGCCGGGATGCGCTGGCTCACGACGTCGAGCGTCCGCCAGTCGTTGGTGCCCTTGAAGCCGGCCGGGTAGTCGCCGCCCAGGTACGCGCCCTTCGCGTCGGACCACTCGATGCACATGGTGGCGCCGGTCTCGTCGCCCTGGATGTCGTCGGTCTTGATGCGGCACTGCAGCCGGTAGCGCCGGCCTGCCTGCGCCGCAACGGGCTGGCTCATCAGCACGTATCGGTTCGGGTCGCTGTTGCGGTAGCGAGCCGACACCTGGCCGGACGCCTTGATGGTGCTATCCGGCTGCCAGACCTCGCCCCAGCTCGACCAGGCCGAAGGCATCCCGTTCGCGCCCTTGGCCTCGAACCCCGGGTTGGCGATCAGGTTGGGTGTGGACAGGGGCTGCATGGCGAGCGAGAGCATGGCGGCGAGTGGCAGTGCGGCGATGGGTAACACGGGTGGGCCTCCTCCGGCGTTGTGCGCCCCCAGTTTCGCCGCCGGACGGGCGCATTCTTGCTTTCGCGGGGCGACGCGCCACGGTTTGCGTGATCCGTTCGGTCGCGCGGTAAGGATCGCCGGGCTCGCCGTCGAATAGGGGGGTGCCGGACTGGGAGGTGGGGGCGTGGCGCGCGTTCTGCTGCTGGCGATGGTCTTGGTGGGGCTGGTGGCTCCGGCGGACGAGTGGGGGCGCGTGTCCGACCTGCCCGATCCGCACGGCGTGGCTGGGGCGTTCGCGGGCGTCAGTGGCGGCGCGCTGCTCGTCGCGGGCGGGGCCAACTTCCCCGACAAGCCGGTGTGGGAGGGCGGAGCGAAGGTCTGGACGGACGCCGTGTATGTGCTTCCGGAGCCCGACGGGCACTGGCGCGTCGCGGGCAAGCTGCCGAGGCCACTGGGGTACGGGGTCTGCGCGACGTATCGCGGCTCCGTTGTGTGCGTGGGGGGCAGCAATGCGGACGGGCACTACGCGGACGCCTTTGCGCTCACGTGGCGCGAGGGGCGGCTCATCACGAAGCCCCTGCCGCCGCTCCCGCAGCCGGTGGCGAACGCGTGCGGCGCGCTGGTCGGGAGCACGTTGTACGTGGCAGGCGGCATCCGCGCGCCGGACGCGACAGAGGCGCTGCCGAGGGTGTACCGCATCGATCTGGCGGCCAGGCGGCCGGCATGGACCGAGGCCGATCCGCTGCCGGGCGGCGGGCGCATGTTGGCGGTCGCGGCGTCGTGTCGAGGCGCCCTCTACGTGGTGGGCGGGGCGGAGCTGGTCGCTGGGCCCGATGGCAAGGCTGTGCGGCGCTACCTGCGCGACGCGTACCGGTACGCGCCCAAGCGCGGCTGGACGCGCATCGCAGACCTGCCGTACCCGGTCGTGGCCGCGCCGAGCCCGGCGCCGTCGGATGGCGCGGGCTTCTACGTACTCGGCGGCGACGACGGAACGCAGGTCGGGGTGGCGCACGACGCGCACCGCGGGTTCGCGCGGACCGTGCTCCGCTACGAAGTCGAGACGGACAAGTGGACGGAGGCCGGCGCGCTACCGGCACCCCGCGTGACGACGCCGGCCGTCGAATGGCGCGGCGTGTGGGTGGTGCCGAGCGGCGAGATGAAGCCAGGCATACGATCGCCCGAGGTCTGGAGGTGGAAGCATGACGGACGCAAGTAGCGGTGAGGCTGCGGGCGCGAGGCTGCTCCGCACGGCGTGGATCGCGGTGGCGCTGCTCTGGCCGGTGGCGCTGCTGAACTACCTCGACCGGCAGATGCTGGCCACGATGAAGACGTCCGTGATGGCCACGATCCCGAGCATCGGCACCGAAGCGAACTGGGGCATCATGCTCGGCCAGTTCAAGTGGGTCTACGCATTCCTCAGCCCCATCGGCGGGTACGTGGCGGACCGCTTCAGCCGGCGCTTCACCATCTGCGGCAGTCTGTTCGTCTGGTCCTCCATCACCTGGTGGACCGGGCACGTGCACACGTACCAGGAGCTGCTCTGGGCGCGCTCGCTCATGGGCTGCAGCGAGGCGTTCTATATCCCCGCGGCGCTCGCGCTGATCGCCGACTACCATGCCGGGCATACGCGCTCCAGGGCCGTGGGCTTCCACCAGATGGCCATCTACTGCGGCCAGATCGTGGGCGGGTTCGGGGGTTTCGTGGCGGATTCGGAACTGCTCGGGTGGCGGTTCGCGTTCGATGCGTGCGGCATCTTCGGCATCCTGTATTCCATTCCACTTGTGCTGCTCCTCCGCGATGCACCGCGGCGCGCGGACGCTGCGCCCAAGGCGAAGACGGCTCCCGGGCGCGCGGCCTTCGAGCTGCTCACCAACGTCTCGTTCATCCTGCTCGTGCTCTACTTCACGCTGCCGGCGCTGGCGGGCTGGATCGTGCGCGACTGGATGCCGGCCATCCTGAAGGCGCAGTTCGGCATCGGGCAGGGGACGGCCGGCGTGGCCGCGACGCTCTACTGGCAGGTCGCCGCGATCGTGGGCGCGCTGTTCGGCGGGTGGCTGGCGGACCGCTGGATGCGCAGCCGGCCGCGCGGGCGCATCTACGTCAGCGCGATCGGCATGAGCCTCATTGTGCCGGCCATCTTCAGCGTTGGGATTGCACCCTCGCTCCAGATGGCCATCGCTGCCCTGGTGCTGTTCGGGCTCGGGTGGGGGTGTTTCGACTGCAACAACATGCCCATCCTCTGCCAGATCGTGCGGCCCGAGCTTCGGGCGACAGGCTACGGCATCATGAACTTCGTCAGCATCTTCTGCGGCGGACTGGCGGACTGGCGTTTTGGCGCCCTGCGAGACCGCCACGTGCCGCTCAGCGTCGTGTTCGGGGTGGTCGCCGTGTTGGCGATCGGTTCGATCGTGCTGGTCCTGCTGATCCGCCCGCGCCCCAACCTGCTTGCCCAAGGAGAGAACCAATGAAGCACACCATTCGCGGCCTGGTCGCCGCCACCCATACGCCCTTCCGCACGGACGGCTCGCTGAACCTGGAGATGGTTCGCCCGCAAGCCGAGCACCTGAAGCGCATCGGGGTCGAGACCGTGTTCATCGGCGGCAGCACGGGCGAGAGCCACTCGTTGTCGCTGGAGGAGCGGCTGGCGCTGGCGGAGATGTGGGCGGCGGTGTGCCGGGCGACGGGCACGCGGCTGGTGGTGCACGTGGGCTCGAACTGCCTGCGCGACGCGCGTGCGATGGCGGCCCAGGCCGAGAAGCTGGGCGCCGAGGCCATCGCGGCGACCGCGCCGAGCTACTTCAAGCCGGCCTCCGTCGACGCGCTCGTGGGCTGCAGCGCCGAGATCGCGGCCGCCGCGCCCAGCACGCCGTTCTACTGCTACGACATCCCGGCGATGACCGGCGTGGATCTGTCGATGCCGGCATTTCTGGACGCCGCCGCCGACCGCATCCCGACGCTGGCCGGACTCAAGTTCACCAACCGGGACATGGCGGCGTTCCAGCGGTGCCTCCACCTGCAGGATGGGCGTTTCGACATCCTGTGGGGCGTGGACGAGTGGATGGGGGCGGCGTTCGCCCTCGGCGCGACGGGCGCGGTGGGCAGCACGTACAACTTCGCGGCGCCGATCTACCTGCGCGTCATCGACGCGGTCGAGCGCGGCGATCTGGCCGCCATGCGCGTGGAGCAGTACCGCTCCGTCCAGCTCATCACGCTGCTCATCGGCTACGGCTTCATGGCGGCCGCGAAGGCGGTGATGGGCTTTGTCGGCGTCGACGTGGGCGCTCCACGCCTGCCGAACACGCCGCTATCGCCCGAGCGCGTCGCTCAGTTGCGGCAAGACCTGCTGGCGCTCGGCTTCTTCGAGTGGGTGCGGGTGTAGTCGGCAGGGCGAGGTACCAGTAGCAGGGGAGATGGCAGATGTTCGTTGCTAGCCAGTGGGTTGCAGGGCTGCTGTGCGCCGCGGTGCTCGCGGCCGTGCCGGGGTCGGGGCAGAAGGCGCCGCAGTGGGAGGTCGTCGCGGACTTCGTCGAGGCGATTGCCGGGGAAGGCGTGGAGAACCCGGCGGGCGCCTCGGCGACGTCGGACAGCATCGGCGGCGTCACGAAGCCGGCCATCTTCCAGCATCCTTCTGCTACCGGGAAGCCCCTGGTCCACATCACGTTCCGCGGCATCGCGCTGCCCAACGTGCGCGGCGCGGAGAAGCTGGCGCTCACCTTCTCCATCGGCATCCGCGAGGGCTTCCCCAAGACGGAGATGCCGGAGGCC
Source organism: uncultured Chthonomonadaceae bacterium (assembly GCA_964519955.1). Lineage (GTDB taxonomy): Bacteria > Armatimonadota > Chthonomonadetes > Chthonomonadales > CAJBBX01 > CAZFLM01. The sequence goes on along the minus strand of CAZFLM010000023.1, from coordinate 56,769 downwards.
GATGGCTGCGCATTCATCGTGCGCGTCGGCGATGAGGAGGTCTATCGCGCCGAGCACGAGCAGCAGCAGTGGCACGATGTGCGGGTCGACCTGACGCGCCTTGCAGGGCAGACGGTCTCGGTGACGTTCGCCATGGATCCGCTCAAGAACAGCGCCTGCGACTGGGCTGTGTGGGGCGCGCCGCGGATCGTGGTGGAGGGGCGGCCCGCCAAGCCCAAGCCGATCCCGCCGGTGCCCTTCCTGAAGCTCAGCGAGCTAAGCGCGAAGCCCGTACCGTCGCGCATCGTATCTGTCCATCAGGACACGCGGAACACCGTCGTGACCGCCGTGCTGGATCGCGACCTCGACTTGGCGACCGCGGTGGCCGACGAGGCGAAGCGCTCCGGGGCTGGTCCCGCGCCGCTCGGGCCGTCGCTCGTCGTGGGGGAGGGGGCCCATCCTGCGAACCACACGCTCGTGCGGGTGCTGACGCCGCAGGGGATTGCCGAGGCGCAGTTCCTGGCGTTCGGGCCGGAGGTGCGCGGCGGCGTGAGCGTGAACTGCGGCGATCTCGGCGGCGGCGCCTGCATCGCTGCCTCGCCGATTGCCGACGCGAAGGTGCGCGAGATCCGACTTTTCAACCGCCACGGCGACCTCGTGCGCGTGCTCACGCCCGATGCCAGGATCGCGCCGCCGTACGCGGTAGCCGTGGGCCGGTTCATCCCGTCGCGCGCGGAGGCCGCCATCGCCGTGACGAGCGCGGCCCCGCAGCCCGCTGACGCCTTCGTCGCGATCTACTCCGGCGCGGGCAGGCTCCAGCGGCGCATCCCACTCCCGAACGCGTTCGGCGACACCGCGACCCTCTCCCGCGCGGATGGGAACGGCGCCGACCGCCTGCTGGTGTCGCTGCCGAAGGCAGGCCGGGCGCTGGCGTTCGACGTAACGAGCGGCGCGATGACGGAGCGCAAGGTGCCCGGCCTCGAAGCGGGCAAGGCTGCATACGCATCGGCGTTCGGCGACCAGGCGCTGCTTGTGCCCAAGCCTGATGCGACGCGATCCGTCGTCACCCGCGTGCCGCGCGAGGGCGACACCGCCGAAATGGATCTGGGGGGCAGCGAGAGCCGGTTCTGGATCCAGTGGTATGGCAAGGACTGGCCCACGCTTCCGGATGGGAAGTACGTGCGGAAGTCGGTGGCGCACCACCTGCGGACCGACGGCGCCTCGCCGGCTGCGCGCAACCCGCGGATTGCGACCGACCAGGAGAAGACGGCGGGCGCGAGCTTCGTGAAGGGCTTCGCCGACGTGCTCGACTCGTACGACCGCGATCTGCCCGCGCTCTGGGAGCCCTGCTTCACCCACCGCTGGCACAAGGGCGTCTTCCAGCCGTGGCGCGACACGATCGACCCCGAGACGAAGCTGCAGAAGTACGTCATGCTTTCGCGCAACAACCACCCGATCGAGTACGGCGAGTTCGGCAACATCGAGTTCTACTCCGGCTCCTACGCCTTCGGCATGCCGGAGCTGGACAACCTCTACCTCTGGCCGCTGCGGGCGTTCCTACGTGCGCTGGTCGTGAAGTTCCGCGCCAACCCGGAACACTTCGTCGCGCTGGAGCCCAACCACGAGCACGAGATCGCGGTGGACGCCGACGCGTCGCTGGGTGACTACAACCCGCGCATGATCGAGGGGTTCTATGCCTACCTCCGCGCCCGGTACGGTGGCGATGCCGCGATCCGCAAGGCGATGGGTACGCCGCACGCGGCCTACTTCGATGCGCCGCGCAACTGGGACAGGGGCGACTGGGACTCGTACTCGAAGGACAACCCCCTCTTCCGCGAGTGGACAGCTTACCAGCGCTACATCGTTAGCCGCCGCGCGGCCGAGACCTATCGCGAGGCGCTGCTGGCAGGCTTCCCAGCCGAGGCGGTGAAGAGCCACCAGATTCCGGACACCTACGCGATCGGCAAGCTCTCGGCGTTCAGCACCATCACCTCGCGGTTCACGCCCATCGACTGGCATCTGAACTGCGGGGCGGGGTACGGGTTCACGCGGTACGGCGTCTGGTACAACCAGCCGCACGACGCGCTCCAGGACGCGCACGCTGCCGGCTTCGATGCGATGGTGATGGGCGAGTACCAGGCTCTCACGCCGAGCGAGGCGGATGCGTACAACCAGCTCCGGTTCATCCAGCAGAACGGCGGCCTCTCCGTACACTGCATGATGTGGCCCGCCGAGTTCGACAAGGGGTTCAACGCGACGATGGACGCGGCTGCCACGCGCCTGATGCGGGACGACCCGCCGCGCCCCGCGCAGATCGGCGGCGTCGGGGAGGTGCGCGCGTATCGCGACGGGATCCGCGCGTTCGATATCGCCTGCATCGGCACGGGGGGCGAGCATACGGGGCTGCTGAAGAGCCTGACCGCGGATGGGAAGTGGGAGGGGACGGTCTACGCCACGCCGTTCCACGCGCACGTCGACGTGAAGCCGCTTCAGGTGGCTCGGACGCGCGGCCGGGCGGTTGTCGGTCCGCTCGACGGCCTCGACTCGGGCGTGCAGATCGAGCTGGTAGTGCGGGCGCGCGGCGAGGCGGGCGGGACGCTTCGGTTTGCGGTGAAGCGGGGAGATGCCGAGCTGCCCGGTCTGGCGCAGGTGGTGAGGACGACGGCGGGCGAGAAGCCGTACCGGTTCGTGCTGCGCGCGCAGTTGCCGACCGACGGGCTGCACATCGTGGTCGCGGCGCAATCGGCGAGCATCGTGAGCGCCCAGGCCACCCGGCAGGCAGAACTGACGCCGAAGCTGCCGAAGGGGATCCTGACCGGCGAGCGGCACCGAGGAGGCGTGACGTTCGACGTGCTGCCGAATAGGTGATGCGCCGGCTAGTTCGACGTCAGGCCCAGATCCTCGATCGAGTTGGCCGTGAACAGCCTATCCCAGACCGCGTCGATGTCGGCCTCGCTGCTGATCGCCTCGATCTGGGTCGCGACGTGCTCCGGCACTTCGCCGAACCGTCGGCGCATCATGTCGAGGACCAGGGCACGCTTGCCCTGCGCCACTCCCTGCGCCAGGCCCTTCTCTATGCCGCGCGCTTCGTAGATGTTCACCATGGTTCTGACCTCGCTCAGCGTGTGCTGCTCCATCACGCGCCGATATTCCGCCTCATCGGGCGGGCTCAGCTTCAAGTACGTCTCGATGACATAGGCCAGAAGCAGGCGTCGCGCCTCGTCTTGGGTGCTTCTGAGTACACGGTGCAGGCTGAGCGCCTTCTGCAGCGCCGGACCTACCCGCGCCGGCCTCATCAGTGCGCTGAGCGCCGGACCGAGCGGGTTCTCGATCTGGTAGTAGTCGTCTGCCGCCAGGTCGGGGAGGCAGACGACGCGGTACTCGAATGACAGGATCGTCTCGCCGAAGAGCTGCTCTTCGTAGCGCGCCTGACCGAGCCCGCCGGCTCCCGGAACCAGGTAGAGCACAGTCGGAGCCACGGGCACCTTGTACCGCAGTCGAAGCAGAGCGTAGTACTCGAACATGCGGTACGCGAAGTCGCGCTCCCGCTGGGCTTGCACCTCGACGTGCACGAGGATCAGCTCGGGTTCGCCGTCCAGCGTGTGGACCTCGGCCACCAAGTCGGGTTCCCGTACGCTGCCCTCTGGAAGGTCCGTGAACAACTCCTTGTCCAGGAACCTGACTCGGTCGAAGTCGAGGTGCACTGCCGCATGTGGCAGGAACAGCTCAACGAACTCGCGGAACAGATTCTGCAGCAGTTCCTTGAACACCTGGTCGTGGCGCATCGTGGCACCTCGCGGTCATGGGCTGCGTGCGTTACTCCCATAGCCATTATACAGCGCTGCGCGTTCGGCGGCAACCTGCGATCTGCTGGCGCTCACGCTCGCTTTGACGGTGGCGGGCTCTAGCGCTATAATGGCCGTATGAGAGGGGCGGAGGTGTCGGATCGATGAACCATCCATTGACACTGGACCTGCCGAGCGAGGTCTACGAGCCGCTCGCGCGGCAGGCTGCGGAGGAAGGGCGACCGCTTGAAACGGTAGCCGCCGAGTGGCTGCTGAGCGGAATGCCCAGGCATGAGCGGCGGTCCGTTCTGGAGTTTGCCGGCTCCCTCGAGGCGGACGTCAGCGATCTTGGCGCGAGGCACGACCACTACCTCAATGCCGACCCCAGCACGTCGGCGCAACCGGCTCGCGATGCGTGAGGTATTCGCGGACACCTCAGGCTGGGCGAGCTTCTTCCTGCGCACCGAGACCGATCATGTCGCGGCAGTCGAGGTGGTTCGAGATATGCGGGCCGGCGGAACCCGCCTCGTAACGACCAACTACGTCGTGACGGAAGTGGTCGCTCTCTTCGCTAGCCGCGTGCGTGGTCCGCGCACCCAGTGGCTCGCCGCCGTGGAGGCACTCCGTTCCGAGTCCGGGATCGACGTGGTGTACATCGACCGCGAGTTGGACGAAGAGGCCTGGGCGCTGCTCAGTTCGCGGCTCGACAAGGACTGGAGCCTGGTTGACTGCGCGAGCTTCGCGCTGATGAGACGTAGAGGCATCTCGGCTGCACTGACCTCCGACCATCACTTCGAGCAGGCAGGTTTCGCCGCGCTCCTGCGCTGAACCGGTAACATCGTACGCAGTCCCTGGAGCCTGCCGTGAACCGGGTGCGGCAGGCTCCTCACTGCGTTGGCAGGTCCACCACTGGCTGTGTGGAGGAGTGCGCCGATGTCTGTCCGATACTTGCTCATCCTCGTCGCTCTGTTCGCCAGCTCCGCCGCGTGCGCCGACGTGCCTCAGGCCGATCCGCAGGCGGTGCGCGAAGTGGCTGTGGGACGGCGCAAGGTGGCGAACGCGGCGTGGTGGGGCTTCGACCCTGCGAACGCGACCAACGCGCTGCAGTCGGCCATCCGCTCCGGTGCGCGCAAGGTCATCGTGCCGAACATGGGGCGCGAGTGGGTCGTCGACCCCATCAAGCTCGTTAGCAACCAGGAGATCGTGTTCGAGCCGGGCGTTGTGGTGGCGGCGCGGCCCGGCGGGTTCGCGAGCCTCGGCGACTGCCTGTTCAGTGCGGACCGGCAGCAGAACATCGTGCTGCGAGGATACGGCGCTGCGCTGCGGATGCAGAAGCCCGAGTACACCAAGGGCGAGTGGCGCATGTGCCTGCACCTGGGGAGCTGCACCAACGTGCAGGTGCTCGGACTCACCTTGCGGGACAGCGGCGGCGACGGCATCTACCTGGGCAACGCAGACCCGCAGCAGCCGTACTGCAAGGACATCGTGGTGCGGGATTGCACGATGGACAACAACCGCCGGCAGGGGATGAGCGTGATCAGCGCGGTGAACCTGCTGGTGGAGAACTGCACGTTCCGCAGCACGAAGGGCACCGCGCCGCAGGCCGGCGTCGACCTGGAGCCGAACCGCGCCAACGAGAAGCTGCGGAACTGCGTGTTCCGGCGCTGCACGATGGAGGCGAACACGGGCGCGGGCATCCTGGTCTATATGGGGCCGCTCGACGAGACCACCGAGGATGTGTCAGTCCGCTTCGAGCGGTGCCGCGTGCTCGGCGCGAACGGGTCGGGCATCGCGATTGGCGGGGCGCCGCATGCCGGGCCGAAGGGCAGCATCGAGTTCCGCGAGTGCCTGGTGGAGGGCTGCCAGGGCCCCGGCTTGACGGTGGCCTCGAAGTCGACGGAGGCTGTCGCGGTTCGGCTGAGCCGGTGCACGTTCCGCGGCGTCGCCACGCGGCTCGCGCTCTCGCCTGTCTCGCTCACGACGTGGAACGGGCAGAAGGACCTGGTGATGGGCGGGCTGGAGTTCGATGCGTGCACCGTCGAGGACGGCGCCGACCGCCCGTGGCTGTCGGTGAACGGTGCGGTATCGGGCGCCCTCGGCGAGGTCACCGGCTCGGTGACGGTGCGCAACCCGCATGGCGCGCGGATGTCGCTGGGCGAGGGCAAGCGCGACGTGCGGGTGCGAGTGCGCGAGGTGCGGTAGGCGTCAGAGCCGCGCGAGGCGGTACTGCGCCCACATGCTCGCGGCCAGGCGCTCCCAGTCTATGTCCAACCCGTACGCGGCGAAGTGGTCGCAGATGGCCTGCACGTCGTGGAGGAGCAGGCTGCGCGCGTTCGGGTTGAACCGGGCGTCCACGGCTTGAGGGAAGTCGATCGTAACGGTCCGCCCCTGCCAGTAGAGCACGTTGAACGGCGACAGATCGGCGTGGACCACGTTCAGCGACAGCCACGTCTCGATGTCGCGCAGCAGACCCTCGCAGGCATCGCGCGCTTCCTCGGCGTCCAGATCCACCTGGGCAAGCTGGGGCGCGGGGCCGTTCTCGTCGCCGATGTACTCGATGAGCAGCGTATCGCCGACTAGCGCCAGAGGCTGCGGCACGTTGGGGGTGGCTGACCGCAGGGCGGCGAGGGTTTCGTGCTCGTGGCCCATCCAGAGGTTGAAGTCGAGGCGGCGGCCGGTGCGCGACTTGGCGGCTGAAGCGCGGCGGAGCCTGGCGTCGACGATGACGCGGCCCTCGCGGTACGCCGCGTCGTTGCGGAAGCCCCGATGCTCCATCGGGCGGTAGCGCTTGGCTGCGATCCACTGGCGCCCCGTGGCGGGGTGCGCCTCGCAGCGGTAGACGGTGGCCTCTTTGCCGCTCCGGATCACGACCGGGCGGCCGACGATCCAGTCGTCATCCCAGAGATCCTGCGGCAGCGGGCATTCGTGGCGGTTCTTGGACAAGGCGATGGCGGCTCCCGGTGCTGCGGTCAGTGTCCGGCCGCCGCACGATCGCGCGGCGGCCGGACGGGATGCCCGGCGCCCTGTTACGGGCGCAGAGCTCCCTCGGAGGTGCTGATCATCGGCGTGTTCCTCCTTTCCGGGGCGCCTGCGTTCGCGCCTCTGATCTCCTATCGTTCGAGGGGCCGCCTCCGCTAACCCGGTCGGCACAGAGGGCGACTCCCCAGGCGTGCGCCACCACCGCCGTCACGACGCGCGCGCCTCCGCGATTCGAGGTGGTGACGTGTCCCACTCCTCATACTCGCGGCGGATGCGCCGGACGTGGTGCGCGATGTTCGCCGAGGTGCAGCCCAGCGCCGCCCCGGCCTCTCGCCACGTGAGACCCTCCATCAGACAGGCGAGGACTTCGCGCTGCGTCGGGCTCAGGCGCGCCGAGAAGGCCGACATGGCGGCGGGCTCCAGCGAGATACCGGGCTGGCCTGCCAGGTCCGAGGCCGGCGAGTCGTCGAGCGGCACGCAGCGGCGCAGGCGCTCGCGGCGGACGGCGTCGAGCAGGCGCCACCGAGCGCGCTGGATGAGGTGCTGATCCGGGCTGCCGATCGTCAGCCGTAGGTTCGGCAACGCCTCCAGCAGGCCGACCCACGCCTCTTGCAGCAGGTCGTCGGCATCGTGCCCGGTGCGTCGGGCATAGAAGGCTGCCATCTTCGTGATGCGCGGGCGCAGGGATTCGACAACCGCCGCAACAGCGTGTTGGCGTCCTTGCTGAGCCAGCGCGATGGAACTGTCCATTCGCAGGTGGTCTCCGAGTGCGTGCGTTCAGGGTGTGCGGCGCACGTGCTCGCGGGCGCTGGGGCCCGTGGGGCCTCGCTGCGAAGTCGGCTGAAGTCGCCTGGACCGGTGTTGGTGCCGGCGCTAGGCCTGGGGCGTCTCGGGGCGAGGCGAGCGGTGCGCAGTCGTCATGGAATGGGTTCGATCGATGAGGTCGATCATCGGTTCGCCTCCTCTCTAGGGGTATCGGTCGCTTGACCGTGCCATTATACTACGGAAATGGACGCTCCGCGGAGGTCCACATCCAGTATCGCGGGGCGCTGCGCGTTTGCTAAGCCCGCCCCGCAGATTCCGCGCGATCTGTTCGGCGCCGGCCGCTGCCCGGCCGTTCCCAAGGAGATGCTCGTGTCCCGATACCCACGCCTGGCCAACCTTGCGCTACTGGTCACCGCCGTCACCGTAGTGGCGGGGTGCCTGCTGGCGTCACCCGCAGTGCAGGCGCCTGCCGCACGTGTGGCCGACCTTCGCAGCGAACACCTGGTCGAGCCGCTGGGCCTCGGCACGCCGAGCCCTCGCTTGAGCTGGGTGATGACCTCGGGCAGGCGAGGCGAGCGCCAGACGGCCTATCGCGTGCTGGTGGCATCGTCACCGAAGCTGCTGGAGGCCGGCCGCGGCGATCTGTGGGATAGCGGCAAGGTCCCCTCTGACCGGACGCTCAACGTGGCCTATGCGGGCCGTGCACTGGTGCCGGGCCAGATGTGCTACTGGAAGGTCATGGCGTGGGATGTGCAGCGGCGGCCGACAACCTGGAGCCGGCCCGCGCGCTTCTCGATCGGGATGCTGGCGCAGTCGGACTGGACCGCCAAGTGGATCGGCATGGAGAGCGCGAACGAGAACGAGTGCCCCTGGTTCCGGAAGTCCTTCGATCTCGACGCGCTGCCGGACACGGCGCTCGCATCGGTGGGCTCACTCGGGTTCCACGAGTTGTACGTGAACGGGCGCAAGGTGAGCGACGCGGTGCTGACGCCGTCGGTTAGCGATCTGCACAAGCGCGCACTCTACGTGACCTACGACATTCGTCAGTACCTGCGGCGCGGGCGCAACGTGGTCGGTCTGTGGCTGGCGCCGGGCTGGGCGCAGTATGTCGACCACGAGGTCTCTGTCCCGTTCGTAGCCGGCAAGAAGCCGCTCGCCATCGCGCAGGTCCAGATCGGCGGGACGCGCGTCGTCACCGATGAGACGTGGCGGTGCTCGCTGAGCACGACCCGCCACATCGGGGCGTGGACGACGGGCAACTTCGGCGGCGACCGGGTGGACGCATCGAAGGAAGTGCCCGGATGGTGCGACGCGCGAGTGGACGACAGCGCCTGGGAGACGGCCAAGACCTACGAGTGCGACCGCATCCTCTCTCCCGATCTCGTGCAGCCGAACCGCAAGTGCGCCCGGATCCCCGCCACCGAGATCGAGCCTGCCGGCCCCGGCAAGTGGCGCGTCACGATGGCGGAGGTCTTCACGGGCTGGATCGAGGTGAGGCTGCGGGGCACGCCGGGCTCCAAGGTGACGGTCAAGGTCTCGTCGCGTCTCTCGCCAGAGGTCGAGTTCGGCCAGGTCTGCGAGTACATCCTGGGCCCGACCGGAGCCGGCACGTTCTGCAACCGGTTCAGCTACCACGAACCGCGGTACCTGACCATCGAGGGACTGACCGAAGCCCCCGCGCCGCGCGATGTGGTGGGCTATCGGATATCGAACGATCGGGCGCGTGTGGGCCGGTTCGACTGCTCCAACCGGCTGATCAAGCGGATCTACGACACGACCCTGAACACGGTCGAGAACCTGTGCACAGGCGGCATGTCGGTCGACTGCCCGCACCGCGAGCGGCGCGGCTATGGCGGCGACGGCCACACCAGCCTCGAACTGGCTCTCACCACGCTCGACACGCATGCCTTCTATTCGGCGTGGGCGCGCGACTTCTGCGACATCCAGGAGTCGAGCGGGCGCATCCTGCACACGGCGCCCACGATCGGCGGCGGCGGCGGGCCCGCCTGGAGCGGCTTCATTCTGACGATGCCATGGGAGGTCTACCTCACCTACGGCGACAAGCAGCTCCTCCAGCGGACCTACCCGCACGCGAAGAAGTGGCTGGCCTACATCGACGCGCACATCGGCGACGATGGGCTCCTCAAGCCCCTTCCGGGCGGTTACTGGTTCTTCCTCGGGGACTGGCTGGCGCCGAGGCGGAGCGAGGGGGCGGAGACGAAGGAGGCGCTGCTCTTCAACAACTGCTATGTGCTGTACGTGCTGCGCATGGCCGCGGAGACGGCCTCCGTACTGGGGCAGTCCGACGACGCGCGCACGTACCTTCGCCGCGCCGAAGCGCTGCGGGCGGCCATCAACCGTCGGTTCCTCGATCGGGCGAAGGGCGCCTACCTCGACACCAAGCAGACGCATCTGGTGATGCCGCTCATCGCGGGTGCTGTGCCTGGCGACGCCATGGCGCTGATCGGCAAGAGCCTGGAGCACGAGATCCTCGTGGCCGAGAACGGGCATCTCGACACCGGCCTGCACGGGACCTACTTCCTGACCAAGTACCTGACCGAGCAGAATCGAAGCGATTTGCTGTTCACGATCGCGAGCCAGACGACGTATCCGAGCTACGGAGACCTGCTCGACAAGGGCTACACGACCTGGCCGGAGCAATGGGAGCCGTGCGACTCCATCATCCACGGCTGCATGAACGGCATCGGCGGGTGGTTCCAGCGCGGGCTGGCGGGCATTCGGCCGGATCCTGCAGCGCCTGGCTACAAGCGCTTCAGCGTGATCCCTGCAGTCGTGGGCGACCTGACCTGGGCCGAGGCATCCTACGAGTCCCCCTACGGCAGGATCGTGAGTGAGTGGCGGCGCTCGGGCAACAAGCTCTCGCTGCATGTCGTTGTGCCTCCCAACACTACCGCGACGATTCGTGTGCCGGCGGCGGGGGCGGCCGGCGTGACGGAGGGCGGAAGGCCGGCCGCCGCGGCGGAGGGCGTGCGCGCGCTCGGCCTGTCCGGCGGGACCGCTGTGTTCGAGGTTGGCGCCGGCTCCTACACGTTTGCCTCGACGCTGCCCGTGGGCGCGAAGGCGCGTTGATGGCTACTCCCGCCCTGAGCTTCCAGGAGATCGTCTCGCTCGACGACGATCTCCTGGAGCCGGTGCTCGACCTCTACCAGACGGCGTTCCCGCTCAACGAGCAGGTGCGCGTGAGCAGCTTCGTGCGCGCGCTACGCCGGCAGATGCGCGGCGAGCCGCCCATGGAGCGGTTCGTCTGCGCCGTTGATGGCGATGGCCGCCTCGCCGGCCTGGCCATCACCGAGGCGCAGGCGGACGTGCCGCTCTACGCGCTGTGGTACCTGGCGGTCGTGCCAGAGATGCGCTGCGCGGGCGTGGGCGCTCGTCTCTACGCCGAGGTCGTGCGGCGCGCCCGCGTTGAGGCGCTCGATGCTCGCGCTGTGCTGCTGGAGGTCGAGGTGCCCGAAGAGGCCGAGACGCCGGAGCTGCGCGACCTGGCGTCTCGACGGATTGGCTTCTACCGGCGCAACGGCGCCTTGCTCCTCGGTGGCGTGGACTACACGCTGTCCGTGGGCTGGCAGCCGCCCGTGCCGATGCACCTGGTCTTCCATCCCCTGAGCCCCCTGACGCCGTCCGAAGCCTACGACCTGAGCAGCGCGCTGTTCGGAGAGGCGCTTCGGCGCACCGGCGATCTGACCCTCGGCTGACCCCTCGATCGTCCTCCCGCACGCGCGCCGGGCGGGGGCGACAAGTGCTGAATCCTGTTGGAACCCGCGACGGTTCGGATGCGTACTGCCTACACGTAGTGGCGGCACCGAAGGACGCGTCGGCGTCGATGGGTCACTGCTGGCCGGCGCGGGGAACGCACTTTGGCTTGGCACTGACACATCGAAAGGAGCAATCGGCAATGGCGCGAAGACAGGGCTTCACCCTCATCGAACTGCTCGTCGTGATCGCCATCATTGCGATCCTAGCGGCCATCCTGTTCCCCGTATTCGCTCAGGCACGTGAGTCGGCCCGGAAGACGTCCTGCCTCTCGAACGTGAAGCAGATCACCCTCGCGGCCGTCATGTACACTCAGGACTACGACGAGACGCTGGTGGGTCCGGCGGTACGGCGGCGCTTCAGTCCCCCGGCCACGCAGTACTCCAACTACTTCTGGGGCCGCAACTGGGTGTGCTGGCCCGAGCTGATCGTCCCGTACACCAAGAGTCTCGACCTCTACACCTGCCCCGACCGGCGCGACTCGCCGTTCTACACCTACTGCATCAACGTCAACTCGTCGAATGACGACTACCCTGGGGCGCCGACGCCTCCTGGCAACTGGTTCGACGGTTACGGTGGATCGGACCTCAGCGCGAAGCCGGGGCAGGGCACCGTCGCGCTGGCCGCCATCACTGCGCCTGCCAGCACCATCTGGTTCTACGACGCCAACTCCAGCATCTACCAGGAGGGGCTGAACGTGTGGGCCGACCTCGAGGCTCTGGCGGCGGCCTATCCGGCAGAGGCCCGCAGCCTGGAGATCGACGGGAGCGAGACGATCGCCCAGCTCTTCGCGACCGGCCGGGGCGCCGTCGACAACAGCACGCTCATCCGCGAGCCGCACCGCCACCATCAGTTGATGAACATCGGGTGGTGCGATGGCCACGCGAAGGCCGTGCGTCCGTCAGGCATCGATCCAGCGTCGTGGAACGTCGAGGCGATCGCTCAGCCAGTCGAGTAGGCCCGAACCCGTCGCCGGCCGTCTGAGGAGGCACCACCCATGAGCAGGGCCATCAGCCCTATACCGGTCATTGTGGCCGCGGTGTTGATCGTCGCGGGCGTCGTGTACTTCATGTTCCTGAAGCCCTCCGCGGAGGAGGCGAAGGTTGCGAGGGACTGGGCGACGCCCGAGGCTGCCGCAGCGCGCGGGCCCGGCAAGGTGCAGAGCCAGGGGTACCAGGACACCGTGAGGCAGCTCCGGGAGAAGGAGAACGCCAAGACGGTGACCCGGCGCAGGGAGCGCGAGTAAGGAGAGGGAAGGGGGGCCAGGTTGGCCCCCCTTCCCACGTCAGAACTCCAGCACGATCTCCGCTGGCTCGGCGCTTGGGCGGAGGCTAACCGTCTCGGTCACGGGATCGTACTCGCCGCCGCTGGCGCCGGAAGCCTTGCGGCCCAGCGGGTGAGGCAGGCGCAGCCGCACGCGCTCCGGCTTGCGCGCCGGGTCGCACGTCACGCGAGCGACGATGCGGTTGTGCTCGACCTGGGACTCAACCGCCAGCGACACCGTCCCGAACCGCGTGGCGACCCCATCCATCTCGATGCGCTTGCCGTCCTCCAGCCACGCGCGGGGGACGCCGGGCAGCAGGTTCAGCGTGTCGCCGTCCTCCATCCACAGCATCCAGCGCGTCTGCATGAGGAACCACCCCTCCTCGTGCGTCTTGTGCGGGCTGGCGTGGAAGTAATGCTCCCAGAACGTGTACGTCTGGCGATCGGCGAGGCCGGCGAACCCGTTGTAGTAGGTCTTCAGGAACGCCTTCACCTCGCCGCGGCGCAGGTGCGCGTACGGATGGACGCTGTAGTAGGGCTGACTCGGCGCGACGTTGCGCGTGTGGTAGAGGTCGGCGTGCGTCGCGAGCAGCCAGTCGGTCGTCCGCTCGGCCGGGGCCAGGACCTCCTGCAGCACGAGGTAGATGGGGCCGATGAGCGAGTCGCGGGTCGTGAATCCGCCGTGCGTGAACCACTTCTCCTTGTCCGTGAGCAGGCACACCGGACCTCGCGCCTCGGCCCAGGGCGGGATGGACGGGCACCAGGTTCCGTCGAGGAGTGGCACGACCGGCGAGTTGGCGATGGCCTCGTCGAGCGCCGTGCGGATGTCGGCCTTGAAGGCGCCGGCCTCGGCGGACCACCGCGCGCTCTCCTCAGGCAGCACGGTCGCCAGCATCTCGGCGGCGCGGGCCATGCCGGTATAGGCGTAGCCGTTCAGCATGAATGCGTGGAACGGGTCCTCGGGGTCGGCGACCTTGCCCTCGATGAGCCCGTAGCCGCGGCCGCGCAGGTCCTCGCGCTTGTTGCGCTCGCGCCAGGCCAGGAGGTACTCGCAGGCCTTCACGACCTTGGGCGCGATGCGGCGGACCCACCCTTCGTCGCGCGTATAGCGGAAGTGCTCGCCCATCGACCAGAGCGCCGCGCCGGTCTCCAGCATGTAGCCGCCGAAGTTCTGGATGAACCCATCGTCGTGCTGCTTCTCCAGGAAGTACTCCAGCGAGCGCTCCGCCAGCGTGGTCCAGCCGAACGAGTCCATCGTCTGGATGATCGGCGAGCTTTCGGAGCCGATCGGGCAGTAGACGCCGATGGTGGCCGCGACCGCTGCGTCGGGCTCCAGGCCATACGCGACCAGGTCGAGGTGCAGCAGTCCGGCGCGCAGCATCTCGTCGACGCGCGGCTCCGGTAGGGAGACCCGCGCGGCCGCCGCGAGCCGCGCCTTCCAGAACGCGCGGCACTCGGCGAGGCGGGCGTCGAAGTCCTGTGCAGCCAGCTCCGCGGCGCGCTCCGGCGGAATGGGGCGGTGCGCGAGGGCGAAGTCGAACACGGCGGTCTCGCCGGGCTGCAGCAGGACGGCCACCTCCTCCTTGGGCAGCGGAGCGCCGTTCACCTGTGCGGCTACGAACACGGGCCCGTTCTCGAACGAGCCAAGGCCGGCGGACCCGTCGAACCGGTACGCGCCGTTCGGGTGGGGGCACTTGAACCAGGCGTAGCGCGGCGCCGGCTCGGTGTTGGTGGCCTCGACGCGGTGGTAGAGCACCACCTCCTCGTCCCGCTCCATCTCGGCCGGGAGTAGCTCCTGGTACTTCGCCTCCTGGTCGGGCGTCAGCATGTTCCCGTGCCCATGCTTGTCCGCCACCAGGAAATGGGTGCCGCGCAGCGTCTCGGCCGTCAGCGGCGAGCGCTCCAGCGAGGCGAAGGCGGTGGCGAGGTAGTGGACGCCCCCGTCATCCATCGACGCATGCAGGATGGGCAGCGTCTTCTCGTCGAGCCAGCGCCGGAGGCTCTCGACGCACGACTCTCCGCGGGAGAAGTAGAAGCTGTAGTGCGACGGGTTGCCGCCGGTCTCGTCGAGCGGCACCGGGTAGCCGTGGAACTTGGGTGAGACCGCGTGGCTCAGGTACTCGTGGGCGTAGGCGACCTCGAAGATGCGCATGTCGCGGCCGAGCCCCAGCCACGTGGGGCAGTGCAGGTCGCGCACGTGCGCGGCCGCCTTCTCGTAGGACTCCTCGGGTTCTGCGTCGATGGTCTCGAGCGAGGTGCGAAGGCCCCGTGCGCGGACGGCCTGCTCGACCTCGGCGTACGAGCGTCCGTCGCCCTCCGGCAGGATCACCGCGCCCGCGTCGGGCACGTAGATCGGGCAGGCGCTGTTCACGTCGCGCAGGAGGAACGTGAACGGAGCCCGGGCAGTGCGCAGCGTGACCATGGTCGGATTGGCGCCCGGCGACCGGTCCCCCCCGTCGATCGCGATGCGGATGCGGCACGGGCCTGCCGCCTCAAACGCGAACCGGTTGCCGCTCTGCTCGCCGGCACCCCGCACAGCCTGGACCTGCTCCAGCGAGCCGCTGGTGACCTCAACCACTCCCTCGATCGGCCCGCTTCCCCACTCGACATCAACTACGCGCATCGCTACCCTCCCATGCCGGCGCGGCATCGGCCTACCGGCGTGCTCGGGGAGCGTATTCGGGAGCGCTGGCGCGATTCCTTCGGCACGGGCCAGAAACATGGGAGAGGCGGCCCGCTCCGCTGCACGGCCGCCTCTCCATGATCCGCCGGCGATGGACGCCAGGCCCTACCGGCGCCTGCGTCGCACGAGAAGGCCAGCCCCTACGGCTGCGCCGAGGCCGAAAGCCAGGCTGGCCGGCTCTGGCACCGTCGACTGCTGCTGGAAGGCGAGGTCGACGCCCATCGTGGTGTCGGGGCCGCCGACCGGGTAGTAGTTGATGAGGCTGGCCGTCGACCGGTTCCAGAGCGAGAAGTCGCCGTCGTCGCCGGAGAGGTAGAGGTCGCCGTTCGTGGGGTCGAACGCGACGCCATCCGGGTTCCCGCCGAGCGGGCCGCCCGGGTTGCCCGGGCCGCCCAGGTCGAGGGTGGACCAGGGCGATGCGTTGCCGCCGAAGTACTCCCAGACGTAGTTGTCGTTCACGCCGTTCGTCGCGAGCGAGCCCTTGATCTGGAACAGGGAGCGGCGGCCCGAGCCGTCCGGCACGATGCCGATGCCCACCAGGTAACCGGATATCGGGTCGAACGCCAGGTCGGAGCGGAACTCCCCCTTGCCCGCCGGGCTGGCAATAAGCGTCACCTCGGTGGCCGCCGAGCCGCTCATCGAGCCGATGTCGTAGCGGTAGATCTCGCTGTGACCGTAGCCGGTCATGTACAGGTTCTGATCGGGGCCGATCGTGAACCCGTCGATGACGGCGAGCCCCGGCGCCAGCGTATCGAGCACCTGCTGGTTGATGAGGTTGTTGCCCGCGTCCAGGTCTGCTGTCCAGATCGTGTGGCCCGTGGCGTAGTCGTTCGGGTCCATGTAGTAGAGGCGTCGGTTCGCGTCCATCGCCAGGTTGGTGGTCAGTTGCGAGGGGACGATGGCGCCGCAGTCGTAGAACGTCCCTGCGATGACGTCGTAGCGGAAGATGTGCGTCGTCCTGTTGGCTAAGCCGAAGATCTCCTTCTGCACGGGTAGGGCTCCGGCCGGCAGCGCGATGCAGGCCGCGGCGCCTAACACGGCGACCATTAGTCGGCACGTTCTCATGGTGTGTTGCTCCTCATCCACCCAGGATGACAGGTGGTGCCCGGGCAGGGCACGCGGTGCGGAAGGGGCACGACGTACACGGAGCAACGTTGAGGCGCGGCTATGGACCGGTGCGGCACCTTCCACCTCACATATCGCGCCAGACGCCCCAGTTGCTCCCGAGCGGGGCAATACCCGGTGGTGGCAGGATAGGCGCCGCCGAATGGTGAAGCTGACAGGCAACAGGCGGGCACCGGCGTCGACGCGTGCCCGGCAGGTCTTGACGACCAATCGAAGGGGTCAGAGATGACACTGTACAGACGGGCCGGGGCGTTCTGCTCGGCGCTCGCGGCGCTGGCGATGGTGGCGGGCGCGGGCCGGGCGGCTCTGGCCGAGGTGAAACTGCCCAAGGTGTTCGCCAGCCACATGGTGCTGCAGCGGGATATGCCGCTGACCGTGTGGGGGTGGGACCAGCCGAACCAGGCGGTGACGGTAGAGGTGGCCGGGCAGAAGGCGACGGCCAAGGCCAGCGACCGCGGCGAGTGGAAAGCCAAGCTGCCCGCGCTGAAGGCGGGCGGGCCGTTCGCGATGACCGTGACGGGCTCCAGCACCGTGAAGCTGGACGATGTGCTGGTCGGCGAGGTGTGGCTCTGCAGCGGCCAGTCGAACATGGAGCAGGGCATCGGTATGTGCCTGAACTCCGAGGCCGAGATTGCCGCGGCCGACCACCCGCAGATCCGCCTGCTGATGGTTGACAACCGCTTCACGCCGCGGCCGATGGACGACATCGAGGCCAATCCGGCGGCGGGCGTGGGCGTCTGGAAGGTCTGCAGCCCGAAGACCATCGCGGAGAGCGGCTGGGCCGGCTTCTCCGGGGCTGCCTACTACTTCGGGCGCGAGCTGCAGAAGCAGCTCAACGTACCGGTCGGCCTGATCGACGCGACCTGGGGCGGGACCGTTATACAGACCTGGACTCCGCCGGAGGGCTTTGCCGCAGTGCCGGCGCTGAAGGGCGACTACGACCGCGTCCTCCTGGGCGATCCGACGTCCGCCGTGCACCAGGAGCGGCTGACGCAGGTGCTGGCGGGCTACGAGAAGTGGGTGGCGGACGCGAAGAAGGCGCTCGCCGACAAGGCGCTCGTGCCGGCGGTGCCGGCGTACCCCGACGAGCTGCAGCCGCCGACGAATGTGCAGAACTCGACGGCGCTGTACAACGGCATGATCCACCCGATCTGCCCGTTCGGCATCCGCGGAGCCATCTGGTACCAGGGCGAGTCGAACCTGGGCGAGACGGCGTTCTACACCGAGCGGATGAAGGGGCTCATCGGCGGGTGGCGCAAGATCTGGGGCGAGGGCGACTTCCCGTTCTACTACGTCCAGATCGCGCCCTACAACTACGGCAACAACCCCGCGACCGAGGCTGAGTTCTGGGCCGCCCAGACCGCAGCGATGGCCATCCCGAACACCGGCATGGCGGTCATCAACGACATCGGCGACCTGAAGGACATTCACCCGAAGGACAAGCAGAACGTCGGCAAGCGCCTGGCGCTCTGGGCCCTGGCGAAGACCTACGGCAAGTCGGGCATCGTGTACCAGGGGCCGACCTTCAAGTCGATGCGCACCGACGGCAACAGGCTGATCGTCACCTTCGACAACGTCGGTGGCGGGCTGAAGAGCCGCGATGGGCAGCCGCTCTCGTGGTTCGAGATCATCGACGCAGACGAGGGCGGCTTCGTCAAGGCGGCCGCGACGATCGACGGCGCCACGGTGGTGCTGACCGCGCCCGAGGTGAAGAAGCCGGTGGCGGTGCGCTATGCCTGGCACATGCTGGCCGAGCCGAACCTGAGCAACGCCGAGGGCTTGCCCGCCAACTCGTTCCGCGCGGGCGACGTGCCGAAGCGCGACGCGATGACGATGAACGTGCCGGAGTCGAAGACCTACGAGCTGGTGTATGACCTCGACCTCGGCAAGATGGCGCACGACATCAAGTACGACGTGGACAACCACGCGAAGGTCACCAAGCCCTTCGACCGCATCGCCTACTGCCTCGAGCTGACCACGGCCGACGGGCAGATGCAGTACGTGTACGTCTCGATGGACGCGTTCACGAACGACCCGGCCAAGATCGGCATTCCGACGGCTGCCTCGGGTGCGCGCTTCCGCCAGAACGTGGCGAACATGAACGTCTACTCGAACGTGAAGGCGGTCGAGGTGGGGCGCGGCCTGCAGGGCGGCAACATCGAGTTCTGGCCGGACAACTACGGCACCCCAAACTCCGGCAGCGTGCCCAACGCGTCGAGCGACAAGTACGACTGGGGCGATGAGCCCACCGCGCCGGCCGACGGCTACGGCTGCATGCAGGTGCACAACCACGACGCCAAGCAGACCCTCTTCTCGGTGAACCACTGGGTGGGCGGAGGCGGCGGCGCGGACCTGGGCATCGGCAATCGGCCCGTGGAGCACCCGGACTGGACCTTCTCGAACAACTCGGGCAGCTACATCGCCAAGCGGCTGCGCGTGCTGGTGCACTGCAAGTAACAGTGGCAAGTGGCAAGTGGCAAGTGGCAAGTGGTCAGTGGTCAGTGGTCAGTGGCAAGTGGTCAGTGGCACCGGCCGCACTGCCCACTGATCACTGATCACTGATCACTGACCACTGACCACTCAGGAGACCCTCGTATGCGCATCGCCAGGTTGTGCCTTGTCGTTCTTGCCGTGTTTACGTTGGCTGCGGCGGCCTCTGCCCAGCGCCGGTTCGCGTGCGCGGACTACTCGCAAGGCAAGGTGTTCATCGTCGCGGCGGACGGGCCGGTGGAGTGGGAGTACGACGCGCCGGCGTGCGACGACCTGACCGTGCTGCCGAACGGGAACATGCTGTTCGTGACCGGGCATGGCGCGAAGGAAGTGACGCCGGACAAGAAGGTGGTGTGGGAGTACAACACGCCGAGCGAGGTGTACGGCTGCCAGCGCCTGCCGAATGGCAACACGTTTGTTGCGGAGTGCAACGCGGGGCGCCTGCTGGAGATCGCGCCGGATGGCAAGATCGTGCACGAGCTGCGCCTGCTGCCGGCGGGCACGGACGGCGGCCACGTGTACATGCGCAACGCCCGCAAGCTGCCGAATGGGCACTACCTGGTGGCGCACTCCGGCGCGCAGGTGGTGAAGGAGTACGACGCGGAGGGCAAGGTTGTCCGCGAGATCCCCGCGCCGGGCGGTCCGCACAGCGTGCAGCGCCTGCGCAACGGCAACACGATCTTCTCAACGGGCGACATGACGCAGGACGCCGGCGTCTTCGAGGTGGACCCCAAGGGCAAGATCGTATGGCAGGTGACCACGAAGGACCTGCCGGGCATGAAGCTGGAGTTCATCGCCGGATTCGAGCGCCTGCGCAACGGCAACACGGTGCTGAGCAACTGGCTGGGCCACGGCCACTTCGGCGAGCAGCCCCACATCATCGAGGTGACGAAGGACAAGAAGGTGGTCTGGACCTTCGCCGACCACAAGACGATGCGGACGGTGTCGTTCTTCCAGGAGTTGGGGGGGAAGAAGAAGTAGTTGGAAGTGGCAAGTTGAAAGTGGAAAGTGGGGCCGCTCCTGTTGCTGGGGGCGGCCCTGGTGCTTGGCCGTTCCGCGGTGAGCCTGATGGCAGCGCGGCGTGGCGCCTCTGCCTACTGCAGGCCCAGGTGCAGACGGGCTACCATCCGCACTCTGCGGCTCATGGCAGCCGCATTGGCCGCGTCGGCGTTGCTCGCGGTGTCGCCAGGGTAGCGGTAGCGGACAGCGTAGTCGGTCAGGCCCGCCAGATCTGGCCGAAGGGGCGCGAAGGTAGGAGCGACCGGCAGCACGTCCGCGAGTAGCACGAGGAGGTCATGCGTCCGGGCGATGGGCACGGACGCCTCTTCCAGGCACGCCTTCAGGTACTTCTCGGCGCATTGCTGCGCATGGAAGCACGCGCCATCGTGGTTGGGCGCCTTCCGTGCGCGCCGCTCGCGTCCGACCATGGCGAAGTCGCCCTCCGCCTTCGCGACCCACTCAGCGGTTGTCGGCTTCATAGAGCGGCGTGCCTTTCTCGACGATCTCGCGCAGGAACGGGTCTCCCATCGCTAGCCGTGCATCGAGCCGCTCCGGCGAGTAGACCAGCAAGTCGAGTGGGAAGCCGCCGTGGCACGCTAGCCGTATCTCCGATGCCTTCTCGGCGCTGCTGCCGTCATGATCCAGCACTACCAGCAGGTCCACGTCGGAGTCCTCGGTCGGGACCCCGTGCGCATACGACCCGAACAGCACCACGCGCTCGGGCCTGAAGTGCTCCGCGATCCGCTGGGTCAGTTGCTCGATGTCCCGGGCGACGACCATGCCGGCCTCCCTCCTGCCTGCCGTCAGCATATCCGATTTGGGGGCAGGGGTCAACAGGCGATGCCAGTCATCGAGGTGACGAGCGGCAAGAAGGTCGACTGGACCTTCGCCGACCACAAGGCGATGCGGACAGTGTCGTTCTTCCAGGAGCTGGGGGGGAAGAGGAAATAGTCGTCGAAGGTCGAAGGCCGAAGGTCGAACGGTGGGGCCGCTCCTGGTGCGTTGGGGGCGGCCCCGCTGTCGTTGCTGCCTTAGTCCTCGTACTCCGACTCCTCCGGCGCGTCGGTGGGGCTCTCGAACTCCAGGCGGTAGCCGTCCGGGTCGGTGACCGCCGTGACCCACATGCGGTTGCCGACGAAGGGCTTCCGGGCGTCGATACCCTTGGCGCGGAACTCGCGGTAGAGGGCGATGGCGTCGCGGCACTGGAAGCAGATGGACACGCCGTCGCCGGGGTCCTCGATTGGCGCGCGTGCCCCATGGCCCTCGGTCCGGTACTCCTGCAGCATGATGGCGGCGTCGCCGAGCTGGAGCCAGCACCAGCGCAGCTTGCCCTCGGGCGTCCACTGGTGCTTCATCTCGCAGCCGAGGCCGTCGAGGTAGAAGCGCACGGAGCGCTGGATATCGCGAACGGAGAAGAAGGGAACTGCCTGCAGCACGTTGGTTTCGGTCGGCACCGGGGTCCTCCAGCCAGGGATTACCGGGCCTTACGGGTGGGGTGGGGGCGGGGGTTCCTTGTGGGCGAAGAGGCTGATTGCCCCGAAAGCCATTGACAGACGCTCGCGATGCGCCTACAATAGGGCCATGAGCAACTCCAGGGACAGCATCCCTGGCCCGACGTCCCTGCCCGAAAGGGCAGGGACGTTCACCGTGCGACGACCTGCCGCGCAGTGGATTCCAAGCCGCCTCGCGTGCTTGGAAGGGGGGAAATGGCGAAGTGCGCGTGACTCGACTTGAGCTGACCAACTACAAGTGCTTCGAGCACCTGGTGCTGGATGATCTAGGCGACCGCGTTGTACTGGTCGGCCCGAACGGCTGCGGGAAGTCGGCCATCCTCGAGGCGATCGCGGTGCTCAAGGAATACGTGGCTACATACGACCCGAACCAAGCCCGCTACAGCCGACCAGTGCCCGTCGCCGGGCACACGACAGCCTGGCCCGCCGGAGTGCCCCTACCCGTTCGTGGTGCTTGCAGCAACGCCACCATCAACCTCACGGTGTCGCTCAACCCTTGTGAGGCGGCCGTTCTCCGCGGACCGACCGAGTCTCAGGCCACAGTCTGTATCAGCGCTCCACACGGTGAGGTGACGCACAATCTGATGCACTCGCAACTCGCCGAGCTGTTCCGCCGTTTCGACCCTGGGTCAGGCGTGGGGGTCTTTGACTACATCTCTCCCCATCGTCAGATGCCAGCGCGCCGCGTAACGACCCTGGACGCTGCCGAGTTGTCGCTCGAAGCCCAGCGTCGGGAGCGGATCGAACTCGGGGCCCCAGGTGGAACGACCAAGAAGTTTGCCGCGGTCAAGCAGTACATCATGGCTCAGCAGCTATCGGACACCAGTGCCAGGGTCTCGGAGCGCATCGACCGGAACTCGATACAGCTGCTTCAGGAGCTGTTTGCGGACTTCTTCGGCCCCAAGGAATTGGTGGGTGTTGAAGAGCGAGACGGGGAGTACCAGATCGTAGTGGACACGCCCAAGGGCAGGCACGACATCGATCTACTGAGCTCGGGTGAGCGAGAGCTGTTCACTGTCTTCGTGAACCTGTTCCGCATCCGGGAGTTCCCCTCCGTAGTGCTGTACGACGAACCGGAGCGGCACCTGAACCCCGGCCTGGAAGCGCGGATTATCCCTGCCCTGGACAAGCTCCAGACACGGAACCAGATATGGATTGCGACGCACGCGCCCGAACTCGTCAGCTCAGTGCCAATGGACCAGATCATAGCACTGCCTCGCCTCGGGGCAGGCACGGCGCCTGTGCGATTCGTGAACGGTACCAAGACCGATAGGTACCGGTTGTTCGAGGCCATCGGAGCGAAGGTAGGGCTCCAGCTATCAGCCAACCGCGTGGTGTTCGTGGAGGGCAAGAACGCCCACGCTGATAAGCGCATCCTTGAGCGGCTTGTCGGGCCCAGATTGCCTGGCGTGGTGTTCGTTGCCTGCGGCCCTTCGAGCGACGTGATGGGCGCTGGGACACGCGGTGCGCTGCTCCTGGAGCAGGCCAGCAAGGATACATCGTTCATGATGGTGCTCGACCGGGACTACCGCGACGAGGATCAGTTCGGCGACCTTGAGAAGCGGCTGAACGGTCGAGCCCTTGTGTGGCGCGTCCATGAGATGGAGAACCTGCTCCTTGATCCTGTGTGCCTGCACGCCGTGCTCGCGAACTCGGGGCTCGAGGGCACGTTCCCCGCGGAGAGCGACGTGGGGAACGCGCTGCTCGGGGTCGCGAAGGGCATGGCCGGTCGTTTCGCGGCGGAACTCGCGGCATACCGGCTGCATTTGAAGGCCAACCCGGAGCGAACAGGTAGCCCTAAGAGCGACGATGACCTGCGCAAGATGGCGCAGGGCAAACTCGAGCGGGCACAGGACGCCTACGCGACCAGTAACGTCGACGAGGTCATCAAGCGCGCCTCGGCGGACGTGCAGACCTGGCTGGCTGACGGGACATGGATTGAGCTGCTACCAGGCAAGGAACTGCTTGAGGAGTTCAGGCGGCTCCTAGTGCCTGGCATGGGCGCCGACACGCTGCGGGAGCAGGTGATCTCGGAGGTGCTTCGGTCAGGCAGCGTCCACCGCGAGATACAGCGGCTGTGTGAGTTCGTCCAGACCAAGTAGCGGCCGCCGCCGCGCGGGCGAGTTACTCAGGACGCGCCCGGCGCGCACCAGATGGCGACCCGCGGCCCGGCACCATACAGAGCCCGTCATGCACAGCCGGCATCCCACCGTCCCCCGCCTTCTCGCCGTGTGTGGTCGCACTATGTCATGTTCAGACCTCGGTGGTTCCTCCGCCGTCACCCCAGGAACCACCGGGGAACCACCATGGGTGTCTGCATTCGCACCTAACTCACAGCCCCGCCCAGTACTCCACCCCGCCGTCGTCCATCGCCAGCTCCACGTGCTCCGCCTCGGCCTTGTCGAGCATGTGGGCGCGCTGGTAGAGGCGGCCGGGGCCCTCCTCGCCGTAGTAGACCTCCACCTTGCGCGACTCGAAGTCGGAGTATGCCTGGCGGGGCATGGGGCCGGCGGGGTCGATGGCCACCACCGTGTCGCCCTTCCACGTCAGGCGGTAGCGGTAGCGGCGCAGGGGGCGCAGGTTCGCCGAGGCGGGCGCGTCGGCGCGGCGGTTGCCGATCGTCACCTTCTCCGTGCGCACCGCCAGCGGGTAGGCCATCGTGAGCGTGTCGCCCGGGCGGCAGTCTCGCACCACCGCGTAGTTGCCGTCGATGGCCGTCTCGGCGGCGCGGCCCTCGACGGCGACGGTGACCTCGCGGTGCGCGCAGAAGTCGGGCAGGCGCAGGCGCACGTCGCAGGCCGCGTCCAGGCGCACCGTCAGGCGTCCCGCGTAGGGCTGGTCGCAGCGGATCTCGGCTTGGGGCAGGCGCTTATCGATGTGCAGGTTCACCGAGAGCGTGCCGTCCGCGAATCGCGCGGCGCTCTTCCAGGCGATGTAGTAGGCGTGCGTGCCGGAGCCGCCGCAGCAGTTCTGGAACGCGCGGATCTTGCCCCGTAGCTCCGGTCCGCCCCAGTGCAGTTCCTCGCGGCAGGCCAGGATGTGCGTCGGCGAACTCCACCCCGCGTAGGCGCCCACCATCCGCTCGCCGATCTGGCGGTGGGAGAACTGCTCCGTGTCCTGCGAGGCGTCGTCGGAGACCAGCCACGAGTTGTCGACCGCCTGGCTCTCGGCGAGGTGGTTGCGCACCAGCCGCTCGATGCCGCCCCAGTACTCCGGGTGGCCATGGTTCGCGAGCGTCACGCCCAGGCCGACGTAGTCCATCAGCGCGCAGGTCTCGCACGCGATGATGTCGCCCTGGCGGTCGACCACCTCGGGCAGGAAGCCGAAGCCCGGGTCGAGCTTGCGCAGGAAGCGGTAGGCGGCGTCGACGCGGCTGAAGAGCACGGGGTCCTTCGTGTAGAGCGCGTAGTCGGCCAGCCCCACCATCGCGCGGGTGTAGCTGTGCATGTGCCCATTCAGCGGGTACGTGTTGTCCGCCTGGATGACCGGCTTCTCCTCGGTGACCAGGCGCGCGCACCAGGCGGCGTGCTCGATGGCCGGGGCGTAGTTCAGGCTGCGCGCGGCGGCCATGAGCCCCTTGATCGCGAAGCCCATGAAGTACGGGTTGTCGCAGCGGATGGCCGGGAAGCCGTCGACCATGCGGCGGATGATCGCGGCCATCTCGGGCGTGGGGTTGTCGTCGTACACCGTCACGAACGCGTAGAGCGTCAGGCAGTAGTCGCCGGGGTCGGCGCCGGGCTCCGAGAAGCCTGTCGCGGGTCTGGTGAGCAGGCCGTTCGCCGGTTCGAGGTAGCCCAGCGCCTTCGCAAGCCAGCGCTCCTCGTTGACGCACGTCTGCCCGGTCATGCGCCGCGCCATCACTGCGCCCTGCAGCGCCCGCGTCATCACGTCGCCGAAGTCGGGCCAGTCGTGCGCGGCCTCCGCGGGCTCCTGCCAGAACACGTCGAAGTAGGGCAGCCCGTCCGCGTCGACCATGCGGTCCAGGTAGTTGAAGGCGCGTCGGGCGTAGGTCTCCAGGGCGAATGCGGCATGATCGGGCATCAGTGGCCTCCGGTTTGGTGCGGGACTTGGGACTTGGGGGTTGGGACTTGGGACTTGGGGCTTGGGGCTGGTCGAGATGGTTGGTCGGGATGGCCGACACTGGCAGATCCTACCGGACGGGCGCGGAGGCCCATCCCACCACAGCCCATCCCTCCCTAATCCGTCCTCGTCGGTGTTGATCCGTGGTTCCGCCGTTGTCGTTATCCTCGTTCATCTCCGTGCATCGGTGGAGTCGGTTCGCCGTTCTGCGCATTGGAGCGCCCGGCCGGATCCTTCGCGAGGGCGGCTCAGGATGACGGCAACGGCCTGGCGTCGCCGAGCCCATCCGCCCTCGTCGGTGTTCATCTGTGGTTCCGCCCTTCGCCGTTATCTGCGTCCATCTGCGTGCATCTGCGGTTGCATTCCTGTCCTTCTACCGCAGCGGCGGCCCCGGCACGTCGAGGAGCTGGATGTTGGAGATGGTGCGGAAGAGGCCATAGTCGTCGACCTGCCACACCACCTTCTTGTCGCGCGTCACCTCGAAGACCAGCGGCTGCTCGGCGATGTGGCCGTGGCCTCCCCAGTTGCAGACGACCGTGTTGCCGTTTGGCAGGCGCTGCAAGCCCGCGACGAAGCGCAGCGGGTGGCCGCGCAGCTCGTTCTCCTGGATGGACCAGACGACCTTGTCCCGCGGGTCGACCTCGATCACCTGGTGGCCGTCGCCACAGCCGATGAGCGTATTGCCGTTCGGCAGGCGGATCGCGACGAACACGTCGCCGGGCACGGGGATCGAGCGGACCGTCTTGCCGTCGCCGTCGATCTCGCGGACCATGTGCTCGCCGACCAGCGCGATGAGGTAGTGCCCACTTGCCAGCTTCCGCGCGATGCGGTACTGCATGTGCACGGTGGGCGTGCTCGTCGGGACGCGGACCTCCTTGCGGATCGCGCCATCGCGCCCGATCTCGATGATCCGCTGCGTGCCACACTCGCACACCATTACCGAGCCGTCCGGCAGCGGCTGGCAGTTGTGCACCTCGGTGCCGTCCGGCGACCGGTACTCCCAGACCACGCGCTTGTCGCGGGTGACCTCCTTGACGCCGCGCAGGTGGCTGAACAGCACGTTGCCATTCGGCAGACGCCAGACGTCCTGGCCGAAGGTCGCGGGGTACTCCCAGGTGATCGCGCCCGACGCCGCGACCTCGTAGACCATGTTGTGGCCATTGTCGGTGCAGAGGAACGGGTGGGATCGGCCCGGCAGCGGCTTCGGTGGGCCGGACCCGGCGGTCGCGCCCGGGCCCTCGATGGGTGCGGGGCGGAAGTCGGGCATGTCGCGGTACTTCAGGTTGACGCGTCCATCGTAGGTGCCGTAGTAGGGCGCGTTCGCGTCGAGCCAGGTGACGAGGCGGATGAACTCCTCCTGGCTCAGGCGCGCTCCCCCGTGCTGCTGCTGCACCAGGGCGGCCAGGCGACTCGTGTGGGAGCCGTAGGTCAGCGGGTCGGCGCTCTCGACGTTCGCGTGCTTGCCCAGCCCGTTCGGCCCGATCTCGTTCACGACGCGCCCCGCCAGCCCGTGCGCCATGATCGTCTCGTACGACCGGCAGAAGCGCTCCGTCAGCTCGCCGGAGAGGTCCAGCCCGCCCGACGGCGCCGCGCCCGAGTGGCAGGGGGCGCAGTGCTTGTCGAGGATGGGCTGCACGTCGGTCGCGTAGTGGATGGTGCGCGGCACCCGCTCGCCGGGCTGCGCCTTGGGCCGGTCGGGCGCGTACCAGAACGCCGCCGGGTAGTGGCCGCCCGCGGGCGCCTGGCGCTTCTCCTCGTGGCAGCCGACGCAGCCGCGCACCTCGCCCGGGTTCAGGTTGACGAAGGAGCGCATGCGCTGCAGCTCCATGTAGTTCTCATCCAGCGCCTGGAAGTACACGTTGCGCCGCGCCGGGACGGTGAAGCAGGCCGAGCCGTCCGGTCGCACCGGCACGACGCCGTGGGTCAGCTTCGGCGCGAGGTGCCCGTCGATGCCGATCGCCACGTGCTGCTGCATGGCGGGGTTGTCGTCGCCGGACCAGTAGCGCCGGGCGGCCCACGGGCGCGGCACATCCTCCATGATGCGCAGGTACTTCACGCGCCCGCGCGCGATGCCGGTCATGCCCTGGTAGACGTCCTGCAGCATCAGCGTGCCGGTGGCAGAGGCCTTCGGCGCGGCGTCCGGGATGATCGGCGGCTTGGCGCGCGGGCGTAGCGGGTAGGCCTCCCAGCACGAGTAGACCGGGTCGCGGTAGATGGGCTCGCGCCGGCCCTGGTCGTCGAGCAGGTAGATGCCATAGCCCGTCGGGGCGTTGTGCGGCTGGTCCGCGTTGTACGAGACCAGAAACTCGGACGCGGAGAGCGGGTAGGGCTCGCGGAAGAGCGGCCCGAGCGTGTCGGTGACCCACTTGCCCGCGCGCAGGTGGCGGAAGCCGAACTCGTCCGGCGTCTGGATGTCGGGCGTCAGGAAGTGCATCGGGGCGGTGGTTCGGAGCGACCAGTTGGTGTTCAACCGGATGATGCTGCCGACTCCGGCCGGCATGTGCGGCGCGCCCACCACGACGAACGTGTTCGGCTTGCCCGGGATGTCCCGGCAGTCGATGAACGTGGTCGGGTCCGGGATGTTGTTGGCGTACACCTCCGCGGTGCGCGAGCCGTCCGGGTTCATCACCCAGGTGCACTTGCACGCGGAGGCGCCCTTGTCGACGTACTCCCACCGCGTGTAGAGGATGCGGCCGTCCTGCGTGACGGAGGGCGTTGCCTCGCTCACGCTGTTGTAGGAGAGCGGGCGCATGTTCCGGCCGTCGCGGTCCATGCGGTAGAGCACGGTGCTCGTCAGCACGTCCGGCCCGTCGCAGAGGATGCCCTTCTGGCAGCGCGTCGAGATGAACACGATGTCGCCGTTCGGCAGGTAGCACGGGTGCATGTCGTCCGTACCGGACTGGTATGGGATGCCGGAGGGCGTGCCCAGCGTGCGGTAGCGGTGGACCAGCTCCTGCTCGTTGGCCGGCTCGAAGGTGAGCTGCCGCAGCCCGGTGCCGTCCACGCCGACCTCGTAGATGCGGAAGCCCTTCTCGGGTGCCGCCTTCCAGTCGAACACGATGCGTTTGGCGTCGTAGGAGAGGTCGAACCGGCCGAAGATGCCGTTCCGCATGGACGGCACGATGTCGGCCACCTTGCCGGTGCGCAGGTCCAGCGTACAGAGCCCTCCGCCAAAGTAGCGGCATCCGTCGATGTAGTCCGTGTAGTAGTGGGAGGACTGGTAGGTCTTGCGCCGGACGAACAGGATCTTGTCGAACGACAGCAGCGGATGCTCTGCCCGGAGCTTCGCGTAGTCGATCTTCGGGATCACCGGTGGTTGCGGAGCCGAGCCGGCTACGTCGAAGCCGGTGCCGCCGTCGAGCTGGATCGCGCTGCCACCTTCGACGTACGTCGGGCGGACGCCCTGTGCGCGCAGTTCGCTCCCGCCGGGTACCGCGTTGGCCAGGCTGCCGGCCAGCTTCCACCAGGCGACGAGCCCCTCGCTGGTGCCGGAGCCCGCGGCCAGCGCACGCGCCTCGGCATCGGACAGCCGCCGCGCGTAGATGCGCACGTCGCGCAGAGCGCCGCGCAGGCCGGACGGGTCGGGGAAGTTGGGCGTCGTGTAGCCGAGGCGGATGACCTGGTCGGATGGGTCGGGCGCAGCCGCGAGCGAGGCATGGGCGTTCGGCGCGCCGTCCACGTAGAGCGTGTAGTCGGCCGGCCCGGTGATCGCCACGTGGTGCCACTTGCCGTTGCCGACCGTGGCAGCCGATGTGATAACGCCGACCCAGCCGATGTCGTAGCAGAGCTTGCCGTCGCGGACGAAGAGGCTCTTGCCCTGCGGCGCCCAGTTGCCGGTCCGCGGGGCGCGGGCGAGTATGGTCCCGCCCTCCGTCGTGCGCACCCATGCCGATACGGTGAACGCATCGCGGCCGAAGTCCGGCAGGCGCGGCGGTGCGTCCTTCCGGGGCGTCTGGGCGACCGCCACGGCCAGGCAGGCGGCTGGGGCTGCGAGCATCGATAGAGCCAGGCTGCGTCTCACGGGCTGCGCCTCATGGAGCTGGTCGGCGCGCTCGGAGCGGACCTCAGCGCGCTGCCCCTCAGGTTCGGCCAGCGCCGGGGTGATACCTTCTGGGTGCGGAGGACCAACGCACTGGTGCGCCGACGCGGACCGCGCGGCCGGATCCTTCGCAGAGGCGGCTCAGGATGACGTCGAGGGCGAGGGGCGGCCAAGCCCACCGGGGCCGCATCGGTGTTCATCTCTGTGCATCGGTGGATTCCCTCTGTCGTTACCTGCGTCAATCCGCGTGCATCCGCGGTCCCGCCCAGGCTCTACAGGTGCCGCAGGATGATGCTTACCGTCAGGGGGTCGAGCGTGGAGATGTCGGGGAACTCGTAGCGGTTGCCGTCGACGTCGGTCACAAGGACGCGGGTGGCGGTCAGCTCCTGCAGGTTGTCGCGCAGGTTGCGGGCGACGACCTCCTTGACCCCGCGGTTCGTCGCGAAGGTCCAGTAGACGGTGCCGAACTCCTCCTTAACGGAGACGACCTGCTCGACGACCGGCGTGAAGTAGCGCAGCTCGAGGTGCTCCTCCACAGCGCGGAGGGACTCGTCGTCGAGGTCGCGCGGGTCCCGGATGAGCCCGACGTCCTTGCCAGCGCCGTCGAGCACCCCGTAGTAGAAGTCCGGGTCGGAGATGGGGAGGGCGCGGACGATCATCACCTTGACCCAGGATCGGTCACCCTCCAGGGTCAGGCGTGTCAGGCCGCCGTACTGGAAGATGCGGATCTTGCGCGGATCGAGGACGCGCAGCTCGTACGAGTCCGGCTCGGTGGCGATGATCTCGTCAGTCACGTAACACCCCGGTAACGTCAGATGCAACCGCAGATGGACGCGGATGCACGCAGATAACGGCAACTGCAACCACAGATGAACACCGATGTCCACCGATCACGGCGGGATGCTGGTATCGATGGTGCCTCGGATGGCTGTGGGCACCCCGCCGCGCCGCCGCATCTCCAATCCCCGAGTCCCAAGTCCGCCGCCGGAAGCGGCCAGCCCCCAGTCCCCAACCCCCAACCCCCGCCGTTCTACACCGCGCGGATGCGGTTGACCTCGGTCTGGATGGTGACCAGGTTCGCGTAGACGCCGTCCAGCTCCATCAGCTCGTCGTGGCTGCCGCACTCCACCATCTTGCCCTCCTTCATCACCACGAGGCGGCTGGCGTAGCGCAGGGTGCTGAGGCGGTGGGCGATGGCGAAGGTGGTGCGGTTCTGGACGAGGCGCTGGATGGCCTCCTGAATCTGCTTCTCGGTCTCGGTGTCGACGCTGGCGGTGGCCTCGTCGAGGATCAGGATCTTCGGGTCGTGCAGGATGGCGCGGGCGATGGAGATGCGCTGGCGCTCACCACCGGAGAGGCGCTGTCCGCGCTCGCCGCACTGCGTGTCGTAGCCATCCGGGAACTTCAGCACGAACTCGTGGCAATTGGCCGCCTTCGCCGCCCGCATGATCTCCTCGAACGTGGCGTCGGGCTTGGCGTACGCGATGTTGTCGCGGATGGAGCCCGGGAACAGCAGGGGCTCCTGCAGCACGATGCCGAGCTGGCGGCGGAAGTCGCAGCCGCGGATCTTGCGCACGTCGAGGCCGTCGATCCTGATGGCGCCATCTGCCACGTCGTAGAAGCGCGCGAGGAGGCTGATGATGGTGGACTTCCCCGCGCCGCTGTGGCCGACGAGGCCGATCATCTCGCCGGGCTCCACCTTGAGCGTGAAGTCCTCCAGCACATGGCGCGCGCCGTCGTAGGTGAAGGTCACGTCGTCGAACTCGACCTCGCCCTTCATCTCGGGCAGCGCTGCCGCGTCGGAGGTGTCGAGCATGTCCGGCTCGGTGTCCAGCACCTCGAACACGCGGTCGGCCGCGGTCAAGGAGCGGGTAGACCAATCGATGACGCGGCTGAAGTCCTGGAACGGCATGTAGAAGCCGGCGAGGTACCCGCTGAAGGCGGTCATCGTCCCCACTGTCATCGAGCCGTGCAGCACCTTGTAGCCGCCGAGGAGCCATACGATGTACGATCCCAGGCTCATCACGAGCCCGAGAACCGGCCAGTAGATGGCCCACATCGCGTTGGCCGCGTAGCTGGCGTGGAAGACCTGCAGGTTGCGGTCGCGGAAGCGGTTGACCTCGCGATCCTCCTGCGCGAACGCCTTCACGACGCGCATCCCGGTCAGCGTGGTGCCCAGCGCGGCGTACATCTTGCTGATGCGGTGCCACACGTTGCGCCAGCGTCGGCGCGCGCGCGGCATGAACCAGCGGTTCAGCAGGAACACCCCGACGCCCGGTGTCAGCACGATGAGCGCGATCTGCCAGTCCATGCGGAAGAGGATGGAGCCCGTGAAGACCAGGGTGAGCAGGGTCCGGATGAACCAGGGGATGCCGTCCGCGAGGAAGTCCCACAGGTGGTCCGCGTCGTTGGTGATGCGCGCCATGACGGAGCTGGTCTGCCGCTTGTCGTAGTAGGACAGCGAGAGCAGACTCAGCTTGTCGAACATCGCGAGGCGGATGTCCATCAGCACGCGCGCGCCCAGCCACGAGTTGAGGCGCCGTTGACCATACATGAACCCGGCGGCGACCAACCGCGACGCGGCGAAGAGCATCACGAAGAAGATGACCGGTCTCAGATCCGTGGTGCCGTGCCGCGAGGCCGTGACCACGGAGTCAACGATGCGGCCGCCGATCCAGGGGGGCAGCTGCTCGATGCCCACGATGCTGACGATGATGAAGACGCTCAGCGCCGCCTGCAGCTTGTACGGGCTCAGGAAGCGCATCAGGCGCACCATCACCGCTCGGCGGTTGACGCAGCCGGGGCAGACGCTGGTGTCCTCGGGCAGGACGCGGCGGCACTTCGGGCAGAGCTTCTTCTTGTGGTCGATGCTCTCGGCCTTCGGCGGCTCCCCCTTCGCCAGCGCCGATATCTGGCGGGCAACGGAGTTCGCTTCGGCGGCCGTGGCGTGGGTATAGCGGAGGAGGGTGACGGTCTCGGCGCCCTGGTGGGCCTGCAGCACGCCGTTGCCGACGAGCATCTCGGCCTTCGCTTCGGAGATGCTCTCGATGGGCAGGTCGTGGCGCAGCTCGGGGCCTTTGCCATTGGCCTTGGCGAAGACGTACACGTGGCCGTTCTCGACCACGAGCCACTGGGTGCCGAATGCGCCTTCCGGATCGACATCGGCCTCGAAGACGAGGCGGAATGCCCCGTTGCCTTCGGCGTCCGCCGTGGTCGCGCCAGCAGCGGCATCGTCTCCGGCGACCTCGCGGAGGCTGCTTTCGAGTTCGATGGGCAGTTCGTCGAGAAGCGGCATGGGGGTCCTTCGGAGGCCGCGGCCAAGGGCTGAGCGCAGTGCCGGGGTCTACGGGGTGATTCTACCTCTTCCTGGGACGGGCTGGGCGCGGCGCTGGTAACGGCCACCAGTTCACTTGCAGGCGCGCGTGAGTGCCGGCGGCTCAAGCCGCGCCTGTGGGGGGCACGAGGCCCGCCTGCGCGGGCTGGACGACGCGGTAGTCTGCTGGCGCACGCGCCACGGGGCCTGTCTGGTCCGGGCGTGAGTGCCGGCGGCTGAAGCCGCACCTGTGGGAGGCACGAAGCCCGCCTGCGCGCGCTGGACGACGCGGCAGGCTGCTGGCGCACGCGCCACGGGGTCTGTCTGGTTCGGGCGTGAGTGCCGGCGGCTGAAGCCGCGCCTGTGGGAGGCACGAAGCCCGCCTGCGCGGGCTGGACGACGCGGTAGTCTGTGCGGCTACTTGCCGTCCTCGTCGAGGCTCTTGCGGATGTGGTTCGCGAAGGCGCGGAACTCCGCGGGGTCGACCGGCTTGGTGAGGCAGAGGTCGATGCCGGACGCCCACGCGGCGGTAATCGCGGACGGTGTCGCCTCGGGGTCCGAGCCGTCGAGGAGGAGGCCGGTCGCCATGCGGCCCAGCTCGGCGGTGGCGCGCAGGATGGCGAGCAGCTCGAAGGCGGATCGGCCGGCAATCATGCCGTCCAGCACGACGAAGCTGACGCCCTTGAGTGGTTCGCAGATGTGGACCTCGGCGTTCTCGCCCTCGCCGGTCTGGTCGAGACGGGCCACTGAACCGTAGTCGCTGATGTGCTTCACGTTCGCGAACCCGCCGCCCTGGAGGGCCTCGCTGAGCGTGCGGACGGTCTCGGCGTCCAGGTTGGTGCTGACGATGGCCGCGGTGCGGGTGCTCGGTGTCATCGGTTCGTATCCTCTCAGTTGGTCGGCCAGAGTGCGGCGACCGTAGTGCAGCCAGGCCTTGACGGTGCCCTCGGGCCGGCCCGTGCGCGCCGCGATCTGGCCGACCGGCAGACCGGCAAGGTAGTGGAGCGCGACGGCACGTGCCTGATCGGCCGGCAGGCGGCGCAGCGCTCGCTCGATGTCGATGCGCAAATGCGCAAGGCGAGCCGCCTCGGCGTGGTCCGTCGACCCCTCATCGAGCCCGGCGCCAGCCTCCGCGCGCCTGGTGCGCAGCCGTCTCGCCTCGTTCACCACGATGGTCCGCATCCAGGCGCGGGCCCGACCGGGGTCGCGCAGGCTGCCGGCGTGCGTGCAGATGCGCAGCAGCGCGTTCGCGACGGCGTCCTGCGCGTCCTCGTAGTGCGCCAGCTCCCGATAGGCGGCGGCGAAGAGTGTCAGGCGCACGCGCTCTACCAGCAGCGCAAGCGCGTCGTGGTCGCCGGCTGCGGCCCGAGCGGCCAGCGCGGCTTCGTGGTCGTCGTGTTCCATCGATAGGTAGACCCTCGGCCAGCGCGAGATGGTTGGCTCGATGTTGCACGTGAATTCGGCGCGGAGGGGCAGGCGTCCTGTCGGGTACGCTGCCGATCGATGCGGGACCTGCCATCTGCCGTCCTCGCGCGGGGTGGCGAAGCGAAGACGTACCTGCGGCCAGACGCGACCCGGCGCGCGGGCGAAGCCCAGCATCGTTCGGGCGGCGTCGGTGGCGAGCAGCTCTGCAGTCGCGCGGCATGCCCCATTGCGCCCGCACAGATACAAGGAGAACGCAGCCCTCGCCCCATGCGTCCTGCCTGGTAGCATTGCGCAACACACCGGAGGCCCCTCGATGACGCTGCCTGCCGTGTTGTCCTGCTGCCTCGCCCTGCTCCTCCAGCAGCCCGGCGCGCCGCCACCGCACACCATCACCGCCGACATGCGGCGCGAGGACGTCCGGCTGGAGCAGCGCATCACCGTGTCGGCTGCACGCATCCAGATCGGCGACCTGCTGGAGCGTGTCTCGAAGGCCACGGGCGTCTCCATCCGCGCCGAGGAGAAGGACGGCGCCTCCGATCCGGAGGTGTCCGTCTTCCTCCGCGGCCTGCCGGTGGCAGATGCGATGGACTCGCTCTGGTCCCTCGTGAGCTACAAGGACGCCGAGTGGCGCTGGGAGCGTGAGGGCAAGCCCGGCGCCTACACCTACGCCCTGACCCGGCCTCTCTCTGCGCAGCGGCTTGGCGAGAGGATCGCAGCCAGGATCCAACAGGACTTCGAAGACGAGGCCGACGCGTACCGTTCGGCCCAAGCGCTGTCGCCTGAGCAGCAGAAGGCCGTGCTGCGGGGGCAGCAGAACGTCACGGTGCCACTCGATCAGCTCGGCCCCCACGGCAAGGCCCTGGTGAAGATGGTCTGGGATGAAGGGGCGCACTACAAGATCAACCCGGTGGATGGGTCGACGTCGCCCCAGCCAGACCCTGACCGAGTGACCTTCATGTGCCCTTGGGCTGAGTCGCACGTTGCGCCTGCGCTCTTCATCAACATCCCCGGTGCCGGCGCGTATGCATACATGGGAGCCGTGCCTGCGGATCGTGCCGCCATCACCTACATCGACGACCTGTGGCTGATGCCCGGCGACCACAAGACAAACACGCTCGACGACGCCAGCATCCCCGCGAACGCCAAGCCCGTCGATGGGGCCGTTCCCGACGAGCGCTCCCTCGATGGGCGGCTGAGGCGGCTCTCCAGGCTGACCGGCGTCTCGATCATCGCGCGCGTCCCGGATGACCGGTCACGCGAGAGGACGTCGTGGACGGCGCGGGAGGAGCGTGTGCTGCTGGACATCCTCAGGAACATGCCGGACCTGCTGCCGCCAATCCGGTGGAAGTGGCGCGGCAGTACGCTCCTGGTCGCCAACGCGGCGTGGTACATGGAGTCCGCCACCGATGTGCCCTGGCCGTTCGTCCGCGGCCTGCTGAGGTCGCAGGGCGAGCACGACGGCTTCCTGACGCTCGACGATCTGGTGGCGGCTGCGGACAAGCTTAGTGGGCGGCAGATCCTGAAGCTGATGGGCAAGTTCCCTGTCTTGGGGATCGCGTCGGCAAACAGGTGGCTGCTGGCCAGCATCGCCCGAAGCTCGAACTTGCGTGTCGACCTGCAGTCCAAGCGCGGCTCGGGACTGGCCAACCTGCTCCCGGGCGGTGCGGCCTCCGGCCCCGAGACAGCCGATGCGATCAACCATGGCGCCGAGTACGTGCGGCTGAAGGTGACCACGAAGCCGACGGGCAGGATGTTCATGTTCACCTACCTCCGACGAGATGGCAGCCTGGTCTCCGGTGGGGGCGGCGAAGCGAAGACGTACCTTCGGCCAGAGGGCGAGGGGATCACGGTGGCGCCGGCGCCGTAGGCCCATGCGGTGTGCAGGGAGTGCTGGGCGCCTGCCTGGCGCTCCCTGCCACTTTCACGCTGCTGCTCACGCCCCGGCTCACGCAGGCGATCGGTGGCTGTAGTCCCGCGGCATGCCCCATTGCGCCCGCACAAATACAAGGAGAACGCAGCCCCCACCCCCGCAAGTCGCCGCAGAAAGAAACGTTGGCGGGGTCTTGACAGTATATGAATATACCGATATACTGTTGTCGGAGGTGGAGAGATGAGTGAGAAGACCATTGCGCCGCTGATCGACATGGAGACCCTGGAGCGGGTCGCGCCGGTGATCCGCCATGCCGCGCACCCTCTGCGCCTCCGCATCCTGGACTACCTGCGGATGGCGGGCGAGGCGCGGTCGGTGAGCGACATCATCGACGCGACCGACGCCGAGCAGGCCGTCGTGAGCCAGCAACTCCGCATCCTGAAGGACCAGGGCATCCTGTCGTGCAGGCGGCACGGCAACTTTGTCCACTACGAGATCGCGAACGAGAACGTGCTGCTGCTGCTGGAGTGCATCCGGCGGCACCAGGGCGCGTGCGGGGCTCCTGCGGAGTGACGCTGGCGGCCCTCTTGACTGCTCGAAATATAGCGAAATAGATATTTCCGCATTGCTTGGTTGGTCGGTAGGGCTCGGCGGGCGCCGGGCCGGGAGGACGGGACGATGAAGCGCATAGGTCTCAGCGTTGGTGTGGTGGCGGTGGTGGCGGTGATCGGTGCGTGGGCGCTGCTCGGGCGCGGTGAGCAGGCCGCGCGGGCCGACGAGGGCGCGGAGCGAGCCAACCTGGCCGCGGCGTCGGTGCCGGTGTTGACGATCGGCGAGGTCTCGACGCCGCAGTGGCTGGAGGCGACCGGCACGGTGAAGGCCGAGCTGGAGGCGCAGATCTCGGCGAAGGTCATGGGCCGGGTGCGATCGGTGGCGGCTCGCGAGGGCGACGCGGTGCGGCGCGGGCAGTTGCTGATCAGCCTGGACGCCAGCGACCTCGATGCGTCGGTCGCGCAGTCGCAGGCCGGTCTGCGGTCGGCATCGGTCGGGCTGGACGCGTCGCGCGTTGCTGCGCAGATGGAAGAGGCGACCAGCGACGCGCGGATCGCGGCGGCGCAGGCGCAGGTGGCGCAGAGCGAGGCGGCGGTGAAGGCAGCGCGGGCGAAGCTCGACCTGGTGCAGGCCGGGCCGCGGAAGCAGGAGCGCGCGCAGGCGTCGCTGGCAGTGAACCAGGCGCGAGCGAGCCTGGCACTGGCGCAGGCGAACCTGAAGAGGTATGAGCAGCTCGTAGCCGAGGGGGCGGTTTCGCGGCAGCAGTATGACCAGGCGAAGACGCAGTACGACGTGGCGCAGGCGCAGTTGGAGACCGCGCAGCAGGGCCAGAGCATCGCCGACGAAGGCAGCCGGGCCGAGGACATCCGCGCCGCGGAGGAAGGGCTGCAGCAGGCGCAGGCGGCCCTCGCCCAGGCCCGAGCGGGGCTGAAGCAGGCGCAGGCGGGAGCGATGCAGGTGAACGTGCGGCGGCAGGAGGTGCAGGTGGCTCGTGCGCAGGTCGGGCAGTCGACCGCGGCGCTGCGGCTGGCGCGGGTGACGCGGGACTTCGCGGCGCTAAGCGCTCCGTTCGACGGCCTGGTGAGCGCCCGCCTGGCCGACCCGGGCGCGATGGCTTCTCCGGGAGTGCCGCTGATGGCGGTGCAGGGCGGGCAGATCCGCCTGGAGGCCGTGGTGCCGGAGAACTCCCTCCGCAGCGTGCGGCGCGGGTTGCGGGTGCCGGTCCTGTTGGATGCGCTGTACGGGCGCGAGGTGAGCGGCACCATCGTCGAGGTGGCGCCGCAGGGCGATCCGAGCAGCCATACGTTCATCGTGAAGATCGGGCTGCCGGCGGGCTCGCCCGCGCGGTCCGGCATGTTCGGTCGGGCGCGGTTCGCACAGGGCATCGAGCGCAGGCTGCTGGTTCCGTCCACTGCTGTCATCAAGCGCGAGGGGCTGGACTACGTGTTCGCCGTCGACAAGGACAACAAGGCGCGGCTGCGGCTGGTGACACTGGGCGAGGCGCAGGGGCGGACGGTGCCGGTGCTCTCGGGCCTCGGCGCGGGCGAGCGGATCGTGGCGGAGGGCGTGGACCGACTGACCGACGGCCAGCCGGTGTCGGCCAGGTAGGTTGGCGCGGCGGGCACCGTGCCGTTCCGCTTGTGGGTCGTACTGGGCCGGCACGGAGGCCCGCCCCACCACAGCGCTGAAGCAGTAACTGGGCTAATCTGGCGGGCGAGGGTGCGGCCCGTTGGAAGGTAGAAGGAGACCCCCGATGCGCGTAGGATTTGCCGGCCGACTGGCCTCGGCATTCGTGAACTCGAAGCTGACGCCGCTGGTCATCATCGCCTCGTTGGCGCTGGGCGCGTTCGCGGTACTGAAGACGCCCCGTGAGGAAGAGCCGCAGATCGTCGTGCCGATGGCCGACGTGCTCGTGCAGATGCCGGGCGCTTCGGCGGCCGAGGTCGAGCGCCGCGTCACCTCTCCGATGGAGAAGCTGATCTGGGAGATCCCGGGCGTCGAGTACGTCTACTCGACGTCGAGCCCCGGGCAGTCGATGGCGGTGGTGCGGTTCCTCGTGGGGCAGAACCAGGAGGCGGCGTTCGTCAGGCTGCGCGAGAAGCTGCAGTCGCACTTCGACATCATCCCGCCCGGCGCATCGCCGCCCATCATCAAGCCGCGCTCCATCGACGACGTGCCGATCCTGGCGCTCACGCTGCACTCGACGCGCTACGACTCGTTCGCGCTGCGGCAGATCGCGGCTCGCGTCGAGGACGCCGTCAAGCAGGTCGACAACGTCTCGGAGACGAGCATCATCGGGGGCCTGCGCCGCGAGGTGCGGGTGACGCTGGACCGCGCGAAGGTCGCCGGGTTCGGGCTGACGCCGGACGGCGTGGCGAACGCGCTGGGCGGAGCGAACCAGCGGGCGTTGGCAGGGGCGTTCTCGCGCAACAACGCGGACATCGCGGTGAAGACGGGCGAGTTCCTGCGGACGGCGGACGACGTGGCCGCGGTTGTGGTTGGCGTCGCCAATCGGCGGCCGGTCTACCTGCGCGACGTGGCGACCGTGGTGGACGGTCCTGCCGAGCCGACCGACTACGTGGCGTTCGGCGTGGGGCCGGCCGGGCGCGCGGAGAGTACCGGGCCGATCAACCGCCTGCAGCACGCGGTGACAATCTCCGTGGCGAAGCGGCAGGGCACCAACGCGATCGACATCGCGCACCAGGTGCTGGCGAAGGTCGAGAGCCTGAAGGGCAAGATCATCCCGTCGGACGTCACGGTCACTGAGACCCGCAACTATGGTGAGACCGCGAGCGAGAAGTCCGGCGAGCTGCTGTTCCACATGATGCTCGCGGTCCTCTCCGTGACGCTGCTCATCGCGATCGCGCTGGGGCGGAAGGAGTCGCTGGTCGTCCTCGTGGCGATTCCCGTGACGTTGGCGCTGACGCTGCTGGTGTTCTACCTGTACGGCTACACGCTGAACCGGATCACGCTGTTCGCGCTCATCTTCTCCATCGGCATCCTGGTTGACGACGCCATCGTGGTTGTCGAGAACATCGTGCGGCACTACCGGATGCCGGAGGGCGAGAGGCAGCCGCCGCTGGAGGCAGCCATCCATGCGGTGGATGAGGTGGGCAACCCGACGATCCTGGCGACGTTCGCGGTCATCGCGGCCATCCTGCCGATGGCGTTCGTCGGCGGCCTGATGGGCCCGTACATGCGGCCGATCCCGGTCGGCGCCTCCGCGGCGATGATCTTCTCGCTGCTGATCGCGTTCATCGTGACGCCGTGGGCTGCCTTCCGGCTGCTCAAGGGCGAGCACGGCAAGTCGGGGCATGGGAAGCATGGCGAGAGCGGGGGCGACGACTTCCTGACGCGCATGTACCGCGCCATGATGACCCCCATGCTGCGCAAGCCCCTGGCGCGATGGTCGTTCTTCGCGGTCGTGGCGGTGCTGCTGGTCGG
Source organism: uncultured Chthonomonadaceae bacterium (assembly GCA_964519955.1). GTDB lineage: Bacteria > Armatimonadota > Chthonomonadetes > Chthonomonadales > CAJBBX01 > CAZFLM01. The sequence goes on along the minus strand of CAZFLM010000023.1, from coordinate 16,693 downwards.
CGCCATGGGGCTCGTTGCGATCAAGGCGGTAACCGTCAAGATGCTGCCGTTCGATAACAAGAACGAGTTCCAGGTCATGGTCGACATGCCGACCGGGACGACGCTGGAACAGACCGCGGCCGCTGCTAGGGCGGTGGGCGACTACATCGCCACGATACCGGAGGTGCGTGACTACCAGATGTACGTGGGGACCGCAAGCCCGTACAACTTCAACGGGCTCGTGCGGCACTACTTCATGCGGCGCGGGGCGAACCAGGCGGACCTGCAGGTGAACCTGGTGGGCAAGGGCGAGCGCAAGGCCCAGAGCCACGCCATCGTGAAGCGCATCCGCCCGGAGATCGCGCGCATCGCCAGGGAGTGGGGCATCCGTGTGAAGGTGGCGGAGGTGCCGCCGGGACCGCCCGTTCTGCAGACGCTGGTCGCGGAGGTGTACGGCCCCAGCATGGAGCGCCGGACCGAGGTGGCGCGGCAGGTGCTGGGCGTCTTCAGGCAGACCGAAGGCGTCGCGGACGCCGACTGGTACATGGACGACGACCAGCCCACCTATCAGTACGCGGTGGACAAGGAGAAGGCGGCGCTGCTCGGCGTGGACACAGCCTCGGTGAACCGCACGCTCTCGATGGGACTGTCCGGCGCGTCGGTCGGGCTGGCGCACGATGAAGGGTCACGCGAGGACGTGCCAATCGTGGTGCGGCTGCCTCGCGCCGAACGAAGCGGCCTCCGCGAGCTGCAGCAGCTCTTCGTGGCAGCGCGCGACGGGCACCTGGTGCCGCTGAGCGAGGTGGTGAAGCCGGTCGCGATCGGGACGGACAAGTCGATCTACCACAAGAACCTGCTGCCCGTGGTCTATGTGACGGGCGACGTGACAGGGCGTCAGGAGAGTCCCGTCTACGCGATCCTGGCGATGAACAAGGCGGTCGACAAGCTGCAGTTGCCCGAGGGCTACAAGCTGAACGTGCTGACGACGCACGTGCCCTTCACGACGGACAAGCTGCAGATGAAGTGGGACGGCGAGTGGCACATCACGTACGAGGTGTTCCGCGATCTGGGCATCGCGTTCGCCGCGGTCCTGGTGATCATCTACATCCTGGTGGTGGCGTGGTTCCAGTCGTTCAAGACGCCGCTGGTGATCATGGCTCCGATCCCGCTGACGCTCATCGGCATCCTGCCGGCCCACGCGCTGATGGGGGCGTTCTTCACGGCGACGAGCATGATCGGCTTCATCGCCGGGGCTGGGATCATCGTGCGGAACTCGATCATCCTGGTCGACTTCATCGAGCTGCGCATGAGGCAGGGCATGCCGCTGGAGCAGGCGGTCATCGACGCCGGCGCCACGCGGTTCCGGCCGATGCTGCTGACGGCGGCCGCGGTCATCGTCGGGTCGTTCGTGATCCTGTTCGACCCGATCTTCCAGGGCCTCGCCATCTCGCTGATGGCCGGAGAGATCGCCTCGACGCTGCTCTCGCGGATGGCGGTTCCGATCCTCTACTACATGATGAAGGCCCGGGAGGAGCGGCACGCGCCGAAGCCGGTGGAGCCCGAGGCGGCGTAAGGAACGGTACGGGTGGGTGCAGGGCGTGGGGACCCGGCGCGCCGCGGAGGGCGCGCCCCACGGGGTGGTGCAGGGCGTGGGGAGACCCCGTCCCACGGGTTGGCGGGCTGCCGCCGAGGGCGGCGGCGGTCCACGACAGTGCACGGAGAAGGACCCGGCGCGCCGCGGAGGGCGCGCCCCACGGGTGGGTGCGCTGCCGCCGAGGGCGGCGGCGGTCCAGGGCCGGTGGTACAGCCTATGGAGGGCGGCGCTCCGTCGCTGCCGCTGGGAAGGTGCGGAGGAGGCACACAATGAACGTGGAGCGATGGCTTCGCTTGATCGCCGGGGTCGTCATCATGGCGACCGTGGTGCTGGGATACACCGTGAGCCCGTGGTTCTATGCGTTCACGGCATTCGTGGGGCTGAACCTGTTCCAGTCGGCGTTCACCGACTGGTGCCCGATGGTCTGGATCCTGACGAAGCTCGGAGCGCAGCGAGCCGGTGTGGCAGGGAACGGCGGGGGGTGCTGCCGATGAGCACGAGCAGCCCCGGGCGGCCCTGCCTGCCGAATGATGCCGACGTGCACGAGGCCCATGCTGCCTTGGGGAACGGCGCCTACCTGCTGGATGTGCGCAGCAGCGCCGAGTATGAGTCGGGGCACGCGCCGGAGGCCGGGCTGATCCCGCTGCCCAGTCTGGGCGACCGGCTGGGCGAGGTGCCCCGCGATCGGCCGGTCTACGTGATCTGCCACTCGGGCGGGCGCAGCGCGATTGCGGCGCGGCAACTTGCCGAAGCCGGTCACGCGGACGTCACCAAAGTGCGAGGCGGGATGTCCGCCTGGATCCGAGCGGGGCTGCCTGTCGAGCCTGCCCAGGAAGGCCGGGGCGTCGTGCAGAACTTGCTGAGTGGCAGGCTGTGGCCCAGGTTCGGGCGCTGAGCGTCTGTCGGGCGCATCGGGGAGGAGAGGGGCGTGGCGAAGGCTGAGATCGAGGCAGGCGTCTGCGGGTTCACCACAACGGTCGAAGCGCGGATGGAGGGCGACGAGTGCGTGCTGGCGATCGAGAGCCCGTGCGCAGGCATTCAGAGGCTGGCGGCGGAGCTGAAGAGCGTCGACCCGTTCCGCGAGATCACCCATCGAGGCGAGGGGCCGCTCACGCTGGCCTTGGCGGCCAAGCACTGCAAGCACCCGGCATGCCCCGTGCCGGCCGGCATCGTCAAGGCCGTGGAGGTGGCGGCGGGCCTCGCGCTGCCGAGGGATGCCACGATCCGGGTGATAGGGTAGGGCGCGGGCGCCGCGCTGGTATATGCGTGACGGCGGGCCGCCCCGGCTCAACGGATCGGGGCGGCCGAACCGTCCTGTAGAGTGGCGGAGCCTGCGAGCGTGGGCGATCCGTGAGCTTCGGTGTAGCCCCTGTCGGTATTCCGTGAAACCGCGCTGGGCGTTCGGATGTCTGGTGAACGGGGAGAACTGCACAATGGCGCCCAACAGCCCAACCGATGGCCTCGACCAGCATCCGGGGCTCCGCATATGCCTGTTCGGCCAGGTCGAGGTGATCGTCGACGGCCAGCCCATGCCCCGCCTGCGCTCCCGCAAGGGTGAGTGGCTGCTGGCGCTCCTCGCGCTGCGGCACGGGCGCGAGGTGACGCGCGACTTCCTCATCGCTGCGCTCTGGCCGGACTCGGAAGAGGGCGCGGCGTCTGCGTCGCTTCGTCAGAGCCTGATGGATCTCCGCCGCGCGCTCGGGCCGCATGCGTCGCGGGTCGAGTCGACCACTCTGCGCACGCTCAGGTTGCAGGCCACCGCCGACGAGGTCGACGTGATCGCCTTCGACGAGGCGGTTGCGCGCGGGCATACGAGCGACCTCGAGCGCGCGGTGGCGCTGTATCGAGGTCCGCTGCTGGAGGGCTGCGCCGAGGAGTGGGTCCTCAGCGAACGAGACCCGCGCGAGCAGACGTGGCTGTCGACCGTCGAGCGGCTCGCATCGTACCAGCTCGAGGCCGGATCGCCTCGCGAGGCCGCTGACCTGCTGCGTCGGGCCACGCTCGTCGACCCGCTCCGCGAGTCCACGGTTCGATTGCTGATGAGCGCGCTGGCACGGGCCGGCGACCACGCTGCAGTCGTCGAGTGCTACCGGGCGCTGCGCCTGAGGCTGTCGGACGAGCTGCGATGCGATCCCGACCCTTCGACGACGGCCCTCTACGAGGAACTCCGGGCAGAGGCCCGCTCGCGCGTCCAGTCCTCGCAGCCGCCCGTTCGCCAGAGCAGCGCCCTCGCCGCGCCGATGTACTCCGATGCTGCGTCGTCGCTGCCCTGTCCGCTCACCGAGATGGTGGGCCGCGATCGGGAGGCCGGGGAGATCGCCGAGCTGCTCCTCTCGACGCGCCTGGTGACGTTGTCCGGGCCAGGGGGCGTTGGGAAGACCCGGCTGGCCACCCACGTGGCGGCGCAGTGCGCTCCCGAGTTCCTCGATGGGGTGTGGTTCGTCGACCTGTCTCCCGTGGTGGATGAGGACCGCGTGCCCGCCGCCATCGCCGCCTCGCTCGGGCTGCCGGACGAGCCTCGCCACGAGCCGCTCGACATCATCGTGCGGACGCTGCGCGGGCGAACGGTGTTGGTGGTTCTGGACAACTGCGAGCACCTGGTGGACGCGTGCGCCGAAGCCGCCCGAGCCATCCTGAGCGGCTGCCCGCGCGTCCGCGTCCTGGCGACGAGCCGGCAGGTTCTGGGCATTGTCGGGGAGGCAGCCTACGCCGTTCCGCCGCTGAGCGTGCCCCCGCCGTGCGAGCCGCATCACGACGGGAACGGGGGCGGGGACGGGGCCGAGGTCCTGATGGGCTTCGACGCCGTTCGCCTCTTTGTGCGGCGGGCAAAGGCAGTGCAGCCGGGGTTCGCGCTGACCTCGGCCAACGCCACCTCGGTCGCCCGGATCAGCCGCAGCCTGGACGGTATCCCTCTCGCGATCGAGTTGGCCGCGGCACGCGTGCGGGCGATGGCGCCCGGGGAGATCGAGAGCCATCTCGCCGACCGGTTCGACCTGCTGACGTCCGGCAATGCCGCGGGGCCCGAGCGGCACCGAGCGTTGGCCGCCACCATGGACTGGAGCTATCGCCTGCTGTCGGACCAGGAGCAGTGCCTGCTCCGCCAGCTCTCCGTCTTCGCCTCCGGCTGGACTCACGACGCCGCGGAGGCCGTCTGCGCCCCGTGCGGCAGTCCCGCCGAGGTGATGGCCAACCTGCTGGGCCTCGTCGATCGCTCGCTCGTCGTCCACGATCCGCAGGGCGGCGGCCGGTACCGCCTTCTGGAGACCGTGCGGCAGTATGCGCGCGAGCTGCTCTCCGCCGCGGGCGAGGAGGACGCCACCCGCCGCCGGCATCGCGACACCTTCCGCGACCTCGTGACGCAGCGGAGCGACACCGGCCTGACCGAGGAGGAGTGGCTCGAACGTGTGCGCGCCGAGCACGACGACGTGCGGGCGGCGATGGACTTCTGCCTCGAGGTCTCGGAGGGCGAGGAGGCGCTGCGGTTCGCTTCGGGCATGGCCCTCTTCTGGATGGCGAACTCCCGGTTGGAGGGCATGAAGCGGCTCCGCTCCGCACTTCGCTGCAAGGGCGCCGAGGGGCGAACGATGCTGCGCGCGCGCGTGCTGCTGGCGGCTGCCGACTCCGCGTGGGGCCAGGGGTGCCACGAGGAGGCGCGGGTGTACGCGGAGGAGGCCTACTCGATCTACTCGGAGGCGCAGTCCGCGGCGGGCATCGCGTGGGCGCTGGAGGCGCTCGGCGATGCGGCGTATGGCGCCGAGCGCTTCGAATGCGCCGCCGCGTACTGGGAGGATGCGCTCGACCGGCTGCGGGCGTTGGGCGACACCGGCGGCACGGCCACTCTACTGGGGAACCTGGGCGAGGTGCACCGGCGGACGGGCAACTCCGAGGCGGCGCGCCGCTGCTACGAGCAGAGCCGGGAGGCCGCGTTGGCCGCCGGAGAGAAGCTGTCTCTCGCGCTCGCGGCCGTGAACCTGGCGGCGATGGCGTGCGAGGCCGGCGACGCGGCGTCCGCGGAGCCCCTTCTGCGCGAGGGCATCTCCGGCCTCTGGGGCTCGGGCCGCTACTGGCTGGTGCCCCTGGCGCTGCCAAGCGCCGCCGCTGCCGCCCTGGCGCGAGGCGACTACGAGCGAGCGGCCGACCTTCTCGGCGCCGCCGAAGCCCTGCGTGAGGAGTTCGGCATCGTCGTCCAGCCGGCCGACACCTTCCTCTGGAACCGGTGTGTCGCCGATCTGCGATCCGGGCGGTCCGACGCGGCCGTCGACGCCGCATGGGCTGCGGGACGCCGCAGGCACATGCAGTCGGCCGTGGAGTACGCGCTGCAGGGGCTCTAGCCTTACCTGTTCATGAGCGGCGCTGGACGGGCACGGAGGCCCATCCCACCGCAGCTCTCGTGCCTGGTATCGGCCGGGGCCTCCTGCGCACACCAGGCAGCGGCCGCATCCCCGGTACGCCACGTCCAGGGCGTTACGCCCGCGCGCCACCCCTTGCCAAGCGGCTTCCACTTGGTTCCGCTGCCTGCCAGCGTAACGCCGTCCCGGACAGGCATAGATAACAGATTGGCACGTTTCATGCAATGAATCATCTGTGTGAAGGCCATCCCCCCGCCGACCACGGGGGGTCGGCGCGCCTTCGACAACGCGCCGATGGGTCGGAGGGGACTCGCACACACCGGTCCGGTGGACCGGAAGGAGACGTCCATGGCGAGGCGATCCGGAGGTATCTGGGGCCTGCTCGGAGCGGCGGCGGCGCTGGCGCTCGCGTTGGCGGGCCCGGTAGCCGTCTCGGCGAACGACGATCCGACCAAGGTCAGTCTCGTGAGCGTGCAGATCATCCCGAACGCATCGAACATCAAGTCGGGGCTCGCTCAGACCTATCTGCTCTACGCGACGTTCGATATGTCCGACGGGAGTTCTATCACCGAGGACGTGACTGCGGCGGGCGCTGTGTTCGCGGAGTCAGGGGTCGGCAAGCTGGTGGGCACGTACCTCAACACCTACCAGTCCGTGCAGCGCCAGCCGGAGACGACCAGCATCGTCGGCTCCTACACGTACAACGGCGTGACGAGGAGCGCGACGGCTCGTCTCAAGGTGTACCGGTAGGCTACCGGGCCCGTGGACCTGTGTCGCGGTGGTTGTCGCGCGGCACTCGGGCGATGGGAGGGGTCCATGACAACAAGAAGGCTGATTGCTGTCTTCGCGTGCGGCGCCGTGCTGGCCCTGATCACCAGGCCGGCTGCCGGGCTGCCCCTGACGGTCGAGTGGACGTTCGAGAACATCCTGCCCGGCGTGAACGACCCGCCGAGCCTGGGCGACCCGCCCTCTCCGTTCTCCGTCCCCTCCGACGACTCACTCCTCACAGCGACGTTCGCGACGGTATCTGCGTCGACTCAGTTCGGCATCCATGACAACACGGCCATCATGATCGCGGACTCGCCTATCAGCGGCAATCTCGTGTTCGGCGGCCGCACCAACTACCCTGACGACAATGGCGCGTACGGCACGGCTGCGCTTACCGTCAGCTTCTCCCAGCCCATCGTGGACCTGGGCTTCGACTTCATTGCCGCATCTCAGGACCCGGCCGGGGGCTCGTCCGACGAGTGGCTCTGGGTGGACCTCGGCCCGAACGGCATGTGGGGCCTGCAGTCGCTGGACCTGAACTCGACGGGTTACTACTGGCAGTGGCGCGTCAGTCCGCTCGACCCGCTGCTGATGATCGGCAAGCTGGATGTGCCGGTCTCTTCGGTGACGTTCCGCCTGTCGCCCCAGGGATCCAACTCGTTCGGCGAGTTCGGTCTGGACAACATGCGCGTGACCGTCGTACCGGAGCCCGCGGCCTGCGTGCTGGTCCTGTCTTCGGTCCTGCCGCTCCTGCTCGTTCTGCGTCCGCGACGCGCGTAGGCACTTGCAAGAGGCCAGACAACAGCGAGCCCCCGCCGGCTGATGCCGCGGGGGCTCGTTCACCTCGGGCCGTGTGCGCCGCTACTTCTTCTTGACGAAGCGTCCGGTCTTCGCATCGCGTGCGGGGCCGGCCTTCGTGACGACCGTTTTCTTGACGAAGCGTCCGGTCTTCGCATCGCGCGCCGGGCCGGCCTTCGCGACGGTCGTCGCCTTGACGAAGCGTCTGGTCTTCGCGTCGCGCGCGGGGCCGGCTTTCGTGACGACCGTCTTCTTGACGAAGCGTCCGGTCTTGGCGTCGCGCGCGGGGCCGGCCTTGGTGACGACCGTCTTCTTGACGAACCGCCCGGTCTTGGTGTCGCGGGGCTGTGCCGCGTGCGGGGAGTGCTTCGGCTGGGAGAGCACGGACAGCGGCAGACACAGAAGCGCGACAATGGCCAGTAGGACTTTGAGTTTCATGGGCCTCCGATCCCTTACCGGCGCGCCAGAGCCGGTGTGCCACTAGTTGATCGCGTCGCCGCCCGGGCGCAGGTTCGGGCAGCGTACGACGGTATTGTAACACAGCGAACGCAGGCGACACGCTGCTTACCGCCGGCCGTGCCCGCCGGTGGCCATCAGCGGGCTGCCAGGCCTCGTTCTGCAGTACGGTCTTCGGCCAAGCGTCGGGCTGTATCGAGCAGGCGGGGCAGGTCCTGACGATTGGCAGCGCCCCCGGCCCGCGCCCAGGCCAAGCCCTGCTCGCTGGGGAACCTGCCCCCTGCGAAGAAGTCGTCGAAGACCGCCGGCAGGCCGCGGATGGCGACGAACTCGCCCTGCCCGTCGGCGGCCGGCCTGCGCTCGACGTGCTGCTCGGGCACGGTTGCGATGCCGTTCGCAGCGAGGTAGGCGAGGTCGATGAACTCGACGAATGGGCGCGTGTCCTCCAGCGTGACCAGCGGCCGGTCCGACTCGCCGCGCACGTAGGCGAAGTAGGCGCGGAAGTTGCCCTGCAGCACGTTGTACGGGGCCATCGGCACGGTCTCACTGCGCCCCTCCGCCCACTCGATGAAGAACGGCTCGCCCCAGGTGCGGACGATCGTGGCGCGCTCGCACTCCACGCGCTCCGTGCCGGTCGATGCGCCGGCGCAGGCGTGGGATGCCGCGACCGTCAGCTCGACGCCGTCCTCGCAGACCGCGCGTGCGAACACGGTGTCCGGCCCCTCGATGTCGTGGGCGCGCGCCATCTCCGCTCGCATCGAGGCCGCTCGGCCATAGGCGAGGAGGCCGCTGCTCCCCGCCCAGAAGAGCAGGTTGTGCACGTAGTGACCCACGGCGTTTCCGATGCAGCAGTCCAGCACCGGCCGCCCGTCCAGCATGAGCCGCCCCGCCCACGAGGCGCGTGTGAAGTAGGTGCTCGCACGCGGCACGACCGCACGGAACGATGCCCGCAGCACCCGGCCGAACTCGCCGGCCACGAGGCGCTGCTTCACGGCTTGCCGGTCCGGCTCGACGATGTAGTTGAACCCGACCTGTGTTCGCTTGCGTGCGGCGGCATCCACGGCCACCATCTCATCAAGCTCCGGCCAGAACAGCGTGGGCGGCTTCTCCAGGTAGCACGCGATACCGCGCTCGACGCACTCGCGATGCATCTCCGCGTGCAGCGGGACGGGTGTGGGCACGGTTACCACGTCGAGGTCCGCTCCGTGCGCATCCAGCATACGCAGATAGTCGGTGTGCACCGCGGCACCGCGCTCCGCGAATCGCCACTCGTCTTGCCGCGCCGCGAAGCGCTCCGGGCACGGGTCGCACGTGCAGAGGAGCTGGCACTCCCCCGCCGCCTCCAGCGCGGCGACGGCGTCATGGTGGTCGCCTGCGCACCCTCCCATCCCGATGACTGCTATGTTCAACGGCCTTCGCTGCATGTTCCCGACACTCTCCTTCCGCCGATGCGCCCCGATCGGCGCGGCGGCTGCCCACTATTCTACTCGCGCGCGCTGCTCCGGCGCGTTACGGATGCCCACGCCGCGGCTGGCGCTCCCCGTCATTTGCGTCCCATATTCATGCCTCGGCACCATTGACACGTGCCGGAAGTCGGGTTAGAATGCCACATAGGATTAACGTTAGAGCAAGGTTGGGCCAACATGCCGCGCAGCAGAGCAGTGACGCTAAAGGACGTGGCCCAGCGGGCCGGGGTGAGCCTGATGACGGTGTCGGCCGTCCTGAACGGGAAGGCCGCGGAACGCCGCATCTCGGACGAGACCCGCGACCGCGTGCGCCGCATCGCCGAGACGATGGACTACCGCCCGAATGCCATCGCTCGCTCGCTGCGGCGGAAATCGACCAACGTCATCGGCGTCTACTCGGGCATCGGCTACCTGAACGCGACCAACCCGTTCCTCTCGGAGCTGATCGGCGGGCTGCAGGAGGGCTGCGATCTGCACAAGAAGGACCTCCTGCTGCACGGCACGTTTCGCGGCCTCTCGGCGGGCGACATCTACGACGAGCTGCTGGACGGGCGTCTCGACGGGCTGATCGTGCAGGCGCTGCCCTCGGACCCGTTGGTCGAGCGGCTCGCGGCGTCGCACCTGCCCGTCTTCGCGGTGGCCGATGCCATCCCCAGTGTGCCCTCCATCGTGGCGGACGACCCGGGCGGCATGGCGATGCTGATGGACCACCTCGCGGGTCGTGGGCACCGCCGCATCGTCCACATCAGCCCCCGCATGATGATCGAGTCGGCCGCGAGGCGCCGAGCCGCTGTCTACGCCGCGGCGGCCCGCCATCAGATGGAGGTGCGCGAGTGCAGCACCGGGCCTTCGAGCGACTACACCGCGACCCCGATCGACGGGTGGTTGCGGGAGCCACCGGACAGGCGCCCGACCGCCGCTGTCGTCTGGTCCGACACGATCGCGTATGAGTTCATCGGCTACTGCCAGAGCCGCGGCATCCGGATGCCCGAGGACCTGGCCGTCACCGGGTTCGACGGCTTCGCGCTTCCGGCGGCGGCGTCTCTCCGACTGACCACCGTCCGCGCTCCCTGGAACGAGGTGGGGCGCAGGGCGGTGGCGATGCTCGTGGCCCACCTCGAGGGGCGCGAGGTGCCTTCCGAGACCGTCCTCCCGGTGGAGTTCCAGGCCGGGAACACCGCTTGACGCAACGCCCGGCCGTCTGCCTGCGGCGGGGGAGCTATCGGATCTGTGACAGATCGGTTCCTCAGACCAGCCGGCCAACTCGCCGGCAAGCGAGCCCGAAGGAGGGTTTGAACGATGAAGCCGCGAGGTTTCACGCTTATCGAACTGCTAGTCGTGATCGCGATTATAGCAATTCTCGCCGCAATCCTGTTCCCGGTGTTCGCCCAGGCCCGGGAGAAGGCGCGTGCCACGGCCTGTCTGTCGAACACGAAGCAACTCGGTCTGGGCCTGAACATGTACGTCCAGGACTACGACGAGACCTACCCGCTGGCGGCATTTTGGGACCTCACGTCCCCGTGGGCGTCGAACTTCTACCTCTGGAGCAGCAGCCGCTGCGTGCAGCCGTACATCAAGAACCTCGAGATCTACCGGTGTCCGAGCGACACGTTCGACACCAGCGGCTTCCCTGACATCTACTCGTGGGGCATGCCCACGAGCATCAAGCTCGTCGGGCTGAGCTACATGGGGAATGCCATCTCGCCGGGCGTGACAGCCACCTCTCTCTGGGGTGTGTCCAACCCCAAAGGCATCTTCGACGCGGCGTATGAGGGAAGCACCGCCGGTCCGACCGCGCTGGCGGCCGTCAACTATCCAGCCGAGGTCATCGCGCTGATCGAGGGGGGCAAAGACTACTTCTACTGGACAGGCGGGTGCTCGGCCTATCTGAACAACGAGATCGACGTGTGCTACTGGCCTGGCCCGCTCGTCATGTGGGACTGGCAGTTCACATACTTCATCTACGCGGGGTCGGGTGACTACGCCTACAAGATATGGCGAAAGCACTCCGGCGGGGCCAACGTCATCTGTGCGGACGGCCATTCGAAGTTGCGCCGGCCGGGGGACCTCGACAACGCCCGCAGTTGGCTCGTGAACGCGCCTTAGCACGATGGAGCGGATCGGCATGAAGACGCTGTGTCAGGTGCTGGTGTTGCTGCTCATCTGCTGCGCGGGGCTGTCTGTAGGCGGATGCAGAGGTAGCAACGATGGGATGAGCAGTGAGCAGGTCCAGAAGGCGGATCGTCTGTCGGAGATTGCCACCCGTTCCGGCGGCGACTGGGACAAAGTGCCGCAGTCCGATCGCGACTACCTCATCAAGATGACGCCGTCCGGGACGGAGCAGAGCGCTCGCATGCTCCTTCTGGCGAAGTCAGGCAAGCTCAGCGCGCCTCGACCGACTGGGCAGCCGCGCCGATAGCCTATGTGGGGTCTCTCGACGGCCCTCGTCGCGATGGTGCTGCTGCCGGGCTGCGGCAGTGCCGATGCTCACGACGGCACGCCGCGCTTCTACCGAGTGGCGCGGCAGGATGGAGTGTGGTCGGTCGTCGCACCTGACGGCCGACCCTTCTTCTCGCTCGGGGTCGACTGCGTCGAGCGCGGGGCAGCCCGCGAGGCTTACCGTGCCGACCGGCCCCGCTACGCGGCATTTCGCCACTACGCGAGCGACAACGAGTGGGCGGCGGGTACCTTGGCACGGCTGCGCGCCTGGGGATTCAACACGCTCGGGGCGTGGTCGGATGACGCCGTCCTCGGCAAGGCGCGCGATCCGCTTCCCTACACCGTCGAGCTGGAGCTGGGCGGCAGCGCGCGCGTGCCGTGGTGCGACCTCTTTGGCACGGAGATCGAGCGTATCTTCGACCAGGTCGCGCGCGAGCAGGTGTTGCCCCGGCGCGACGATCCGCTCCTCCTGGGCTACTTCACCGACAACGAGCTGGGTTGGTGGGACGACTCCATCTTCCTCACCTTCCTGGGCGAGCCTGCCGCCAACTCCACGCGGCAGGTGCTGATCCGCTTGCTGGAGCAGCACTACCGGGGCGACTTCGGCCGGCTGTGCCGCGATTGGCAGCCCGAGGGCGCGTCGTCGTTCGACGACCTGGAGCAGGGCGGCACGATGGCGCTGCGGGCCGGAGGGAACGGCATGGCGGTGGTGCGGCGCTTCGTCGGGGCGTGCGCCGAGCGCTACTACCGGCTCGCCCACGACGCGGTGCGCCGCTACGACAGGAACCACCTGATCCTGGGCGACCGCTATGCCCAGTGGGCGTCCGAGCCTGTCGTGCAGGCGGCCGGCCGATACGTCGACGTCGTCTCCACAAACCTCGGCGCCGACTGGGCGGACGGCGGCATCTGCCGCTACTACCCGGACATGCTGCACCGGCTGACGGGGCGGCCGGTGCTCATCTCCGAGACCTACTTCGCCGCGATGGAGAACCGCAGCGGCAACAGGAACGCCGGCCTCGGCTTCCCCACGGTCCCCACCCAGCGGGAGCGCGCGGCAGGCTATGCCCGCAACACGCGGGCGCTGGCCGGGCTGCCCTACGTTCTGGGCGCGCACTGGTTCCAGTATGCCGACGAACCCACGGGCGGCCGGTCGGACGGTGAGGACTACGACTTCGGGCTGGTGGACATCGAGGATCGGCCCTACGACGACCTCGTCGTCGCGTGCGCGCGGGTGGCGGTGGATATGCCGGCGCTGCGGAAGCACGCTGCGGCGCCGCGCACACAGGATGCAATCCCGATCGCGCCCGCCGACCAGATGGAGGGGCTGCTAGCCTGGGACCGAGACCGTGGCTACGTGGCGCCCGCGCGCGGCGTGCCCTGTGCCGACCTGTACGCCTGCTACGATGCCCAGACCCTCTACGTGGCGGTGATCGGTGCCGACTACGTCGACGAGCGCCTCTACGCCGGTGGGAAGATCCCCCAATCGGAGCGGACGCGCCTCGACCTGCGCGTCGGGGCGATGAAGCGGAACCTCACCGTGCGGTTTGGCGCAGGTGGCGTTGCCCAAGTCGAGGGCGTAGGCGTCCGCGTGAAGGAGTGGCCTGGGATGAAGCACACCCTTATCGTCGCTATCCCGGCCGCGCTCGTGTCGTCGAAGCCTCTCAGTCCCGGGCGTGAGGTGGGACTTCGTGCCACGCTGACCCGCCACAGTCGCGCCGGCGCCATGAGCTGGCACACAACCCTTCGTCTGGCAGGTACGGCACATGACTAGCCTCGCGCCATCCACATACTACGTCGACCCCGGGAACGGCTGCGACCGGAAGGCGGGCGGCTCGCCGAGGGAGGCCTGGCGGAGCCTGGAGCGGGCATCGCAAGCCGCGCTCGGACCGGGCGCAATGCTGCTGCTGGCCAGCGGGCAGGCGCATCGCGGCGTCCTGCGTCTGGGTGCGGGGTCGCGCGGCACGCCGGAGCAGCCCATCACGATCGGCTCCTATGGGCCTGGACGCGCGACCATCGACGCGGGCGCCGCCGATGCGATCAGTCTGACCGGGTGCGCACACGTCGTCGTCGAGGACCTCACGCTCGTCGGGTGTGGCCGGCTGAGCGGCAGCAACGGGGCCGGTGTTCGCATCAACCGGGCAGAGGGCGTAGTCGTCCGGCGGGTCGAGGCGAGCGGCTTCCGACTGGCCGGCGTCTGGATGGGCGGCGACGCAGACACGCGGATCGAGCACGTGCGCGCGCACGACAACGGGTTCGCGGGCATCTGCGTGGAGAGCGGCGGCGCCATGCCGCGCTCGCGCAACGTGACCATCGTCGACTGCGTCGCGGAGAACAACCCGGGCGACCCGCTGAACCTGGACAACCACAGCGGCAACGGCATCGTGGTGGGCGGCGTGGACGGGGCGCTCATCGAGTACTGCGTGGCGGCTGGGAACGGCTGGGGCATGCCGCGCGACGGGAACGGGCCGGTGGGCATCTGGGCGTGGAACTCCGACCGCGTGACGATCCAGCACTGCATCGCCCACGACAACAAGAGCCCGGGCGCGGACGGGGGTGGCTTCGACTTCGACGGCGGCGTGACGAACTCCGTGATGCAGCACAACCTGTCCTACAGCAACGAGGGCTGCGGCTATCTGCTGTGCCAGTACGGAGGCGCGCCGGAGTGGCGGGGCAACGTCGTGCGCTTCAACATCAGCTACAACGACGGGCTGAAGAACATGGGCAGCGGCATCGGTCTCTGGCTCGGCTGGCCCGGCATCTCGGACTGCCTCATCCACAACAACACGGTGGTGAACCCGAGGCACGCCGTGGCCACCCTCGGCGACGTGCCGGGCATGGTCTACCGCAACAACGTGTTCGTGGCCGGCCGGGATGTGCTCGACGGCGACTTCACCGGCTCGCGCTTCGAGGGCAACCTGTACTGGCGCACCGGCGACGGCGTGTTCTGGCGCGACGGCGACCGCGTGGCGGCCACGCTGGAGGAGTGGGCAGATGCCACCGGCCAGGAGACGGAGGGGGGGCGGCTTGTCGCGGCATGGGCGGACCCGCTGCTGGCTCTCCCCGCGGGCGCGGAGCAACTGCCGACCGACCCGCGCCGACTGGCGGACATGCCCTGGTTCAGGCCGGGGTCTGGCTCGCCGTGCGTCTCAGGCGCCCGGGGCATGCACTTCGGCGCGCGTGCTTGAGGCGGGCTACGTCTGGTGTGCCTCCAGGGCGACGGGGGCGTCGTCCGGTTCGAGCGCTGGCGCGGCCTCGGGGAGCGCGTCCGCTGCGGGCGCCTCCGTCGTCCGGTCTCGTCCCATGTACCGCGCCACCGTTGCCATTACCTCCAGGGCGGAGCGGCGCTTGCGTGCGGACGTCCGGGAATAGGCGGCGCGGCCGGCAGCGAGGGCGACGATAGGTGGGCCGAACAGGACGGCCAGACCCGCGGCCGCCGAGAGGCCGTGAACGTTGTCCATGAGCAGCCCGCTCGCGATGCCTCCGGCCAGCAGGCCGAAGATGCCAGGCAGGACGATCATCAGCCCCGCCAGTCCGCCGAATCGGGCCGAGACCCGGACGCGGGTGTGCTCGCCGTCGGGCACCGCGGTTACGTCGAGGCTGTCCGTATCGCCCGCGCCGCTGCTCCAGGCGAAGCTGCCGCCGACGGGCTTCAGCTCGCCCAGGCGCCCGCTCGCCTCCCGGATCTCATCGACCAGGAGCGGCCAGTCGGCCTCCGAGACGGAGCCGGCGACCACTTCGACGGCCTCGACCGACGCGGGGCCGCCCAGGAGCCGCCGCCAGAAGCCACCTTCCCGGTCCGCCGTGATCTCCCGCGCGGCCGCCTCCACGAGCGAAGGATCGAGACCCAGCTCGCCCGCAGCCTGCTGAAGCTGCGGCAGCGTCGGGCCGTCGGCATCGCCCAGTGCGGAGCCGGGACCTCGCATGTCGGCCACGCGCCGGAGGATCGTGCGGACCTCTCTCTCCGTGAAGCGTCGTTGTGGTGGATCGGCACCCATCGCCTGTGTTCTCCCGGCGTCACTACGCCAGGCCAGGGCAGGCGGTTTCGCTCGGGCGTGACCGCAGCGCTGGTCTACCTCGCCGCATTCGGCTTGCGGAAGCGCAGGAACACCTGCAGCCGCAGGTAGTGGTACTCCGCATCGAGCGTCAGCCCCGCGTCGCGCCCCAGCTTCACGAGGTCGTCCAGCGGGATCAGCTTCTCGTAGGGGTCGCCGGTGACCTCGCGCGACTTGCGCCAGTCGATGAGGTAGAGGCAGCCGCCTGGCTTGAGGGCGCGCGCGGTGTCCCTCATCAGGGGCAGACGGGCCTCCGGCGACGCCTCGTGGAACACGTTGCAGAAGAAGGCGGCGTCGAGCGCGCCGGCGGGCAGCTTCGTGTTGGACGGATCGGAGACGATGCCCTCGATGTTGGCCGCACTGGATGATCGGGCGCGCCGCTTGACGGTCTCCACGGCGCCCGCGTCGATATCTACTGCGTACACCTTGCCCTTCGCGCCCACACCCTCGGCCAGGCGGAAGGTGAAGTAGCCGTCGCCGCAGCCTATGTCCGCCACGACCGCTCCGGGCTTCAGCGCCAGGTCGGCGGCGACGCGTTCCGGCTGCTGCCACTGGTCGCGGCTCTGGGCGGCTGCGACGGCCGTGAGGCCGGTACTGAGGAGTGCCACGCTCGCCGCGACCGCGCGGCGAAGCCACGTTCGTCGTACGTAGAGCATCTTGTCCTCCTGTGTTGCGTCTGCCGGCGGGCGGGCGCCGGCGGTTGGTGCCGGCGGTGGTTGGTGCCGGCGGTTGAAACGGCGCCTCGCGACGGCACGAAGCCCGCCTCCGCGGGCTGGACGGCCACGGCGCCTC
>CAZFLM010000022.1:80319-85413 GCA_964519955.1 uncultured Chthonomonadaceae bacterium | reverse complement strand
CCTGGCGGGCAGGGACGCCCGCCCCACCGCGGCGCTCTACCTGGCGGGCAGGGACGCCCGCCCTACCACAGCGCTCTACCTGGCGGGCAGGGACGCCCGCCCTACCACGGCGCTCCACCTGGCGGGCAGGGACGCCCGCCCCACCACGGCACCTACCTGGCGGGCAGGGACGCCCGCCCTACCACGGCGCTCTATCAGAGCGCGTCGAAGGTGAGCAGGTCCGATGTCAGCGCGCCCTCCAGGCGGACGACGATGCCCTGGCGCATCAGGGCCGAGCCTTCCGCCTCCCACGTTCGACCGCTGTTGTCGGAGGTCACGCGATAGCGGCGCGACTCGTCGAGGCCGCGGAGGCGCAGTAGGTACTCCGGCTCGGCGGGAGCGGAGAGCTGGAACAGGCCGCAGATGGCCTGCGCGCCGTCCCCCGACGCCAGCTCCAGCACCCCCCACCCCTGCGGCTCGGGCGGCGCTGCGACCGGCGTGTGGTGGTAGATGCGCCCCGTGGGCATGAACGGACGGACGAAGTCCTTGTACAGCGACAGGTGGTGGCGCATGCGGTCCATCAGCACCGGGTTGAACTGCGAGCCCATCGGCTTCACAAAACCGAGCGTGGAGCGGACGAAGAGCAGCAGGCGCATCTGGAAGTCGAACTCGGCGCGCGTGTAGCCGCTCTGCCCGCCGACGAGCCGGTCCACGTGCTCCGGCGGCAGCGCCATCGTCATGCCATTGGTGATCATGAACGAGCGGGGCGCGATCTGCCAGTCGGTGACCCACGTGTGGCTGAACCGGCGCACCATGCCCAGGTCGCTGCGGCCGCCGCCGCCCGCGCAGTTCTCGAAGACCACGTTGGGGAAGCGAGCGCGCAGGCGGTCATACACCGCGTACTGGGCGTCGTAGTAGCGCCAGTAGTGGTTCTGGGCGATGCCGTCGTGCTCGACGCGGCCGGTGCCGTGGCAGTTGTAGTCGAGGCGGAAGAAGTCCAGCTCGTACGTGGTGATGACCGCTGCGATCTGGTCCTCCATCCACTGCGCCACTTCGGGGTTGGTCAGGTCGAGCATGTTGCCGATGCGGTTGCCCAGGCAGTCCTTGATGAGCCACTCGGGGTGCTCCTGCGCGAGCCGGCTGTCGTCGCCGACGCGCTCGGCGTCCATCCAGAGGCCCCAGAGCATGCCCTTCTCGTGAACGCGGTCGCGGAACGGCTTCAGGCCGCCCGGGAAGCGGTCGAGGTTCTCCTTCCAATCGCCCACCGTGGTCCACCAGTTGCCGCCTGGGGCAGCGTACCAGCTCGCGTCGATGAAGAAGATCTCCGCGCCGAACTCGGCTGCGCAGTCGATCGCGTGGAGGACCTCGTCATTCGTGATCTCGATCTCCGGGCCGATGCCGGACTCGATCCAGCCGCCGCGCCCGCGAGGTTGCTGCATCAGGACACTGCGGCGCACGTGCTCGTGCATCGTCTGGATGGCCGTGTCGAGGTCGCCGAACACGACGCCGAGGTGCATCTCGGGGACCGCGACCGTCTCGCCCGGGGCGAGCGTGCGCTGGGGCGCCGGCCCGTCCATACCGGCGCGGAAGCGCATCGCGGCGGCGGAGTCGGTGCTCATCGGCTGGGTGACGGAGTCGAACTCGAAGGTGTAGCCGCCCGACCAGGCGAGCTGGCCGATGAAGTGCTCGCCCGTCGCGTTGTTGCGGAGCACGAACATCGGGTGGCGATGGCGGTCGCGGCGGTAGCGGGCATCAACGCAGTAGCGGGCATCCGGCAGGTCGAACCACTCGAAGCTGCCCTCGTTGCCCCAGTGCGTGGTGGCCATGTAGCCGAGGGTGTAGAGGGCCTGGCCCGGGCGCAGGTGGTCCTGCCAGCGCTGGGTGCGCTGCAGCGTGCCGCTCCAGGTGAACGCCGCCGAGATGACGGCAACCTGGCTGCCCGTGTTCGTCACCTCGAGCCAGCGTGTGAGGATCTGGGTGCCGTCGAGGCCGGTGTGCACCTTCACGGTGACGGGGCGAACGCGGTGGCGCAGCGTGACGATGGCGTGCTTGACGAACGGGCGCGGCATCGCGGGGATCGGCTGGTCGTCCTCCAGCACCTCGATCCCGCCCCACCCCCAGTCGGTGTCGAGGAGCTGCCCGTCGATCTCGAGCCAGAAGGCCTGCGGCGTCGGCTCGGGCCCCGGATCGATGCGGCCGTCGTAGAAGCTGACGAAGCCGGAGCCGTTCCAGCCGCGCCCGACGAACCGGCCCGCGCTGAGCGACTCCTCGTAGACCGCCAACCCGGCGCGGTAGCTGACGACCGGCTCAGCCCCCTCGACCACCAGCACATCGCTCCAGCCCGGCCCCTGCACCTGCGCGTTGTCCATGCCTGCCTCCCCGCGGCCGTCGAGTAGGATCGTGCCGACGGGCCCCGGGCGTATATTGGGCGGCGGCGGCGGGGAGTCCTGGCAAAGGGCAGCGCCCAGCGCCCGATTCGTGGGGTCCGGGCGGAAGGCCTGCCGCCACGGCCCGAGCCGCAGCGCCACGCAGGACGAAGCAGGCGGCTACCAGCAGCAGCGAGGAACACCGGGCGACGAGGCGCGGGCCTACTTGGCGAGCGGCGGCGGCGTGACCCGAGCCGGGCGGCCCAGAAGGGACGCGAGGTCGGGCCGTGGAGCGAGAGGGATCTCGACGGTCTGCTCGACGGCTCCCTCGGGGATCGTCACCCTGAGCGGAGGGGCGAAGCGCGGATGGCCGCTCGCCGGCGCAGGAAGCGACAGACCCGCCACGACAGGCATAACGCTGAGCGTCTCGCCGACCGGCATGCCGCGCAGGACCGCCGTACCATCCTTGCCCGCCACCGCCCTCAGGCAGTTGCCGTCCGCCTCGCGCCACACACTGACACGCGCGGGCGACGGCAGCGGGGTGCCTGGAGGCGGATGCAGCCGGCATCTCAAGGTAGCGCCGGGAGCGGCCACGAGCCGGATGTCCTTCTGGGCCTCGCCCGCGGCCGGCGTGGTGATTTCCTGCGCCGGCACGTAGAGCCCGGCGCTGCTGAGACCCTCCATGCTGACACCGAGGGCCATCATGCGCCGGGCCGGCACGCGGTCCAGCACGAAGGCGCCACCGGCCGTCGTCCGCGTCCGCCTTGGCTCAACGTGCCTCGCGCGGAGGGCGCCGCGCACGCTAACGGTGACGACCGCGCCCACGATACCGTTCCCGTACGGATCCACCACGGTGCCGGAGAGCGTGGCGCCCGGGTCCATGCGCAGCGCGGCGGGCGACGGCAGACCCACCGGGAGCATGTCGGTGCCGCAATCGGCCATGCCAGGCGACTCCACCGCGACCTGGAGCGACACGGCCGGTTTGCGGCACTCCAGGTGGAACTCGCCGGCAGCGTTCGTGACGGCATATGGCTCCCAGCACATGGCGCCGCACCACGTGATGACGCCCTTCCAGGTGCTCGTGTAGCCCACTGGCCGCACGAAGGCGCCTGCGACGGGCCGCTGAGCGGCGTCGACGACGCGGCCGCGCAGGACGTACCGCGCGTCACGTGGCTTGAGACTGGCGGGCCGCATGCGGAACGTCGTCGGGCCATTGGTCGGATCGAACATGCGCGTGAGCTGGGGCCTGTAGCCCTCCTTGACCGCGCGGACGTCGAAGATCCTGCCGGGGTCGACCGACGCGATTCGGAAGCGCCCGTCTCCGTCCGTCGCAACATGCCTGCCGATGTCCGGGCCCAGGCCAACGCTCACGTCGTCTCGCTCGTAGGCGCAACTGATAGCCACCGTCGCACCGGCGAGAGGCCTCCCGTCAGGCCCCAAGACCGTGCCGGCCAGGTCCAGGCGGCTCGGCGCCTGGACCGGCACCCGGATGCTGCGCGGCGGCAACGGGGCCTGGCACGATGTCAGCGACAGCGACAGGATGAGCAGCAGCGAGGGACACAGCAAGCGGGACGCGCGGCAAACCGACAGGTTCATGGTCTGGCTCCTGAGGCGGCTAGAGAACGGCGACGAGAAGCGACCCACCACAAGCGCAGTCAGGGCAGCGATGCGCCCCGCCTTGTATACGGGTTCGGCGCGGCCAGGTTTCTGCAGACCGCCCTTGACAGGGAGCCGATATGACCGTATACTAGTCACCACTATGGTAGTGATGAACGCGCGGGAACCAGAGACGCTTCCTCTCCTCGGGCTCAACGAGTACGAGGCGAAGGCCTATCGCGCTCTGTTGGCGGAGTACCCCGCAAGCGCCTACCGCATCGCACAGCGCTCGGGCGTGCCGCAGTCGCGCATCTACGAGGTCGTCGCGCGGCTCGTCGAGAAGGGCGCGGCCACGGTCGAGGCGGGCAAGCCGGCGCGGTACGCTCCGGTGTCGCCGGACAGCCTCATCGCGGCGGCGCGATCGCGGACGGCACGGGAGCTTGACGATCTCGCGACCGAGCTGCGCGAAGCGTTCGCGGCGCACGGCGAGGTCACCCAGGCCACGCTGCGTGGGGAGGATGCCATCCTGGCGCACGCGGCGACGCTTGCCGGATCGGCGCAGGACCTGTTGATGATCGCGGGCGATCCAAGGACCGTCGAGGCGCTCTTGGACCGGATGCCGCTCACCGACGCGCGAGTGCGCACGGTGTCGCTCCCGGCCGCCGCGCCGGGCGAGTACCCCATCGCGCTGCTGGCAGACTCGCGCCGGGCGCTGATCGGCCGCCTCGGCGCCCAGGCGGATGCGCTGGCCACGGATCACCCGGTGATCGTCTCGGTGCTGGCCGATCACCTGATGCACCGGGCGGTGACCGAGACGGCGCACGACATGGCGGCCGCTCGTACGGCTCCCGCGGAGTCCCGGCAACGCGCGGATTGGCAGGCATGGGAAGAGGACAAACACCGGCGGCTGCTGTCGGTGCATTAGGCTGTACTGGGCGGGCGGTGGTGACTGAGCGCCACCCTCCAGGCCGGCAGGAACACCCGGGCCACCGGGGGGCTGTACTGAGCGGAGACGGCGGTCGTGACGCGGCTCGCTGCTGGCGGGCAGCGACGCCCGCCCCACCGGGAGGCTGTACTGGGCGGAAACGGCGGCCCGGGCGCGGCTCGCTGCTGGCGGGCAGGGACGCCCGCCCCACCGGGAGGCTGTACTGGG
>CAZFLM010000022.1:0-80219 GCA_964519955.1 uncultured Chthonomonadaceae bacterium | reverse complement strand
GGGGCTGTACTGAGCGGAGACGGCGGTCGTGACGCGGCTCGCTGCTGGCGGGCAGGGACGCCCGCCCCACCGGGAGGCTGTACTGGGCGGGAACGGCGGCCCGGGCGCGGCTCGTTGCTGGCGGGCAGGGACGCCGGCCCCACCGGGGGGCTGTACTGAGCGGAGACGGCGGTCGTGACGCGGCTCGCTGCTGGCGGGCAGGGACGCCCGCCCCACCGGGAGGCTGTACTGGGCGGGAACGGCGGCCCGGGCGCGGCTCGTTGCTGGCGGGCAGGGACGCCGGCCCCACCGGGGGGCTGTACTGAGCGGAGACGGCGGTCGTGACGCGGCTCGCTGCTGGCGGGCAGGGACGCCCGCCCCACCGGGAGGCTGTACTGGGCGGGAACGGCGGCCCGGGCGCGGCTCGTTGCTGGCGGGCAGGGACGCCCGCCCCACCGGGAGGCTGTACTGAGCGGAAACGGCGGCCCGGCTACGGCGCAGCACCAGCGATCCGAGGCGCGACAGTGATGGAGCGCGTGGGCCGGCAGCACCCCACCTGGGACACATAGGAACGTCACTTGCGTACACGTGTAAAGATCTGCTGCATATCGAGCTGCGAGGAAGCCGCGCTGGCGGTGTGCTGCGGGGCTGACGCGCTGGGGCTGGTGTCGGCGATGCCCAGCGGGCCGGGCGTCATCGGCGACGACCTGATCCGGGAGATCGCCGCCACCGTGCCGCCGGGTGTGGCGTCGTTCCTCCTCACCAGCCGGCGCGAGGCGGACGCGATCGTCGAGCAGGTGCGACACGCGGGCGTCAACACCGTGCAGATCTGCGACAGTGTGCCGATGATAGCCTATACGCAGTTGCGCCGCGACCTGCCGGGTGTCGGGATCGTGCAGGTCATCCACGTTGCCGGTGAACCCTCCATCGACGAGGCACGCGAGGTAGCGGAACACGTCGACGCCATCCTGCTCGATTCGGGCAGCCGGTGCCTCCCGGTGAAGGAGTTGGGCGGCACCGGGCGCCGGCACGATTGGGGCATCAGCCGCCGGATTGTGGAGGCCGTGCCCTGCCCCGTGTACCTGGCAGGCGGCATCCGGCCCGAGAACGTGGGCGACGCGGTGCGGCAGGTGCGGCCGTTCGGCATCGACCTGTGCACCGGCGTGCGCACCGACGACCGTCTTGACGAGAACAAGCTGACTGCCCTTTTTGCCCGGCTGACAGAAGCCGCCGTCCCAGCCGGTTGACGAATGCACCCACATCCTACCAAGGAGCAACAATGAACTACGACGTGAAGGACCTCTCGCTTGCCGCGAAGGGCAAGAACCGCATCGAGTGGGCTGAGATGGAGATGCCGGTTCTGCGCCTCATCCGCGAGCGTTTCGAGAAGGAGAAGCCGCTGGCGGGCCTCAATCTGGCCGCCTGCCTGCATGTCACCACCGAGACGGCGAACCTCGCCATCACGCTGAAGGCCGGTGGCGCTAACGTGGCGCTGTGCGCCTCCAACCCGCTCTCCACCCAGGACGACGTGGCCGCGGCGCTCGTGCAGGAGTACGGCATCGCCACGTTCGCCATCAAGGGCGAGGACAACGACACCTACTACAAGCACATCCACGCCGTGCTCGACACGAAGCCGCACATGACGATGGACGATGGCGCGGACACCGTGGGCGTGATCCACAGCGACCGCAAGGAGCTGATCCCGGGCATCATCGGCGGCACTGAGGAGACCACCACCGGCGTCATCCGCCTGCGCGCCATGGCGAAGGACGGCGTGCTGGAGTACCCGATCGTCGCGGTGAACGACGCGGACACGAAGCACCTGTTCGACAACCGCTACGGCACCGGGCAGAGCACCATCGACGGCATCATCCGGGCGACCAACCGCCTGCTGGCCGGCAACTACTTCGTGGTGGCGGGCTACGGCTGGTGCGGCCGCGGCGCGGCGATGCGGGCGCGGGGCATGGGCGCCAAGGTCGTCGTCACCGAGGTCGAGCCGGTCCGCGCGCTCGAGGCGGTGATGGACGGGTTCGAGGTCATGCCGATGGCCGAGGCCGCCAAGATCGGCGACCAGTTCTGCACCCTGACCGGCGACATCCACGTGCTGCGCCCCGAGCACTTTGCGGTGATGAAGGACGGCGCGATCATCTCCAACTCGGGCCACTTCAACGTGGAGATCGACCTCGAGGGCCTGCGCGCCATGGCGAAGGAAGTGCGCGCGGTTCGCGAGTTCGTCGACGAGTTCGTGCTGGAGGACGGGCGGCGCCTGTACGTGCTCGGCGAGGGCCGCCTCATCAACCTGGCGGCGGCCGAGGGGCACCCGGCGGCAGTGATGGATATGTCGTTCGCGAACCAGGCCCTGTGCGCCGAGTACATGGCGAAGAACGCTAAGAGCCTCGTCAAGAGCGTCTACCCGGTTCCGGTGGACATCGACAAGGAGATCGCGCGCCTCAAGCTCGTCGCGATGGGCGTCGGCATCGACACGCTCACCGAGGAGCAGGTGAAGTACCTGGCGTCGTGGGAGATGGGCACGTAGGCACGGCGGGACTTGGGACTTGGGACTTGGGGATTAGGGGGCCGGTCCGCGCGGTGTGCGGATCGGCCCCTGGTCATGTTGGGCGGAGGTCGGTGGCGCGCAGGGGGCCGAGGGTGCGCCGAGCCCTCCCCTACCGCTAGCGCCCACGGATGGCGCTGCGCGCAGGGCGCCGGCGACTGAAGTCGCGCCTTAGAACGGCACGAAGTCCTCCTTCGAGGACTAACCGCTCGGATGCGTCCCGGTGGTTGCCGTTGGCCGTCCAGCCCGCGCAGGCGGGCTTCGTGCCGTACGCTAGGCGCGGTTTCAACCGCCGGCCCCCGCCTCCTTCCCTTACAGGCTGAAGACGACGTAGATCGCGGGCTTCCTGTCGTCGCCCTCGCTCCAGCGGATGGTGCGCAGCTTGCTCATCTGCCCGCCGTTGCCGAGGTCCGTGTCCGAAGCCGAGAAGCGGCGCACTCTGTTCGTCGGCGACGCGTCCGACCAGCAGGCATACTGCACATCGCCCTCGTAGAGCGTGCCGACGATGCGGCGGTTGATGGGGATGCCGGCCAGCTCGATCTCGACGTCGGTGCGCATGCGCTGGGGCATCGTGCGTGAGTAGCGGATCTCCAGCGTCTCGATCTGCGCGCCATCGGGCGACATCCGGCCGCGCACCTCCAGGCGATGGTCGAAGGTGCCGTCACTGTTCGCCGCCGTCTGCTGGAAGGAGCGCCCGGACCACTTGACGAGCGCGCTGCCCATCGAGTTCACTCCACCATCCATCGGCAGGCCGAGGTAGGGCCAGTAGTTCGTCGGGCGGCCGCCGAGTCCCTCGAACTCGATGCAGCGGTTCAGCCTGAGGCGCAGGCGGCGGCACTTCTTCAGCATGGTGGGCACATCCTCCGCGCCCATCCCGGTCATGAACACCCCGCCGGACCAGCCGTCGCCGGCACCGCCGCTCGACGCGGTGCGCTTGGGCGGCGTGGCCGAGCCGCTCGTCCCATGGACCAGCTCGCCGATCCGGCGCATACGCTCATCGCCGCGCAGTCCCTTGAGCTTCCGGTACCACTCCAGGTACTTCTTGCCCCAGTCCTTGGGCAGCGTGCCGCCGTTCTGCTCGATGACGTCGCGGCGGAGCTGGTCGAACTCCTGGGTGCTCATCTCGCCGCAGTCCAGGTCCCAGTTGCCCATCCGGCGGGTGTCCGCAAGGAAGTCGAGGGTCTGCTGCACCGAGCCGCGCACGGACGGGCCCCAGAGCCTCTCGAGCTGCTCGCGGGTCAGCGTCACCTTGCCGCCGAAGGCGTTCTCTCCGGCCGCCTTGCCCTGCAGCACCGATGCCGACTGGCGCAGAGAGGGCTCACTCACGCCGAGCACGCGGGACACGAACTCGTACGGGATCGACACGTCGTAGCGCTTGTCCGGCCCGCCCATCACCATCTTGAGGTAGGCGGCCAACTGAGCCTCCTGGGCCGCGTGGATGCCCTTCTCCGCCGGGGTGTTGAAGCGATAGGTGTCGCCGGTGACCCCGTTCACCTTGGGGTGAATGTTGAGGTCGGCCGCGCAGTGGGAGTACCAACCGTAGGCGAAGGCGAGCTCGCGCTTGGCCTTGGCGAGGGCGTCGTTGTCGCGCGCGGCGCCGGCGCGGCGCATATCGTCTCTCGCAGCCTCCATGAGGCGGCGCGCAGTGTCCGCCGTGTTGTTGTAGTGGGTGCGCCCCTCGTCCAGGTCGGGCCCGACGGCGCCTCCGCAGAAGGCCCGGCGGCACTCGGCCTCCGTCAGCAGGTGCTGCAGCTCGGCGGGCGCAGGAGCGCGGCCGGCGCGGATCTGGTCCATCGCGTTCTGGGCGATGAGGTAGTGGCCCATGGGCCCCGCGGCCAGGGCACGGTTGAGCGAGAGCAGGCCCAAAAGGGCAACAGGCGCCAGCACGAGGCAGCGCGCGCGGGCTTGGCGCAGCCGATTGCTGCACGACTTGACCATCCGTACACCTCCGTCGGGGCCACCGTTCCCTTCGGCCCCCATCTCATTGTCGGCTGCCTGCCCGCTCAGCATTGCCCGCCTACTTCAGCTCCACGTGCAGCGTCTTCTCGTTCTGGTAGAGCGCCTGGCCGGGCGCGCCCCCACGCGGCCTTCTGACGTGCTTCTTCAGCGTGTAGTCTACCGGGACCATGGAGGAGTGCTTGGCGGAGCTGTGCGTGGCTGCCAGGCGTGCTGCCTCGCGGATCACGGACGGGGGCACGGTGCCGGGCTTGCGCTTCGTGCGGATGACGACGTGCGACCCGGTGTTGGCGCGCACGTGGAACCAGAGGTCGTCGGGCTCGGCGACGCGGCGCGTCAGGTAGTCGTTCGCGGTGGCGCTCTCCCCCACCAGGATCTCGAAGCCCTCCGGCGTGTGCACGCGCTTGATCTTGTGCCCGTCGAACTCCGGCTCCGCGCGCTTGGCGCCGGGCTCGGGCTGTGCGCCGGCATCGTGCCAGAGCAGGCCGGACGCCAGCAACCCCCGGCGGAGCGCGCGGATGGCCGCGGCGTCGCGCTGTTCGGGAAGGGCATCCAGGGCGCCCTGGAGGCCGGCGACCTCGCCCTCGAAGCGCGCCAGCGTCTCCGCGCAGTGGACTGCCCCCGCCTGCAGCTTGCGGCATCGGCGGTAGATACCCTCGGCGTTCTCGCGCGCGGACAGCGTCGGGTCGAGCTTGAGCGTCACGTCCGGGCCGCCCGGGTTGTAGTCGTCGGGCAGCGCCACCTGCTCGGCCTTGGGCGCGATCTCGTGCGCGTGGATCATCAGCAGGTCGGCGTGCTGGCGCAGCGTGTCGGCGCGGTCGGCTTCCGCGAGCGAGCGGCGCAGGTCCGCCAGCCGGCGCCCCCTCGCGGCGAGGGCCTTGCGGATATGCCCCTCCACCTCGCGAAGGGCCGCGTCACGCTCGGCGCGCGGGATGGCGGCGAGGAAGTGGGCATCCAGGGCCGAGAGCAGAGAGTCGCGGGCGTGCTGGCGCTCGGCGGGGAACTGGACGCTCTCGAAGGGATAGGCGCCGACGCTCTCGCCATGCTCATTGCGCACGAGGACGGGCCGCCACTGGCCGCGCTCCGCCGCGCCGATCACCTCGTCCCACGCCTGCTCCGGCGAGCCGGCCGCCGCGCGCGCGATCAGCTCGGCCGCCAGGAAGGGCGAGAAGCCCTCGTACCTGCCCATCAGCCGGGCGGAAGCCGCCTCGTCGTCAGGCGGCATGTGCGCCCAGAACGCGGCGACCTCGGCGGCATCGGCGTCGAACGGGTTCGCCCGGTCGGTCTGGCTCGGCGGATCGACGTAGGGCTGGCCGGGCAGCGTGGTGCGGAACCGGTTGAGGCGCGGCCCGATGCGCTTGGCCGCATCCAGCGTCACGCCGTCCGCCCCGACAATGACGATGTTCGCATGCTTGCCCATCAGCTCCGCGATGAGCCTCGTCTCGCCGAAGTCGCCATCCGCGAAGGTGAGTTCTAGCACCCGGTCGAAGCCCCGCTGCTGCACTCCCACCAGCCGCGCGCCGCCGAGGTACTTGCGCCCGACCATGCACAGCGGAGGCGCCTCGGGCGGGTTCGAGCGGCGCGCCGACGTGAGGTGCACACGCCCGAAGACCGTGTGGCACGAGAGCAGGAGCGCGTAGTTGCGGCCGCCGGCGCGGAGCGTCAGCACCAGGTCGAGCGGGTCGGGCTGCGAGACCTGCTGCACGAGGGCGCCGACGAGGGTGCGACGGAGGCCGTCCGCCACCGCGCGCAGGGTCAGGCTATCGAAGGGAACTCTGGGAGGCATGGGCAACCTTTCAACGGGACCAATCCGGGCCGCACAGCTCGCGCGCCTTGATTCCTGCGTCCGGGCGAAGCTACAATACCTGGGCGCCATGGGCAGCGATCCGGCGCCACCAGCATTGGAGGACTAGATGACCGACCCCGCCCCTTACGCACTGCGGTTCGACGCCTCGCGCGCCACCCGTATCATACACTCTGGCGTCGCGCGGGCGCATGCGAACAGCCTGGATCAGCGCGTCGGCAGCGTTGTTTCGGAGTTCGCCGACGAGCAGAAGGCCGGGTACCCGGTCCTACAGCGCAACCTGCGCGCGTGGACGCAGAGCCACCTGCAGAAGAAGGACATCGACGACACCATCGACCTGGCGGACCGCATCCGCGAGCGCTTCCGCGCGTTCGTGCTGGTCGGCATCGGCGGGTCGGACCTCGGCGGACGCACGCTGCACGACACGCTGGACCACCCCTACCACAACCAGCTTCCGACGGAGCGCCGGACCGGTGCGCCGGAGCTGCATTTCACCGGCGATACGTTCGACCCGAAGCGGCTGCTCGCCCTGCTCGATCTGCTGGAGAGCCGGGACATGCTGGCCGACACGTGCGTGAATGTGGTCAGCAAGTCCGGCAAGACCGGCGAGACCATCTCGGCCGCGCTCATCATCCGCGACCGCATGAAGCAGGCCGGCATCGAGGATTGGTCGCAGAACGTGGTCGCGACGACGGGCTTGAACGACGAGAGCGTGCTGTTCCAGATGAACCGCAGCACCCCGTTCTTCGGCATGCTGCCGGTGCCGGACGGCGTCGGCGGGCGCTTCAGCTTCGCGTCGCCGGTCGGGCTGCTGCCGTTCGCGGTCACCGTAGTCGGCGCGACGCCGAAGGAGCGCGTTCAGCGTGCGCTGGAGGGCTACGCGGAGGCGCACCGCCGGTTCCTGCTGCCGGGCGACTCCACGGAGAACGTGGCGGCGAACCTCGCGCGGTGGCTGCACTTCGGCGAGGTGTACGGGCGGCGCACCGACTTCGTGCTGTGGAACTACGCCGACGACTCGAAGCTGGCCGACTGGTTCGTGCAGCTCTACTCGGAGAGCGTCCAGGAGCGCGGCGTTGGGCTGAACGTGATCGGCACGCGCGGCCCGACAGGCAACCACTCGATCCTGAACGGCGTGCTGCGCGGGCCGCACGACAAGCTGGTGCTGCTGGTCAACTGGGAGGACCTGGGCGAGGACGCGCGGATCCCGACGCACACCGGCATCGGCGGCGACCTGCGCTACTTCGAGGGGCTGCCGCTGACCGACGTGCAGACGGCGTCGTGCCAGGCCACCGCGGCGGACTTCACGGACAACGGCGTGCCCACGGCCACGCTCACCGTCAACCGGCGCGATGAGTACCACCTGTTCCTGCTGATGCGCACGCTGATGGACGCAGTGGCGATCAAGGGTCGGCTGCAGAACCTGCACGTCGGCACGGACGGCGTGATCCACCCCGAGCAGGACCTGACCTACCGGCAGGACGGGGTGGAGGGCTACAAGATCGGCACCCGCAAGAACGCGGCGGAGATGCAGCACAACGAGGACGACTAGGCCGAGGTGGTACAGGACGGGCACGGAGGCCCATCCCACCACGGCGCAGATGCGTTGCACGGGCACGGAGGCCTGTCGCCATGTCGATATGAAGAAGGGGCGCCGCGGGGCGCCCCTTCTTTGTTGTCTGGACTGGTTGCGACCGCGCTCAGCGGCGGCGCAGGAAGGCCGGGATGTCCAGGTCGTCGGTGTTGATGGCCTTGAGCGGCACTTCGGCGGCCTGCTCCTCCTCCATCTGCTGGGTGGCAACCGGCTGGGTGGACATGGGCGGCATCGGGGCGGCGACGGCCTGCGGCTGCGGCGACGGCTGCTGCGGGATAGGAGCCGGAGCGGGCTGGCGCAGGACGGTGGGCGTCTCGAGCTGCTTCGCGGTCGGCTGCGGCGCGGCGGCCGGAGCGGCAGCGGCATGGACCTGAGGCTGCGGGCGATTCGCGAAGCCGGTAGCGAGCACGGTCACGCGGACCTTGCCCTCCATGCCGGCATCCGGCACCCAGCCGAAGATGATGTTGGCGTCCTTGCGGTCGCACATCTGGGTGATGAGCTGAGCCGCCTCGTTGGCCTCTGCCAGCGCCAGGTCGGGGCCAGACGTCAGGTTGATGAGCACGCGGACGGCGCCCTCGATGGAGGTCTCGAGCAGCGGGCTGGAGATGGCCGCCTGGGCCGCCTCGACCGCGCGGTGGTCGCCTTCCGCCACGCCGATGCCCATGAGGGCGGTGCCGGCGTTCTCCATGGTCGCCTTGACGTCGGCGAAGTCGACGTTGATCTGGCCGGGGATGGTGATGATGTCGGAGATGCCCTGGACGCCTTGCCGAAGGACGTCGTCGGCCACCTTGAACGCTTCCACCAGGGTCATGCGCTTGTCGCCGACGGCGAGGAGCTTGTCGTTCGGCACCACGATGACGGTGTCCACCTTGGCCTTCAGCGAGTCGATGCCCTCCTCGGCGGTCCGCATGCGGCGCGGGCCCTCGAAGCCGAAGGGCTTGGTGACGACGGCCACGGTGAGGGCGCCGAGGTCGCGGGCGATCTCGGCGATGACGGGAGCGGCTCCGGTGCCGGTGCCGCCGCCCATGCCCGCCGTGACGAAGACCATGTCGGCGCCCTCCATGGCGCGCTTGATCTCGCTCTTGCTCTCCTCGGCTGCGCTGCGGCCGATCTCCGGGTTGCCGCCCGCTCCGAGCCCTCGCGTCAGGTTCTCGCCGAGCTGGAGCTTGTGCGTGGCGAAGGAAACGTTGAGGACCTGACGGTCGGTGTTCATCGCGATGAACTCGACGCCGTTGAGACCGGCCTCGATCATGCGGTTCACCGCGTTGGTTCCTCCTCCACCGACGCCAACGACCTTGATGTTGGCGCCGTAAGGCTCGAACTGGTTTCGGCCACCAGTTGGCGCTGCCATGACCCCATGCCCCCCGAATGAAAGTGTGGTGGCGGATGAGTGCTTCGAGCCGGTATGCGTTCCGGGCGGATTTCCGCAGCCCCGCCCTCAACCGGCGAGGGAGCTGGACCGCATGCGGCCCGCGGCTCCCCTAGAATGGCGCGGGCGGTCGCGAAGTGCCTGGCACTTCCCTCGCGAACCCGCCCGGTCGGTCGAACATCAGTGTGTCTTGAACTTGCCCCAGATCTTGCCGATGCCCTGTTTGGCCGCTCCCCACGCCCCGTGAGAGGCTGTCTCGCGGTAGTGCACCTGCCGGTACGCTCGCACGCCGTACTGCACCAGCCCGACCGCGGTGGCGAACACCGGGCTGTAGACCACATCGGCCAGCCCCAAGACGCCTGACGGGCGCCCCAACCGCACGGGCACCCTCATAATCTCGTTGGCGCACTCGATGGTGCCGGCGAGCTGGCTTCCGCCGCCCGTCAGCACAACTCCGGCCGCGATCTTGCCCGCGCAGCCGGCGCGTGCGATCTCTTTCTGCACGAGCTGGAATAGCTCCTGCATCCTGGCCTCAACGATCTCGCACAACGCGCGCTGTTTCAGCGGCCTCGGCTCGGTCCGCCCGATCTGCACGACCGGCACGCTGTCGTTCTCGCCGACGAGCATGGAGAGCGCATTGCCGTAGCTGATCTTGAGCCTCTCGGCCTCGTCGGTCGTCACGCGCAGGAGCTGGGCGATGTCGTTCGTCACGTGGTTGCCGCCGACCGGGATGACCGCCGAGTAGAAGATGTTGCCCTCTTGGAAGACAGCGATATCGGTGGTGCCTCCCCCGATGTCCACCAGGCAGACGCCGAGGTCCTTCTCGTTCTCGCCGATGACCGCCTCGCCGGCGGCGATGGGCTCCAGCACCATCTCGTTGAGGGTGAAGCCGGCGCGGGACACGCACTTGCGTACGTTGTCGAGGAACGTGTGCGCTCCCGTCACGATGTGCGTCTCGACCTCCAGGCGCGTGCCCGTCATGCCCACCGGCTGGCGGATGCCGTTCTGCCCGTCGATGGAGTACGAGCGCGGGATGGCATGCAGGATGACGCGGTCCGGCGGGATGACGATGACGCGGGACTGCTGGTGCGCCCGCTCGCGATCCTCCTCCGTGATCTCGCGGTCCGGGTGCGTGATGGCGGTGACGCCCTTCGAGTTGAGCGACTTGATGTGCTCGCCGGTGACGCCCACGAACAGGGAGGTGATGGCGCGGCCTGCCTGCTGAGACGCTCGCGCCACGGCATCCTCGACGGCGCGCGTGGTCGCTTCGATGTCGACCACCACGCCGCGCTTGAGGCCCGTCGACGGGCTCAGCCCTACGCCGCTAATGAGGACCTGGCCGTCATCGCCGCATTCCGCGGCGACGCAGCAGACCTTGGTGGTGCCGATATCCAGTCCAGCGTATAAGTCGTTCTTGGTCAACGCCCTCTCCTGCCGATGGTCCACTCAGACCGGCCGCATGTCACGCTTGCGCGGGCGGCGCGTCTTTGCGCTTCCGCAGCGCCATCCGGGCCAAGTAGTGGCGGCGAATGAGCGACAGATTCAGAAACACCCGGCTCCCCAGCGCGACGACTGCGGCCAGGAACAGGTCCACGCCGATCCGATCGCCCAGATAGGCCAGGAAGGCCGCGAGCAGCGTGTTCAGGATGAAACCACTGGCGAAGACGTCGTCCTGGAACCTGCCGTCGATGCCGGCTCGGATGCCGCCGAGGACCGTGTCGAGGCCCGCCAACGTCGCCAGCGACAAGTATGGCGCGTAGACGCTTGCCAGGTCGCCCGAGATGTGCACGGACCCGAAGATGAAGAGCCCGCTCACGATACCCGCTACGAGGCCCAAGAAGGGAATCCAGCCCATCAGTTCGCCCCCTTCTCGCTCTCGTCCTCACGAGCCAACTGAGCGTGGCGCACGTCCGTGTTGCCGGTGTAGGCCGGAAGCACGAGTTCGTGCCCCTTCTCGTACTTGGTGATGCTGCACATCTCCGGATCGTACCGCCGCATCTCGTCGAGCAGGCCCCACCGCAGGTTGAGACCGCCCATCAGGGTGCCGGGGTCGCCGATCGCGCGGACCTGGAACGGCGGCGAGAGCGGCACGCTGTTCACCTGGATCGTGGGACCGACGCATCGGATGGCCGTCCGCCCGATGACGCGCTGTCCATTGATGGCAATGGCCTCGGCCCCGCTGGCGCCCAGTTCGTTGACCGCCTGCTGCAGGTCGAGGTCGTGAATGGTGTACTTGTCGCGCTCCGCGATACGGTTCGAGGGCGGGCCTTTCTTGCTGTCCTGCAGCGTCAGCACGATGCCGACGCCCTTCACCGGCGTAAGGCCCGCCAGAAGCTTGACCTTCTGCAGCTCCTCGTTGAGCGCCTTCGCCTCGCCCGTGCCCTGCGCCAGCGTGCTCTCCAGCTTGGTCTTCTGCTCGCGCAGCGACAGGATCTCTTTCTCCATGTCGCGCGCCTTGGCGAGCGAGACGGTAGCTCCGCTCGGAGGTACGCCGACACGCACCGCCCCGGAGCCTGCGCGCCGGATGGTGGTTACGGTCTGCACGGAGCCCGCTAGCAGGAACCCCAAGATAAAGCAAAGCCCCGTCACCTGCCACACCCAGGGCTGGTTCCGGCGACCGGACGAAAAGACGTTCATTGTCGCGACTACTTCTGGCGAGTGTACGCCTATGAGGACCGCTGACGCTACGGCGTCTTCGCGGTGGAGGGCGACTGGGCGCGACGGTTCCGCGATACCGTCGCCGCAGCCGAAGGGGACGTATCGGACGTCGGCTTCCGCAACGTACACACCGGCGCCTGCGGGTACCGCACACTGATCGTCGCGACGGTTGCCGCTATCGCGCGATCGGAGCGGTAGATGCGCCGCACCAGTGCCAGCTTGTCGCGCAATCCCTCGACGTGCCCGAGTTGTACGGTGACGCCGTCAACCATATTTAAGCACAATTCACCAGACGGGTCAACCACGATTTTGGCGATCCGTGGGGCGTCGGGGATACCACCATTGGCGACAAGGTGGACCGCTTCCTGCGTTTCGGGGTCCGAGAGGCGCTGTCCGGCCTTGATGTCGACGACATTGGCGCTGGTCAGAACGGGCCGGCCGGCGGGCGCGGCGATGGTGCGGATCGGGGTCGCCGAGGCATCGAGCTGCCAGGTCGCGCCGTCCTTCTGGAGGTCCACCACGGGGATGCGCGGGCGAACGGCGACGCGGACGGTGGTCGGCCAGCCGCGCTTGACGGTGGCGGCGGCGACCCAGGGCTGGCGCTCCAGGCGGCGGCGCACATCGGCGGCGGGAAGCCGGACGTAGCTGGTGCGGCTGGGCAGAGCGGAGTCGCGGAGGATGGCGGCGGCCTCGTGCGGCAGGAACCCGGCGAGGCCCTGGACCTCCACGCGCCGCACGTCGAGGGCCGGGCAGGCGAACACGGCGGCGGACACGGTGAGCACGGCGGCAAGACCCAGGAGCCAGAGGATGCGGCGGCGCATCGCCCGGGCCGACTCCCCGGTCGGGCGCTGGCGCACTGCGGCGAAGGCCTCGTGCTGGGTGGGGAGCACGTAGCCCTGGTTGGGTCGCGGTCTCGGTCTCCGGGTCGTGCGCATCCTGGGCTCCCGTGCCAGCCTCGTCGATCTATGCGTCGCGCTCGACGGGCACGGAGGCCCATCCCACCACGGCGCTCGTACGCGATCGAGGCTAGAGCGCTGCCGCGCATCCGCCGACGAACCGCTCGCCGATCT
Organism: uncultured Chthonomonadaceae bacterium; assembly: GCA_964519955.1. Lineage (GTDB taxonomy): Bacteria > Armatimonadota > Chthonomonadetes > Chthonomonadales > CAJBBX01 > CAZFLM01. The sequence continues at coordinate 67,238 of CAZFLM010000022.1, read as the reverse complement.
CGCGGACGTCGCCCGCGCCCATGACGAAGGCCACGTCGCCGCTGCGGGTCACCCAGCGCAGGCCTTCGAGCGCATCGTCGTGGGTCGGCAGGAAGAGCACCGTCTTCTCGGGCGCGAGCGTGGCGATCCGCTGAACCAGGTCCGGCACGCGTACGCCGGGGATGGGCGCCTCGCGGGCGGGGTAGATGTCGTTCAGCAGGACAAGATCCGCCTGCGACAGCTCGGCCGCGAACTCGTCCATCAGGTCGCGCGTGCGGCTGTAGAGGTGCGGCTGGAACAGGACGACCAGGCGCCGCCCCGGGTAGCGCGAGCGGGCGGCCTGGATAGTGGCGCGGATCTCGGACGGATGGTGGGCGTAATCGTCGACGACCGTGATGCCGCCGACCTCACCCAGCAGCTCGAACCGCCGCCCCACCCCGCGGAAGGCTGCGAGCACGTCGTCCGACACCGTGGCGACGCCCGCCACGAGGCCAGCGGCGACCGCGGCGACCGCGTTGCGCACGTTGTGGATGCCCGGCACGCCCAGGCGCAAGCGGCAGACCTCCGCGTCCGGCTGGCCGGGCTGGCGGCGGCGAATGCGAACGACCGTCTGCTCCGTGTCGTCGGACGGCTCGATCTCGCCCCACACGCAGTCGTCGCCGTGCGGCTCCAGGCCGTACGGGAGGCGGCGGATGTCGACGGCCTCGGCGACGCGGCAGGCGCCCGGGTCGTCGGCGCAGTAGACGCAGGCAGACGATTTGCCGAGGAACTGGCGGAAGCTGGCCTCCAGCCGGTCCAGCGTGCCGAAGTAGTCCAGATGGTCGGCCTCGACGCTCGTGACGATGGCGATGTCGGAGGCGAACTCGAGGAACGAGTCGTAGGCTTCGCAGGCCTCGATGACGATCGCGCCGCTCTGGCCGACCTTCACATTGCCGCCGACGGGCGCGTAGTCGCCGCCGACGTAGAGCGTGGGATCCAGGCTGCCGCGGCGCAGGACCTCCCACGTCATGGCGGTGGTGGTCGTCTTGCCGTGGCTGCCGCCGACCGCGACGCGCGGACCCGAGTAGCCGTCGAGCGTGCGCCCGAGGACCTCGGCGCCGGTGACCATCGGGATGCCCAGCTCGACGGCGCGCGCGAACTCCGGGTTGTCCGGGTGGATGGCCGCCGTGTAGACCACCAGGTCCGGCTGCTCTTGGTCGATGTTCGCGGCGGCCTGGGTGTGGTAGACCGTGACGCCGATGGCCGCGAGCCGGCGCGTCGCCGCGCTCTCTGCCGTATCGGAGCCCGACACGCGCGCTCCGCGCTCCGCAGCTACCTGGGCCAGGGCGCTCATGCGCGCTCCGCCGATGCCGATGTAGTGAATGTGCTCCATACCCTACCGTCCCGCAGCCAGTTCCATTGCGATCTCGGCCACCCGGTCCGCCGCATCCGGCCTGCCGGCGGCTTTGCTCGCCGCCGCCATCGCCGCGCACCTGGCGCCATCGTCCTGCAGGCCGCGCACCTCGTCGGCGAGGCGCCCGGCGGTCAACTCGCCCTGCGGCAGCAGCAAGCCCCCGCCCCGGCGCTCCAGCCCCCGCGCGTTGGCGGTCTGGTGATCCGCATACGACGTGGGCAGCGGCACCATCAGGGCGGGAATGCCGTAGGCCGCGACCTCCGCGAGCGTGGAGATGCCGCAGCGGCAGACGATGACATCGGCCGACTCGTAGGCGGCTGCAATCTGGTCGGCCGAAAGGAAACCACGAGGATGATACCCGCGCGCGGCCAGCGCGCCAAGGGCCTCTGCGGCGTCCGGCACGAGGACGTGCGCCGCACTGGCGATGACGCTCTCGAGGTTCCTCGCTCCCACCTGGTGGACGATCTGTATGGGCGCGTGCCCGGACATCAGCGTGTCGGCGGCGCCGAGCACGATCTCGTTGAGGCGCTGGGCGCCCTGGCTGCCCCCGACCACCAGCAGCGTGAAGCGATCGGGATCGAGGCCGAGCGAGCGCCTCGCCTCCGTCACGCCGACGCGGCGCAGGATGCTGGCGCGAAGGGGCACGCCGGTCTGGACGACCTTCTCCGCGGGGAACGAGCGGCCGGTCTCGTCGTACCAGACGCAGACCCGCGTGGCCCAGCGCACGAGGCGGAGGTTGGTTCGACCGGGCACCGCGTCCTGGGCCTGGATGATGGTGGGCCGGCCCTGGCGCGCCGCGGCGATGGCCGTTGCGGCCGCCACGTAGCCGCCGGTGCTGACGACCACCTGCGGGTCGAACGCGCGCATGGCGGCGGCAGCCTCGCGGTAGCCGCGAAGCAGGGCGAAGGCGACGCCGACGGTGCTGGGGTGGACCAGCTTGCGGAGCTTGCGCGAGGTGACGCCGACGAACTCCAGCCCACTCTCAGGCACCAGGGTGGCTTCGAGCCCGGCGCGGCCGCCGAAGTAGCGGATCTGCGCGTCGGGGTCGCGGCGGCGGACGGCTTCCGCGACGGCGATGGCCGGGGAGATGTGCCCCCCCGTGCCGCCTCCCGTGACGACGACTCTCATGCTCCCAATCCGATCCTACGCCGAGACCGGCGCTCGCAGTACTGGGAGATGTTCAGCAGGATGCCGACGCCGACCAGCGTGATGACCAGCGACGAACCGCCGTAGCTGACGAACGGCAGCGGCACTCCCGTGGCCGGCGCGGCGCCCGTGACGACGAGCATGTTGAGCAGCGCCTGCCAACTGAACCACGCCCCAATGCCCGCCGCGACCAGGGTGCCGAAGGCGTCGGGGGCGTCGCGGGCGATGAGGAAGGCGCGCCAGCCCATGACCAGGAAGAGGCCGATCAGCGCCATCCCGCCCAGCAGGCCCATCTCCTCTGCGAGCGTGGCGAAGATGTAGTCGGTGTTGGCGGCGGGCAGGTAGAACTTCGCGCGCCCGTTGCCGAAGCCCAGTCCCGCCCACTGGCCGGAGCCCACGGCCTGGATGCCCTGGATGACCTGATAGGTGGTGCCGGTCGGGTCCCGCTCCGGGTCGAGGAACGTGCGGATGCGCTCGAGGCGGTAGGGATGCCGGAGGGCCGCGAGTCCGACCATCAGCAGCGCCGCGCCGACGACCCCGGCCATGTGCTTGATGCGCGCGCCGCCGAGGAAGAGCACGGTCAGGCCGGTGAGGCCCATCACGAGCGCCGTGCCGAGGTCGGGCTCCACCTCCACCATGAAGCAGGCGAAGCCGAGCACGCAGAGCGGCGCGATCGCCCCACCCCACAGGTCCTTGATGTCGAAGCCGCGCCGCGTGAGCAGGGCCGCCAGGTAGAGGATGAGGGAGAGCTTGGCGATCTCGGAGGGCTGGATGCGGATCGGGCCGTAGCCCAGCCACCGTCTGGCGCCGTTGTCCGCGATCCCGATGAACGGAACCAGGAACAACATGGCGAGGGTCGCAACCATGAACGGCGAGGCCATCTCGCGGTAGCGCGTGTACGGGATGCGCATCGCGAAGAGCATCGCGAGCAGACCGACGACGCCGAACACGCTCTGCCTGGCCAGGTAGAACACGGCGTTCTGCGTGGCCGTCATCGGCCGGGCCAGGCTGGCGTTGAAGACCATGACAACGCCCACGGCGACCAAGATCACCGTGGTGTAGAAGAGGACGAGGTCGGTGCCGCCTCGCCGCCGGTCCAGCGTCATGGTGCTCACCGCCGCAGCCCGCGTACGATGTGGCGGAAGGCCGCGCCACGCTCCTCGAAGTCGCGGAACATGCCGAAGCTGGCGCAAGCCGGGTTGAGCAGCACCGTGTCACCCGGCTCGGTTGCGCTCGCGGCCAGCTCGACGGCCTGCTCCAGGCTCTCCGCCCGGTCGATGGCGTCGTAGCCGGTCGCGCGGACCGCTGCCTCGATGGCATCGGCGGACTGGCCGATCAGCACCAGGCGCTTGGCTCGCCGCGCGATAACCGGGGCCAGGAGCGTGAAGTCGGCGTCCTTGGAGGAGCCGCCGGCGATGACGACGGTCGGGGTGTCGATGGCTTCAATTGAGCGGCACGCGGCGTCGACGTTGGTGCACATCGAGTTGTTGATGTAGCGCACCCCGCCCACCTCGCCGACGGGCTCCATGCGATGGGCGACCGGCTCGAACTCCCGCAGCGCCTGGGCGACGGCCTCGGGATGCGCGCCGAACGCGATGGCGGCGGCCGCGGCGGCCAGGCCGTTCTCGATGTTGTGCGTGCCCGGCAGGCGCAACTCCTCGGCCCGGCAGAGGCGATGCTCCTCGCCCTCCCAGCACACGGTCAGCCAGCCGTCGCGGACGCACGCAGAGTCGGCGCTGACGCAATTGCCGCGGTCGAACCAGACGAGGCGCGAGTTGACGCCCGCACCGATGCGGCGGGCCGGAGCGTTCACGGCGTTGACGATGGCGCAGTCTTCGGGCGTCTGGGCGGCAAACAGGCGCGCCTTGCACCCGATGTACTCTGCCATCGTGCGGTGGCGGTTCTGGTGGTCGGGCGTGATGTTCGTCAGGATGCCCACGGCCGGGCGGAAGCGCTCGACCCATTCGAGCTGGAAGCTGCTGATCTCGGCGACGATGGCGTCGGTCGGCTCGGCCTGGTAGGCGGCGGTGACGAGCGCCTGCTTGACCTCGTCCGCCGCCACGTTCCCGGCGACCCACGTGCGGCGCCCGGCGGCGGCGAGCATGGCGCCGAGCCACATGGTCGTGGTCGTCTTGCCATTGGTGCCGGTCACCGCCAGGATCGGCGCGCGGGCGACGCGGTAGGCCACCTCGATCTCGGAGAGGACCGGGATGCCCTGCCGGACCGCGAGGCGCAGCACCGGCGAGTCGGCTGGGATGCCCGGCGCGGGCACGACGAGGTCCACGCCGCGCAGCGAGGCCTCCGGCGAGGCATGGGTCACGACATCGACGCCCAGGCCGCGAGCCTCGACGGCGCGCTCGCCCAGCGCCTCCTCGACGGCGGCGTCGGACAGCAAGACGCTCGCGCCAAGGTCGCGCAGCACGGGCGCTGCCGCCAGCCCTGTTCGGGCGATCCCCACAACTGCAATGCGTAGTCCGGCAAACTCGGATTGGCTCAAGGTGCACACCACTGACTTGTCCCCATGAATGCGGGCTCGTTGGCCCAGGTTATGAGTGCGAAAGAAGCGACAGGATCACAGCAGCAATCGATGCAAGCACGCTGGCGCCCCAGAACATCGCGACGATGCGGGTCTCGGGCCAGCGCAGCTCTTCGAAATGGTGGTGCAGCGGCGTGCGCAGGAACACGCGGCGCGCGCGCGCCACCTCCAGCCCGTAGCGCCTGCGGCGGTACTTGAACACCGTCACCTGGATCATGACGGAGATCAGCTCGGCCCACATGACCGCCGCACCGAGCTGGAACAGCACTTCCACCTTGCCCAGCAGCGCCATCGCCGCGAGGGCCGCTCCCAGCGCCAGGGAGCCGACGTCACCCATGAACACGCGGGCCGGGTGGCGGTTGTAGATCAGGAAGCCCCCGCACGCGCCCGCCACCGCGCCGCCGAACAGCGGGAGCCACCCGGAGCCGCCCGCCGCCAGCACCAGCATCGCCGTCGCGAGCGCGACGATCACCGTGGCGCCGCCGGCCAAACCGTCCAGGCCATCGGTGAAGTTCAGTGCGTTCGACATGCCCACGATGAACAAGCCGGCCAGCAGGTAGTACCAGGTCCCGGCGTCGAACGAGCCGACCATCGTGGTGCGGCCCGGCGCCGCCGTATGCCACAGGTACGCGACGAACGCGGCGGCCGCGACGACCTGCATCCCGAACTTCGAGCGGGCCCGCAGGCCGAGGTTCTTGCCGCGCGTCGCGATCAGGTAGTCATCGACGAAGCCGATGAGGCCGAACGCCCACGTGACCGCCAGCAGGACCAGCGCCTGGCCATGGCCCGGGCGCAGCGCGATGTCCAGCAGCACCGGAACCGTGATGCCCGCCAGGATCATCAGGCCGCCCATCGTGGGCGTGCCCTGCTTGCCCCGATGCCGGGCCGGAGCGTTCTCCGAGACCGTCTGCCGGACGCCGATGCGGCGGAGCATCGAGAGCAGCGGCTTGCCCACCGCAGCGCTCACGACGAGGCCGACTGCGAAGCCCTCCCCCACGGCGGCCAGGTTCATCGACCGGCTCCCGCGCTCAGAAGCTCCCGCGCAACCTCGCGGTCGTCGAAGGGCAGGTGCTCGTCGCCCACGATCTGGTACGTTTCGTGCCCTTTGCCCGCCAGGACCACGATATCGCCGTCGCGCGCTTCTCCCAGCGCCCATGCGATGGCGGCGCGGCGGTCGGGCTCGGTGTGGGACGGCTTCGTAGAGCCGTCGAGCCCCACCAGCACATCCTGGATGATGGCGTGCGGGTCCTCGTGGCGCGGGTTGTCGGACGTCACTACCACGACGTCGGCCTTCTCGGCGGCGATGCGGGCCATTAGCGGGCGCTTCTTGCGGTCGCGGTTGCCGCCGCAGCCGAACAACACGATGAGGCGCTTCGGGTCGAGCCTGCGGGCCGCGTCCAGCACGTTGCCCACTGCGTCAGGCGTGTGCGCGTAGTCGACGATGACCGAGAAGCCGCGCCCCGTGGACACCGACTCGAAGCGGCCGGGCACCAGGTCGAGCGCGGCCAGCCCGGCCTCGATGGTCGCCGGGGCAATGCCGAGCCCCAGCGCGACGCTCACGGCCGCCAGCGCGTTGTGTACCTGGAACGAGCCGCCGATGTTCAGGCGCACCGCGATCGGACCGGCCGGCGACTGCGCCGTGAACTGAACGTGGCTCACGTCGACCGCGACATCCTCCGCCCGAACATCCGCGGCGGCGGAGAGGCCGTAGGTCAGCACCCGGCCGGCGGACTCGCCCGCAAGCCGCTGCCCCCAGGGATCGTCCACGTTGACGGCGGCCGCGAACGCCTTGCCCGCCGCTGCCGCATCCTGGGCGTAGTCCGTGAAGAGCCTGAGCTTGGCCGCGTAGTACGCCTCGAAGGTCTCGTGGAAGTCGAGGTGGTCTTGCGTCAGGTTGGTGAACGCGGCGCCGTCGAACAGGCAGCCGTCGGAGCGGCGCTGCGCCAGCGCGTGCGAGGACACCTCCATCACGACGGCGTCGGCGCCGCGCCCGGCCATCTCGGCGAGGAGGCCCTGCAACTGGTCGGCCTGGGGCGTGGTGTGCTCGGAGGGGAGCGGCTCGTCCATCAGGTCCGCGCCCAGCGTTCCGATGGTGCCGACCGTGCGCCCGGCGGCCTTCAGGATGGCGGCCACCATGCGCATCGTCGTCGTCTTGCCATTGGTGCCCGTGATTCCAACGAGCAGCATCTTGGACGACGGATGCCCGTGGATCGCGGAGGCGAGGGCTGCCAGGGCGCACTGGGTGTCATCCGCTGCCACGATGGGCACGGCGAGGTCCAGACCGTCCGCGCGGTCGGCCTGTGCGACGATGGCGGCCGCGCCGCTCGCCACGGCCTGCGCCGCGAAGCGGTGTCCGTCGACGTGCTCGCCTACGAGGCAGACGAAGAGGTCGCCGGGCGAGACGGCACGGGAGTCATGCCCGATGCCGCACACCTCGACGGCGCCATCGCCGACGATCCGCAGCCCCTCGATCCCCGCACACGCCTCTATCAGCCGCATTGCCGTGCCTCTCGTGTTGCCACACCAGTTCGTGAGCCCCGCAGCCGTCAGGCTCGGAGACCCCTACCACCTCATTGGTCGTACCGGGCGGGCGGGGGCGCCCACCCCACCACGGCGCTCGTGCGCCACCTTAGGCCAGGACGGACCCCAGTAATGATACCGCCGACCCCGGACGCACGCCGGGCGACCGTGACCTACTCCGCTGCTACGAGCTTCTGGTTGGCGGTCTCAGGCTTGTCCGGCGGCACCTTCAGATGCCACATCAGGCGCTTGGCCACCTCGCGGAACACCGGGGCAGCCACCACGCCGCCGAGGTGCCCCTCCTGCGGCTCGTCGACCACCACCGCGATGACAGCGCGGGGTGCGCGCGCGGGGATCATGCCGATGAACGACGAGACGAAGCAGCCCGATGCATAGCCGCCGTGCCCCTCCGCGACTTTCTGGGCCGTGCCCGTCTTGCCGGCCACCGAGTACCCAGGCACCTGAGCCTTCTTGCCGGTGCCGGAGACCACGGCCTTCTCGAGGGCCGCGACGATGAACCGGGCCGTCTCCGGCCGCACGACGCGCTTCAGAGGCTGCGGGTCGAAGCGACGCACCACGCGGCCGTCCGGGTCTTCCTGTGACAGCACGAGGCGGGGCTTCATCGGCACGCCGCCGTTCGCGAGCGCGGCGTAGGCGTACGCCATGCCCATCGGCGTCACGACGACGGACTGCCCGAAGGCCACGCGCGCGGCCTTGCCCACTCCGCGCTCCAGGAGGCCGCGCCCCATGCCGATATGGCCGCGGGCGTCGGCGGGCAGGCCCAGGCCGGCGGGATCGAGGAGCCCAAACGCCTCGATGTGCGCCTCCAGGCGGTCCAGCCCCATCTTGGCGCCGATCTGCGCCGTGCAGACGTTGCAGGAGTGCTCCAGGATCTGCGTCGGGTTCTCCGAGCCATGTGCGGAACTCGTGCTGTCGCCGTGCGCGGCGCAGCTCAGGGCGCGCTTGCCGATCTTGATCGAGCCGCCGCAGTAGAGCGTCGTCGAGGGCGAGACGTCGCCGTCGTCGAGGGCGCTGGCGATGGAGATGGCCTTCATGGTGGAGCCAGGCTCGTACCGCATGAAGGCGCGGTCCTTCTGCTTCTCGATGGTCAGGTTACTGGCAGACCGGTTGGCTGGATCGAACGTGGGCGCGCTCGCCATGGCCAGCACGTCGCCGGTTCGCGGGTCGATGACGACGACGGTGCCGGCCTTCGCACGGGTGGTCTGCATCGCCGCCTGCAGCTCGGTGGCCGCGATATGCTGGATGGCTGCATCGACCGAGACGCGGACATCGAGACCGGGCTTGGCGTCCAGCCACTTGCGCTGGGTGCCCGGTATCACGCGGCCGCGCCGGTCGAACTCGGCCTCGTAGCGGCCCGGCGTGCCAACGAGAGTGGCCTCCGCGCCTCGCTCGAGGCCCGAGATGCCGTGCGGCTGGTGGTCGACGCCCTCGCGGACCAGGCCGACGAGCTGGGCGCAGTCCGGTCCGCCCTCGGCGGTTCGCCGCGTCGAGTCCTCGATGTAGATGCCCTGGAGCAGCGTCTTGGGCTTGGTGGTGGCCAGCACGCCGCGCAGATCGGCGCATTGCGATGCGCTCAGGTCCTCCAGGATCACCTCCCGGCGGCTCTCGACGATGCCCTTCGGGTGTTCCTTGCTAACCGGCACCGTCTTCACGACGGGGTTCAGCCTGGCTCGGATCGCCGCGACGTCGCCCCGCAGGACGCGAGCCAGGATGGCCGCGGCCTCATCGGGCTTCGCGATCTTGGTCGGGTCGCAGACGAGCGTCCCGTAGTAGACGGTCAGCGCGAGGGGGCGGCCATTCCGATCGAGGATGGCTCCGCGGGGAGCCTGGACAATGCGCGGGTGCGACGAGCGGGCGCTGATGGCGTCGTCTCGCAGTGCGTGGCCCTGGATCACCTGAAGCGCGACAAGGCGGGCTACGAGCAAGACGTAGCCCGCCGTGAAGAGGAGGCTTACCTGGGTCAGCCGGCGGCCCAGCTCATCGGGCCGGCGAACCTGTACAGCCATGTGCGTCTACCTCGTTCCCTCACGGAGAACCTTCGCGGGAGCGTTCCTGACCATCTTCTGCGCCGCAGCCCACGACTCGGCGTTGGCAGCCAGCTTCGCCTCGTCGCGCAGGAGCCGGAGTTCCTGCTGGCGATGGCGGAGGCTGTTGATCTCGTTGTTCAACGCGACCCGCTGGTAGTTGGCCTGGTACTGCATCATGACGCCGCCGAGGTAGATCGACAGCATCAGCGCCGCGCACATGGCGATGGCGATGGGCATGGCGGCATTGATCGGGACCGACCGCGTGCCCCGGATCGGGCGCGCGATCGGCGAGGCCACCACCGCGTGATCGGCACGGGCCCTCGACGGGTTGTAGAGGGGCTGCACCCGGCTTGTCATCGTCGCCATCTCGATACTCCTACATCAGGGGCGCTCGCCCCCTCTCGTCATTCCGTTACCTTCTCCGCCGCCCGCAGCTTCGCGCTCCTGGCTCTTGGGTTGCGGGCGATCTCCGCTTCGGATGGGCCGATGGGCTTCTTCGTGAGAACGCGGAGCACGCGTCTGGCCCCGCATCGACACTCGGGAAGCTCCCTCGGGCACTCACAGCGCCCCGACAGCCTCTGGAACGCTTGCTTCACGATCCTGTCTTCGCCGGAGTGGTAGCTCGCGACCACGATGCGGCCTCCGGGAAGCAACCGGGACGCCGCGGCTTCCAACAGCTCGCGCAGCGCCCCGTATTCGTCGTTCACCATCACCCGGAGGCACATGAAGCACCGAGTCGCCGGGTGGATGCTGGGCGGCCAGGCCGACTTCGGTATGGCCCGGCTCACCAGGTCCGCCAAATCCTGCGTCGTCTCCAGCGGCTTCGCCGCGCGGCGCTCCACCACGAACCGAGCGATCCGCGCCGCCCACCGCTCATCCGCTATCTCGTAGAGGGCCTTCGTCAACTCGCGCTCGTCGACGCGGGCCAGCACTTGCGCGGCGGTCTCGCCTTGCGACGGGTCCATGCGGAGGTCCAGCGGCGCATCGGCACGCCAGGAGAACCCGCGTTCGGCCGAATCGAGCTGGAGCGAACTCACTCCGAGATCGGCAACCACCCCATCGACCGCGGCGATACCGGCCTCATCGAGAACGGACTGCAGCCGCCTGAAGTTCGACTTGACGGGCACGAAGCATGCTTCGAGATCGGCCAGCGCGGCGGCGGCAGCCTGGAGGGCCTGGTCGTCCTGGTCGATGCCGATGAGCGTTCCGGACGGACCGACTGCCTCGGCGATTCGGCGGGCGTAGCCGCCCAGGCCGAGGGTGGCATCCACCCAGACACCACCGGATCGCGGGGCCAGCCACTCGACGACCTCGTCGAGCATGACCGGCACGTGTCCCGGGGCGCTCACGGCGCTATCAGGTCTGGGATGCCCAGGTTGCTCGCGGCTTCGTACATAGCCGGTCCGCCTTCCATGAAGCCATCCCACTTGACCTTGCTCCAGATCTCGAACTTCCGGCCCTGGCCACTGAGCACGGCGCTGTGGCTCGAGCTGATGCCCGCCCACTCGCGCAGGTGCTTCGGGATGGCCAGCCGGTACTGCGGGTCGAGCTTCACAATTGCTCTTCCGCCGAGCAAACGTTGAAGGATATCGCCATCGCTCTGCAGAAGACGGTCTTTCAGAGTCTGAGCGATCCGTTCCCAGAGGGGGATGGGCATGGCCAGCACCGAGTGGTCCGGGCCTCGTGTGACGACGAACTCGTCGCCCAAGCCGTCCCGGAAGTCGACGGGAATGACGACGCGGCCCTTATCGTCCACGCCGTGCTCGAATTCCCCCCAGAACTCGAAATCGCTGGTCTCTGACACCGAAATCGCCTCGAAATGGTGGGCGGTCACCACGTCGCCGCCACCCAGTCACCACATGGTGACCACATGATATAACGCGGGGCTCTATACTGTCAAGGGCCTCGCACCCGATTCGGCACTCGTTTTCCACTTGGTTTTGTCTGGCGATGCCGGAAACAGAGAGAAGGGCCCCGGTTCGCGCGAACCGGGGCCCTTCTCTCGTCCGAATCTGAGTGGTGACTACATCCCAGTGCCGCCGGCGCTGGCCGGCGCGGTGGCGGAGGCGCCGGACGCGGACGGGGCCGGCGCGGGCGCTCCCCCACTTCCAGGCGCCACGGGCTGCCCGGCCGGGCGCGGCGTGCGAGACCGCCCGAACCCGGGGCTGACCGTCACGATCCGCGTGAACGCCGAGTAGCTGTCGCTGGAAATCATCTCCCGCTTCGAGAGCTGACCGTTCACCTTGACCACGCGCCACAGGCGGGCGCGATGCCCACTGCGGCCCGGATCGACGAGGACCCGCTTCCCGAGCGGCAGCTTGGGGTCGACGGTGGTCTTGACGGGCGCGTCGATCGTCTCGACGCCTGTGCGCTCCAGCCGGACCTCGCGGCCGGGCACGCGCTTACCGAACACCCGCATCAGCACGCGGCCACCGGAGCCATCCGCGGCCACCGCGATCGGGGCGTCCGTGTTGTTCTTGAACCGGAAGTCGATCGAGCCGTAGGCCACGGTAGCGTCGCGCCCGGGCGAGACGTAGTGCACGGGGAACGCGTGGTGCGTGCGCGAGACGATCTCCAGGTCGGCCAGGAGCGCGGCATTGTAGAGCGTTGTCGAGACCTGGCAGACACCGCCACCCATGCCGTCCTCGAGCTTGCCGCGGATGATGACCGGCGCCATGCGAAAACCGGCTTCGGACTCCCGGGGGCCGACGACGGCGTTGTAGGAGAACACGTCGCCGGGGAGCAGCACGGTGCCGTCGATGTGGCGGCAGGCGACCTCGATGTTGCGGGCGCGGTTGCCTCGCTCGCTGTAGTGGGTGCTGAACGAGGAGACCTCGCCCTCGATGCCCGCGAGCTGCGACGACGTGATGCGGGGCTGGACCACCTTGAGCGGCAGCGCGACCTCGGCGCCGCTCTGCGGATCGGTGGCGCGGATGGCGTCCAGGGCGGCCTTCATATCGACGTCGAGGCCGGACTGCTCCGGCACGACCTGGGCGCCGCCGCCGCGCACGAGGTAGCGAGCGTCCTTGGCGGGCCGCCGGATCGAGGGAAGGACGGCGTTGGCGAGGTAGCGCTTGGCGGCCGCCTCATCGAAGCGCCACGCCACGGGCACGGTCACCGGACGCCGGCCGGACACCAGGCCCACGACGCGCTGATAGAGCCCCTCGTCCTGCCCCACCGCCAGGGCCGCGCCCACGGTTCTGTCCACGTCGACCGTGAGGCCCAGCTTGGCGCAGGGCGCGCTCCACTCGCGCGCGGCGGCATTCGGCAGCGCAGCGGAGAGCACGACGGCGTGGTCGCCGGCGCGCTTCATCCAGCCGAGCAGGGAGTCGCGCGCGGCGGCGCGGGTCTTGCCCCCCCACGGCATGCCCGCAACGGAGACGCCGGACGGGACGGCGGCGGGGTCGCGGCGGGTGGCGCCCAGCGTGGCAGCCGCGCCGGCAGTCACGCACACGATGCAGCAGATACTAGCCGCCTTCAGACGGCGATGCGACATGGAATGGCCTCTGTCCATATGTAGTGCCGAGGCGCCATTGGGGCGCTCGGTGGAAGCGATCCGGGCGCCATGCTAGCGCGCCGGCCGCGGGTCCTCGAACTCCTCGTGGTCTCGCAGGTGCTGCTCCAGCTTCTCGATGTGCTGCTCGAGCAGCTCCACCCTCTGGCGCAGCTCACGCACGACGGCGTCCTGCGGGTCCACACGGTTGATGACGTTGTCCATCACCGGCACGTCGTCATCCACGCGAAGGCCATCGCGCACGACGATCCTGCCGGGGATGCCCACCACGCTGCAGTTGGGCGGGATATCCTTGTTGACGACGGCGTTCGCGCCGATCTTGCAGTTGTCGCCGATGGTGACGGCGCCCACGATCTTGGCGCCCATGCCGATCATCACGTTGCTGCCGATGGTCGGGTGGCGCTTCACCTTCTCCAGGCTGGTGCCGCCCAGGGTGACGCCGTGGTACATCAGAACATCGTCGCCGATGACGGCCGTTTCGCCGATGACCACTCCCATGCCGTGGTCGATGAAGAAGCGCCTGCCGATCTGCGCGCCCGGATGGATCTCGACGCCGGTGAGGCCGCGCGAGACGTGCGAGATGGCGCGAGCCAGCCACTTCCAGCACTCGCGGGGCGGGAGCTTGGTTGTCCAGAAGGCGTGCGCCACCCGGTGCCACAGGATGGCGTGGAACCCCGGGTAGATGAGGACGGTCCACAGGTTACGCGCCGCGGGGTCGCGGCGCATGACGGACTGGACGTCCTCTCGCAAACGGGCGAACAACCACTTGCTCCTAACTCGACTGATGCATGAGTGCCACCGGACGGGCACGGAGGCCCATCCCACCACGGCTCTCGCGCATGATCCAGGCTAAGGCGGACTTGTGCGAGGGGCAACCGCTCGCACGGTCGACTCTACGCACGGCAGCCGCCACTTGCGCCCGGCACGTGGGTGCACGGGCCGCCGTGGGCCGAAAGGTAGAGAAAAGTATAGCATCTTGACGCCATTCACGCAACAAGGGGCTCCTCCGTGTGTGGAGGAACCCCTTGTCATATGGATGGCGACCTTCGCGTGACGGGCACGGAGGCCCATCCTACCGCAGCGGCCTCTGGACGGGCACGGAGGCCCATCCTACCGCAGCAGGCTCTGGACGGGCACGGAGGCCCATCCTACCGCGGCCGGGCTCGGCTAGCGGACGCGGCGTGCCCCGCGGTAGCGCGACTGGTAGTAGCCGTCGTTCAGGCTGTCGACGCGCACCCGGCCGCCGGCGCTGGACGCGTGAATGAACTTGCCCTTCCCCACGAACATACCGACGTGCGAGATGCCGCGGCGCGTCGTATGGAAGAAGACCAGGTCGCCGGGCTTCAGTTCGCCGGACTTGACCCGCTTGCCTTCCTGGAACTGCCCCGCCGCCGAGTGCGGCAGCGCGACGCCCTGCTTGCGGTAGACGTAGCTGGTGAAGCCGGAGCAGTCGAACCCGCCGCCGCCGCTCGCGCCGTAGCGGTAGCGGGTGCCGCGATAGTTGTAGGCGGTGCGAATGACGTCGTCCGACGCCTCGGGCGCATCGGACTCGGGCCGGCTGCTGTAGTGCCTCCACGATCCGCGGCGATGGCTGCGGCGGTTGGACGCGAGGCGGGTGCTCCGGCGCTCGACGCGGGCGACGCGGGCGGCCGTATAGCCGACGAAGTCGTCGCGAATCCAGCCGGTCTTGCCGCTGGCGAGCTTGATCTGCGCCCAACCGTCCTGCCGGCCCACGATGCGCAGGCGCTGACCGTCGTCGACCATCGTCAGGCGGCGGCTGGTGGCGTCCGGCTTGGTGCGGATGGAAACGCGGTCGCCCCGCACACAGGCCACGCGGGTGCCGCTCGAACCCGAGCCCGACAGCGTCGAGGTGAGCAGGTCGCGGCGGACCCAGCCGGTCTGGCCACTGCAGGCGACCTTCGCCCACTGGCCCGACGTCGAGACCACGCTCAGGTGATCGCCGTGGTTGATCAGCGCGAGGCGCTTGCTGGACACCGCAGCCGCGGCCCGCAGCGACACGTTGTCGCCCTTGATGGTGACAACCTTGGGGCCGGAGTTGGCAGACGCAACCGTCGGTGCGGCCTTGGAGAACTCGCGAACGAAGTCGCCGCGCACCCATCCGGATCTGCCGGAGTTGAACTTGAGCTGCACCCACCCGCTCTGCCGAGCGACTACGAGCCCGGTGGCGCCGCGGTCCAGGAGCCCCTTGCCCGCCGAAGCGGCGGACGCCTGGGTCCTCAGCATCACATTGTCGCCCTTGAGGGTGGCCATCTGGCGGGCGGGCGCGGGCTTGGCCGGGACGGCAGGGCGCTGGGCCACTGCAGGCGCCGGAGCCGGCGCAGCCGCAGTCGGAGCGCTCAGGAACTCGCTCTTGATCCAGCCCGTCTTGCCGCCAGCCAACTGGACCTGCGTCCACTCGTTCAGCCGGTGAGTCGCCACGACGCGGTCGCCATGGTCGACCATCGCGACGCGGCGGTACTCCTGGCCGGGCCCGAGGCGCACGCCGATGCGATCGCCCTGAACCGTCGAGGCGACGCGAATGGTAGCCGCGTTCAGAACGGGCTTGGGGGGATCGGGGATAGTGAGTTTGGTGCCGTCGCGCACCATTGCATCCGGCTTGATGCCGTTTGCTCGCGCGATGTCACTGGTGGAGACGTGGTACTTCCGGGCCAAGCTGTCGATCGAGTCGCCTCGCCCGACGGTCACCGTTTGGGATGCCTCGGCACTGATAGCCAGAAGCGCTCCCTGAGTAGCCGCGACGCACAAGAGCGCCCAGCGAAGTCGGAGGCGTATTGCCATAGCCTGTCCTTCCGTGGCGGTGTGTCGGCACACTAGGTTGCGTTTGGGGTGCCTGCGCTATTCAATTGTCGCCTTAGGGATGGTGTCTGCCACGCAACACTGTGATAGACACCCGAATCTGCGGCAGTGTAACAGCTTTTTCGGTCGGTTGTCAACCGAATTGGAGTCCTGACGCCCGACAACCAGCCGGATTCCGGCGCCTTCAGACTGTTCCACGAGCACGCGTGCAACCTCGCAGTGCCTCGCACGATCCCAGGGTATTCTGAAGCCGGTACCAACCGCTCGAAAGGACTCTGCATGACGCGCGTGTTGTTCGTCTGCCTCGGCAACATCTGCCGGTCGACCATGGCCGAGGCCATCTTCAGCCACAAAGTACGGGAGGCGGGTCTAGCAGACCAGATCGAGGTCGACTCCGCGGGAACCGGGCATTGGCATGTGGGAGAGCCGCCGCACCCCGGCACCCAGGGCGTGCTGCGCCGCCACCACATCGCCTACGAGCACCGCGCCCGCCGCATCCTGCCAGAGGACCTGAACCGCTTCGACTACGTGATCACGATGGACGACGAGAACCTGGCCGATGTCCGCCGGATCGGCTCGGGCAGCGCGGTGGTTCGCCCCATGATGAGCTACGATCCGGAGTCGGGCTGCGACGAGGTGCCCGATCCGTACTACGACGGCCGGTTCGACCGCGTCTACGAGCTGCTCGACGGCGCGACGGCGCGCCTTCTGGATACGATACGCAAGGAACGCGGCCTGTGAACGCCCTTCCCGCCGAAATCGCTGCCCGTCTGGAGGACCGGCTCGGCGGCCCAGTGCGCGGGGTCTCCTCCATAGGCGGCGGGATGATCAACCAGGCGGCGCGGGTGGATGCCGACGGAGAGACGCTCTTCGTGAAGTGGCGGCTGGACGCTCCGGCGGGCTTCTTCGAGGCAGAGGCAGACGGCCTGCGGCGCCTCGCGGCGGCCCGGGCGCTCCGCGTGCCGGAGCCGGTGCTCTGGGCAGATGGGCCGGAGGCCCGCCTCCCCTTCCTCGCGATGGAGTACGTCGACGTTCGGCAGCCGAGCAACCCGACGCGGTTCGCGCATCGGTTCGGCGAGGGGCTGGCCGAGATGCACCGGTCGACGGGGGCTGCGGCCGGCTCGTTCGGGCTGGAGCGCGACAACTTCATCGGCATCCTGCCGCAGGTGAACGCGCCCGCGCCGACGTGGCCCGAGTTCTACCGCGACCGCCGTCTCCTCCCGCAGATCGACATCGCGCGGCGCGGGCGGAGGCTGCATCCGCAGCGCGAGCACTGCCTGATGCGCATTTGCGAGCGGATCGACGACCTGCTGCCGCGTGAAGCGCGCCCCTGCCTGGTTCACGGCGACCTGTGGTCGGGCAACTTCCTGCCCGTGGGCGACGACGCGGCGCTGGTGGACCCGGCTGTCTATCGCGCGGACCGCGAGGTGGAGATCGCGTACATCGAGCTGTTCGGCGGCTTCCCGGCGGGCATGATGGAGGCGTACCGGCACGCGTATCCGCTGGACGCCGGCTACCCGGAGCGGCGCCTGCTGCTGCAGCTCCTGCCGCTCCTGGTCCACCTGAACCACTTCGGCGAGCAGTACGGCCCCGACGTCGACCGAGCCTGCATGCCCTACCTCATGTAGTACACTGCCACGATGCATGGTGACGATGCCACGCTTCACGGAACCGCGGCCTGGAGTGCCCCGTACGTCCATACGGGTGAGCAGCCCGCGGCCCGAGATCGATGACACCATGGAGCACACCTCGTGACGGATCTTCACCGGTCGGTCGAGCCCACGCTGACCGAGCTGCGTTCCCGATACCCGGATACGCCCTTCCTCGCGCTTGGCCAGACGATCTGGTGGGACGAGCCGATGAAGGCGGTGCTCCTGCGCTGGCTGGCGGAGACCGGGGTTGGCGGGCGGCTGGTTCTGGGCGTGCACGACACCGACTACTTCGCCAAGGCCCGCGTGCAGCGCTCGGACGGCGCGCGGTTCGAGCTGATGCCGCACAACGACGGCGCGACGAAGGACCTCTGGTCGGCAGCCGGCGAGATCTCGCGGCTGTTCGGCAACGAGGTCTTCCCCACTCGGCATGACTTCATCAACGCCGGAGTCCCCTTCCGCCGCGTGGCCGGCCGCGACCGCCGCGAGCGCACCGAGTTCCTCAACCGGGTATCGGAGGCATGGGGATGGCGCGGCCTGGTCTACACGGGTTCGCGCGACCTCATCGTGAACAACGTGTCGCTCTGCGAGCTGGGGGACGCGCTGGAGCAGATGCTGGAGTGGGGCTTCCGGGGCACCACCGATGCGGTGGCGTCGCTCTGCTGTCGGGAGAAGGCGGTGGCGCTGGCGGACGGGCTGGTGGCTCGGGCCAGAGACTACCGCCTGCAGCACCCGCACGCCCGCATGACGGACCTGTACCAGGCGCTCTTCCCGCACGTGTTCTCGCTGCTGCTGGGCTCGCAGCCGCAGAACGTATCGGTCACCTCGACCACCGATCTGCTGCGCTTCAACCCGGAGACCTGCGACCTACCGCGGTTTAAGTTTGCGGACCTATTCCTAAACAATGAGACCCGGGCGCTGGCTGCCGCCGCCTACAACGAGGCGGTCGGCGGCAGCGAGATCTACACGCTCGATCAGTTCGGTCTCGGCGCACTGCCCTTCGACGTGGTGCTGCCGAAGGACGGGCGCGGCACCCTGCGCGTGACGCTGCGCGCGGTCCACATCGAGACGCGCACGCCCATCCGCATCCCGCTGCGACGCCCGCTCAACAGCGCGCGCGACCTGGCGGAAGTCCTCTGCGACCGGTTCGGCCCGGACGTCACGCTCGTCGGCAAGGCGGTAGCGCTCATCTCGATGCTGGGCAGCGAGTTCATCTTCGTGTTCAACGAGGAGGGGTCGGGGTACGTGACGCGGACGCGCCGCATGAACGACCGCATCCGGGGCCATGGCGTCCCGATCGTAGCGCACCCGATCCTGCGCCTGCACTACCACACGTGGGACTCGATGACCGACTTCCACGCTCGGTTCGCGCTGCCCGAGCATCTGGCGGCGACGATGGGCGCCGGGGAGATCATGGCGTCCGAGTTCGCGCGGCGGTGGCAGGACGTGGCGGACGAGCAGGATCGGCTGCTGAAGCGTCTGCCGTCGCTGCGGCAACCACGCGCGCTGATGGGGCACCTAGCCGAGAGCGAGGCGAGCTGGAGCCAGAAGCTGGCGGAGTATGACGAGGCGAAGGCCCGTCTGCGAGAGATTCGGGCACGGGCGGCGGCCATTCAGCGCCACGTGGACGGCCTCTATCGCGAGCTGGCCGAGGTGCGGGACGGGGTGCGCACGACCGAGCAAGCCAAGGGCGACCACTTCCGCGCGACCGAGGACTGGACGCCCGACGAGGAGCAGAAGCGGGAGACGTTCGACGTGCGCATCGCCGAGCTGCACGACCGCCGCCGCGAGCTGCTGCAGTGCATCGCCCGCCTCAAGCTGGACCGGTGGGAGATCGAGCGGGGCGCGGAAGCGAATGCCGCGCGCGAGGCGGCCGAGCGGATCGAGCGTGAAGCGGAGATGGAGCGCGTGCGCCTCGTGCGGAACGCCATCCTGACGAGCAACGGACTGCGCCACGCCGAGCACCGCCCGAGCGCCTGGTGGCTCCCCATGGTCGATTGCTCGGGTGTGTGGTTCGACCGCCTCACACGGACGGCCGAGGCCTATATCCAGCCCGTGCTCACGGAGGAGGCCGTCGTCAGCGCGGCTTCAGCACGAACTCCAGTCGCTGCCCCGTAACGAGATGGATGGGCGGCTCGAAGGCGAACACGAGCCGCCCGCGCGCATCGATCCCCTGGGTTCCTGCGAGCGGCGCCAGGCCGCGGCGAGCCGCCACCTCCACCCGAGGCGCGGGGCCCTTGCTCAGCACCACTTCGCGGATGTCGAGCCCCGCCGACGGCGGCGTCTCCGGCTTTGGCGCGCCAGGAGCCGGCATGGCCGGCAGCCCGGGCAGCACGCGGTCCAGCCAGAAGCCCACGCGCTCGCCGGCCGAGGTGCGCTGCCGCGTGACCGTCGCCCAGTACGTGGGGGCGAAGACCGGCACGCGCGCCTGAGTGTCCGTTCCGGGCAGCGCCGGAGTGAGCCGCAGGCGCTCCGCGGGCACGTCGAGGTAGGCGCCGGCCAGCGCCTCGAGCACCAGCCAGCTACCAAGAGCGCCGGTCTCCGTCGCGGCCATGGCGGCGGTGAGCCCCTCCCCTTCGCGCCCCTCGCCGATGAGCCACGCGGCGCGCGCCCAGGACGGTTCGGCACCAGCGACCGGGTCCGGCGTTCCGGAAGCGGCCACCGGCGCCGAGGCGAGCGATATGTCTAGGATAGACGCCCAAAGTTGAACCGCATCGACACTGCCGGCGGGCTGCCCGGCCGCCTGCCGCCACTCGCCGGCTCCCCTCTCCCACTCGACGGCCTGAGCCGCATCGCCCGCGGTCCTCGCCAGGTCCGCCGCGGCCGCGTGGGCCAGCGCACCAGCCAGGCCGTCGGCGGCGCCCGGACTGCCGAGGGTTTGGAGGAGCGGCTTCAGCGCCGGCAGCGCGTCGGTGGCGACCGCCTTGTTGCCCGTCGCGCGGTACAGCCGATCCACGCGCGCCAGGAATGCCGCGACATCGAGAGGCCCTGCGGCGGGCCCCGGCTTGTCGAGCCCTATGCGGAGGTCGCCGAGGCTGGCGGGCAATGCGCCGCTCTTCGCCGCGGCGTCCAGGGACCGGCGCATCTCCAGCCGGTCCAACGCGGGCGCCATGGACGAGAGCACGGGCTGCGCGCGCCACCCTACGCCCGTGTCGCCGATCACCGTTCCACTGAGGACGGCGAAGACCTGCGGACCTGGCGCGTCCTCCTCGCCGCCGGAGTCGCGCGTCCAGAGCGTGTTCGAGACCACCGCCCGCACGTCGTCGACGAGCCGCCACGCCAGCCATGCGGGCACCGTGGACTTGCGGATGCGCTCTTGCCACTCGGCGGTGAGGGCGGCGAGATACTGCCGGTTCGCCGCCGCGTACTGGGCGATATCGGCCACGTCGTCGAAGCTGCGCAGACACGCCCGGCCGACCTCCGTGCCATCCGGCAGGTAGCGGCGGGGCGTGTGCCAGGCGAAGACGAAGGGCAGCGTGCGGCGCTCGCCCGGCTTGAGCGTGAGGCGCACCACGACCAGCGCCATCGGCCGCTCGGGCGCGGCGGGATCGCCATCGGCCTGGCCGCCCGGCTCGCCTGTCGCGGCGAACGTGGACCACCAGGACGGAGCCTCGTAGGCGGAGGGGCTCGGCCCTGCCGGCGAGCCAGCCCCAGGAGCCGCGCTCCACGACCGCGCGCTGACCTCTGCGTCCAGACCGTGCGCGTCGATCGCGAAGAGGTAGGAGCCCCGGGTGTTCAGGTTCTGACGGTCAGACTTGGACAACTCGGGGATCGGGCCGGGGTCCATGCGCAGGCCGATCAGCCCGTCCTGGCTGCTGTAGCGGGCCACCGTGTTCCCCTTGAGAGCCAGGCCGTGCATGCTGGGCGTGCCCTCCGGGGCGCGCCCAGCGGCGCCCGCCAGGTGCGCCCACGAGAACGCCACCGCTACCTCAGCGGGCGCCTTGCCCGGGTTGCGCAGGTCGACCTCGACGAATGCGGCGGGCAGCGAGGACGCGCGCACGTCTTGCGGGACGATGGGCGACGAGGCAGTCATGGTGGCGGCTATGGGCAGGCCAGCGTTCGAGAAGTCGAGCGCAGCGCCGGGCGCCACGGAGCGGTAGGCTGGCGCCGGGGCGCACGGCAGCCCGAACGCGCTGCGCGACTGCAGCACGCACGCCTGAGTCTTGCCCGCCGCGCGCGTCCAGATCGCGGCGAAGCAGCCATCCAGGCGTGCGACGGGCGCCACCTCGTTCCCGTTGAGGGTCAGGTTGCCGAAGGAGCCGTCGGGCAGGAGTTCGATGCTGCCGCAGCCGATGCCGCCCAGCGGGACGCCGTGGGCCCGCACGGTCTGCGCGGAGGCCACGTGGGACGTCAGGCAGGAGGCGATGTAGAAGCCGATGGCCGCCGCCCGGAGAGGACGGCGGCCATGGATGCGCTTCGGCATGTGGTTGTACCCTAGCCTACTTACTCATGAGTCGCGCTGGACGGGCACAGAGGCCCATCCCACCACACCACGCTAGCTCTGCGGCGCCTTGGCGGGCTCGGCGGGCCGATCGACGCGGATGGTGCGATGGACCTTCCACGACTTGCCGCGCCAGGTGATCGTCGCGTTCAGCGGGTAGTCGCCCGCGGGCGTGGTCGACGGGATGGTGATGCCGAAGACCTCGCGGGTGATACCGTCCTGGCGGCCGACGTTGTAGGAGCGCAGCGTCTTGCCCTTCACGGTCCAGCCGGAGGGCAGCTCCAGGTCGATGCTGCCGCGCATGTAGCCCTTGTAGGCGCTCTGGATCTGGATGACGGCCTTGAGCTGCGTGGGCCCGATGAGCGTCACGCTCTGCGGCTCGACCTCCATCTGGGCGACGAGGGCTTCGACGACGGTGAAGCTGGCGCTGGCCGAGACCGACGTGCCCTTGTCGAGTTCCGCGGCGACCGACATCTGGTACGACCCGGGGATGGCGGTGATGGGCAGGTTGGCCTTGTACTTCAGGCGGAGCGACTTCAGCCCCTTGATCGGCGGGACGGCGACCTCGCGCAGGCTGGCCAGGATGTCCGCGGCCGCGCCCTCGCCCTGCCACGTCACGCTGCGCACCTGGCGCTCGTCCTCCACCTGGTTGATCAGGTCGAGGGTGGCGAGGAAGGGCTGGCCCGCGATGAGGCGGGTGTCGTCCAGCACGAGGCGGGGCGCGACGCCGCCCGAGCCGACGCCCTTACTCTCTGCAAGGACGATGTCCAGGAGCAGGTGCGGCTCATATGGCGCGGTGGGCGCAGGCGGCGGGCCAGCGGGCAGGAAGTCGGCGCGGCAGCCCATGCCGGCGTTCTTGCGCGGGATGAGGCCAGCGGTCCCCCTGGGTATGGCGAACTCGATGACCTGCCCGGTGGGGCCGGACTTCACGGTGGCCGGGATCGACTTCGGGTCGACGACCTTCGCGTTCCACGCGGGAACGTCACGGGTGGCGGCGGCGTCCAGGATGCGCGCGGTCACTGGGACAACCCCCGCGGCGTCCGGCGGCCCGACGACCAACTCGAGGTTGTCGGCGCCGCGCAGCCATCCGTCGCCGGCCGCGTCGAGATCGAACACGAGCCAGGCCGGCGCGTCGGTGCGGGCGGCGACATAGAGGTTGTCGTCGTCCCAGTTGACGTAGACGGTGCCCTTGACCGGTCCGTCGGTGACGGTGTAGAGCGGCGTCCACTCGTTCTCGCCGATCTGGCCGTCGAGCACGGGCTTCAGCTTGAGCCGCTGCGGGTCGTGCGGGTAGCGCGGGCGCTCGCGGTAGTTGATCCCAGGCGCCTGGGGCGCGACAGCCGGGGCGGCGGGCGCGGCAGGCGCCTGGGCGAACGCAGCAGCGCACGCGCCGACCAGGGCAAGACCGGCAACGAGGACGGAACAGGTCCGGGCCATCGTGGGTGTCACTCCTTGTGCGGGATGAAAGCAGGGCCAAGCGCGCGGGCGCGCACTCCGCCGAAGTTCTAATCTAGCACCTTTGCCGGGGCGAGTCAATGGTGAGACGCAGCGGATGGCGGCGCGGTTGCGCGCTCCTCAGTCGACCGGCACGGTCCACAACGCCTCCTTATGCACAAAGCTAACGCGCTTCCCGTCCGGCAGCCAGCGCAGCTCGGTGGGCCACAAGTGCTCCCTCTTCGTACAGACACCGGGCGTGGAGCCAATGACGCGCCAGCCGCTGCCCGAGACCGAGCTGACGGACAGGCTGTACCAGTCGCCGCTCGCGTCATCTCGCTCGGTGATCCAGGCGAGCCGGTCGCCCTCGGGCCACAGCACGGCGTCCCAGACCTGCCACCCCACGCACGCAGGGATCGCGATGACCTGCTCCGTTGGCTCGACCCGCCCGTCGTCGAGCGGGACTGTGTAGAGCCGGGCCTCGCCGGTCCCCGCCATGCGCTCGCACCAGTGGGACACCAGCAGCGACATGCCTCGCTCATCTGCTCCGAGGCCGCCTGCCCCCTCCTCGATGTGGAACCGAGCCACGCGCAGGGGGCGGGGATCGCCTGGCCTGCGGACCGCTGCCGACTTCGTCGCCCAGCGGCGCTGGGAGTAGGCGGAGACGACCTCCACCCACTCGTGGCTGCTGCGGGCCCAGACCGCTGATCGCTCGCATGACACCTGGTCGACGCCGGCCTCTTGGATTGGCTCCCACTCGTCGGCGGCGCCCGTCAGCGATGCCGCGATCCATCGAACGGTGCAACGCGCGCCCTCGGCGCGCCAGAGCAGGCGGTTGCCATCCGGTGACAGCAGTGCCAATGGCGGCACGTATGTGCGCTCGGGCCACAGCTTGCGCGCGCCGAAGACGTACATCGGGTGGCCCATCAGCCGAGCGCGCCACCTGGGGTTGAACTCCTCGGGCACCTCGACGCGACCGCTGCTCGTGTCCGCCAGCTCGACGCCATACGCTGCGCCCCTGCCGACGCGGCGCAGCGTCAGTACGGTGTGATCGTCGCGCCAGAAGTAGCTCTCCGTGTCGTCGGGCGGGCGCACCGGCGTCCGGGTGGACAGGGCCATCAAGTCGACAGGCTCGTCGTGTCCGCCGCCGGGAGTGCCCCCACCGACCTGCTCAGCGCCGAGGCCACCATCCTGCTCGCAGCCGCTCACGGCGCCCTCCCCCGTCGGCGTCTCATCTGAATGAGTTGCACTGGACGGGCACGGAGTCCCAGGCCGCCACGGCGCCCGTCCTTGGTCTGGGCTGGCGCCCTGCCTACTTCGGCGCCAGGAACTCCTTCGTCAGCACGGTGTACGTGATGTATCGGTAGTTTGCGCGCTCCCAGAGGACACCGACCGCGCCGCCCTTGAGCTGCGCCAGGTCGGAGTAGGCGGCCAGCTCGTCGGTGATGGGGCGTTCGTCGGCGAAGGTTTGGGCCTCGTCGAAGCTCAGGCGGGCGACGAGGGCCTTGCGCGCGGGGCCCTTGGGGCCGGTCCACACGATGCAGTCGCGGCCGGCTTTCCCGCGCTTCAGCGACGCACGCTCGATGGCGCAGGCCACCGCCGTGACTGTCTCGCCGGGGCGCGGGTCGGACCACGTCTTGCCGCCATCCGTGCTGGTGGAGAGCCAGCGGTGCGTGCCTGCGTTCTGGCGGATGTCCATCAGGATCGTGCCATCGGCCAGCTCGACGACCTGGCACTCGTTGCCGCCCTGCGCGCCAGGCACCGGCTCGCCTCGATGCCACGTGCGGCCGTGGTCGTCGCTGTAGACCGCGAACGGAACGTAGGGCTTCGCCTTCCAGGCCGCGAAGAGGAGCCTGCCCTTGCGCGTTTGGATGGCGCCGCCGGGCCCGATGACGCTGCACGTCCACTTCGGGTCCGCCATGTCGCGGCACGCCTCTGTCAGGTCGGCTGGCTTCGACCAGGTCTGGCCGTTGTCATCGCTCCAGCGGGCGAGCGTCTGGGTGTCGTCCGTGCCCGGGCGCGAGGCGTCGGTGTCGCGGTTGGGCTTGTTGCGCAGGTAGAGCACCCAGACGCGCTTCGTCTTCCGATCCACCACCGTCGCGGGGTTGGCCGCCGACCAACGCTCGCCGGCATGCTCGATGAGCTGCATCGGCGACCACGTCTTGCCGCCATCGGTGCTGCGCTTCATCACGAGGTCGATCTCGTTGTTCTCCATGCCCGGGTCGCCGCCGTTGTACTTCCGCGCCTCGGCGAAGGCCAGCAGCGAGCCGTCCGGAGCGACCTCGATGGCCGGAATGCGGTACATCGCGTAGCCATCCTGGCCGGACGTGAAGACGTCGACGTGCGTGAGCGGGGCCTGGGCGGCGATGACCGGCAGCGCGGCGAGTAGGAGGACAGCCGCGGCGAAGTAGTGCATGTGGGTCTCCCTTTGGGTTGGCCTAAGGTGCGTAGGGCCGTGCGGGCACGGGGCGTGTGTCGCTCGTCTGCGCGCTGACTAGGGCGATGATCCAGATGATGAGCGCGAGGCCGGCCACGAAGACGCCGCCAACGATGGCGCCGATCGGCCCCCAGTGCGTGGGCTGCTCGCCCTGCCTGATGACGCGGTAGTCGCCTGCGAGACGCTTTCCGCCGCTCTTGGCGAACTCATCCGGAAGGGTGGCATCGCCGGCCTCCTTGCCGGACACCATGCCGACGATGTCCTTGCGGGAGCGCACCTCGCTGCGATACTTCTCTGCCCACGCCCTGAGGCCCTTCTCATCGTTCTCATCGATGGGGTCCAGTTCCCGCACGATCTGCCGGAGCCTCTCGTCCTTCACCAGTACGACCAGCGACGCCTCAGTCTGGTCGTCGGGGTCGCTCGCGAACAGCGGGAGGTAGAGTTCGCCGATCGGTCCCTCGGCTGCCGCGCCGGACTGCGCGCCGAACGTGGACACGTAGTAGACCGCGTCGGCGATGTTGTACTGGCAGCCGGTGATGCGGTACCAGCCGTCCTTGGGGCGCGACAGGAGGAACTGCGCACAGGAGATGGTGGTGGGGTGCTCGGTCGCGTCGGCGTGCCGGTAGGCCAGGGCGCCGCCCACGATCAGCGCGATGGAGACGAGCGTCGAGACGAGCGCGGGCCACGCGGCCCAGCGGGCGCCTGGCGGCAGATCGCCGGGCGGCAGCCAGGACTCCGACGATCCCTCGGGGCCTGGGCCCGCGGCCAGCAGCGGCAAGTCCTCGGCCCTGAGCACGTACGTACCTGCCGCCAGGTCGCCGAGGCGCTGCCGGCTCTCGGTGACCAGCGCCGCGATGCCGGCCGGGATGCCGCCTGCCAGGAGGGGGTTCACGTCCACGAGGCGGACGAGCGTGCGGATAGCGCCTCGCCGGAGGCCGGGGGCACGACCGTCGGGGCCGACGACGACAATGCGGCACACGAGCTTGCCGAAGGTCCGGCCGGTGCAGCCTTCGAGGACGACGTAGTAGACGACGAGGAAGAGGGACCACATGGCCAGCGCGGCCCCGCAGCGCACCGTGCCGCACGCGGCGAGCAAGCCCCCGAGCACCGCGGCGACGAGAAGCGTGTCCACCCACGTGCCCGCCCAGCGCCGCACCACGATCCACGCGTTGTAGCGACGGCTGATCTGCTCCGGGGTCATCGCGCCTGTCCTCTCCGCCCCCGGGGCCTCGTGCTCAGCCTGTGGGGGCCGGATCGATGGTCGCCATTCTAGCGACCCCGGCGCGGGATGTCAATGGAGAGCGACGCAGCGCCTACGCGGTCGCCCAGGCCGACGGCTTGCGGAGTGCCGGGCGGGTTCCAGTAGAAGCCGGACTGACCCACCACCTTCCTGTCCTTGTCCAGGGTCTCCAGCTCGACGGTTCGGGTCGGCACGCCTTCGTCGACCGTGGTCGTGTACCGGATGCGCACGGAGGCCACCGCCCGGTTGGCATAGGCCTCGGCTACGGGGATGATGGGCTCGATCGGCTCGAGCAGGTGCGCGATCGGCGCGCCCTCCTCCGTGAGGATCTGCCGGCGCACGATGTCCGCCCGCCCCAGCCGCGACAGGAGCGCATGCCACTGCGTGTGGCCGAACGCCTCGAACTCCGGCGCGATCGTGCCCATCTGGACCGGAGTGAGCTGCGTAGCCCCGCAGCAGAGCGCCTCGAAGTCGATCATGCCGCCGGACCTCGCCTGCGCCTTGCGCAGGTGCCGGATCACCGGCCAAGGCGGCGGATCCCGCAGGATCGGGTCGTTGATCCAGCAGCCTGGCGCCACCAGCAGCACCTTGCCGCGCCACTTGTTCTGGATCAGCGGCACATCCTTCGACTTGAACTCCAACCAGTCCGACAGCGGGCTGCCCTCGACCGGGGCGGCGAAGGGCGGGCCGTTCGTCCCGAGGCGCGCCAGGATGCTGAGTTTCATGCCTGCGGACAGCTCCGCCAGGTATCGCTCCAACTCGGAGCGCGCGGCCAGTTCGGGCTGCGGCTTCGGCTTCAGCGGCGCGGTGTCGCCTTCGGCCCGCCGAGCATCCCCCGGCAGCATCCAGCGGTCCAGCAACTCCGTGCCAAACGCCTTCTCCAGGGGCGTGCCGCCGATGTATGCGTAGCCGCCCATGTTCTGGAGCTGTATGTAGAGCGAGCGCGTCGTCTTCTCACCCGTGAGGGGTGCGCCGATGGACACCCACGCGGGCTCCGGCGCGTCCGTCCAGGAGCCATCGGCGCCCTTGATCTGCGGTCTTGCCAGTACCCACTCGTCGTGGACGAACTGCCGATCATCCGGCGCGAGGTCGCTGGTCGCGACGCGCACTGGGTCGCCACCGCCCAGCGCGGACGCGAGCGCACTGGGCGACAGGGCGCCCCGGAGCAGGAGAAGCCCGGACCGCAAGCGTCCACTGCCGGCGAGGAGCGGGCCGGCCGACGGCACGCGCTCGGCGAGCTGCTTGCGCGTCGCCTCGTCGGCGTCGATGCCTGCCATCAGCGCGGCGGCCTGCTCCTCGAAGTCCCGCTGCGCCTTGTCCCGCAGCGACTGCGCGAGCCGCTGGGCGCTGAGCGGGCGAGAGAGCACGTAGCGCCAGTGCTCCCCCTGCCTCTCCCGATCCCAGCGCCACAGCGCGTTCTCGTAGCTGAGCAGCGACCAGAGGGCATCGAGCGCATCCGCCAGGCGCACGTCGTGCAGCCACACGCACACCTGCTCGTTGGCCGCGCCGTCCTTCGAGTCGGCTTCCAGCTCGACACCGGTGGCCTTGCTGAAGCGCTCCAGCACATCGCCGACGCAGATGCGCGGCGCGATGACAGTGACACGCTGATCGAGTCTGGAGTCCTCGGCCCACTTCTCGGGAGGCAGGTTCTGGGCGTGGGCTGGACGCCCGACCGCCGCCAATAGAAACGACAGCAGAAGAGGAACAGCGGCTCGTCTCGCGTTCATCGGGGCTTCCCCTCCCAAGCGTTGTGTCTGCGGGGCGAAGGGCGAGGTCGCGGCGGGGGCTCGCGTGTGGACGGCAAGGCGAGCCCACCTGACCGCTGTCAGCTAGGGACGCTTGACCTGGAACTCGTGGAGGTGCCGCTCTGTGGCCGAGGCGGGAGATCCACTCGATGGCACGATGTCCGCGTAGGCAACGCCGCTCCTCTTGCCGGTGGGCACCAAGGCCGTGACCGACATGGTGCCAGTGCCGTTCGC
Source organism: uncultured Chthonomonadaceae bacterium (assembly GCA_964519955.1). Taxonomy (GTDB): domain Bacteria; phylum Armatimonadota; class Chthonomonadetes; order Chthonomonadales; family CAJBBX01; genus CAZFLM01. The sequence continues at coordinate 38,105 of CAZFLM010000022.1, read as the reverse complement.
GTCGTGCCGCCACTCGCCGGCATCGTTCAGGACGACCAACGCCTGGTTGCCGGGCGAATCGTCTCGCGCCAGAACGTTGTCGCACTCGAGGTGAAGCGACCATTGGGCGGTCATCCGTTGCCCAGGCGTCCCCCCGTGATGGACACGTAGTGATCGGTCGACGCGAATGAGACCGAGGCGTACTGGATCTCGCTCCCCCCGGTGTGGTACACAGCCTTATCGAGAGGAGACGTCAGGGTTGCGTAGGCGTGTGGAACCGGGGTGGCGCCGGACGGAGGGACCGCCCAGGCGAGGGCGACCGAGAGCAGTGCGGCAGCGACGGCGTGACGTACTGGTAGGCGCATGGCTCTCTCCCGCGGGCTGCGGGGCCCGCATGTCGGTGGTGTTGACGCTTCGAGGCAGGCAAACAACCGAGCAATCGTGCGGAAGTGCTGGCGAGGGGGAGGTCGGGCCACGAAGTGGAGCGGCACCGCGTGCGGGGCTCGGGCTGCACGGTCCGCCCAAGCAATCGCTACGCCAGCAACCAGGAGCAGAGACGAGAGGCCCATGGGGCTCCGCCGACGGGTGAGCGAGTGCCAGACACATGTGTCAAAGCCGATCTGGCGGGCAATCACGACCACTGCTCCATAGTACCAGTTCGGGCACCTGTTGTCAATGCGTTGGTGCGACCATCGGGACAAGCTGCCACTGCGGCCGCTCCGATGATGCTGTCTACGCGGTCGCCCAGGCCGACGGCTTGCGGCGGCGATCGATCTGGTAGACGTACGCGAGCAGCTCGGCGACGGCGGTGTAGAGGTTGCCGGGCACCTCCTCGCCGATGTCGACGGCCTTGAAGAGGGCTCGGGCCAGCGGGGGGTTCTCGACGATGGGCACGTCGTGCTGCTTGGCCAGCTCGCGGATGTGGGCCGCCATGAAGTCGGCGCCCTTGGCGACCACGACGGGGGCGCTCATCGTCGAGGCGTCGTAGCGCAGGGCCACGGCGAAGTGGGTCGGGTTGGTGACGACCACGTCGGCCTTGGCCACCTGCCCCTTCATGATCTTGCGATACATCTGGCGGATCTTGCTGCGCTGGCGCCCCTTGGTCATGGGGCTCCCCTCGCTCGACTTCGTCTCCTCCTTGATCTCCTGCTTCGTCATCCGGATGGACTTCTCGAACTGCCACCGCTGATAGCCGTAGTCGACGGCCGACAGCACGAGGAGGAGGATGGTGGTGCGGAGCGCCAGACGGTACAGGATGTCGCCGACCGTCGCGATCGCGGTGGGAAGGGGCTGCTGCCCGGTCATGAGCAGGCGCGAGTAATCGTCCGATATGGTGCTGACGGCGACGTGGAAGACGATGGCGATCTTGAAGATGGCCTTGGCCGCCTCGAAGACACCTCGGCCCGAGACGAGGCGCTGCATGCCGGTCAACGGGTTCAGGTGGAGCAGGTCCGGCTTCATGGCCTCCGGCGCGAAGATGAAGCCGGTCTGGAGACCGTTGACCAGGATCCCGAGCAGGAGGGCGGTGCCCGCGAACGGGGCGAGCGCCTGCACGACGACTGTGCCCGCCCGGTAGGCGACCTGGCCGACGCTCTGGTACGTCAGGTCGGGATGCGCCTGGAGCACGGCCATCGATTCGAGCAGGTAGCGCTTCATGTGCGCGGCCGACACGCCGCCGAACGCATGCAGCGCCATGATGATGCCCAGGAAGCAGACAATGGAGCCGAGATCCTGGCTCTTGCAGACGCGGCCGCGGCGACGCAGCTCTGCGCGCTTCTTGGGGGTTGCGGGCTCGGTCCTGTCGTCGTCGGGCATTGGTTACCTCGCCGCGGGGATCAGCACGCGGTACACGGTATCGATGGTCGGCACGATCTGGCCGAACGCCAGCGCCAGCGCCGGCAGCAGCAGCGCGACGGTGAGCAGGCCAACGATGACTTTGGCGGGCATGCCGACGATGAACACGTTCATCTGCGGCACGGCCCGCGCGACGATGGCCAGCGACACGTCCACCACGAGCAGCACGGCGGCCGCGGGGACGGCGATGGTGAACGCCAGGACGAACAACTGCCCGACGACGCCGGTCACCAGGTTGGGCATATTGGCGGAGAAGTGGGCGGCGCCCGGCCCCACCAGGCTGAAGCTGCCGACCACGGCCCCGATCAGGTAGTTGTGCCCGTTACCGAGCAGGAACATCGTGATGGCGAGCTGGTAGTAGAACTGCCCGATCGCCGCGGTGGGCTGCTGGGTGTACGGATTCAGGACGCTCATGACGCCGAACCCGATCTGAGTGTCGATGAGCGTGCCGGCGATCTGCACGGCGGAGAAGATGAGCGTCGCGCAGAACCCGAGCAGCACCCCCATCGCGACTTCGGCGCCGATCTGGCCGATCAGCGAGAACAGGTCGGCCGGCGGCCTCGGCGAGTGCGGCAGCACCAGCGGCACGGCGGCCAGGCTCACCAGACCGGCGAGCCCGATCTTCGCCGTCGCCGGCACGGTGCGGGTGCCGAACACGGGCGCGGTGGCCACGAGAGAGGTCACGCGGGAGAAGACCAGCAGGAACGCCCAGAACTCGCGCAGGTCGATCGGCATGGCGGCGTGGCTAACTCGTCACCGGCGGCATGTGCGAGAACGTGCGCACCAGGAAGTTGACCATCGTGGAGAGCATCCAGGCCCCGAAGATCGCCAGGGCGAGGATGACGGCGAGCAGCTTGGGCACGAAGGTCAGGGTGAACTCCTGGATCATCGTGACGGCCTGGAAGATGCTGACCAGCACGCCGGCCACCAGCCCGAAGAGCAGGACCGGGAGCGCGAGCTGCAGCGTGACCATCATGAAGTCGCGGCCGACGTTGAGGACTTCGCTCTGGCTCATGGGCGTCTACTTGAACCCCTTCGCGAGCGAGCCGAGCAGCAGCGACCACCCGTCCGCCAGCACGAAGAGGAGGATCTTCGCGGGCAGGGCGATGAGGGTCGGCGGCAGCATCATCATGCCCATGCTCATCATGGTCGACGCGACGACGATGTCGATGACCAGGAACGGCAGGTAGATGTAGAAGCCGATGATGAAGGCCGTCTTAAGCTCGCTGGTGATGAAGGCCGGGATGACGACGCTGACCGGGACATCGGCGGCCGTCGCCGGGCGCTTGGGCAGCCGCGCCATGTTGATGAAGAAGTTGAGATCCTTCCGGTAGGACTGGCGGATCATGAAGCCCCGCAGCGGGTTCACGGCGCGATCGGTGGCGGTCTGGAACGTGATCTTCTTCGCGAAGTAGGGCTCCAGCGCTTCGCGGTTGATCTGGTCGAACGTAGGCCGCATGACGAAGAAGGTCATGAACAGGGCGAGCCCCACGAGCACCTGGTTCGGCGGCACGTTCTGGATGCCGATGGCGCTGCGCAGGATCGAGAGCACGATCACGATCCGCGTGAACGCCGTCGTCATGATCAGGATCGACGGCGCGAGCGTCAGCACGGTCAGCAGCATCATGACCTGCAGCGTGACGGCGACGTCCTCGGGCTTCCTCGCCGCGCCCATGCCGACCGAGATGTTCGGTATCGGCAGGGCTGTCTGGGCGGCAGCGCCCGAGACCAGCGTCAGGGCGCCCCAGAGGACGGCGACGCGGATGAGCGCGGTGCGCTGGGCCAGCAGGGCGTGCGTCAGCTTGCGGGTCAGCGGCAGGTCGAACGCGACGGCCTTGCCCTCCCCTGCCCCGAGGCGCTCCCGCATGCGCGCCGCCAGCCCGGAGAACGCTGCAGCCGGCCGGCGCGCCGTGTGCGCTAGTTGTTCCAGGGTGTTTCGCATGGTGTCTGACATCCCGTTCAGGAGGCCTTGGCGCGCGCCACACCGCGTGCGATGGCTTCGCGAGCCTTGCGCAGGTTCTCGTCGAGCGCTCCGACGGCTCCCGCAATGCCGTTGGCGGGCGCGGGGTCCGGCCCGAACATGTCGGCCCGGGCGCGCTCCATGATGGCGCGGAACTCGTCCTCCGGCAGCACCTTCGCCGGCTCGAACTCGGAGAGCATCGACACGGAGCCCGCGGTGGCGCCGAGAAGCAGCACCTTGCCGCGAACCTCGACGAGGTGCAGGCTCACACCGCCGACGGGCACGGATTCCACAACGCGGATGCTGCTGCCGCCGGTGCTGCGCGCCTTCATCTCGATCAGTCCGCCGATGATGTTCTTGCGGCTGATGGGGGCCACGCCGACACGCTGCTGCACCAGCTTGAGGCCGCGGACGGCGAGCACGATGAGCGCGAGGACGGGCACGAGGCAGAGGGCCATGCGGATCGCGCCCACGAGCGTGCTCGCCGGGCTATCCTTGGGGCGCTCGGCCGGGTCGGGCTGCGCGTCATCCAGGAACGAAGGTGCGTCCTGGGTCGGCGCCGCCTGAGGGCTCTTCGCGGCCGGCTGGGGCTGTGCCGGAGCGGGCTGGGCCTGCGCAGCCGGCTGCACCTGGGCCGCGGCGGGCTGCGTGGGAGCGGGCGCCGCGGGCTTCTGGCCGGGGCCGGCAGCCCAGGCGACGGGCGGGAGCCCGGTGGGCGCCTTGGCGGGCTGCGCGCCGGCGAGGGGCGACACGAACTGCTCGGAGACCCACCCCTTGCGCCCGCCGCTGAGTGCAACCTGCACCCAGGCGCCGCTCCGCGCGACGACATCCAGCACGCGGTCCTTGTCGACCTTGGCGATGCGCTCGCTGTCCGAGGAGGCATCCTCGCGGACGCTGACGTCCATCGCGTTCACTCGCACGCGGCTGGCGGAGGCGCCGGACGGCACCATGCCGCTCGGGTCGGCTGCCGCGGGCGCCAGGGCCAGCGCGAACAGCGACACTACGATCATAGAGTAGATGGGTCTCATTCGGAGGTCCCTCCGGGGTGGCGAAGCAGCGGCTTAGCGGAACTGGGATTGGCGAGTGGGCGCGAACGTCGCGCCAGGTTGTGTGTCGTCTGGTGGGGCGAAGGGTACCGGGACCGGCGTCGCTGTGGAGGCGCCGGTCCCTGCAGCTCCTCTAGCGGCGCCCGCCCATGGCGGCGACGCGGTCGGCCTGGCCGGAGATCTCGGTGATGCGAATGCCGAAGTTGTCGTCGATGACGACGACTTCGCCTTTGGCGACCATGCGCCCGTTGACGAGCAGGTCCACCGGCTCGCCGGCGATGCGCTGCAGCTCCACGATGGAGCCAGCGCCGAGGGCGAGCACGTCCTTGATGAGCATGCGCACGCGGCCCAGCTCCACGGTGACCTCGAGCGGGATGTCCATGATGAGGTCGATACCCCGCGGAAGGCTCTCCGTGAAGGAGGCCGGGCTGGGCTGGCCCGCGCCGCCACCCATCGGCAGGTCGGCGCCCAGGCCAAAGTCGAGCAGGCCGGACGGCAGCGAGATATCGGGCGTGGACGCGGCGGCCACCGGCTTCTCCTCCTTCGGAGGGATGACCGCGGCGGCGAAGTCCGGCGTTATCAGGAGCTGCAGGCGGCTGTCGACGACGCCTTCGATGTGGTAGGGCCACTGAACCTGGACGACCTGATCGGCGGTGGCGAAGCACGGGGGCAGCGACAACGGCTCGAGCGACGTCGCGCAGCCGCCGGGCTGGACGAGGTTGTTCTGCAGGTTGCCGATCGCGTTGCCAAACCCGGTGACGATGCCGTTCATGCCGTCGGCGAGCACGGCCATCTGCTCGTCCATGACGTTGATCGGCGCGTTCTGCCCGGTGCCGCCCTGCATGAGGTCGGCCAGGATCGGCGCCTCGGCTCCGGCGAAGACCATCATGCAGTCGTCGGGACAGATCGTGGGGAAGCACACGGTGGTCTGCAGAACCGTGGTGGTGCCCGACACCACCTCCTCGACAGTCGCGGTGTTCACCGTGGGAGGGTCCAGCACGACGAGCTGGTTCAGGTTCTCCGACAGCGCCATTGCGAACGAGTCGCTGAGTTGGCCGACGAAAGTGCTGAGGCCGATGAGTTCTTCGACGGTGAGTTCGGGCATGAGTTCGTCTCCGCGGCAGTGCTAGCCTTGCCTATCCAGGAACCGCGCCGGTCGGGCGAGTTCGCCCATCACCAGACTGCGGTTGTACGCATCGATCGTCGAGGGCTGAAGGCCCCCTAGTCCGGGCCCGGCGCTGCGGCTACGCCGCGTGGGCGGGCTCGGGGTCGCACACCCGGTTGATATGGAGTGCGACCTTCCGCCCGGCGGTTCCGGGCCTTCCTCTGAACTTGACGGTGTCGCCGATCATCAGGTCGACCTCGTCGTTGCTCTTGCGCTCCAGCGTGAGCGTGTCACCGACGCTGAGCGAGATGAGGTCGCTGACGGTGATCTGCCCCGTGCCGAGGCGGCAGACACAGGTCACGTAGGTGCTCTCGAGCTGGTGGGCCAGAACGGCGGCCTCCTGGCTCGGGCCGCGGCGCTGCTGCGTGGAGAACCAGCGCTGCGCCGACAGTTTGGTGGCAATGGGCTTAAGCGTGACGTAGGGAATGCACAGGCTCATCGCGCCGCGCAGATCGCCGACCTTGACCTCGAAGAGGATGGAGACGACGATGTCGTTCGGCGGCACGATCTGGATGAACTGCGCCTGAGTCTCCATGCGCTCGCTGCGGGGCGAGAACCGCGCGACGCCCTCCCAGGCTGCCTTGAGGTCGCGCAGGCCGCGGACCACGATGCTCTCCGTGAGCGCCTGTTCGATCTCGGTGAGGACGTTGGAGGCCTTGACCATGTTGCCGGGGCCGCCCAGCAGGCGGTCGATCATGGAGAGGACGATGTTGAACTCGATCTCCATGATGGCCTGGCCGTTCAACGGGGCCATGCTGAAGACGTTGATGATGGACGAGGTGAGCGATCGCGTGTACTCGTCGTAGGGGACCTGCTCGACGGAGATGAGGTCGACGTGGGTGCTGACGCGCAGATAGGCCGACAACGTGGATCCGAAGACGCGGGCGAAGGTCTCGTGGATCATCTGCATCGTGCGCATCTGATCCTTGGCGAACTTGTCGGGGCGGCGGAAGTCGTAGAGTTCGTACGCGATCGTGCGCAGCTCCTGCTTGGGGCTGGAGCGCATGTCCGGCGCGCCCATGGGCGGAGCCATGGCGGCGGGAGCCGGCGCGGAGCCGGCGCTCGCGTCGGAGCCCGACGAGTCACCGTCGCCGGAAAGCGAGGCGAGGAGGGCCTCTATCTCGTCTTGGGAGAGGATGTCGACCACGAACCAGTCCTCCGGGGGCGGGCGGCCACTGGCGTGGCCATACCCGACACACGGATTATCGGCGGAGGACGGACGTGTCTTTAGGTTTGGGTGCGGCGAAACCTGAAGTCGTGCCTGAGGTTTTGCGTCTCCTCTACTGGACCGCGAAGTTCATGAAGTAGACCTTCAGGACAGTGCCCTTGCCCAGGTCCTCGTTCAGCTTCTCGCGTATCTCATCCTTGAGCGCCGTTCGGCCCGTCTCCGTGGACAAGTCCTTCAGCGAGCGCGTCTGCAGCGCGGTGACGATGACGTCGCGGATCGCCGGGAACTCCTCTTCGAGCTGCTTCTCGGTCATGCCCTTCTTGACGCCGAGCGCCATCTGGGTCTTGACGTAGTGATCCGTGCCGCCGGACAGGTTCGTCAGGAACTCCTCTAGCGGCACCTTGGCGCCGATGTCGGGCTTCTCATCGGCGGCCTTCGCCTGCTTCCCCTTGGGGGCCAACATGACCTTGCCGACCACGACGCCTGTACCCAGCATAGCCACGGCGACGACGACCAGCACGATCATCTTCATTTTGGAGCCCTTCTTGGGTGCATCGGATGTGGTTTCTTCGGCCTTCTTGCCAGCCATTGGCTTCATCCCGTCAGCGCCGCGTGCGAACGGCGGCGGCGAGGAGCCGGCCGCCGTGTGGCGACCTGGCATCCGTACGGGGTTCTTCCACATCCGGCCGCCAATCCACCAATGGCGTTTGGCGGCGCGCCGCGAAGGGCGGCGGGTTTCCGGCGGCGGGGCGGCCCATCCCACCCCGCCGCCGCAGCATTCCCGGGACCGCGGCCCATCCCACCTCCCGAGTCGGCCGCCTCCGCATCCGTGCGCGACGGCGCTTGCTGCCAGGGGGCGTCTGCCTATCCGTGGCGTGCGGAGCCCATCCTCCGCGCGCCCCCCTCGCCTACCGCGTTACCGCTTGAGGTTGATGACCTCCTGCAGCATGTCGTCGATCGTCGTGATGATGCGGGTGTTGGCCTGGTAGCCACGCTGCGTCACGATCATCGAGGTGAACTCCTCGGAGAGGTCGACGTTGGAGCCCTCGAGGTAACCGGACGCCAGCGAGCCGCGCCCGTTCTTGCCGGGCACCCCGATGGAAGGGGTGCCCGAGTTGCTGCTGACGTCCAGCAGGTTGGCGCCTGACTTGGTGAGACCGGAGGAGTTGGGGAACGTCGCCAGCACGACTTGTGCGAGCGTCCGGCTCTCGCCGCTCGAGAAGGTTCCCGTGATGATCCCGTCCGCCGCAATGCTGTAGGACGTGAGCGTGCCAGCCTTGTAGCCGTTCTGCGACGCGGCCGCGCTGGAGTCGCCGGCCACCTGCTGAAGGCCCGCAGTGTCCACTACGATCGTGACGGGGCTAGAACTACCGTTGTTGCTGTTCAGCATCAACGATAGGGCCTGCTTGCTGTCGCCGACCAAGTTGCCTGCGGTGTCGAAGTACAGCGGCGAGTTGGACGTATCCGCGGAGGTCCCGATGACCGAGCCGTTCTCGTCGGTCGCCGTCCAGTTCCACTGGTTCGTCGCGCCATCGGCGGGCGTGGGAGTCGACGCGAGCGGCACATGGGTGTACTTGAAGGAGACGATGTGCGAATTGCCGAGGCTGTCGTAGATGGTGACGGAGTTGCCCCAGTTGGCAGTGCTCGACGCCTCGCCGTCGCCCGTTCCCTCGACCTGCGATGTCGAGGTCTGGTTGGTGAGCGCACCCATGTTCAGCTGCACGCTGAAGGGCTCCAGCGAACCGCTCCCCGGCACCTGAACCGCGACGTAGGACTGGTTCACGCCGGCCGAGTCCGGGAAGACCCAGCCGCTCCCCGGCACGTAGTAGATCTTGCTGTCGCTCGCCGCGCTATCGTACACCGAGGCGCCATCGACGGCGATCGTGACGTCCCACTGCCGGGTGGCACCGGTCGGGGCGCTGTCGTCCGCGTCGCTCGCGTTCGTGAAGGTCATCTGAACCGTGTGCGAGGCGCCGTTGGCGTCGTACACCGTGGTGGTGGTGGTGGTGTCGCCGGCAGTGTCGGCGGACGACAGGTTCCCGCTGTAGTTCACGTAGGTGGAGTAGTTGCGCGAGTCCGTGTCGAGAACGCCGCTCAGGGTGATCGCGGTCGTGGCCGAAGCCGGCAGCGTGGCGCCCACGGGGATCTTGATGGTGGTCTCAGCGTTCACCGCGGCGCTGGTGTCGATCTGCCCGTCCACGGCCATGACGCCGACGAGCTTCAGGCCGGTCGCGGTGTGAACGATGTTGCCCTCGGCATCGACGCTGAACGCGCCGTCCCGCGTGTAGTGGACCGCCGATCCGTCGCTCACCACCAGAGCCCCGCTGCCCTGGATGGCGATATCTGTCGTCGAGCCCGTGCTGGTGAGGCTGCCCTGGGTCTGCAGGGCGCTCGCGGCTCCCACCGCCACGCCGGTGCCGACCTGCTTGGCGTTCGTGCCTCCGAGTGTGTCCGACGGCGCCGTCGTGCCCGAGAGAGTCTGGGAGAGCTGGTCCTTGAACGTGACCGCCGACGCCTTGTAGCCCGTGGTGTTCACATTGGCGATGTTGTTGCCAATGACGCCCATCTTGGTCTGGTGTGCCTTGAGTCCGCTAACGCCGGAAAGCATCGCTTGCAGCATCTTACGTGACCTCCGTTATGTCGCGTCGCTCCGTCTGTCATTCGGGAGCGTGGGCCTCCGCGTCCAATGGAACGTCGGTCCGGCCCGCATGGTGCATGTAGTGGGTGCGCCGCCCTGGCTCTAGAGCCAGGATTCCGCCGCTCAGGCGATGACGGCGCTATCGATGTTCGTGAACACGTTCTGCTTCATGTTCGCCTGGTCGACAACCGTGATGACCGTCCGGTTCGGGATGCTCACCACGAGTGCTGCCTGGTCCAGCAGAATCAGCGACTCCTTGGCTCCCTTGCCCGCGGCTCGCTCAACGGCTCCTTCGATCCGCTGCATGTCGGCCGGGCCCAGCGAGATGCTTCGCGACTGGATCCGCGTCTGGGCATGAGCCGAGAACTTGAGCGTGCCGGCCTGAGCCTGCCTGGTCTCGCGCAAGGTGTCGGCGAACGTCTTGCCTTCCGGAGAGGTCGCCGCGGGCTGGGCGCCTTGCCTTGGCGGGTTCGGCCCCAACGGCCCGATGAGCCGCTCGTCAATCCGGATGGGATCTGCCACGGAACGTATCCCCCTTCTGATCAGGGCGCTAGTCGGTGATGCCCGTCACGTCTGAGAGTGAGACGGTTGTCCCACCGACGGTGAGCTTGACCTCGTCGCCGTATGTTACCGCCGAGACCGTCCCTGAGACCGCCTGGGAGTCTACAGTGGCATAGACCGTGTGCCCCAGAAGTGAGGCTGCCTGCAGGCGATCCGCCGTGACACCCAGCGCCTTCACGCCCTCGACCGATGAGAACTGGGCCAACTGCGAGATGAACTCGGTGTCGTCCTGCGGGTTCAGCGGGTCCTGGTTCTGCAACTGCGTCACCAGCAGGTTCAGGAAGTCCTGCTGCCCCAGCGTCTTGGTGCCCGACAGCGCCGACGAGAGATCGGAACTGGAGCTTGATGTCGTGCTGGCTCTTGTCACGTCCATGAGTCTGTCCCCTCCTTTGCGGCGGCAACTAGGCCTGGTAGTCGAGCCGCGCCCTCGACAGGATAGCGACCGGCTGTGCTGCCGCTGACGCGGGCGGCGCGGCGGCCGGCGCGGCGGCCGCGTAGGATGCCCACTGGGACTGCTTGCCGTCGAACCGCTCGTACGTCTGCGCCTGGCCCGGGTTGCCGCTGCCGACGTCCACGCTGAACTGCCCGAGCGCCAGCCCGCGGTCCTGCAGCGACTGGCGAAGCTGATCGCGTCCGGCCTCGATGATCTGGCGGGTCGCCGGCGTGTCGGTGACGATGCGCGCGGCGACCTGCTGCTGATCGGACACCACCGTGATCTGCACGCTACCGAGGCTATCGGGCTTCAGGTGGATGGTGGCCTCCTGCGGCCCACGTGCCACGGCCATGGCCTCGATCCGGCCCGAGACCTGCTCGACCACTCGCACCCGGTCTGCCAGGCTGCCGGCAGATGTGGCGGCGCCTGCCGGCGCTGCCGCGGCAACCTGCCGGTCGCTGGCTACGGCAGGGCGGACCGCGGAATCGACGACCAGCGGGCGGTCTGCAGGCGCCTGCGTCGGCAGCGTGGCCGGGCGAGCGTCGTCGCGCCGCTGCCGCGAGCCAGAGGAGTCCCGCGCCCCTGTCTCCTCAGAGGACGCCGACCCGAGCGCCTCGGTAGTGCCGGCAACCACGCCGGCCGCCTTCCCGCCGCCGGAGACGGCAGCGCCGGGGTCGCCCGCCTGCTTGCCGCTGCCGGTCGCAGCGATCTGGCCCGCAGGTCGAGCGCCCGTACCATCGACGACAGCGCCATCTGGCCGAGGTGAAGCAGGGACAGCGGTTTCGCGCTCGGCCTGGGCAGGCGCGCTGCTCTGAGCGTCACGGCCCGACGCGTCCTGCGTCAACGACGACGGCAACGCTGCCGATGCCGGCTCCTCGACCGGCGCGGCAGCCACCGCGGACTCGCCGGCTGACGGGGCAACCGCGGGCCGCGAGGAGGTCCCGCCGAGCATCGCTGCCTTCGCGGTCGTCGCATCCGGGCCCTGGACGTCTGGCTTGGCCGTGTCGGTCGTGTCCGTCTGCGCGGACGCAGTGACGGCGACGGCGTCGGCGGCCTTGGGCTGGGCCGCAGCCGGCGTAATGTCCGGCCTGATCTCGGCGACCGGGATCATGGTGGTAGAGTAGCGACGCTCCGGGGCCACGACCACGGTCACCGGCTCATCGCCGGACTCGGCGGGAGCGGCAGCCTGCAGATCCTGAGTGTCTGTGCTGGGCGTGGTGGCCGGCGACGCGAGCTGGGCGGAAGCTTCGGCCACAAACTGCAGGCCACTCGTCGACGAGGAGTCGACAGGCGCGGCGTTGGTGGTCGATGCGGTCTCGCTCGCCGTCTGGGGTGCTTTCAGCCCGCCTACCGTCATGAGTGAGGCGTCCACCGTTAGCACAGGTGTCTGGGTTGTCTGGTCCACCAGCGGGATCGTTCCCGCCTGGGTCGTCGCGCTCGGCCCGGGTGGTCCAGCGGACTGAGCGGGCGGCGACGTGCCGCCCGGGGGCGACTCGGTTAGTGCCGGTGGCAGCGCGGCGGTGCCGAGCACTGCAAATGCCAGGATAGACTGTGCGGCCGACAGGTCGGGTTGCGATGGAGCGTCGGACGCATCGGTCTGCGCGGCGTCTTTGCTCTTCGCATCGGACGCCGTGCCGGCCTGGGCGCCGGACTCGGCCTGTGTCGCCGGGGTCTGAGACTGCTGCGATGTCTGGGTCTGCGTCTGATTGCTCGACGCTGCAGACAGCGCTTCGCTGAAGGACTGCGTGGTCCCGTTGCTCTCGCCGGCCGCCGCGTTCGAACTCGGCGGGGCCGACGGTGCGGCCGACATGTCGGGCATGGGCATGGCTACGGGTACAACTTCCGGCATTGCACTTTCCCTCCTTTCCTAGGATTGCCCGCTCGTCCGGCACTGAGTCGTGCGCAACCGCAACGGGTGGTTGTGTGTATTATTGGCTCGCAACGACGCCGGCAGCAGGTGCTTTTGCCAGGATGCCGGTCAGTTTGGCGGCTCGATCCGCCTTCATGCCGGCCAGGAGCTTTCCAGCCTGGCGCTCGTCCATCCGGCGCAGCAGGTCGGCCACGAGTGTGTCCGGCAGCTTCTCGACGATGGGCTTTGCGTCGTCGGCGCTCATCCCCTCGTAGAGGGCGACGAGGCGCGCCATCCTCTGCTCGGCCTTGGCCGCGGCCTCAGGATCGGGGCGCGACAGCTTCGGCCTCGGCGCGGCGGGCTTGGGAGCCGGCGCGGAGGACGGCGGCGGCGTGCTGGCTGCGGCGGCGGCAACCGCCGGATGGGCCGCGCCCGGCTTGGCCTTCTTGGTCGTCTTCTTGGGATGCAGGAACGGCAGCTTGCCGGCCTTGTAGAGGCCGAAGCCGGCGCCGCCGAGAATGGCCAGCACCACCACCATCGCGATGACAATCTTCATGGCTTAGTTCGTCCACACCCTCGGCGCTAGCGGCCCCAGTTGCGATGTACCTTGCGGACGTAGTTCTGGGTCTCGGTGAACGGCGGCACGCCCTTGTAGTGATGAACGGCGCCGGAGCCTGCGTTGTAGGCGGCCAGAGCCAGATCCACGTTGCCGCCGAACTTCTTCAGCTTGTCAGCGAGCTGCTTCGTACCCGCGCGGATGTTCTGCTCGGGATCGAGCGGATCGGAGACGCCGTACGCCTCGCAGTCCTCGGGCATGAGCTGCATCAGCCCCTTGGCGCCCTTGGACGACGTCTCGTTCACGTTCCAGTCCGACTCGGTGCGGATCACCGCCTTCACCAGGTTGGGGTCCAATCCGTTCTGGGTGGCGTACTTGTCGACCAGCGCCAGCATCTCGGGAGTCGGCTCCCCCGAAAGCGGCCGGAGCGAGGTCTGCCCCATCCTCTGGCCGAGCAACACACCGAACGGCACATTGGAGCCGTCCAGCGAATCGGGCTTCTGCAGCGAGCCGGTCGGCAGTTGAGAGACGCCGCGCGCCGATAGGGAATCGAGGACGGACTCGATCTCCGCAACGCGCCTTGACAGTGACTGAATGCTCATCTCCGTCCCCTACTCACGCGACGCGACGCTCGTGACGCATGGTCGCGATCTCGTCGAGCGCGTTCTGCTCCGTCCTCAGCGTCTCCATCTGATACTCGTCGAACGCCTTGGCGCGCAGGTTCTCGATCGCCTGCTTCGCCTTGCGGGCCTCCAGCAGCGCGAGGCGCGCGTCCTCGAGCCTGGACACGATGCCTTCGCGGACCCGCTGTTCGCGCTCATTCCGCTGCACGAGGACCCGCAGGTACGCCTCGCGGCGCTCGATGTCGGCCAGATCGACCATGCGCGGCCACGTGCCGTGCAGGCGCGAGCGCTCGTCCTCCAGGGCAGCCAGGCGCTGATCGGACTCGACCAACTCCTGCTGCACCTCGGCGAACGCCTGCAGCCTCAGCGTTTCGAGCGTCGATCGGTGATGCAGAACCGTTTGCAGTTGGAAGCGGAAACGCCGCATCGCCAATCACCTCTGCCCGTGGCTAGCCCTGCGAGAACATCGTCGACAGGATGCCGACAGTCTGCCCGTAGTCGACGCGCTCGTTCGGCTTCTGCTGCAGGAACGCGCTGATGTCCGGGAAGTAGCGGATGGCACGGTCGATGCGCGGGTTGCTGCCCGCGACGTAGGCGCCGATGTTGATCAGGTCCTCGGCCTCGCGATAGGCCGCCAGGAGCGAGCGCAACTCCCCCGCGGCATTGCGGTGGTTGGCGGCCGTGATGGACGACATCAGTCGCGAGACGCTCTGCGGCACGTCGATCGCCGGGTAGTGGTTCTTCTGCGCCAGGCTCCGGCTCAGCACGATGTGACCATCCAGGATGCCGCGGACCGTGTCGGCCACCGGCTCGTTCATGTCGTCGCCTTCGACCAACACCGTGTACAGGCCCGTGATGCTGCCCCGATCGCTGGTGCCCGCGCGTTCCAGCAGGCGGGGCAGCAGCGAGAAGACCGACGGGGTGTAGCCCCGCGTGGCGGGCGGCTCGCCGATGGCCAGTCCAACCTCGCGCTGGGCCATCGCCAGGCGGGTCACGCTGTCCATCATCAGCATCACGTCCTTGCCCTGGTCGCGGAAGTACTCGGCGATGGCGGTGGCCACGAGCGTGCACTTGATGCGGATGAGCGGCGGCTGGTCGGACGTGGCCACGACGACCACGGAGCGCTTCAGCCCCTCCTCGCCCAGCGAGTCCTCCAGGAAGTCGCGCACCTCGCGGCCGCGCTCGCCGGTGAGGCAGATCACGTTGATGTCGGCGGTGGTGTTCCGCGCGATCATACCAAGCACGGTGCTCTTGCCGACGCCCGAGCCGGCGAAGATGCCCACGCGCTGGCCGCGGCCGACCGTCAGGCATCCGTCGAGGGCGCGCACCCCCAGCGGAAGCGGCTGCGTGATGCGGGCGCGGAGGAGCGAATCGGGCGGCGTCGCGTTGACGGGGTACCTGGTGCTGCA
This sequence comes from uncultured Chthonomonadaceae bacterium, assembly GCA_964519955.1. Classification (GTDB taxonomy): domain Bacteria; phylum Armatimonadota; class Chthonomonadetes; order Chthonomonadales; family CAJBBX01; genus CAZFLM01. The sequence continues at coordinate 22,864 of CAZFLM010000022.1, read as the reverse complement.
CGCCACGGGTCCGCGGTTGTCCATCACCTCGCCGAGGCCATTCAGCACGCGTCCCAGCAGCGCCGAGCCGACCTTCACCTGATGCGCCGAGTGGGAGGCGACGACCTCGTTGCCGGCCTTCACCCCTTCCATGCTGCCCAGCGGCATCAGGAGGATGCGGTTGTCGCGGAACCCCACGACCTCAGCGGCAATCGGAGGGTGCTGGCGGCTGTGGTGGATGTAGCAGACCTCGCCGATCATGGCGCTGGGGCCGATCGACTCGATGACGAGGCCGATGACCTGGGCCACGCGCCCGTTGATGCGAACGGGATCGCACTTGCGGATCGCCTCACGGTGCCGGGTCAGGTCGATGGGTGCAAGGCTGTCGAGCGTCGCCATGGCCTAGGCCGCCTCGTCCGTCAGCTCGGCGAGAAGGGTCTCGATCTCGCTGAACTGAGTCTCGATCCGTGCGTCGATCGTGCCGGCGCCGGTCTCCACCACCGTGCCGCCGGGCGACACCCTGCGGTCGGCGATGACTTCCAGGTTCTCGATGCCATCCACCAGCGTGGCGAGGTCCTCGCGAGCCGCCCGCACGGTCTCCAGGTCTTCCAGGCTGACGCGGACGCGCACCTTGCGCGTGTCGATGACGCGGCGGAGGGCGTTGCGGACCACGGACACGGCCACGTCCCGGTTGATGACGGCCTCGTCCTTGACGACCTTCTGGGCGATATCGAAGACGAAGTTCACCATCTGCGGCTCGGCGTCGCGCCACAGCGATTGGCGGTCTGCCTCGATGCGCGCCATGAGCGCCTCGACGTCCTGGCGCCACCCGCTGCGAGCCGCCTCGAACTCGGCCTCGCCTGCGGCTCTGCCATCGGCGTAGCCCTCGGCGCGCCCCTCGGCGTAACCCTCTTCGCGGGCCTGGATGCGCATCATCTCTGCCGCCGAGACGGCCTGCGCGACCATGGCCTGGGCGTCCTGCGCCACTTGCGCGCGCAGAAGGCGGATCTCGTCCGGCTCGTCCTTCGTCAGCAGGATGCGCTGGCGCTCCGCAGCGGCCACGTCGCCGATGTCGGCGAACACGGCAGCACGAGCGGAGGCCAGTGGAAGACCGGCGCTAGACAACGACTTCCTCCGCACCACCGCGCGCGACCACGATCTCGCCGTTCTCCTCCAGGCGCCGGATGGCTCCGACGATCTTCGACTGGGCCTCCTCCACGGCCTTGAGGCGAACCGGCCCCATGAACTCCATCTCTTCCTTGAGCATGCTGGCGCCGCGCTCGGACATGTTCTTGTAGATGCGGTTCTGGACGTCGTCGCTGACCGCCTTCAGGGCCAGCGCCAGCTCCTTGGTATCGACATCGCGCAGCACCTTCTGGATCGCCGCGTCGTCGAGCAGCGTGATGTCCTCGAAGACGAACATCAGCTTCTTGACCTCGTCGGCAAGCTCCGGGTTGTTCTCGGAGAGCGACTCGAGGATCGTCTTCTCGGTGGAGCGGTCGACGAAGTTCAGGACCTCAACGAGCGATTTGACTCCGCCCACGGCGGTGAAGCTCTGGCTGACGACGGAGGACAGCTTGCGCTCCAGCACGCGCTCGATCTCGCGGACGACCTCCGGTGGGGTGCGGTCCATGATGGCGATGCGCCGGGCTACTTCCGCGCGGGCCTCGTGCGGCAAGCCGGAGAGCACCGCGGCCGCCTGCTTCGGCGAGAGATGCGAGAGGATGAGCGCGATGGTCTGCGGGTGCTCCTCCTGCAGATAGCTCAGGAGCTGCGTCGGGTCGGCCTTCTTGGCGAAGTCGAACGGGAGCACCTGCAGCGCCTGGATGACCCGGCTGATGATGGTGCTGGCCTTGTCCGGCCCGTAGGCCCCCTCAAGGAAGCGCTTCGCGTGCTCGATGCCGCCCTCGGAGATGAACTCCTGGGCCATGCACATCTCTCGGAACTCGGCGATGATGGAGTTCCGGTCGGAGTGAGGCACCTTGCCCAGGCGGGCCACCTCGATCGTGAGCTGCTCCACCTCATCCTCGTTGAGGAAGCTGTAGAGGTTGCCGCTCACGTCGGGGCCCAATGCGATGAGCAGGACGGCGGCCTTCTGTCGGTTTGATATCGAGTTTGGTCGAGCCACGGACGCTTCCTCCCAGCAGCGGCGAGCCGCTGAATGCTACTTGCGCTCCTCCGCCATCCAGCTCCGCAGAAGCGATGCGACGATCTCGGGCTTGGACTTCGAGAACTGCAGGATGCTCTCCAGGTTGGAGTCGAACGCCTCCTGGATCACGTCGTACTCGCGCTGGGCGCCATCGCCGAACACCGGCACCGGGGACTGCAGGGCGTCGCCCACGCGCTGGCCGGCCAGGCTCTCCTCGCCCACGGCGATATCGAGGCCGCCCGCCGCGGCCACAGCGCCGGCCGGAGCCGCGGCGCCGGCGGCAGCCAGCAGCGGCGTTTCGACGCCGGCCAGCGTGCGCACCGCGGGGGCTGGTGGGGTCCGGCGCAGGCTCTTGGCCAGGATGAAGAGCATCAGCAGCATCAGGCCGATCGGCACGCCGTAGGTCATGATCTGGCTCATGCGCTCGGAGGAGGCCGCCTCGCTGGCCGCGGTCTTCTCGGCGGTGGCGCGCGTGGTGTCGAACGGAACCTTGCGCACCGACACGGTGCGCGCTCCGGCAGCATCCGCCGCGTCGGCGCCGATGGTGGTCTTGATGCTGTCCTCGAGCGCAGCGACCGTCTGGTCGGCGACGGAGTTGTCCACCAACAGGGCGACGGAGACGGTCTTCACCTCGCCCGGCGTCTTGACGACATCGGTCTGCTTGAAGCTGGTGTCGTAGGAGACCTGCGACTTCTCGCTGCTCATGAGCGCGCCGTTGGAGTCGGTCCCGCCGCCGCCAGCGGCGGCTCCCGCGGCGTTGGCAGCCACACCGGCGCCCACACGCGGCCCACCCAGGGAGGTGCCGGCGCCCTTGTACGTCTCGGTCGTCGTGTCCTTGCTGGTGGGCACGCCGGCGGTGACCTCGCGCTTGCTCTCGCGCGTCTGGTCGAGGTCGAGGGAGGCCTTCACGATCACCGAGTACTTGTTGGGGCCGACGGCGGTCTTTACCTGGTCCTCGATGACCCGCTGCAGGGCGGCCTCGTAGGCCTGCTCCTCCTCGCGGCGCTCGCTGGTGCCCAACTGGTCGCCACCGTCGCGCGCGCCGTTCCACAGCTCCCGGCCGCCGCCATCGACGAGGGTGATGTTGTTGGAGGTGAGCCCGGGGAACGCGTGGGCGACGAGGTTGACGATCGCCTTGACGTTGGCCTTGCCCAGCTCCTGGCCGGGCTTGGCGTGGACGAGGATGCTGGCGGTCGGCTGCCGCTTCTCTGCAGCGAACGGCGAGTCGTCGCCGGGTGCGAACTTTACGCTGGCGCGCGCCACCTGCTCGAGCGTCTGGATGGAGTTCTCCATCTCGCCTTCCTGCGCACGGCGGAAGGTAGCCGACTCGAGGCTCTGCGTGGCGCCGAACGGCAGCTTGTCGATGAGGCCATAGCCGATGGAGCCGGAGTTCATTAGCCCGGCGGCGGAGAGGGACATCTGGACCTCGGGCTTCACCGACGCCGGCACCTCGATGGTCTTGCCATCGGGGGCGGTGCGATAGGCGATGCGCTTCTCCTTGAGGAGCGCGATGATGCCCTGCAGGTCGCTCGACGACGGATTGGAGATGAGTGTCGTGTACTCGGGCGACGACGCCCACGAGAAGTAGAGACCGCCCGCCACGACCATGGCGCCGACCACTACCACGAGCATCACTCGGTTGACCTGGCTCAGGTTCTCCCAGATACCGCGCAGGCGGCCCAGTCCGTCCCTCATCTCGTCGACCTTCCCTCTTCGTCCGTTCGGTGCGCCCTTGGTGCGCGCGCTCCGCTGGCTATGCCGGACAGGCACGTAGGCCCATCCCACCTCAGCACCCGTGCATCACCGGGGCTGTCTCAACCGAAGGCTACACTTGCGTGCGCATGATCTCCGTGTAGGCATCGACCATCTTGTTGCGCACCTGGAGCGTCAACTGCAGCGCCGTGCTGGCCTGCTCCATCGCGATCATCACCTGGTGCACATCGATGTCCTCGCCCTTGGCCAGCTTCTCGACCGCTACACCTGCGTTCTGCTGCAGTTTGTTCACGTCGGTGAGCGCGTTGGCGAGCACGTCGGAGAACGAGTGGACGTTCCTCCCGCTCTCTGGCGCGCCGGCGATCTTGGTTCCCGCCGAGTCCAGCAGCGGCGCGCTGTCGATGGAACCGATGGCGCTGATAGGCATTAGGAGCCGCTGCCGATCTGGAGCGCGCGGGCCTGCATGGTCTTGGCCGCGTTGAGCGCCGTGACATTCGCGTCGTAGGAGCGCGACGCCGTGATCAGGTCGACCATCTCCATGACGGGCTCGACGTTGGGCATGAGCACCCAGCCGTCGGCGTCGGCGTCCGGATGGCCCGGGTCCTTGACGCGCTTGAACTCGCTGTTGTCGGGCTCGATGGACGCTACGCGGACGCCGCCCTTCTGGCCGGTCGTCGCCTGGCCCAGCGCGGAGGCGAACGAGTTGCCATCTTCGGACTCGATGATCACCTGCTTGCGGCGGTAGGGCGTGCGCGCCTGGCCGTCGACGCGGGTGGTGTTGATGTTGGCGATGTTGCTGGAGATAACGTCCATGCGAACGCGCTCGGCTGCCAAGCCCGAGGCGCTGATATCGAGCGAGCGTGAGATGCCCACAGAGGACTCCCTGTTGTGCCGGCGCCCACGCGGGCAACCACTGCCCCGAGGGTGCGCCTGGTGCCGGAACGGCCGGCGACACAGATGGCGGTCTTGCGGCGAGCGCCAGCTTCCTGCCGGCACACCCGCGGCTTGACTACCGGGAGTTGATGACCGTCTTCAGTCCGTTGAAGAAGCGGGATACGTAGAGGCCCAGCGTTTCGTAGCGCAGGGTGTTCTCGGCCATGAGGGCCGTTTCGCGTTCCACGTCGACGTTGTTGCCGTCGGCGCGGCCTACCGTGACGGTGTCGGCCACGACGGGAGGCGTGAAGGACTCACCGATCTGGCTGACGTTGCCGATCTGGCTGTCCGAGCGCCCCTGGACGTACTGTGCGAGACACTGCTCGAAGGGCACGTCGCTTCGCTTGAACCCAGGCGTGTTCACGTTGGCCAGGTTGTTGGCGATGGCGGCATGGCGTGCTGCAGTGCCATCGAGTGCGGCCTGTGCGGTGATGAACGTGTCCGGAGCGAGGATTCTCTCGAGCATCGCGATCGTCCGTGTGTCGGGAGCCCGTCTTGGGTGCGAGAAAGAGGTCACCGAAGAGCTGCGCCGTCGGCCGGTGACAAGTGTGACGCAGGTATTGTTGGCAGGTGCCGGACGCGACTTTAGGGTTTGAGCGTGAGATTCTAGAGGACGTTGTGAGGTCGGGCGAGCGAGGGTATCGGTGCGCATGGCGGACGAAGCCGGTGGGATGGCCGCGAGGCAGCGCCCCACCCCACCGGCGGCCGGCCGTCTAGTAGTGGAACTCCTTGTCGCCCCAGCAGGTCTGCAGGTAGTCGATCTGGGCAGCGTGGGCGTCCAGGTGGTTGCCCGGCATCATGATGAACGAGGCCATGGGCATCTTCATGAAGCCCAGGTCGAGCACCTCGTCCAGGCGCGCTTCGGGCAGGTCGTTGATGGCGGCGATCACCTGGTCGGTGCTCTCGTTCACCAGCTTGACGACGGTCTCGCGGGTGAGATCGTCCGGGATGGTCTCGGGGCCGAACTCCGGCGACTTCTCGCCGCGCAGGATGGGCACGAACCACTCGGCCGCGCCGCCGACGTGGTACGACATGCGCAGGGCGTTGGCGGCGGTCGGGGCAGGCGACCAGGTGAGCTTGTCGTCGGGCACCTTGGAGAGGGTCAGCAGGAACCGGCCGCGGGCATGCTCGGCGTAGCCGATCGCCATTTGTTTGATATCGGGCATCAGGGCACCTCCGTGGGGATAGTCGTACCTGCGCTTACGTATGGCGAGGGCAGCGGGTTTCCCGCGACGGGCGACCACATTGACACGCGCGCGCGCCGGGCCGCATACTGACGCATCATCAGCCGGACGCGGTGCCGGATCGACGAGGAGCGGAGCCGTGAAGATACACGAGTACCAGGCGAAGGAACTGCTGGCGAGCTACGGCGTGCCCACGCCGATTGCCGGGGGCGTGGCTGCGACACCTGCCGAGGCGCGCGCAGCGGTGGAGAAGCTGGGCGGCAGGGGCGTGCTCAAAGCGCAGGTACACACAGGCGGGCGCGGCAAGGGTGGCGGCATCCGGGTGGCGGAGAGCCCGGAGCAGGCCAAGGCGCTGGCGGGCGAGATGCTCGGCATGCTGCTGAAGACCCATCAGGCGCCCGAGGGCGTGCGGGTCGGCAAGCTGCTGATCGAGGAGCCCATCAGCATCTCGCGCGAGTTCTACCTCGGGATCGTGCCGGACCGCAACCAGCAGCGATTCACGATCATCCTGAGCACGATGGGCGGCATGGACATCGAGGCGGTGGCCGAGGAGCACCCGTCCGCCATCGCGCGGCTCGCGGTCGACCCGGCGCAGGGGCTGCGGGAGTACGAGGCGCGCGGACTGTGCTTCGATGCCGGCATCCCGGGCGAGCTGGTCGGCGGCGTTGCGGGCGCGGTGCGCAAGCTGTGGGACGCGTTCCTCGCCTCGGATGCCTCGCTGGCGGAGATCAACCCGCTCGCGGTGACCGCCGACGGCCGCCTGCTCGCCGCCGACGCCAAGATGCAGATCGACGACAACGCGCTCTACCGCCACCCGCAGTTCGACGCGTGGAAGGAGGAGAGCGAGGAGGACGCGATCGAGGCCGCAGCGCACCGCCGCGGCATCCAGTACGTGCGGCTCGACGGCCACATCGGCGTCATCGGCAACGGCGCGGGGCTCGTGATGGGCACGTTGGACGAGGTGGCGCGCGCCGGGGGCAAGGCGGCCAACTTCCTGGACATCGGCGGCGGCGCGCGCGCGGAGCTGGTGCGCAACGCGCTGGACATCGTGCTGATGAACCCGGCCGTGCGCGCGGTTCTCATCAACATCTTCGGGGGCATCACGCGCGGCGACGAAGTGGCGAAGGGCATCCTGGCCGCAACGGAGACGCTGGACATCCGCGTGCCCATCGTCGTACGGCTGGCAGGCACCCGAGCAGCCGAAGGCGCCGACCTCCTCGCCGGCACCAAGCTGGTATCGGCGGACACGATGCAAGAGGCGGCGGCGAGGGTGGTGGCGCTGAGTAGCGAGTAGCGAGGAGCTAGTAGCGAGTAGAAGGGCGGCCTGTGCGGGGCAGGGCGCTCTGACGCTCCAATTGGCCTCACGTCCGCGCGTCGTGCGTGAGTCCCCGAGCGTGGCCAATGGAAGGCCGAGAAGCCGCAGTAGGCAGACGCCGCCGTTCTACTCGCTACTTGCTCCTCGCTACTCGCTACTTCACACCACCGGCCCGAGCGACCACGGCGCGAACGTGTGGTCGCCCAGGCCTTGGGCTTCGCTCTTGGTCTTCTTGCCGGACGCCACGGCGATGAGTTCCTCGTAGATGGCGCGGCCGACCTCGGCGACGGGGACGCCGTCGAGGATGACGCCGGCGTTGAGGTCCATGTCCTCGGGCATGCGCTCGTAGAGCGCGTTGTTCGTGGCGATCTTGAGGACGGGCATCGGCTGGAAGCCCAGGCACGAGCCGCGCCCCGTGGTGAAGGCCATCAGGTTGCAGCCACCCGCCGCCAGCCCTGTCACCGACACGTCGTCCATGCCCGGCGTATCCATGAAGCAGAAGCCGCGATGGCGAATGCGCTCCGCGTAGTCGTAGACCGCGACGAGGGGCGTGACGCCGCTCTTGCTTACCGCCCCGAGCGACTTCTCGAAGATCGTCGTGAGGCCGCCCTCCTTGTTGCCGGGCGCCGGGTTGTTGTCGATGGACGCGCCCGATGCCGCCACGTACCGCTCCCACCAGCGCATCAGCGCGACGAGCTTCTCGCCCACCGCGCGATCGGGGGCGCGGCGCGTGAGTAGGTGCTCGGCGCCGTACGTCTCGGTGGTCTCGCCGATGAGCCAGGCCGCGCCTTGGCGCACCACCTCGTCGCCCGCGCAGCCCAGGGCCGGGTTTGCGGTGATGCCGGAGTTGCCGTCGGACCCGCCGCAGTTCGTGCCGACCGTGAGACCGGAGAGCGGGAGCGTTACGCGGCGCTCGCGGTTGGCCCGCTCCAGCAGCTTCACGCCCTCCTCGAAGCCGCGCTCCATCGTCTTGCGCACGCCTCCCTCGTCCTGGATCATCAGCGTCGCCGCATGCACGGGGGAGCGTTCGCCAACCGGCACCTTCGCGCCCTCGTTGGCCAGGAGCGCCGCTGCTTGGTTGGTCTCGCAGCCCAGTCCGATGAGCAGCGCTCCGGCCACGTTGGGGTGGTCGACCATGCCCCAGATGGAGCGCTGCAGCACCCGGTACGCGGGCCCGTCGATCTGCATGCCGCACCCGCTCTCGTGGGACACCGGCACGACGCCGTCGACGTTTGGGAAGTCCGGCAGCGCCTTCTCGCGGAGCATCGCGACCAGGCGGTGGACGACATCGGCAGAGCAGTTCACCGTGGCGGCGATGGCGACGTAGTTGCGCGTGCCGCAGCGGCCGTCCGGGCGCCGGTAGCCGCTGAAGGTGCGCTCCTCACCGACAGGAACGGGCGCCGCGGGCCTCACGTCGGTGCCGAACTCATAAGTGAGCGTGTTCTCGCCGGCGTGGAGGTTGTGTGTATGGACCCAGTCGCCGGGCTCGATGGCACGTGACGCGCAGCCGATCACCTGGCCGTACTTGCGGACCTCCGCGGACTTCTCGACGGGCCTAGCAGCAAGCTTGTGCCCTTGCGGCACGGCCTCACGCACGCGCACATCGTGGCTGCCGACGCGAACCACCTGCCCCTCGGCCAGCGGAACTCGGGCGACCACAACGTCATCCCCCTCGTTGAGGACGATGACCGGTCCAGCGCTCTGTGGCGACGACATTGCCAGGTCTCCTTGACTCGTACGGGGGGCGGGCCCGGGCCTGCCCGATCGGCGCCCGAGCCTCCACTGGAGTTCGCCGGCCATGCCGGCCGGAACGGCGTGTTCGACACAATCTTACCAGTAGGTCGTCTGCAGCTTACGCGCGTCTCGCATTCGCGTTCGACGTCGCGATCAGCATCGGTGCGCGGCAGGAAGACCCGTTCGGCAACGGCGTGCGGCCCGGCAGCATCTCGACCGCAGTCGCCTGTCCGTTGATGGCGGATCCGCGGGCCGCCCCGACGTGCCTGAGCCTGGCGCGCTCGCCTCGCTGGGCACCGCGGCACTGGGTGCCGGGTCGTGGCCGCGCGAGCGCTGTTCGACGCGCTCAGTTCGCCCGACATGGGAGTGCGCTGCCCGATCTCGCCGGCAGAGGCCGGGCAGCGCTCGCGCCGGCCGCCCGCCGATATGCTTGCCCGCCTGATGCACCCCCGGTCTTCTACCTGATCTCATGCGCCACGCCGCTCAGACCCGTCCGGCCGCGCTTCTGTGGCATGGCGCGTGCACCCCTCGCACGGTATTCGCGCCGCGCCGATGCGAGCGCACAGCTAGTCTCGTCCCACACGTCGCAAGCAGCAAGGTGCGCAGCCGCCCATCGGCCGCACCGACGGAGGAGCACTGCCCAATGAAAGCTCCACAGGTACTGGCAATGATCGCTGCCGGAGTTCTGCTGGCCATCGCGGCCCCGCGCAGCAACGCTCAGATCCCACCCAACTGGGATCACCAGATCAGCGGCATCACTATCCAGGACAACACCGGGTTTGGCAACGCCGACACGTTCGGGTTCACCACGGGGTCCGACGTCACGTTCCTGACGGGCTCCATCCTCGGCACGTACGACCTGGTCAGTGTCCGCGCGTTCGCCCTGCTCTACGATCCCTCGAGCGCGGTCGTGGGCTACGAGACGCTGGAGACCGACCCGATCGGCAGCGCCACCTTCGGAGCGCAGTATGCCTGGAAGCCGCTCGAGGTATCGGGCGAGATGACCGGCTGGGTCGACTCGTTCCATTCCGCCGGATCGGCGAAGCCGGGCAACATCGGCCCGAACGAGAGCACCGGCCTGGTGTTCGAGTTGAACCGGGCGCTGCTCGACACCGAGCTGACGAGCATCTATGGGTTCGACATCGCGGTCCTCATCGGCGCCGGCCAGTCCGACCCGTTCGGTAACGGTGTGCAGCCAGGCAGCGTCTCGACGGGCCGGGTGTACGTCGTGAAGACGGACGAGCCCGGCACCCCGCCGGACGTGCCGGAGCCGGGCGCCGCGGCGTGCCTCGGCGCCGCGCTCATCGCTGGCGGCCTGTGGCTCCGGAAGCGCTCGCGCTAGCCTGACGACCAACCGACCAGCCAAGCGGCCCGGCCTCTCCCCATGAGGCCGGGCCGCGCGCATTCCGGTCCTCGGGCCGCGCAATCAGTCACACGCCATTGACACCGCTGGGCGCAACGCATCATACTCTCGCGCGGTCCTCCTGAAAGCGAGGTCGCACAAGACATGATGAGACGGAACCAGCCGTTCGGCAAGCCGCGGCGCGCTGCGAGATCGAAGAGCGGGCTCCACGCGATCAACCCGCTCCGCGTCCTCCTGTTCGGCCGTCCAATACCGACGGACCGCCAACACCACGCCCGCCTCACGAAGCTCGTCGCACTGCCGGTCTTCTCCTCGGACGCCATTTCGTCCGTGGCCTACGCGACGCAGGAGATTCTGCTCGTCCTCGGCCTTGCGGGCATCTACGTGGGCAGCCTGGCAGCGCTCTACACGCAGCTCGCGTTCGGCATCACCGTGGCGATCGTCTGCCTCCTCGCCATCGTGGCGACCTCGTACTGGCAGACCATCTTTGCATACCCGTCCGGCGGCGGCTCGTACATCGTCAGCAAGGACAACCTGGGCGTGTGGCCCGGGCTCATCGCCGCGTCCGCACTGCTCATCGACTACGTCGTCACCGTCGCCGTGTCGCTCTCGTCCGGCGTGCAGAACCTGCTGGCCACACCCTTGTGTAAGCCGATCGCGCACCAGCACGTGGCGGTCTGCGTGTTCTTCGTCCTCCTCATTGCGCTGCTGAACCTGCGTGGGCTCAAGGAGTCGGGCACCGTCTTCGCGATCCCAACCTACTTCTTCGTGGGCATGGCCGTGCTGATGATCGCGCTGGGGTTCGGCGGGCACCTGATCGGCTACCAAGTCCACCCGGATGCGGCCGCGCCGCTGCCTCCCAACGCTCCCGCAGGGCTGGTGGGCACCCTGGCGCCGCTTGCGCTCCTGACGATCGTCCTGCGCGCCTTCGCAAACGGATGTTCGGCCATGACCGGCACCGAGGCCGTGTCGAACGGCATCCCGGCGTTCCGCGCCCCGGAGTCGAAGAACGCGGCCGTGACGCTGGCCATGATGGCGGTGATCCTCGGCACCCTCTTCCTGGGCATATCCGGGCTGGCCGTCCGCTACCACATCGTGTACCTGCACGGGTCGCCCGCAGTGATCGACCAGTTGTCGAGCGTGGTCTTCGGCAAGTACGGCGTGTGGTGGCGTCAGGCGCTGTACTACTGCATGCAGTTCTCGACGATGGCGGTGTTGGTGCTCGCGGCCAACACGAGCTTCGCCGACTTCCCGCGCCTCTCCGCCATCCTGGCTCGCGACCGGTTCCTGCCGCGCCAGCTCACGAATCAGGGCGACAAGCTCGTGTTCGGCAACGGCATCCTGCTGCTCGCCGGCTGCGCGATCGCCCTCCTCGTCGAGTTCCACGGCAACACGGACAAGCTGATTCCGCTGTACGCCCTGGGCGTGTTCACTGCGTTCACGCTCTCGCAGTCGGGCATGGTGAATCACTGGCGGAAGCTACGCGGCCCGAGGTGGCTGCTGAAGGCGTGCATCAACGGTCTCGGCGCGATCTGCACGGCAGCGGTCGTGATCGTGGTCGCGGTAGAGAAGGTGCCCGAGGGTGCGTGGGTCGTGCTCGTCGCGGCCGCCATCCTGATCTCAGCCTTCTGGGCCATCTACCGGCACTACGAGTTCGTGCGCAGCCGTCTGACGATCGTGGGCCACACGCGGTCCCGCACCTCGCTCAGCAACACCGTGCTGCTGCTGGTGCCCAGCCTCCATCGGGGCATCTTCCCGGCGCTGGAGTATGCGACCGGCATGTCGAGCGACTGCCGCGCGATCCACGTGAACATCGACCCGGCGGACGCCACGCGGCTGATGAAGGAGTGGGAGCAGCACGTGGGCGAGGACATTCCGCTCGTGATCCTGCCCTCCCCCTACCGCTCGCTGATCGGGCCTATCCTCGTCTACCTCGACCAGGTGCGCAAGGAGCGGGAGAACCACGTGGTGACGGTGATCCTGCCGGAGTTCGTCCCGGGCAAGTGGTGGCACAGCGTCCTGCACAACTCCAACGCGTTCCTGCTGAAGTACTACATCGGCCGTCGGCACGGCATTGTCCTGACGAACTTCCGCTACTTCCTGGCGGCGGACGACGCGGGTTCGGACGGCGAGGAGGAGTAGGCCGCGCGGGATGGCTGGCCCGCGCGGGCGCGTTGACTTTGCCCAGGCAAGGTGCCATACTCACACCCGTTCGCACGCCTAGCGAGGCACCGGAGCAACATGGGACAACGTCAAGCGCCAACCGATGCGGGCCGCCGCCCACCGACGGAGCCGTCGAAGCAGGGCCTGCACGCGGTTAACCCGCTGCGCATCCTGCTGTTCGGCCGCCCGATCGCGACGGAGCAGCAGGCACACACCCTCCTCCCCAAGGTCCTGGCCCTCCCGATCTTCTCGTCGGACGCCATCTCGTCCGTCGCGTACGCCTCGCAGGAGATCCTGCTGGTCCTGGGCGCGGCTGGCCTGTGGACGATGACGCACTCGGCCGTCTACTCCCAGATGGCCATCGGCGTAACCATCGCCATCGTCGCCCTATTGGTGATCGTCGCCGCGTCCTACATCCAGACCATCTACGCGTATCCGTCCGGCGGCGGGTCGTACATTGTCAGCAAGGAGAACCTGGGGACGTTCCCGGGGTTGATCGCGGCCTCAGCGCTGTTGATCGACTACGTGCTGACGGTGGCGGTGTCGCTCGCGTCGGGCGTCCAGAACCTGCTGGCCACGCCGCTGTTCCATCCGATCGCGAACCAGCAGGTGCTCGTCTGCCTGGCATGCATCGGCATAATCGCCTACCTGAACCTGCGCGGCCTCAAGGAGAGCGGCCCGTGGTTCGCGGCGCCCACCTATGTGTTCATCGTCATGGCACTCCTGATGGTCGGCCTCGGCCTGGCGGGGTGGACTGCGAAGGATGCCAGCGCGGCGCCGCTGCCGCCGCCAGGGTCCTACCATCCGCGGGACAGTCTGGCCTTGCTGCCGCTCATCGGAATCGCGCTGATGGCGTTTGCGAACGGGTGTTCGGCCATGACGGGCACCGAGGCCATCTCCAACTGCGTCCCGTCGTTCAAGAAGCCGCAGAGCAGGAACGCCGCGGTCACGCTCGTGATGATGGCGGCCATTCTAGGGACGCTGTTCATCGGCATCTCTTCGCTGGCAATGAAGTACCACGTCGTCTACTGGCACCACGGCCACGAGACGGCGCCCGCGGTCATCGCGCAACTCTCCAGCATCGTGTTCGGCGAGACCGGGCCGCGATGGCTGCTGTACTACGTGATGCAGTTCTCGACGATGCTGATCCTGGTGCTGGCCGCCAACACGAGCTTCGCGGGCTTCCCCGGGCTAGGGGCCATCCTGGCGCGTGACCGGTTCCTGCCGCGCCAGCTCACGAACCAGGGCGACAAGCTGGTCTTCACCAACGGCATCCTGCTGCTCGGCGCGGCGGCGGCGGTGCTGATCGTGGCGTTCAAGGGCAGCGTCGACCGCCTTATCCCGCTGTACGCTCTGGGCGTGTTCACGGCGTTCACGCTGTCGCAGTCGGGCATGGTGCTGCACTGGTTGCGAGAACGAGGACCGAACTGGGCGATCAAGTCAGTCGTCAACGGATTGGGTGCGGTCTGTACGTTCGTGGTGCTCTGTGTCATCGCGTACGAGAAGTTCCCCGAGGGCGCGTGGGTTGTGGTGGTCGCGTCGGCGGTCCTGATCGCGGCGTTCCGCGCGGTGTACCGGCACTACGAGTTCATCCGCAGCCGCCTGTCGATCATTGGGTACACACCGGACAACAAGGAGCTGACCAACACGGTCATCCTGCTCGTGCCCAGCCTGCACCGAGGCATGTTCCCGGCGCTGCGCTATGCCAAGGGGATCTCGAAGGACTGCCGCGCGATCCACGTGAACATCGACCCGGCGGACACGCCGCGGCTCGTCCGTGAATGGGAGCAGTACGTGGGCGAGGATATCCCGCTGGTCATCCTGCCCTCCCCCTACCGCTCGCTGATCGGGCCGCTGCTGGCATACCTCGACCAGGTTCGCAAGGAGCGCGAGGACCACGTGATCACCGTGGTGCTGCCGGAGTTCGTCCCGGGCCAGTGGTGGCACGGCGTGCTCCACAACTCGAACTCATTCCTGCTGAAGTACTACCTGGGCAAGCGCGAGGGCATCATCCTCACGAACGTCAGGTACTTCCTGGCGACCGAGACCGAACCCGCGACGACCGCCCTCCCCGGAGCCCCCATATGATCGTGTCCACTCACGACGACGTTGTCCGCCTGTCTGGCGCCCTGGTGAAGAACCAGTGGCTGACGATCAAGGCGGCGGCGAATCTGCTCCTCCAGGACCACCCCGAGGGTATCCTCATCGACTGCAGCGAACTGAGCCATGTCTCGGAGGACGGCGCGAAGACGTTCCTCGAGGCCATGCGCGACATCCAGGCTGCGGGCGCCCGCATCGTGGTGTGCGCACTGCCGGACGAGGTGATGCGGGTGGTTCGGAGCATCCCGGGCGTCCGCTCGCAGTTGCCGGTTGCCACCACGGTGGAAGAGGCCCGCGCGTCGCTGCGCCTCCAGGCGTCGGCCACGCCCACAGCCGCCGACCGGCAGGCCATGGGCAACGGAGTCCTCGTGCCGCTGGTGGAGGGGCTCGACAGCGAGGCAGCGGTCGTCATCGCAGCGCGGGCGCAGCGCGAGCTGAAGGTGCAGGCGCATCTGGTCTACTTCCTCACCGTCGCGCGCAACCTGCCGCTGACCGCGCCGCTGCCGGAGGCGGAGGCCATCGCGAACCAGGGCATCGAGGCGGCGTCCGCCACGGCGCGCAAGGCCGGTCTGGTCTTCGCGGTGCACGTCGAGCGAGTGCGCGACCCGCAGGAGGGCATCCTGCTGGCGATCAAGAACTACGCGGCCGCGACCGTGGTGGTGAGCGCGGCCGCGGATCAAGCGAACAGCCCCGCGTTCATGGATCTCGTGGACGCACTCCTACACCGGGCGCCCTGCAGCGTGGTCATCGCGCGCAACGCCCAGGCCGCGACCAACGGCGGCACGGAACACCCACACTGACACAAGGCTGCGACGCCGACGGCAGGTAACCGTGCCAAGGCTGTCGAAGGAGCCAGGAGGACGGTCCGCGCGCGCGGGCAGCCGTCCATGACAAGGAGCGATCGGGGTGAACATCATCATCCTGGGTTGCGGGCGGGTCGGGTCGACGTTTGCCCGGCTCATGTACCGCGAAGGCCATAACGTGACGGTGATCGACTACGCCAGCGAGGCGTTTCGGCGCCTGGGCAGCAGATACCGCGGGCAGCGGGTCGTTGGGAACGGGCTCGACGACGATGTGCTGCGCCGAGCCGGCATCGAGAACTGCGACGTGTTCCTCTCCGTGACGCAAGGGGACAACCGCAACATCATGGCGGCGCAAATCGCGCACCAGGTGTATCACGTGCCGAAGGTGATCACCCGCATCAACGACCCGATCCGCGCGGAAGCCTACCGCGAGTTGGGGATCGTAACGATATGCGGTACCACCATCCTCTCGGGCCTGCTGCGCGACTACGTCGCCGAGGGTGTCTGGGCCATCGAGAAGGACTACAACAAGGACTACATCGCGCTCAACGTGTGACCCGGTTCGGGCACCGCGGAGCGCTTCCCCAATAGAGGCAGCACGCCATGTACATCGTCATCGTCGGCGGCGGCAACGTCGGCTACTACCTTGCGAAAGCGCTAACCAACACGACCCACGAAGTCCTGCTGATGGAGAAGGACCGCAACCTCCACCGGCAGCTCGCCGAGGAGTTGGGCGAGGTCGCCATGCAGGGCGACGGCTCCGAGGTGCGCCTGCTCGAGGAGGCCGGGGTCGGCCGCGCTGACGTCGTGGTGGCCGTGACGGCGGAGGACGACGACAACCTCGTCATCTGCCAGATGGCCAAGATGAAGTTCAACGTGCCCCGCACCATCGCGCGCATCAACGACCCGCGCAACGAGGGGCTCTTCCAGCAGTTGGGCATCGACGCAACGGTCAGCTCCACCAAGATCATCTACAACCTGCTGGAGCAAGAGATCGAGACCGGCGAGGTGATCCCGCTGGCGGCGCTGCGGCGCGGCAACATCGAGATCGTGCAGATCGAGATCGGGCCGAAGTCGCCGGTGCTCGGGAAGCCCATCGCCGAGATCGGCCTGCCCGACGACTCGCTCATCATCTCCCTCATTCGACAGGACCACGGGATGATTCCGCAGGCCGACACCAAGTTCGAGGTCGGCGACGCGGTGATCGGCCTGGTGCGGTCGGATCAGGAAGCGCGCATCCGCCAGATCTTCGCCGAGGGCGCGGCCTAGCCTGGCTGGTCGATATGTGGTACAGGGCGGGCACGGAGGCCCATCCCACCACGGCACCGGTGCATCATCCAGGCTAGCATCGCCTGGCCGGTTCGCCATCACCCGATCCACCCGGAGGCAGGTCGTGGCTCTCACCATCGTCGAGCATCCATTGGCGCAGCACTATCTGACGCACCTGCGCGACGCCACGACCAAGCCCGCCCTCTTCAGGACCCTGACGCGCAAGCTGTCCGGGCTACTGGCGATCGAGGCCAGCCGCGATCTGCGGACCGCCAAGCTGCGCATCACGACGCCGCTGGAGGAGATCTGGTCGCCGGAGCTGGACGAGGAACTCGTGGTGGTGCCGATCCTCCGTGCCGGTCTCGGCATGCTTGACGCCATCGTCGACCTGTTCCCGGATGTGTCGGTCGGCTACATCGGCCTCGAGCGGGACGAGACGACGGCGATCGCCAACCACTACTACTGCAAGCTGCCGAAGGTCGAGGGGCGCACGGTCTTCATCGTCGACCCGATGCTGGCGACGGGTGGCTCGGCGGTCGCGGCTCTGCAGGCCGTCTACGCGGAAGGCGCCGACCGGGCGATCCTGCTGTGCATCGTGGCGGCGCCCGAGGGTGTGGCGACCGTCGAGGCGGCCTACCCCGGCGTGTCGATCTACACGGCAGCGCTGGACCGTGGGCTGAACACCCGCAAGTACATCCTGCCCGGCCTTGGCGACTTCGGCGACAGGCTCTACGGCACCGGGTAGGCGGGCGGCGCGGACGAGTGATCGACCGGAGTGACGCGACGATGCAAGTCCGGCCATTGCTGCCCGGCGACCTGCCTGAGCTGCACGCCCGGTTCCGCGCGCTCTGCGACCCCGTTCGGCATGGGTTCCCTTGTGGCTTCGACGAGTTCGCCGAGCCGCTCCTCGCCCCTCCCCCTCATCTGGGTCGAGCAATCGTGCTGGTCGCCGTGATGGGCGGTGCCCCCGTGGCCTTCGCGCGCATCGGTACGCTGGAGCGCGTCGAGCGGTGGGCACTCGCGCGCCCCGGCGACGCGCTGGTGTTCGGCCCGTTTGCTGCGCCGAGCCACACCGAAGCCGCGCGCGCCCTCCTACAGGCCGCGCGCGCGCACGCCCGAGAGACGCAGGCCACCTCGGTCTGGGCGTTCGATCCGTCGGAGGCGGCCTGCATGCCGGCGTTCAATGGCGGCGTCGCCCTGCTGCCCGAGCAACTGCCGCACCTGATGGCGATGCTCACGCGCGAGGGGTTCCAGATCCATCACCGCGAGATCTGCATGGAGGCGCGCGCCGACGCAGGCCGGACATCGTCCGCCGTGCCGATCGGACTGGCACTCCTGCGCGGGCAGCGGAACGGCGAAGAGACGCTGAGCCTCGAGGACGCCTCCGGGGAGCGGATCGGCGAGTGCCGCTACTCCCTGATGCATCCGAGGCGCAGCATGCACCCCGGAGCGCGGTTCACCGGGTACATCGACGCGCTGGCGATCGGCGAGCGCCACCAGGGGTGCGGCCTCGGGCGTCTGCTCCTGGCCGAGGCCATGAACGATCTGCTGGCGATGGGCGCCTCGATGGTCCGCCTGACGACGGGATGGACCAACCTGCGCGCGCAGAACCTGTACTACTCGGAAGGGTTCGCGATCACAGGGAGCTGCGTCGCGCTGCGGGCGGCGACCAGGGCCGGCAGCACGCGGTTGGCGCCACTCGCGGCCTCCCCGCCTGAGGCGCGGGTATACTGAGGTCGTCTCAGAGAGGCAGGAGCCGGCCAGATGCGCCCCGGGCGAGGCCCAGATGACCGTCTACTGCAGCGGAGTTTGCCGGGATGACCTGGCAGGATCGGCGATCTGATTTGAGCGAGACCACCGCTGGCGAAGGCATCCCCATCTACGGAGACGCGCATCTGAGGGCTATTGCTCGGCGCTCAATGGCGGTGTGGTGGTACCTGGGTCCCATTCTGGCCGTCGCCTTCGCGCTCGCGCAGGCATTCCTGGCGCCGCAGTTCTTCACCTCCACGGTCTCGATCGCCATTCAGCAGCCCACGGCCGGCACATCGACGCTGGCTGCGCTCACCGGGGCGGGCGCCGGCAAGCGGCACATCGGCATCCTCAAGAGCCGCCGCCTTGCCCAACGGGTCAACGGGGCGCTCCATCTAGAGAAGCTCTTCGGCCTACCGGGCGAACGTGAAGCGATCGACTTCCTCGTGAGGGACTCGGTCCAGGTGCGCGAGGATGCAACCGGCCTCGTCTTCATAGACGTCTCGATGCCCGGCCCCCCTCGCCTCTCCAGGGACACCGCGGCCCGCAATCTGGCCAAGGAGACCGCCCGAGTCGCCGCGGCGAAGTACGCCGAGGAGTTGCGCTCCTACTACACGCACGAGGACAATGCCCAGGACGCGGGCACGCTGCGAGCAGCGCGAGCTCAGCTTGCCCAATCGCGGCTCGACTTCGACCGCTCACTCAGGCGCTTCACATCCTACGTCACGCGCGATCTCGACAAGGAGGACCCGCGAGCCCTGCCGCAGGTCGAGAGTGGAGCTTCGACCGCAGGCGGCGCACCGTCCGGGGGCCAGGGCTCATCCGAGATAGGCGCCATCTACTCCGCTCTGGCGGAGACCGAGGTCGCGCTGCGCACCACGGGCGCCTTCAGCGCAACGGCGCACGCGCTGACCAATGCTCAGCTTGCAGACCCCGGGAGCATCCCCGCAGAGGACCCGCTGCTCGCGGACGCGCGCAAGGCGGTATCGACAGCCGAGCAGTCGCTCAAGACAAGCGAACTCCAGCTCGGCCCGCTGAACCCGATCGTCGTCATGAACCGCCAGCGCTTGCTGCTTGCGAGGGCCGAACTGCGCAGGCAGATGCGGGGAGTCCAGCAGCGGCGAACCAGTGAGGACGTACGGAGCCAGGCAGAAGCCGTGCAGTTGCGCACCAGGCGCACGCAGTTGCTCGCTCAGTTGGTCGAGGCCGAGGCCAGGCTCAAGACCCGAAGGCGCCTGCAGACGCAGTACGAGCTGCTCAGGAACGAGTGCATCTGGCGTATGGAGGCACTCAAGGCAACCGCCGCCGCGGCAGCCCAGGTCTACACCACCACAGCGGCTCTGTCGACGCGCGTTGCCGTGGTCGACCAGCCGGAACTGCCCGTCGCCGGCACGCCGCGGCTGCTATCGATGGTCTCCAGCAGCGTACTATGGGCGGCGATCGCCTGGGGCATCTGGGTCGCGGCCGCCTACATAAGAACGAAGCCACCAGCGCCTGCGCCATAGCGCCGGCCGCGCTGGACGCCTTGCGGGCGCGGCGGGAGGCGTTCTCGTTTCCGGGGCTGTGCGCGCCAGACGTCATCTGCGCCGAACTGCCGGCTGATGTCACGCCTCTGCAGTGGCGCCCCCCGCACGCTCCGCTGGCGGCATCGGCCAATGCCCTCGCCTCGGCGCGAGGGAGCCGGATCCCTACTCGGGAGCCGTTGTCTGCAGGAGCCGCACCGATGGGGATGCGGCACAGGGAGGTCTCTGCCGATGCAAGACACGAGTCGGAGTACAGGCGTGGTTGGGTGCGGCTACTGGGGGCGCAACCTGGTCCGCAACTTCCACCAGCTCGGCGTGCTCGCGATGGTCTGCGATGCCACGGACGCCGGCCGCGCTGCTGCCCAGCAGATCGCCCCGGGCATCGAGGTTGTCCCCGCCATCGAACAGGTTCTGGCATCGCCCGTGCAGGCAGTCGCCATCGCCACCCCGGCGGAGACCCACTATGATCTCGTGCTGAAGGCCCTCGACGCGCAGAAGCACGTGTTCGTCGAGAAGCCGATGGCCCTCACCTCGGACCAAGGCGCCAAGCTCGTGGAGACTGCGGCCGCGCGCGGACGGACGCTGATGGTGGGACACGTGCTGGAGTACCACCCGGCCATCGCCAAGATCACGGAGTTGGTCCGCGAAGGCGAACTCGGCAAGGTCCGCTACATCTACTCGAACCGGCTGAGTCTGGGCAAGATCCGCCGCGAAGAGAACATCCTCTGGAGCTTCGCCCCGCACGATGTCGCCATCATCCTGCGGCTGATGGGCGCCATGCCGTTCCAGGTGGTCGCGTGCGGCGGATCGTACGTGACGCCGAACATCGCCGACGTGACGCTCACCAGTCTGCTGTTCGACAACGGTGTCCGCGCCCACATCCATGTGTCGTGGCTGCACCCGTTCAAGGAGCACCGTCTGGTCGTGATCGGCAGCCACAAGATGGCCACGTACGATGATGTGGCCAAGAAGCTGCTGCTGTACGATCAGCGCGTCGAGGTGCGCGAGGATGGCCCGATCCCCATCAAGGGCGACGGCGTCGAGGTCCCCTTCGATGCGACCGAGCCCCTCCGCAACGAGTGCCAAGCGTTCCTGGACGCGGTGGCGACCGGCAGGGCGCCGCTCACCGACGGAGCGAGCGGCTTGCGCGTGCTGAAGGTTCTGCAAGCCGCCCAGCGCTCTCTGGTGATGAACGGCGATCCGGTCGATCTGCCCATGGAGACCTGGAACGGCCCCGGAGCGGACAGATGAGCGAGAAGGCCTATTCCGTCCATGAGTCGTCCTATGTCGACGAGCCGTGTGAGATCGGCGCGGGCACGCAGATCTGGCACTTCTGCCACATCATGAAGAACTGCGTTATCGGCAAACGGTGCCGCATCGGCCAGAACGTGGTGATTTCGCCGGGCGTACAGATCGGTGACAACGTCAAGATCCAGAACAACGTGTCCGTGTACAGCGGCGTCATCCTGGAGGACGACGTGTTCTGCGGCCCCAGCATGGTGTTCACGAACATCAACACCCCGCGCTCGGCCTACCCCCGCAACACGGCCGACGACTACCTGCAGACCATCGTGAAGCGCGGCGCCTCCATCGGCGCGAACGCCACCATCGTGTGTGGGCACACGATCGGCGAGCACGCATTCGTGGGCGCTGGCGCCGTGGTGACGCGTGACGTTCCACCTTACGCCATCGTCCACGGCAATCCGGCACGCGTCCACGGATGGGCCTGCGAGTGCGGCATTAAGCTCGCGTTCGCCGATGGGACGGCCGTCTGTCGCGAGTGCGCGAAGTCCTACCGCATCACCAATGACGTCGTGGAGAGAACGAGATGATCCCCCTGGTCGACCTGAAGCTCCAGTACCAGATCCATAAGGTTGAGATCGACGCAGCCATGCAAGAGGCGGCCGCCAGCGCCGCCTACATCCTGGGCCCGAACGTGAAGGCCCTGGAGAAGGAGATCGCGGCCTACTGCGAGTGCGAGACCGGCGTGGGTGTCGGGAACTGCACGGACGGGCTGCACCTGGCGCTGCGCGCGCTCCGCATCGGGCCCGGCGACGAGGTGATCACGACGCCCTTCACATTCGTGGCGACCACCGAGGCCATCGGCATCGTCGGCGCCAAGCCCGTGTTCGTGGATATCGTGCCCGAGACGTTCAACATGGACCCGGCGCTCATCGAAGCCGCCATCACTCCGCGGACGAAGGCGATCCTGCCGGTGCACCTGTACGGCCAGCCCTGCGACATGGACCCGATCCTGGCGATCGCTCGTAAGCACAACCTGCACATCGTCGAGGACTGCGCGCAGGCGATCGGAGCCGCGTACAAGGGTAGGAAGGTGGGTTCGCTCGGCGACCTGGGGTGCCTCAGCTTCTTCCCAAGCAAGAACCTCGGCTGTTTCGGCGACGGAGGCATGGTCGTATCTAGCTCCAGCGAGGCGATCGGGCGCGTGGAGATGCTGCGGCGCCATGGAGGGCGAGTGAAGTACCACCACGAGGAACTGGGGCTCAACAGCCGGCTCGACGAGCTGCAGGCAGCCATCCTCCGTGTGAAGTTCCGCCATCTGGAGGAGTGGACCGAGCTGCGCCGTCGGCACGCGGCCCGGTACAACGAGTTGCTCACGGGCACGGCCGGCGTCGTGCTGCCGACCGAGATCCCGGACGTGCGGGCCGTGTACCACCAGTACACCGTGCGCGTCGAGAACCGCGACGCCGTGCAGGCGAAGCTCAAGGAGGCCGGGGTCAGCTCGTTCGTGTATTATCCGGTCCCGCTGCACCTGCAGGAGGTGCATGGCTACATGCACCATAACGTCGGCGACTTCCCGCATTCCGAAGCGGCGGCCAACTCGTGTCTGAGCCTGCCGATGTTCCCCGAGATGACGGACGAACAG
>CAZFLM010000021.1:0-86136 GCA_964519955.1 uncultured Chthonomonadaceae bacterium | reverse complement strand
CCGGGTTACCGTTGCAGTAGATGTACGGGTGCTCGCTCAGCACGGTATCGCGCGTAATGAACCGCCCGACCTGTGCGTCGTAGTACCGCGCGCCGACGTGCATCAGGCCGGCATCGCCGTCGTTGCGGTAGCCACTCGTGGCCGCGAACATGTACGGGTTCGAGGAGGAGCCGGTAGTCGCCACCGTCTGCCCGAAGCCCTCCGTCGTCAGCGTCCCGGTCACCGCCTGCGTGCTGTCGGTCACCGTGCGCTCGCTGCCCAGCCCGTCGAACAGCGGCACCTCGCCATCCTTGCGGATCAGCGCGTTGCCGTACGTGTACGTGGCCGTCGTCGTGCTGCCCTGCTTCTCCAGCAGCACTCGCTGGCCCGCGTACTGGAACGTCGTCGTCGTGCCGCCGCTCGTCCGGCTGTACCGGCGGCCCGTCGCGTCGTACGCGAAGCTCGTCGTGCTGCTCCCCTGCACGATCTGCGTGAGCTGCCCGTCGTAGTCGTAGCTCAGCGTGTAGGCGGTCCCGCTCAGCGTGCGGCCCGTCTGCTCCCCGTTCGCGTTGTACGAGTACGAGTTCGTGAAGCCGCCGCTCGTCGCGGTCAACTCGTCGTCGTTGCTGTAGGTGAACGTGGTGCTCGTGCCGCCCACCGTCTGCGCCGTCCGGTTCCCGACCCCGTCCAGCGTATAAGTCTTGCTGTACGCGTTCGTCCCCGTCCGGCTCTCGCTGGTGAGCCGATGGGCTCCGTCGTAGCCGTACGAGACCACGTCGCCGTTGGCCTCGGTGCAGCTCGTGCGCAGCCCATCGTCGTTGTAGGCGTACGTGAACGAACTCAGCGTGGTGTTGCTGCTGTTCCTGTCGATGGGGACGCAGAGGACGCCCTCGGCACTTCTGCATGACCCCGCCCCTTCAGGACGGTCGCACGCCCGCTGCGGGACCGCTGCAGAGCCTGGTTCAGAGCGTTCGCCAGGGCGGCAAGGTCCTTGGCGCTCAGCTTGCCAGACCGCCCCGAGCGCACCCAGAGAATCGCACCAGTCTTGTCGACCACCGCCCGCTCGCCAGCCGACACCGTGACGCCAAGCCGGATCGCGCGCCGGTCGACTCGTCCCGCCGGTGGCGCGGCCCTCAGCAGCGAGACCACCCACGCGTACTCCTGCTTCGTCAGCCTGAGCCTGGAGTGACCATTCCAGATGCTGTCGGGGGTCACGGGGCTGTAGGTCTCGGCCCCGAACGGAACGTACCGTACCTCGTGCACTGCACCGCGCCCTGGCTCCGAGAGCGCGAACGACGACGACGGGGCCGTCCAGGCCCACGCCGTCAGCAAGATCACTGGCAAACCACGCATCGCATCGCTCCTGCCAACCATCACTTGGGCATTCCCATCGGGTGCCCGATGGCGCTGCGGCCCAGCATCGGCAGCGCCATCGGACATCGCCAACTCAGAGCGCTCCCGCGTCTCGACAGCGGGGCGCTACCCTACTCAGTACACCACCCGCACGGGCAAGCCGTGCTCCCTGCGCACCGGGTCCTCGTTATCGTACACGTTGCGCATGTTGCCAGGACCATCGTCTTTGGAGCCGATCGCGTGCCCCAGTTCGTGGGCCAACACCACGGAGATCTGGGGACGCTCCTTCCGGCGGCCGCCCTGCCCAGGTCCCCTAACCCATATCTCTGGCTTGAACATCACATCGAGGTGGATCTCGGCGTGGCCGTTGCCCGGGTTCACCCAGTAGTAGTGGTTCTGGTTCGGGTCGTCGATGATGTACACGTCTGGATCATTGGGGCCGTCGAACGGGTAGATCAGGTCCTTGCCCCGCTCTCCGCCCTTAATCCACTCGATCATCTCCCCTACCTTCTTCTTGAACCGAGGCGGCCCCACTACGATGATCTTCAGCCCCTCCGGGTCCGTCCCACCCAGCGGGTCGTTCCCGCAGTACGCGTACCAGTTCGTCCCGTCCTGCGCCGGGTCGCTCGTGATGAACCGGCCGATCGACGGGTCGTAGTAGCGGTGGCCCAGCAGCATCAAGCCGCTGTCCGCGTCGCTCTGGTACTGCTCCGAGCCAACGAAGCCGAACGGCGTCGGCGTGCTGCCCGTGCGGCTCACGGTCATGCCGAACGCGTCCAGCAGGATGCCGTCCGTCGCCGTCTGGCTGCTGTTCGTGATGCCCCGCGTGCTGCCCAGCGCGTCCGTGTGCCGGAAGCTGCTCACCCCGCTCCGGCGCTCCGAGCCGTCCGAGTACACCGCGGCCCCGTCGCTCAGAACCGTGCTGGCGACACTCGCCCCGTCGCACACGTAGTTGCGCGTGCCCGAGCTGTCCACCTTCTGCACCCGCAGGCCCAGACCGTTGTACGCGAACGTGTTCGTGCTCCCGCCCGAGTACGTGATCTGGCTGATGCGGTTGTCGTAGGTGTAGCTCAGCGAGGTCGTCAGGTTGTTCTGCGTGACGCTCGTGCAGTTGCCGTTCGCGTCGTACGTGTAGCTCTTCCCGCCCGCCGCCGTCAGGTGGTCGTGCGAGTCGTACGAGTAGTTCTCCGTCACCCCGCCCAGCGTCTTGGTCAGGCGGTTCCCATTGTTGTCATACGTATACGTCGCGGTATACGCACTCGGCGTGCTCCGGGTCTCGCTCGTGAGCTGGTTGGCGTTGTCGTAGCCGAAGCTCGTGACGCTGCCGTCGTTGTCCGTCCGGCTCGCCACGTTCGACGCGCCGTCGTAGCTGTACTGGTAGCGCCCCAGCGTCACGTTCCCGCTGGTCTTGTGCCAGACGTCCGTCGTGCGCAGCAGCGTGTCGTAGCCGTACGTCGTCACGCTGCTGTTGCCCGCCGTCACCTGCGTCGGCAGGTTCGCCGCGTTGTAGCTGACGCTCTGCGTCTCGCTGTACGGGTTCGTGACCGCGGTGACGCGGTTGCCCGAGTCGTACGTGTAGCTCCACGACCCGGTGCCGGTCAGCGTGCGGCTGCTGACGCGGTTCGCGTTGTCGTACGACCAGCTCACCGTCCCGTTCGGCTGCACCAGGCTCGTCTGTCGGTTCGCCGCGTCGTAGTTCCAGGTCGTCGTGCCGGTCGTATCGGTCATGCCGGTCCGGCGGTTGGCGTTGTCGTAGCTGAACGACGTGTCCGTGCCGGTCGGGTAGTCGATGAGCGTCAGCCGGTCAGCGTTGTCGTACGTCCGGGAGATCGTGACGCTCTTCTGGTCCGTGTGAGAGCTGATCGCCCCGTTCGCGTTGTAGGCGAAGCTCTCGGTGCTGCTATCCGGGTAGGTGACCCCGGTCTTCTCGTTGCGCGCGTTGTAGGTGAAGGTCGTCGTGTGGCTGTTCCCGTCCGTCCAGCTCGAGAGCAGCCCCTTCTTCCCGGTGGCGTCGTACGTGTAGGTCACCACGTCGCCGCGCGCGTTCGTCCGGCTGGTGCAGCGGTTGTCGGCGTCGTACACCATCGTCGTGGTGTGGCTGGCGCCGTCGGTCATGGTCAGCGTGTTGCTGTTCGCGTCATACGTCTTCGAGGCGAGCGTGATGCTGCCCTTGGTAACCGTCGTCGTACGATACCAGTTGTCCAGCGTGTAGGTCGTCGATGTTCCCATCGCGTCCGTGTCGCTGGTCTTCACCCCGAGCGTGTTGTAGGCGGCGCTCACGGAGTTGCTGTTGGCGTCGGTAACGCTCGTCTGGTTGCCGTTGCTGTCGTACCCGAACTGGGTCGTGTGGTTCAGCGGGTCGGTGACGCTCGTCAGCAGCCCGTTCGAGTCCCAGTTGTAGGTCGTCGTGTGGCTGAGCGCGTCGGTCACTGTCGACAGGTTGCCGGCGGTCGTGTAGGTGTTCGTCACCGTGTGGTTCAGCGCGTCGGTCGCGGTGAGAACGTCGTTCTTGGAGTTGTACGTGTAGGTCGTCGTGTGGCTCAGCGGGTCCGTCACCGTCAGCACGTTCCCCATGCTGTCATAGGTGGACGTGGTGGTGTGGCTCCGCCGGTCCGTCACGCTCGTCCGGTTGTAGCTGCTGTCGTACCCGTAGCTCTCCGTGTTGTTCAGCCCGTCCACCACCGAGGTCAGCTTGCCGCTGGTGTAGTTGTGCTTCAGCGTGTGGCTGTTCGCGTCGGTAATGACCGTCTGGCCGGAGGTGTACGTGTAGGTCGTCTGGTTGCTCAGCGGGTCCGTCGCCGAGGCCAGGCTGCAGTCCGAGTTGTAGGTGAACGTGCTGCTGTTCCCGCGCAGGTCCGTCAGCGTCGTGATGCAGTGGCTGCTGTTGTAGCCGAACTGCATGTTGTAGCTGCTGCCCACGCTCGGCCACGTCACCTGCGTCAGGTTCCCGCTGGTGTAGCTGATGCTCCACTGCCGGCTCGCCGCGTCCGTGATGCTCGTGATGCGGTTGTTCGTGTCGTAGCCGAAGGTGATCGTCCGGTTCGTCGGGTCCGTCACCGTCGTAACGTAGTTGCCCGAGTTGCGGCTGATGGTGACGGTGTTCCCGTTCCGGTCCTGGATGCTGGTGCAGTACCATCCGGTGCCGTTCGGATTGGTGAAGTGGTACTTCACCTGGTCCTTCGTGGTCAGGTCGTAGCTCGTCGTGCCGTTCGCCACGAGCGTGTCGTGGATGCCGGTCGGCGGCGAGAAGCTGCCGTTGACGTTCTGGGTGAACGCGTACGAGAGGTCGTTGCCCCAGTGCACGGTCGCCGTGGTCACGGTCGTCCCGGGGTCGTCATCCGTGCCGCCGCCGATCGTGGTGGTCGCCACGGCCAGGTAGATGTCGTACGTGAAGCACCACTTGTAGCCCAGCTCGGAGTTGTGCGTCCCCTCGCTGTTGTGGTACAGCGTCACGCCCACGGGCAGGCCCCCGCGCGCCTTCCACCCGAAGAGCGGGATGGAGGTCAGCTTGTTGCCATTGCCCGTGTTGCAGTCGCCGAAGGAGCCCTCCCAGGGGAAGGTGCTGCCCGCGTCCACTGCCACTGAGATGACGTGCCCGGTGCCCTGCTGCTGCGCCCCCACGATCGAGCGCATCTCGCCCGCAGTCAGCGCCCGCGTGTAGGGCCTCGCCGCGGCTGCCGGTACCCGATCCCCGGAACCCGACACCCGCCCCCCGGCCGTCGCCGGCCCCGCCACCGCGCTCAGCAGGAACGACAGCGCCACCAGGGGCGCCACCCGCTTCCAGAACCGTCTCGTCCGTCTGTAACGACTCACGGCTCTCCTCCTCATGGAGATTGAGTTCCCGCCGGAAGTCGGGCACAATACAGATGACCGACCCCCTCGGGGGTACGTCACGGGCCGTCCGGTCCCGCTCTGCGCCACAGAACCAGGGACCGGGCGGCCTATCTGAAGGCGGGGGCTGGGGGCCGGGTACTGGGCTCCGGCCGCTCAACCCTCGGACTTGGGACTTGGGATCTGGGACTTGGGGCTTGGGGACATCGGCGCATCGCCACAGCGTCACCCCACCGTTCGACCTTCGACCTTCGACGCCCCACCCGTTCGCCCCCTCACTCGCTCCCCGCCTCACTCGCTCGCCGCCTCACCGTTCGACCTTCGACCTTCGACCTTCGACCCTCAACACCACTCCCCCACTCCGCCTCACCAACTCCTCCAGCGTCCAGCGCTCCGAGGCCGCCGCGTTCGGGTCGCGCACCTCCGCCTCGCCGCCGCGCCCCCCCAGCACCGCCACGTAGTGGTCGCCGCTCACCCACGCGATCGCCGGGCTGCTCAGGCTCGCCAGCGCGGTCTGGTTCATCTGCACGCCCTCCGCGCGCAGCCCCTTCGCCTTCGCGGCCTTCGCCAGCCCCTCCAGCGTCGTGCCCACGCCCGTCGTGCCCGCCAGCCGCCGCAGCTCCGCCAACTCCGCCCGCACCCCCAGCCTCTCGCACACGATCAGCAGGGCCCGAGGCCCACAATCGGCCTCCGCCGCCGTTCGCCGTTCGCCGTTCGACCTTCGACGTTCGACCTTCGACGGCCCGTCGGCCCTTCGACCCTCAACGATCCCCTTCTGCCTCTCCAAATACTCCCGCTCCTCCGCCGTCCAGTCCGCCCCCGGCTTGATGCGGCCGAGCGCCGCCGACGCGCCCGCGCGGTCGCCCTTGCGGTAGAGGCGTGCGGCCTCGGCGTACTCGGGGGTGCGCTGCACGGCGTTCGGCCCGGCGGCGGAGGCGACCTGCCTCGGCGAGCGAGCGGGTGGGGGAGACGCGGCAGCAGCCGGACGGCCCTGGCGAGCGCATCCGGCGGCGAGCAGCAGCGTCGAGACGGCGAGAACGGACAACGACGAGGTACGCGAGTTGGTTGTGGGCACTGGCCTTCCTCCGCAGTGGCAATGGGTATGGCCGGTCAGCTACAGCCCCCGCGCACTGCGCGTCTCGGCGCGTGCGCGAGGCCTTCCAAGCGTCATGGGGCGCCGGCACCCCTACGCACCGTCGCGGGTGCGGTGGCTCGAAGGGGGAGAGCCATCGCGGGGAACCGGCCGCCGTATATCCGCCTGTCGCTAACTATGATACGGTAGCTACCGTCAATGTACCGTCAGGAATCGGCCCTGTTTTCGACTCACGAACGCGATATTGACGCTCTCGCGCGCCTCCGCGGTGCGGCATGAGCGGTCGGAGCGTCGCGCAGCGACGTGTGGCCAGGTTCGCGGACGAGGAGCGGCGGGGCGGTCGCCGGGCATCCGGACCACGACTTACCCGGCATCATACAGCGAGCGAACGAGCTTGTCAACACATCTGAGGCCGATGCTGGTCCCATCCACGCCAGAACTGGCACGGACCCACCCAGAGCAAGAGGCCGGCCCCCAAGAAGGAACCGGCCCCACCCTCTCGCCGTCCGCCGTTCGACCTCCGACGTTCGACCTCCGACCGTCGACCGCCTCTACGCCACCCGCGCCTTCCCCCGATCCGCCACCGCCGCCACCACGGCCTCCTCCACCGGCTGCACCGCCACGGGCTCCGCCTGCCAGATCTCCTCGGCGTATTCCCGCACCACGCGGTCGCTGGAGAACCGCCCCGAGCGCGCGGTGTTCATGATCGACATGCGCGTCCATCGGTCCGCGTCGCGGTAGGCCTCCGACACGCGCGCCTGGCAATCCACGTACGAGGAGAAGTCGGCCAACACCAGGAAGTGATCGTTCCGGGTCAGCTCCTCGTAGATCGGCCGGAACAGGCCCGGGTTGCCCTGACAGAAGAAGTCGCAGTCCAGCAGGTGCATCACGCGCTGCAGCATCGGGTCGCGATTGATGAAGTCCCACGGCGAGTAGCCCTCGGCCTTCAGGCGGCCCACCTCGTCCACCGTCAAGCCGAACGGGAACATGTTGTCGCGGCCCACCTCGTCCAGGATCTCGATGTTGGCCCCGTCCAGCGTCCCGATGGTCACCGCCCCGTTCAGCGCGAACTTCATGTTGCCGGTGCCGGAGGCCTCCTTGCCCGCCGTCGAGATCTGCTCGCTCAAGTCGGCCGCCGGGATCAGCTTCTCCGCCAGCGACACGCAGTAGTTCGGCAGGAACACCACGCGCAGGTGCCGCTTGGCCTGCGGGTCGTTGTTCACCACGTCTGCGATCCCGCCGATGAGCGCGATGATCCGCTTCGCCGCGTCGTAGCTCGGCGCCGCCTTGCCGCCCACCAGGCACACGCGCGGCACGTGGTCCGCATTCGGCTCATCCTTGATGCGCAGGTACGCGGACGCGATGTACAGCGCAAAGAGGAGCTGGCGCTTGTACTCGTGGATGCGCTTCACCTGCACGTCGTAGAGCTGGTCGGTCGGCAGCGCCACGTGGCTCTGGTGCCGCACCATCTCGGCGATGGGCGCCTTGCAGAGCCGCCGGATCGCCCGCCACTGCTCGCGGAACGAGGGATCGTCGGCGTGCGGCTCGATACGCCGCAGCAGGTCGAGGTCGCGCGGCCAGCCGTCGCCGATGGTGTCCGTGATCAGCCCCGCCAGCGCCGGGTTCGCCTGCAGCAGCCACCGCCGCGGCGTGATGCCGTTCGTCTTCGAGGAGAGCGCCGTCGGCCGCAGCTCGTGGAAGTCCTTCAGAATGCCCCCGGCCAGCAGCTCCGTGTGCAGCCGCGACACGCCGTTCACCGCGTGGCTCCCCGCGACGGACAGGTTGGCCATCCGGACCCGCCGCGGCTCGTCCTCCGCAATGAGCGACATCCGCTGCATCCGGTCCACGTCGCCCGGGTAGCAGCGCGATACCTCCTTCAGCAGGTAGTGGTTGATCTGGTAGATCAGCTCCAGGTGCCGCGGCAGCATCCGCCCGAGCATGTCCAGCGGCCACTCCTCCAGCGCTTCGGGCATCACCGTATGGTTCGTATACGCGAACGTCTCGGTCACCAGGGGCCACGCGCGCTCCCAGTCCAGCTCCTTCTCGTCCACCAGCACGCGCAGCAGCTCGGGGATGGCCAGCGAGGGGTGCGTGTCGTTGAGCTGGATCGCGACCTTGCCCGGGAAGTCCGCCCAGTCGTTGTTGTCCTGCTCGAAGCGGCGCACAATGTCCTGGATCGAGGCGGAGACGAGGAAGTACTCCTGCCGGAGGCGCAGCTCCTTGCCCACGAACACCTGGTCGGCCGGGTACAGCACCTTGGTGATGTTCTCGGACATCACCTTCCGCTCGCACGCCTGGATGTAGTCCCCAGCGTTGAAGTACTCGAGGTTGAACTCCTCGGTCGCCCGTGCCGACCAGAGGCGCAGCGTGTTCACGGTCTCCGTGCCGTATCCGGGAATCGGCGTGTCGTAGGGCATCGCCAGCACCCGGTCGGCCTCGTCCCACACGGTGTGCAGCTTGCCGTTGAGGCCGCGCACGCGCCGTGTCGAGCCGCCGAAACGTACCGTGATCATGCTCTCCGGCCGCTCGATCTCCCACGGGTTGGTCAGGGCCAGCCAGTAGTCCGGCTTCTCGACCTGGCGCCCCTCCACGATGGCCTGCTGGAACATGCCGAACTCGTAGCGGATGCCGTAGCCCCAGGCGGGCAGGTCCAGCGTGGCGAGGGAATCCAGGAAGCAGGCGGCGAGCCGGCCGAGGCCCCCGTTGCCCAGCCCGGCGTCGGCCTCGCACTCGCACACCGCTTCGAGGTCCATGCCGAACTCGGCGGCCGCCTCGCGGCAGGCGTCGTAGAGGCCGAGGTTCAGGAGGCCGCTCTTGAGCGAGCGGCCCAGAAGGTACTCCACGGAGACGAAATAGACGCGCTTGGGGTTGGCTTTCTGGTGCTGCTGCTGCGTTACCATCCAGCGCTCGATCACGCGCTCCATCACCGCGCTGGCAACGCTGAGGAAATGGTCGTAGTCCGACGCGTTGTGGTGGTCCCTCGCCAGGCGGTACTCCAGGTTGCTCATGATCGAGAGCTTCAGAGCCTCGACGTTGTCTCCCTTGTGGTGAATACGCCAGGTGTCCAGCAGATTGCGCTTCATAGCCGCCTCCCAGGCCGCGGGCTAATGAAGCCGTTCGCCACCGTCCCTCCCACATTGCACCACGGGGCCAACGGCATCCGTGCCGATGTGTGTGTGCCCGGGCGCTTCCAGGCTGCCCCTACTCGCTCGCCGACCGTTCCATTCTACATCCGATTTGGCGTCGCGACCAGGTAATGTTGCCAGGTTCTGGCCTGGCGATCAAGGCCGAGCCGGCGGAAACACCTCTCCCACGTGCGAGGCGAGGAAGCTCTCGCCCTTCGCATGGCCGTCGACGAACCCGAGGTTCAGGTACCGCGTGCCCGCGCCGCCAACCCCGGACCACCACGGCCCCGCGCCCTTGCCCTCGTGGATCAGCGGACCCGAGTCGGAAACGAGCACCGCCGACTGCGAGACGTTCACCAGCGACTCGCCGGCCAGGTTCCTCTTGCGGAACCACTCGCACCCGGCCGTGTCGCTCGACGGGACGACGTACCCCGGATGCCCGGCGACGAACCAGTAGCTCGTCTGCATCTGACGCCACTGATCCTTGGCGACGGCATAGTGGTCCGGGCACCGGTAGACCCCCTCGTCCTTGGCGTATGGCTCCAGGGCCTTGCGGAGGGTCGGCGCACACGGCCACATCACGCTGTTCGGCCCGAACGGGGCTACCTCCCACGCACAGGCCGCCGGCAGCACCTGATCATAGTCCTGCGAGTAGAGCAGCGCAGCCGCTGAGATCTGCTTGACATTCGACAAGCAGACCGTGCGCCGCGCGCGCTCTCGGGCGTGGGCATAGACAGGCGCCAAGACCGCGACCAATGCCGCAATGATCGCAATGTCGATGATCAGTTCGATGAGTGTGAAACCTCGCCTGTGCACACAGCGCCTCCGCGCGCGACCTAGGGATACTCGTATCCCTAGCAGGTAGTTCCACATTTGAGCCGTCTGCGCGAACTGCGTATTGGCTCCGGCCAGCGGAATGCCGGTCTCGCAGTCTATTCCTGTATCGGCAGAAGCGCCCCTTGTCTGCACATCCGGCCAATCCGCGCCCGGCCATCGCCGGCGTGGCTCGCACGGGCGAGCGGTTTGATGCGGCGTCCGGCAGCCTACCCACAGGCAGGCCTACGTCTGGCATCGCTCTCTAGCGCGGATCGCGCACGAACGCTGTGGTGGGATGGCCCTGAGCCTGCCCTGAGCCTGCCGAAGGGTGCCCGTGCAGCGCCGCTGATCAACAGGTCAAGCCAGGCCTGACCGCCCGCCTTCCAAGCCTCGCGTTACTGCTTCCCGCTCTGGCCCACCGGCCCGTAGGGCGCCAGCACCTGCTCGAACTCCCCCTTGTCGAGCAGGTAGCTGAAGACCTCCCGCGACGCAACCACCTCTTCGCGGCTGAACCAGCGAGGCATCTCCGCTCGCGCCGCCGAGATGGTCGGGATGTGCTCCAGGAAGCAGACCGCAACGCAGGTCGGCAAGTCGCGCCCCGGACTGTTGTGCCTCTCGCCATGCTCCATGCACCAGAAGGCGTACGCGTAGATGCGCGCGATCAGCTCGTTGTTGCGCGGCTCCTCGTACGCATGCTCGAAGGCCATCCCGACCTCGATCCAGAAGGCCATCGGCCCGTCCGCGTCGCCGAGGTACTCGCCCAACTCAGGCAGCATCTCCGACGCCTTCTCGCGCCAGGGCTCGCACGGGCGTTCTGAGTCGTGCATGTCCCACCTCGTTGCGACGCCGGAACGCCCGGTCGGCACGAAGGCCGACCCTCCAGAGACGCTCCACGCTGGAGGGTGGCGCTCCGTCGCCACCGCGTTCCGCCCAACGCCCGGTCGGCACGGAGGCCGAGCCTCCGGACGCCGGCCCGCTACGGGCGCTTCGCCCGCTCCAGGAGCGCCCGCGCCTGCTGGGCGACCTCCGCGTTCGTCGCCACGCCGGCAACCTGGCCCAGCGGCTCAACCAGGCGCGCACGCCCCGGCCCGTCCACCAACTTCGTCGCGATGCCGACGATCGCCGCGCAGGCTTCGTCCTTCGTCGCCGCGCCCGCCAGGTAGGGCACGGCCAGGCTCAGCGCGTCCGCGGACGGGATACCGGCGAGCGCGCCCAGCAGCATCCGCTTCTCCTCATCGCGCTGCACGAGGCCCGCGGCGTCGCGGCAGAGCTGGAGCCGGTGGTCGGCGGGTACGTCGGCGCCGGCCGCCATGCGCAGCACTCCCCGCAGCGCCTTCAGCCGGTCAGCCGGGTCAGCGGCCTCTCGTGCGAAGCGCAGCAGGTCCAACGCGGCGGCATCGCTCCCCCAGGCGCACAGCATCTCGAACGCCGCCGAGCGCGCCTCACCACTCACCCCGTTCGCGGCCGACCGGACGACCGCCAGCGCCCGCGCGCCGCCAAGCCCGCCGAGCAGGCGATAGAACGCCGGGCGCCGCGCAGCAGGCGCCGTGCCCGCGGCGTCTGCCAGCAGTCCGGCGAGTTCGTCGCCGTTCTCCGCGCGGCCGCAGATGGCGGCGAGCGCTTGCTCCAGCGCCTCGGCCTCGTGCTGCACCACGGTTGCGAGGAGGGCGTCGCGCAGCGCCTTCACTTCAGCCGCGCCGCCGATCGCCTCGAGCGCCTTCGCGGCTGCGATGCGCACGTCGGCGGATGGGTCGCGCAGCGTGGCCGCCACGCCGGACGGTCCGCCCGGGTACCGGCAGAGCTGCGCCAGCGCGATCCCCGCCATGCGGCTCGACGGGTCGGCCTTCCCGAGGAGGCCCGCGGTGACTGCGGCGACCTCCTTCAAGGGCAGTGACGCGAGCCCGTTCTGGGCAGCCTGGTGAACGTCGCCGTCGGTATCGCCCAGCAGGGCCAGCAGCGCCGGCGCGGAGGCCCCGCCCATCGCCGGAAGCGCGGCCACGGCTGCGAGGCGCGTGGACTTCGGCCCCGAGGCCGCGGCGGCGCGGAGAGCGCGAAGCGCCGCCGGGTCTCGCCGGCCCGCCAACGCTGCGATCAGGAGCGCCTGGGTATCGGCTGGCGCGGACGGCAGTTCCGCGGCAAGCGCCAGCGTCACCGTCTTGCCGGGCAGATCGTGCTGCGCGACGAAGAGCGCCACGCCGCGCAGGTCGGCGTCGGCGCCACGCACGAACTGGCGGAGCAGCGACGTCCCGGCCGCGCCGCGCGCCACGATCGCTCCACGCGCCGCGCCGATCCGCACCGCCCGAGGCACGCCCGCGCCGCGCAGCCGGTCGTACAGAGAGAGCGCCTGCGAGGGTGGGGCTGGCGTCCCTGCCCGCCCGGAAGCCGGCCTCGCAAGCAGGTCCGCGCACTGCAGCCCCGCCTCGCAGAGCGCCGGCCACAGCCGCGTAGGCGCCTGGCGCAGTGCGGGCAGCAGCACGTTCGCGGCGGAAGGCGTCCCTATCCGCCCCAGCGCGACCACAGCCGCATCGGCCGCCGTGGGATCTGCGCTCTTCATCAGCGCGGCGAGCTTGGGAACGGCGTCTGCGTCCCGGCGCACCGCCAGCGAGTTGATCACGCCGATGAGCTGCTTGCCCTTCGCAGTGCCGAGCGCCGCCCGCAGCGCCGCGCCGGCCTCCTTCCCGGGCATGCTCTCCAGCGCGTACCGGGCCATGTGCGAGAGCGCCGGGTCCGGCAGCAGCTTCGCCAGCGCGGGTACCGCGGCCGGCGGGCCAACTACAGCCAACTGCCGGCACGCGTCGAGCTTCTGCTGAACCGTGCCGCCGGGGCCAAGCGCGGCGACGAGTTGGGCGGCGGCCGTGCGGGGCATCCCCGAGGCGATGATGTCCGACAGGAAGCAGCGGGCGCGGTTGGCGACACCGTCGAAGTAGGCGCAGTCGTCGCTCCCAGCGACCAGGGGGTCGCAGTAGAGGCCGATCCGCGTCTGGCCCGTCCGGTCGCTGATCTCCCAGTAGTAGGTCCCCGGAGGCAGCCCCTTCGACGGCCGCAACTCGACGCGCTCGTTGTCGCGCACACCCGTCAGGACACGGCGCGCGATCACCTTGGTGCGCTGAGGTGAGTCCCATAGCGTGAGGGTCAGCCCACCCTCGTTGTCGGACCAACTGGGCATGCAGACCCAGATCGCCGACGCGCGCTGCAGGGTGGTGAAGCGCTGGCCGAGCCGGGCATAGTCGTTCAGTGGGACGGCTCTCTCCTGCGCCATGCCGTCACGCGACACAGCGGCGGCGCAGACGATAAGGAGAGCGGCAAGGCATCGTGTTCGCATCGGTTTC
This sequence comes from uncultured Chthonomonadaceae bacterium, assembly GCA_964519955.1. Taxonomy (GTDB): domain Bacteria; phylum Armatimonadota; class Chthonomonadetes; order Chthonomonadales; family CAJBBX01; genus CAZFLM01. The sequence goes on along the minus strand of CAZFLM010000021.1, from coordinate 72,610 downwards.
CTCGCTACACCCGCCACGGCTCGCGCAGCGCGCGCGAGCGGAGCCTGTTCGCCTCGGCGTCGCCGATGAACTCCTCCTTCACCGGGTCCCACTTCAGGCTGCGATCGAGCTTGAACGCGATGTGCGCCAGGTGCCCGATGGACGCGGCCCGATGCCCGAGTTCGGCGTCGGTGCTCGTGCGCCCCCGCGAGCGGATGCACTCGATCCAGTTCGCGTGGTGGTTGTTGCCCCAGCCCATCTCGTGGCGCGGCATGCCCATCTCCTCGAAGAGGGCCTCCGGCGCCCCCTCGATGCGCCCGCTTCCGTACGTCGAGGTCAGCCACCCGCGCTCGCCCACGAACACCCCGCCGAAGTTGCCCTCCAACCGGGCGTTCTCCGGCACGGCGCTATAGGTCACCTTCACGTGGCCCCAGTCATCGACGAGGTGGAGCAGCGTGCCGTTGGCGTAGCGAAACGTGAGCGTGGGATAGCGGTTGGCCGATGGGTGAATCACCTCGACGGGCCCTGTGCGCTCCACGCCCAGCGCGTACTGCACCACATCGGCGGCATGCGAATGGTGCCACGTGATCGACGCCGCGCCGTAGTCATCGCAGAACGCCCATGGCACGACGCCGGGGATCGGGTTGCTGTGGAACCGCCGGTTGTACGGGCGCCACGGCGCCGGGCCGACCCACAGGTCCCAGTCCAGCCCATCCGGCACCGGATCGGCTGGCAGCGGGTAGCTCACCGGCGTGTAGCCCCCCTCCACCCGCGACCAGAGCGTGAACGCATGCTTCACCTTGCCGATGCCGCCCGCGCGCACGAACTCCACCGCCCGCCGTACCGTCGTGATCGAGCGGTACTGCGTGCCGGTTTGGAAGACGCGCCCGTACTGCCGCATCACGTCGACGAGCCGGCGGCCTTCCGCGATGGTGAGCGTGACCGGCTTCTCGCAGTAGACGTCCTTGCCCGCCTTCGCCGCGTCGATGGAGATGGGCGTGTGCCAGTGGTCGGGCGTGGCGATGAGCACGGCGTCCAGCTCGGGCCGCGCCAGCGCCTCGCGGTAGTCGTTGTAGGCCTTCACGCCCTTGAACGTGCCGGAGGCCGACGCGTTGGCATACTGCGCTTCGGCCCGCTGCAGCGCGGCATCGCGCCGCACCTTGTCCACGTCGCAGACGGCGATCACCTGCAGCGCCGGGTCGCCAAGGGCGTAGGAGAGGTGCCCAGAGCCCATCGCGCCGATGCCGATCACCGCGACGTTCAGCCGCTCGTTGGCGGCCGCCAAACCGCGAGCGCGCGTGGGCAGGATGAGGGGACCGGCGGCAGCACATCCGGCGAGCGCAGCCCGGCCAAGCAGCGCCCGGCGCGTCAGGGACTTCTCGGTGGGTGTCATTTCGCCTGCCGTCCCGCCAGCTTCAGGCTGAGGTCGTTGAAGAACTTGACGGTCTGCGCGACCTCGGGCATGGAGGATGTCCAGTTGTAGGCGTGCTCGATGCCGAACATCGTCGGCTTGACGCCCATGCGCTGCAGCTCGAGGATCACCTTCTCCGCCTGCCCTACCCCGGAACCCCACGGTACGTCGTGCCCCTCGGGGGTCCGCGCGTCCAGGTCGTGCAGGTGCATCGTGATGATGCGGTCCTTCAGCTTGCGCACGCCGGCCACCGGGTCGAGGCCGGAACGAATCCAGTAGCCGAGGTCGGGGCATGCGCCGATCATCTTGCTGCGGCCCTGGACCGTCTTCAGCAGCGCCTCGGGGCACCACGTGTTGGGCGACGCCTTCTGGTCGTGGTTGTGCAGCGCCACCTTGATGCCGTACTCGTTGCAGAACCGGTCGATGGTCGGCAGCGCAGAGGGAGCGGGCTCGGCGATGAAGGTCTCGATGCCCAGCTTGCGGCCGAAGTCGAACACCTTGCGGCAGCCCGCCTCGTCGCCGGGGATGTCCTGGTAGTAGTAGAGCAGCATGCGGATGCCGGCGGCGTCGAGCTTCTGCCGCACCTGCTGGATCTCGTCGTCGGTCAGCGACGGGTCGAGGAACTTGTCGATCTTGTCGCTCACCTTCTGGAAGCTCAGGCCGCCCATATAGGCCAGTCCGAGCTGCGACGCCTTGTCGATGGCCTCGAACAGCGTGTACTTGTGGAACGTATAGGCCTCCACGCCGAGCCGCCACCCGAGCTTCTCCTGCGCCCGTATCGCCGGGGTCAGCTTGGCGCTGGGCACGGTGGGCACGGGCAGGTCGCCCAGGACGAACTGCGTGGCGGCGAGGTAGAAGCGGAGCATCACGGGGTCCCAGAACGTGCTGGGGTTGTGCGCGAGGGAGCAGTAGAACACGCGCCCGCGCCCGTAGCTGCGCACCCACGCAACGGCGTAGTCCTCGTCGTCGCGCATCTTGGGCAGCTTGTCGACGCCCTGCAGCTTGGCCGACTTCTCGTTGTCGATGCTCAGCAGCACGCGCACCCGGTTACGAGAGTAGGGCTCGCCGTAGCGGAAGTACTCGTCTGCGTGCTCGAACCCCTGCCCGAATGTGGCCGTGATCGGATTGCCGGGCTCCTCGACGCGGACCGCGATCTTCTCGTCCTGCGTCGTGTGGTTCGCCCCGCGCGCCCCGATCATCCAGCCGAACTCCGGCCAGTCGTCGGCGGCGCCCTCGTTCCAGCGGGTGAATCCCACCGTGGTGCCGTGCACCCCCATCAGCCCGCCGCCGCCCAACACGAACTCCAGCAGGTTCTTGCGCAGGACGGGGTCGGTGAACTGGTTGCCGACGGTGTTGTTGAAGAAGACCGCGTCGAACGTCTTGAGGCTCTCGGCGGAGAACATGGCCGGGTCGTTGCTGAGCACCGCCTGGAACGCGCCGGTCTTCTCGCCCATGAGCGTGAGTGCCGTGTTCGCTGTGGCGATGGAGCCGTGCCCGCCGTAGATCACGTTCAGGCCGAAGATCAGCAGGCGTCGAGGCTTCAGCGGCTTGGCAGGCGCCGTCTCGGGCAGCACCGCCTCGATCCGCCTCGTGTCATCCGGCACAGCCATGCCTGTCGCCTGCGCCATCGAACCCCGGGGCATCAGGACCGCCAGAGCCACCGCCAGAACCAGCCCACCTCGCACGCCACGTCTCATCGCGTCCCTCCCGCCAGAGCGTATCCGTAATGAGATGAGGTTCGGCGCGGCGGGGCGAATACCTGCTGAGGTCGATGTACTGGGCGCACGATGCGCGAGGGGATCCGAGGGGAATGCGCCAGTGCGAGCCCGCCTGGCGCATCCCGGACCGGCGTTACCTACCTGGCGTCTTCACCTCGCGCGTCGCCGCCTTGGGATCGGGCAGCCCCTCGCCCTTGGGTATCCACCGGTAGCGGTACACGCGGTAGTTCCAGCAGAGCCCCGTCGCCGACCCTCTCGTCTGGGCGTCGAAGTCCAGGTCAATCGTCCGTCCCGGGGCCCCGTCCGGAACGACGAACGTGCTCTCCAGCGAGCGTACCGGCTGATTGCCGTACAGCTCCAGCGTGCCGTTGGCAGCCGTGCCGGTGAAGCGGAGGGTCTCACCCGGGGTCAGCGTCGTGGGCGGCGGATTCCAGTGGACCGAAGCGTGGTACTTGCGCATCTCGCGGTTGCTCGCCGCGTACGCCACGTCTGCCTCGAGGCCGGTATCGGAGAAGGTCGCCGTACAGGTCTGTGGCGCCTGGTTCTCGTCCTTCCCCGCGATCGTGACCAGGGCCCACTGCCCCCTGCTGGTGCCCACGGTCTTCACGGCAGGCGCCGATGGGCGTGCCTTGCCGGCGCCCGGATTCCCCCCGGCGTGCTTCGGCTCCTGAGCCTTCATCGCCTCCGCGGCGGCCTCTTGCGCGGTCTTGTGCCAGCGGGTGCGGTCCCCCTCGGACGACTCCTCGCGGGCGTTGCCACTGAACCGCACGTAGTCCCGCTTGGCCATGTCCGCCGCCCACTTGTCGAGCGGCATGCCGTTCCACTTGCTGTAGCCGCCTCCGCTGAACGACAGCGGCACCCTGGTGTTGTCGACCGCGTAGGCCCAGGCGTCGAACGTATAGACCTTCCCTTCGAAGATGAGGCACGGGACCGCGTGGTTGCGGTTCGGATCGGCGGTGAGGGTCGCCTTCCATGAGTTCTTGTCGGCCACCAGCTCGAACGTCCGCTCGCTCTTGATGCCGGCGCCATGGAAGACGGCCAGCATCATGTTCGTGAGATGGCTGCAGCTCAGCCGGCTGCGATCGAAGTTCGCGATGAGGCTCCCAACGCGGCTGCTGCGCGTCGAGTTGACCGACTGAACATGCATCGCCAGCCGGTTGCAGAGCTTCGTCATCAGATAGCGGGCCTTCTGCAGGTCGGTGCCGTTCCTCGTGGCTTCTTCGGCGTTGGCCATCGCCTCGACGGCGAAGCTCTTCAGGGCCGCGTGATCGGCCTGGCTCAGCTCCTGAGCCGACAGACGGCTTGGCATGATGAATGCTGCCGCCAGCACCGCCAAACACACCATCAGAGATCGCATCGTGCTTCTCCGTTCCGTGGCTCGTTCGGTTGGTTAGCACTTCCTTCGATACAGCTCGGTGGATTCCCTCTGCCGCGTTAGGGCCGCTCGCTCGCCGCCATGGAGACCCGTGCGGCCATCCTGCAGGACATCGCGCGAGCGAGCCGGAACCTGGGAGGCAGTGAACCGCGCCGCATCGCTGCGTCACGCCTGGGCGGCGGCGTTCACCCGGGAGACGGGACGATGAAGACTACCAACGCGTGGCTGCTGGGCGCCGCGCTGGCGCTCGCGGCCGGCGGCGCCGCGGGACAAGGGGCCACGCCCCTGCTCCGACACTCCTTCGACGAGGACGAATGCGGCTGGATGGCCACGGGCACCAACGCGCGCGCCACGATCACCCAGCAGACCTCGTTCAACGGGAAGGGCTCACTAAAGTTCGAATACGACATCAAGCCGGGCGTACGCAGCCTGCTCGCGCTGAACACGCCCAACGGCCTGCCCCTTGAAGGGAAGACGCTGCGCCTGTGGGTGAACTCGGACCGCGCCACCGCACTCGCGCTCCTGCTGCAAGAGAAGGACGGCGGCCGGTACACGGCCACCTTCGCCGCCCCCAGGAACCGCTGGCAGGAAGTCGCGCTCTCCGTCGCCGACTTCGCGCTCGCCGATGGGCCGAACGATCCCAAGGACCCCGACGGGAAGCTCGACCTCGACCTTGTCGGCAACGTCGCGCTCATCGATGTGGTCCAGATGTTCGGAGTGGCGGACAACCCCGACATCGTGAAGCTGCTCGGCGCCGAGCTCGGCCCGCGCACCCTTCGTCTCGACGACTTCCTGGTCACCGCGGAGAAGCTGCCGCCCGGGATGACGACAGCCAACGGAGAGGTGCGCATCGACACGTTCGCGCGCCCGCAGGTCTCGTGGGTCGGTATCGGCGGCGTATCGCTGACGCGCTTCGAGGGCGCTGCGCCGGATCAGCGCGGATTGCAGGCAATCTATCGGCCGACGACCGGGCGGATAGTCGCCATGATGAAGATGATGCCCCGCGGCAAGCTCCAGGGGATGGCCCGGCTGAGCCTCAAGGCATCGTCCACGCAGGCGACCACGCTCATCGTCCAGCTCGAGGAGGCCGGCGGCGGCAAGTTCAACACCACCGTGACGGTCCCCGAGGGTGGCGCCTGGAGCACGCACACCATCGAGCTGGCCGAGCTGAACGCCGGTGACGATTCAAAGGTAAGGGACCGGAAGGTGAAGCCCGAACTCGTGACGCAGCTCGTCGTGCTGGACATCACCGGCGCGATGGGCGGATCGAGCGAGACCGACAACGTGCTGCAACTCACTGACCTGCGCGCCCAGGCGGCCAAGTAGCCCCGCGGCGCCCGGAGAACCCACGATGCCCTTGACTGCCGAACTGGCTGCCTGCCTCCTTGCCTGCGCATTCCTGGCCGCGGCCTGCCCCGCTGCGACCAGCGCGACGCCGACTAAGGCCGAGCGCGCCGACGCTCACAAGTGGGTGAACACGCACATTCTGGGCGACGCGGCCGCCGTGCCGTTCTCGTTCACCTATGGCGGGCAGTCCAGCCGCGAGCTGCTCGCGACCTGGAAGCGCGCCGCAAGGGCAGCAAAAATCGACGCAGCCCGCACCACACGCACGGTCACGTGGACGGACCCGGCGACGGGCCTGGAGGTGCGGCTCGACGTCCTGGAGTTCGCGGACGTGCCGGCGGTAGAGTGGGTGCTGCACTTCAAGAACACCGGCAGCGCGGACACGCCGATCATCGAGGGCATCCAGGCGCTCGACACGCTCCTGCCCAGCAAGGCGGCCGACGGCTTCACGCTGCACCACTCGCTCGGCGACAGCAACTCGGCCGACAGCTTCCGCCCCCTCAGCGACGCCATCGCCCCGGGGCCGGGGCTGACCTACGCGCCGGCGGCCGGGCGGTCCTCCGAAGGCCCCATGCCGTTCTTCAACGTGGCGGGGCCGGATGGCGGCATCGCGCTGGCCATCGGCTGGACCGGGCAGTGGGCCGCCAGCTTCCGGCGCGAGGACGGCGGCGTGCGAATGCGTGCCGGCCTGGAGCTGACACACCTCACGCTGCACCCAGGCGAGGAGATCCGCACGCCGCGGATGCTGCTGGCGTTCTGGCGAGGCGGCGAAGACCTGCGCGGCAACCAACTGCTGCGCCAGACGCTCTCCGCCCACTACACCCCGCGCCGCAACGGGCAGATCGTCTTCACTCCCATCTGCGGCTCCGTGTTCGAGACCGATCCCGACGGCACGTACGAGGGCCCGCACGTGCGCGTGATGAAGCCGCTGGCCGATCTGGGCGTCGAGATCTTCTGGTCCGACATGGACCCGCAGCAGTGGTACCCGGGCGGCTTCCCGAACGGCACCGGCACGTGGGAGCCGGACCTGACGAAGTACCCGCGCGGCCTGAAGCCCGTCGGCGACGCGGCGCGGGCGGCCGGCCTCGGCTACCTGCTGTGGTTCGAGCCGGAGCGCGTGGCCAAGGGGTCGCAGATCGCGCGCGAGCACCCGGAGTGGGTCGAAGGCGGCGCGAACGGCGGCCTCTACCGGCTCGACCTGCCCGAGGCGTGGAAGTGGATCACCGAGAAGGTCGACGTGCAGGTCTCGCTCGCGCAGCTCGCGTGGGTGCGCTGGGACTTCAACATCCAGCCCCTCGCCCACTGGCGCCACTGCGACGCCCCCGATCGCCAAGGGATGACGGAGATCCGCTACATCGAGGGGCTCTACGCGATGTGGGATGAGCTGGAGCGGCGGCATCCCGGCCTGCTCCTCGACATCTGCGCGAGCGGCGGGCGGCGGCTGGACATCGAGATGCTCTCGCGCGGCCTCCCGCTCTGGCACAGCGACCTGCAGTGCGAGGGCGCGCACCCGGAAGCCGACCAACTGCAGAACGCAGGCCTCTACCGGTGGCTGCCGCTGCATGCGAGCGGCCTCTTCGGGCTGGAGCCGTCATACGAGTGCCGCAGCAACGCCACGACCGGGAACATCATCTGCCTGGCCGCACACGATCCCAAGAACGCGGAGGGCGTCCGCCGCACCGTGGCGCTGCAGAAGAAGCTGCGCCCCTACGCGCTCGGCGACTTCTATCCCACGCTCCCCCACCGCGTCGAGACCGACCACTGGTTCGCCTACCAGCTCCACCGCCAGGACCTCGACGCGGGCTGCCTGTTCGTCTACCGCCGCGCCAAGTGCGGCCCCAGCACCATACTGACGGTCGCCGGCGTCCGCCCCAGCGCGCGCTACGAGGTCGAGTTCGAGGGCACGCCCGGCGCGAAGGTGATGACCGGCAAGGAGCTGGCCGCGCTCCGGGTCGAGGTGCCCGAGGCGCCCGGCGCCGCCATCGTGATCTACCGCAAGGCCGCAGCGAAGTAGGAGGCGCGCCCGTGTTCCGCGTGTTCCGCCGCAAGCGGACCGATCCGCCGAAGCCGCCGGAGCAAGCCCCGCCACCCGAGCCGCCGATCCGCGAACTCGGGGAGCTGCCGCACGTCGATCTCGACGCGATTCAGGAGGCCGAGGCGACTGAGCCGGCGTCGGGCGTCGTCGGCGAGCTGCGCGCACAGAAGCTGGCCGGACTCCGCGAGCGGGCCGAGCGCCTGGCCCAGGAGCAGCAGCGTGCGGCGGAGGCCGCCGCGAAGCAGGAAGAGCGCCGCAACGTCGAGCTGGAACGCGACCGCCTCCTCGCGCGGCGCGTGCTGCGGTCGCTGCCCGAGCTGATCCGGCAGGCGGCCGCGCGGGGACTGGACGCGGCGGTGCTGGCGAACGCGTTCGTGGCGGAGGCCGCCGCGGAGCCCAGCGACGGCGTAGTCACCATCGATGGCCGGGCGTGGGCCCTGGGCGGCTGGCTCGCTCCGTTCCACACGCTCTGCGAGGAGGCCGGCGTCCCGCTGACGGTCGTGTCGGAGCGCGTCGAGATCGATCGCGACCCGCCGCAGCATCGCGTGTACCACGTGCTGGCAGTGGACCTGGCGAGGCTGTAGGCTCGGCACGCGCTCCATCACTGTCGCGCCTCGGTTGGGGTGTGCGCCTGGGCGGGCAGGGACGCCCGCCCCACCTCGGCCCGGTGCCGATTGCGCGCTCGCGGAAGGCAAACGGCCAACGTCAAGAACAGATCCCTAACGGGATGACGGCCAGAACGGCAGACGGCGTCGGGCGTACCGACCTAGCACAGCACGCGGCGGGGTGCGGGCACCATGCCCGATCGCCATCGAGCCGCGCGCCCTTGACGTCATCCCGTCAGGGATCTGCACTTGACGTTGGGTGTCCCACCAACGACCGTCGCGTACAAGCGCCTCGGTCGGTGCACGGGCTGTGACGAGGAGGACCTGACATGCTCGCATTCATGTGCCTGGCTGCCGGTGCGGTGCTCGCGCAGACGACGCCGGCGACGCGGATTGGGAGAGTGTCCATGCTGAACATCGATGGCAAGCCGGGGCTGATTCTAGGGCTGTATGAGGACCCGAGCGACGACGCGCGCTTGAAGGACGCGGTCGCGGCGGGCTTCAACCTCATTCAGTGCGCGGCCGACAAGGCGGCGGTGGACCGGGTCGCCGGCGCGGGCGCGAGGGCGTGGGTCAACCTCGGGGAGGACCTCGACCTGAGCGCCGATCGCCCCGCCCGCGAGCAGAAGCTGCTCAACCGCGTGCGCTCGCTGAAGGACCACCCGGCGCTGCTGCTCTGGGAAGGCCCGGACGAGGCGCTCTGGAACTGCACGTGGGGCCCGGGCGGCGTCATCGAGAGCGAGGTGTTCCCAGCGATGCGCAAGGCCGCCGCAGCATCGGCCAATCCCGAGGCAGCGAACCGCAGGATCGCGCACGCCTGGGAGATGCTCAACCGCGGCCTGACCGACCGGTTCGAGACGGAGCGCAAGGCGTTCTGGCAGGCGGTCGGCGGCACGGACCCGAAGCCCGGCGTCGTCATCGGCGGCGCGGCTGAGCGCTCCGCGAAGGTCGGCGAGGGCCTGAACGAGGGCATCCACGCCGTGCACAAGGCCGACCCGAAGCACCTGGTCTGGCTGAACCACGCGCCGCGCAACTCGATGCCCTCGCTCACCCTCTACGGCAAGGCCGCGGACGCGGTCGGCTGCGACATCTACCCGATCCCCGCGAACATGGGCACCGGGCACAGCGACCTGCTGGACATGACCCCGGCCTCTGTCGGCGCGTACACGGACCGCATGCGCGCCTCGGCCCCTGGCAAGCCGTGCCTCATGGTGCTGCAGGGCTTCGCCTGGCGCGATCTCGCCGAGAAGGCCGACCGCGACAAGGACGAGCGCGTCGGGCGGCGGCCGAACTGGCAGGAGACGCGCTTCATGGCGTATGACGCGCTGCTCCATGGCGCGGCCGGCATCCTCTACTGGGGCACGCCGTACGCGTTCGACGAGCCGGACGGCGGCGCGAAGACGCTCGACACGCCGCTCTGGCGCGACCTCCTGCGCATCGCCAGGGAGCTGCGCGCCCTGGAGCCCGCCTTCGTCGCGCCCGAGGTGAAGCCGGCGCCGAAGCTGGTCGTCGAGGACAACCCGTCGTCCGCGGACCAGGGCGGCTACGTGGCCACGCTGCGCCAGGTGGGCGACGACTGGGTGCTGATCGTGGCGAACGAGCGGATCATGGGGCGTGCCTTCCGGCTGACCGGGCTGCCGGTCGCGCTGGAGGGGCGCACGCTCTATCGCCTCGGCGCGGACGAGGAGCTGACGGTCCAGGGCGGGGCCCTGCGCGACGGCCTCCGCGGCTTCGACGTGCACGTGTACGCCACGTCGCGCCGGTTCGAGGCGCCGGAGGGCGGCAAGTGATCCTCGCCCTGATGGCCGCCGTCGCAGCGATGGCGCAGACACCCGCGAAGGAGACCAAGTCCATGCCCTGGCCCGAGCACATCCGCACCGTGCTGGAGAACACCGAGCCGCTGAAGCACCCGCGCGGGAAGCGCCTGCCCCTCTACCTCTGGCCCGCCATGGACCCCGGCAAGCTGACGGACGAGCAGGCCGAGGAGCTGGTGCGCGAGCTGGACCGCCGCGGCGTGGGCATCGTGTGCCGCTGGGATGCCGCCCACCGCGAGGCCAGCTTGGAGCAGGCCCTGCCGATCGCGCGGGCGCAGAAGAAGCTCGGCGTGCCGGTGGGCGTCGATGCGTCCGGCTGTCTCTACTCGTTCTACGACGGCACCCCCGAGACGGCGCACGTCGACGCGGCGGGCAAGTCCTTCTGGGACACCTCGTTCGGCGGGAAGCCGGACATGGGCTGCCCATTCGCCATCGAGCACCGCAAGCCGGCCATCCGCGAGCGCATCGAGTGGTTCGCGGACGCCTACCGCAAGGCCGGGGTCGAGGTCGGCTTCTGCTTCGCGGACTGGGAGATCGACGGCCCCATCGAGTGGAACGGGGCGTGGGAGAGCAGCAAGCGGTGCGCCCGCTGCCGCGAGCACCTCCCGCACCTCGACGACTTCGCCGCGTTCCAGAAGGCGATGCGCGACCTGCGCGGCGATCTGGAGCGCGAGGTGTACGCGGCTCCCCTCCTCCAGCGCTTCCCGAAGTGCCTGGTCGGCAACTACGCCGTCTACCCGCACGACGGCTATCGCTACTGGTACGACTACTTCGAGCCGCGCGGGCAGCCTGGCCCTGCCCTGAGCGATCACGGCGCGCCCTACCGCCCGTGGGCGAAGGAGTTCGAGCGGGCGGGCTACACGTTCGCGATGCCGGTCGTCTACACGTGGGCGTGGACGTACGGGTGGTACGACTTCGAGCCGGGCGACTACCGCTGGTTCTACAACATGCTCAAGGTCGCCACGAACGCCGCCCAGCACACACCCGCCAGGACGCCCATCGTCACGTTCGTCCACTGGCACACGACCGAGGCATCCCGCGCGCCCGCCGCACCGCAGATGACGGAGTGGGCCTACCAGGAGCTGCTGTGGCACATGCTCCTGCGGGGCCACGCCACGTTCTTCCTCTGGTGCCCGAGCGAGGAGAACGCCGCCGAGGTGAAGCTGCTGCACTCCGTCTGGGCGGCCGCGCAGGAGTACGGCGAGTTCCTGGACAAGGGCAAGCCCATCTCGTTCGATGTACCCGCGAATGCCGGCACCGTTGTCTCCGGCCTGCGGCTGGGCAACCGCGTGCTGCTGCGCCGCACCGACTTCGTCGAGACGCCCGGCGACGTGGAGGTAAGGGTCGGCGGCAAGGCAGTGAAGGTACCGCCCTCGCCGGGGAAGTGCGTGGTGGTGGAGGTGAAGTAGCGGCGACGGGCTGGAGGGTGGCGCTCCGTCGCCACCGCTCGGTTCCGGGGGTACAAGACCCCCGGCAGGCTGGCCTACGGCCGATCGTCCTCCGGACTGGGTCGTGCGGGCGCATGCAAGGACCCGGCGCGCCGCGGAGGGCGCGCCCCACAGGTTGGTGCGCAACGCACGCCGGGCTGGGCTGGAGGGTGGCGCTCCGTCGCCACCGCTCGGTTCCGGGGGTACAAGACCCCCGGCAGGCTGGCCTACGGCCGATCGTCCTCCGGACTGGGTCGTGCGGGCGCATGCAAGGACCCGGCGCGCCGCGGAGGGCGCGCCCCACAGGTTGGTGCGCAACGCACGCCGGGCTGGGCTGGAGGGTGTCGCTCCGTCGCCACCGGGTGCCGGGCAATGTGGAGGGACGCGGATGCCGCGGATGAGTGTGGTCTGGGCGGCGGCGCTGGCCTGGGCTATGACCGTTGGTGCGGGAGCGCAGACGATGGATGCCGATACGTTGACAAGAGGCCTCATCCCGAGGCCGCGCGAGCTGCGGGTCGAGGCGGGCTCACTGCCGCTGTCCGGCCGCGCGGTCACGTTCGCGACACCCGCGGGGGCGGAGCACGACGCCTGCCGCGAGGTGCTGCGCGGCGCGCTGACGGCGATGGGCGCCAAGGCCCGCGCGTCGGCGGCGCCAGGCATTGCGTTCACCATCGGCAAGGGCGCCGATCTGCCGGGGCTGCCGGACGCGGGCATCGCAGAGGAGGGCTACGTCCTGGCGATCGGGCCGGAGGGCGCGGCGGCGCTGGCGCGAACGGCGCGGGGCCTGCTCTACGCTGCGGAGACGCTGCGGCAGATCGCGCGGATGTCGGCGGAGGGCGGCGCGCTGCCGTGCGTGGTCGTGCGCGACTCGCCGGACATGCGGATGCGCGGCATCTACATCGAGGGCGGCCAGGAGCGATACGGGCGTATCGTCTCGCGCGACTATCTCTGCGAGCAGATCCGGCGGCTGGCGCAGTTCAAGATGAACACGCTCGTCGTCGAGTGCTACAACCTGTTCCCCTACGCCTCGTTCGCGGGCTGTGCGGACGCCGGCACGCTCTCGCGCGAGGACTGCCAGGCCGTCTTCGCCGAGGCCAAGCGCTGGCATGTGACGATGGTGCCCTCGCTGCAGACGCTGGCGCAGGCGTACGAGCTGGTCTGGGCGAACGAGGCCGGCGCGAAGTACCGCGAGGCCAGCGCGCCCGGGCTCATCTGCCCCTCGAACCCGGACGTCTACCCCTTCATCAAGGCGCTCTATCGCGATCTGCTGACCTGGTTCCCCGACGCACCGGTCATCGGCGTCGGCTGCAGCGAGATCGACATGCAGTGGCAGGGGCGCTACTGCCCGGCGTGCAAGGCGCGCGTCGAGAAGGGCGAGACGGTGCGCGACCTCCTGCTCGGACACGCGGAGAAGTGCATCCGGGCGGTCGAGGAGCTGGCGCAGGAGATGCACCGCCCCGTGCGGCCGATGATCTGGGGCGACGAGTTCTACATGTACGGACCGGGGCGGGACTGGGTCGGTCTGGAGCGCATCGCCAAGAACACGGTGATGGGCTTCTGGAAGTACTGGCCCGACTACGCCGGCATCGGTGGGCTGATGGACCGGGGCTACGACATCTTCGGCATCTCGGCCATCTACAACCACTGCTTCTACCTCGCCGACCTCTCGCCGGAGGACCCGAAGAAGTCGTGGCCCTCCATGGAGCAGACGGGCATCCTCAACATCGACGGGATGGCGCGCGACGCGGCGGCCGCCCAGAAGAAGCACCCATCGCGCGAGTTCCTGGGCATCGCGACAGCCTCCTTCTCCAAGCACCGCGTGCGGGCGTTCGACTCCCTGTGGTACGGCTTCGCGCAGAACGCGCTGTGCACGTGGCGCCTGCCGGATGAGACTCTCGACGAGTACCAGCCCGCGTTCACCCGCGCATTCGTGCGCCACTACTACGACGCGCGCACCGACGAGGCGACCGAGCGCCTGGCCACCGCCTACGAGCGCCTCGACCGGTGCAAGTCCGCGCTGGAGCTGGCGAACCAGACGCTGCACGACGTGGTCGGCGTCGTCGACACGCAGGAGGCCGGCTACATCGGCAACACGGTGCTCGGCGCCTGGCAGCGCTGCCGCGAGCTGATGGACCGCGAGGGGAGGCCGGGCAAGGAGCTAGCCGCAATTCGGTCGAAGGCGGAGGAGATCGACGAGGAAGCCACAGCCATCGAGGCCGAACTAAACGCGATGCGGAGCGCCGTGGGCCGGAGGGCGGAACTCGCTGACCTGGAGCTGGCCGCGCGGAAGATCGGCCACCACGCCGAGCGGCAGATGCTGATGATCGACGGGCAGTCGCTGCTGGCGAAGGCGCCGGGCATGGCCCTGGCGAACTCGCGCCGGCTCGTGAAGGCGCAGGCGGACCACTGGCGCCGGCACGAGAAGGAGGTCGCCGACATCCTGCGCCAGGTGTCGCCGCTCTACTCGCAGGGCGACCCGACCGGCTTCCGCTCCGTGCTGCAGGACGTGACCGCCATCGCCGACCACTTCCAGCGCCTGGCCGAGCACGGCCCGGCGAGCCCCGGCGCGACAGCCGGCCGCGTCGTACTGGACGAGCCCTTCGCCTCGCTCGACACCGCGCGCTGGGAGGTGCTGGGGCACCCGCGCGTCGCGGACGGCCACCTGGAGACGCAGGCGCCCGGCGGATGGGGCAAGCTCTGCGGCGTCCTCAGCCGCGAGGCGTTCCGGCTCGACGCCGCGAAGCCGCTCGTCCTGGAGTTCGAACTCACGCCCGTGAAGCTCGGCGTCGACAGCCAGCTCGTCGCCGCGGCGGATAAGCCGACCGACATCTCGTTTAAGTTCGCGCTGGCGGCCTCGCACGACCACTTCGCGGTGCACACGCAGTCCTCCGCCGACCTGGCGGGCACGTGGACCGACGGCGCGAAGGGCTGGAAGCAGCGCGCCGTGAGCCCCGAGATCAAGCCCGGCGACACCTACCACGTGCGCGCGGAGATCACTCGGACGACCTGGCGCGTGGTGATGCGGCGCGACGCGGACGGCCCGTGGGACATGCCGTGGTGGGACACGGGCGCGGTGCCCATGGACCAGGTACCCTCGACGCGCCTCGTGTTCACCGACATCGAGCCGGAGGGCAGCACAGCCGCGACGCGGTGGGGGCCGATCCGCGTCTCGCGGTAGCGCCGCGAGTGTGCCCTCACCGTTCGGAGTCCAAGATGCCGCAAGTCATCCAGGCAAAGCACCGCAGGTGCTCCGCCTGCGACATCCAGTTGCTCGACGAGGAGGAGCGCTGCCCGCGGTGCCGGCGCGTGTCGAGCGGCCGCGCGACCTCGGCCCGCTCAGGTGGCTGGCCTGACGTAGACGCGACAGCCGAGGCCGCGTGACCACCGGAAGTGGACCCGAGGTACGATCTTGGGTGGCGACGAGTAGGAACTGCCTCAGACTTCGGCTCACCTCCGGTCTCAGTCCCTCGCGTCTCCGTCATGAAAGAAGCGTAGTCCTATGAAGAAGCTGGTTCAGTTCCTCTGCCTCGGCCTCGTGGCGGCTGCTTGTGCTTCCCTCGGACAGACCGGTGGCCATACCCCTGCCGCCGCCGAAGTGCAGGCTGAGTTAACAATGCCCGTCTACCGCAACCCCAAGCAGGCCGAGCTGACGGTGGTCGTGCCGCAGGCGATGGCCGACGTACGCGCCGCTTCGGTCTCCGTCGTCTCTCCCGAGGGGAAGCAGGTGTGGAACGGGCGCTTCCGGCTCACTCCCGGCAGCAACGCGTGTGTCCTGACGAACATCGGCTCCCTTCCCGCGGGACGATACATGGCCACCGTCACGGTTGGGAAGACCTCGATGAAACGGATGCTCCGCATCGAGCGCATCCCCGCGATGCCGCGGCCCGACGGCCCCATCCGCTTCCGCAAGATCTTCTTCACGCCCGACGACTGGCTCTTCGAGTCGTTCCGCAACCTTGAGATCCGCTATTCCAAGCCCAAGCTCACCGAGACCTACCACTCGTCCCGTCCCGGCGTGGTGCGCATCGACGGCTCCTCCCTTCGCCGCGCCGTCGACGGCACCTATGTGATTCAGGGACTCGAAAACACCTACCGCCGCGGTTATCTGTATTCCAACGACCCCGGTCGCTTCACGGTGCAGAGCCCGACCCCCGAGGGCCCCTATGTGCCCGTCGCCACGGCGCCCGAGACCGAACCTCAGAAGGATTTCTTCAAGAGTTTCAATATCCTCGGTTCGGCGCCTGGGAGGCGTAAGTACGAGATGTACGACCGCGCCCGTAACGGCACCTACACCTTGCGCGACATCGGTATCATCCAGAATGTGGACCCCTACGACTTCGGCTGCGTAAAGGCCGGCTACCGTACCTACTGGGTCGTTGCCCGCACATCGTCGGGCGAGATCGTCTTCCTCCGCGACAAGCCTCTCTTCCGCGACGTCCCCCTCTACACCAGTGACGACTTCGACGACGGTTTCTCCACCAACGACAATTTCGGCAACTCGTGGCTCTCCGAGGATGGCAAAACGCTCTTCCTGGCCCGCGGCCAGACCGTCCGCCGTTTCGCTCCCTACAACGTGCCCTACGATCTGCTGCCCAACAGCAGCCGCATACTCACCATATACAGCACCGTTGACGGCGTCGACTGGCATTACTGCCATTCCATCTCTTCGTGCGGTCCTCTCGACAACCCGTTCTCGCAGCAGTACGGCGCCGACATCCGGTTCATGCCTGACGCCGGGCTCCATCTCGCTTTCATCAACGCCTACGACAGCGAAAACCAGCAGGTCTTTCTCGACCTCAAATACAGCCGCGATGGCATCAATTTCTACGACTTCACCGACCCCCATCCGTTTGCCAAGACGGCTAATCCCTTCGACTGGTACTTCGGCGAGTTGTCCCCCGAACAGGGAATTGTCCAGGTCGGCAACCGCTACTACCAGCTCGTCACGGGCACCTCGCTGCCGCACTACTACGCCGAGCCCCTGTTCCGCCACAACGCGCAGAGCGAGATCACGGCCGACGACTTCAGGTCCATCTTCGCCAAGCGCCGCTTCGCCGAGGGCCTTCCGTACTTCAAGTCGATGGGCGGCTGGGAAGGCTTGGCCGAGCACGCCCGGAAGGGCCACGTCGCCGTGGGGGTGATGTCCTACCGTGCCGACGGCTGGTTCGGCGTCCGTGCCGGCAGCCGCAAGGGAGTCTTCGTCACTCGCCCCATCAAGGGAGGCGGCGCGCTCTCCGTCAACGCCTGTGTCGCCAAAGACGGCCTGCTCCGCATCGAGCTGCTGGACGCGAAGGGCCGCGCGCTCAGAACCGCCGATGTCCGCGGCGACAGCATCAAGGCCCCGGTGTTCGCGATGCCCGAGGGCAACTTCCGCCTCCGGGTCGCGATGCGCAGCGCCGATCTCTACACGATGTACATCGAACCGTGACTCTCCGCCGAGGGCAGGAACAGTGAACACACCGGGATTGCTGGCAATCCTGGTTGTGACCTTCGCTGGGCAGACATGGGCGCAAGTGGGTTCCGCTCCACTTGTTCGTTGGGACGACAACCCGAATCCTGGGACCGACCCGTCGTGCACCCGAGGCGAAATCGGTATCGGTGCGGAACCTTGCCGTTGGCCTGCGTCAGTTGCAGCAGGACTCAACCGGGCGTATGGGCCCACACGTCGCTGGAACACGTCGCTCCGGAGTGTTACTCCAATGCGTCTGTAGTGGATAACAGCCGTTTTCCTGGCCCTGCCAAGCAGTCAACGGTAACAGCGGGCGACGGGCGGTGGTGGAGACCGTAGGTATCCGGTTCGTCGCGTGGAACATGGCGTCGGGTGCATGCCGCGCGCTGGCGGAGATGGCCGTGCGGCATGACAATGCCCGCAGGGGCACACGATGGGGATGATATCTTTAGCATGGGAGCACTTGGATGAGACTGCAACTCGCGATGCTCATCGCCCTGCTTCTGTTCGCGCAACCCGCTATGGCGGAGCAGGGGCAGCCGGCCAGCGCATGCAAGCTGGCTGTTGTCACGGATCGCCCGGAGGCGCTGCACTCGGTCGGCGAGAAGGCCGAGCAGATAGCCACCCTGACCGGCGGCGGCGCGCCCACCAACCAAACCCCTGCCGGTCTGTCCCGCGGGCTTGTGCTTTCCCTGTCTGCCGTGCTCGCAGCCTATTCGGGCAACGCTGCGGCACCGGAGGTGCAGTGGCGCGACGCCGCGTCGTTCGACATCGAGGGCAAGGGGTGGGCCCAGACCGCAGATCCCTTCGACCGGCTTCCGGCTTCCGCCAACGCGAAGGTCAACTCCACGGCGTGGAACCAGAGCAAGGAAAGCGCCGGCATTGGCATTCGGTTCACCACGGACGCTGCGGCCGTGAGCGTGCGATGGTCGCTCACAAACGCATCTCTCGCCATGCCGCACATGCCGGCTACGGGATGCAGCGGCTTGGACCTCTACGCCCGCGCCGCAAATGGCGGCTGGCGATTCGTCGGCAACTGCAGGCCATACAAACAAGACGCCAACCAATCCACGATTGAGTTCCCCGACGGCGCCAAGGCCAAACGCGAATGCCTGCTGTACCTGCCCGCCTACAACGGCACGAAGTCACTGGAGATCGGCGTCCCTGCCGGCAGTCAGGTCGAGAAGGCAGCAGCGCGTCCCGAAGGTTTGCGCAAGCCTGTCGTCATCTATGGAACGTCGATCACTCAAGGCGGATGCGCATCGCGGCCTGGGATGATCTGGACGTCGATTCTGGGCCGCATGCTCGATCGACCCGTTGTCAACCTGGGTTTCTCCGGCTCGGGCGACATGGCCCCGCCCGTGGGCGAGGTGCTCGCCGAGATCGACGCGGCGGCATATGTTATCGACTGCACGTGGAACATGGGAACGGGCAAGGATATGTTCCTGGATCACGTGACGAAGCTGGTGCAGGCCATTCGCAAAGTGCACCCCGCCGCGCCGATCTTCTTCATGGGCCAATCGATGTTTCGCCCCAACGCTCATCCGACCGACATAACCGTCGATCAGGAGTTCGCCGTCCAGAAGCTGCTGAAGGACGGCGTGCAGGGGCTGGTGGTCGTCCCGCCGAACAACTTCATTGGCGATGACGGCGAAGGGACAGTGGACGGTGTCCATTACACCGACATCGGGATGCAGCGGCAGGCCCAAGCCCTGTTTCCCATCGTCTCAAAGGTCCTGGGTAAGGGGGCGGCGACGAAAGGTGACGGTGAGTAGCCCCTCACGCCCGCATCACGGTGACATCCCGCCTGTAGAAGGCCCGCGGGCCGCTAACCTGGATCATGCACGAGTGCAGTGGTGGGATGGGCCTCCGTGCCCGTCCGGTGCGACTCATGAATAGGACAGGCTAAGGCGACGCCACAAGATCGGCTTGTGCGGTCGCTATGGACGACCAGCGCTCCTTGGACCCCTCCAGTGGAGGACGCGCCGTGCGAGGGTTCGCCGGTTCTGCCACACGGGATCTGCTCGCCACTTTCAGGAGGTCTTCTGCAATGGACATACCACGGATCTTCAACGTAGCCGAGAGCGCTCACCGCATCCACAACCCGTTCACACCCGAGAAGCTGGCCACTCTCGGCGCGGCGCTGCGTCTGGAAACGGGTACCAGAGTGCTCGACCTCGGCAGCGGCTCCGGGGAGATGTTGTGCACCTGGGCCCGCGATTACGGGGTCACCGGCGCCGGCGTCGACTTGAGCGCGCTGTTCACGGAGCAGGCCAAAGCACGCGCGGAGGAACTCGGCGTCGCCGATCGGGTCGGCTTCATCCACGGCGATGCGGCCGGCTACGTTTCCGAGCAGAAGGTCGATGTGGCAGCCTGCATCGGCGCCACCTGGATCGGCGGAGGGGTCCGCGGCACCATCGAGCTTCTGGCCCAGAGCCTCCGCCCCGGAGGGATCATCCTCGTCGGCGAGCCCTACTGGCGGCAGATACCGCCGACAGAGGATGCCGCCAGAGAGTGCCATGCCGGCTCCATCGCCGACTTCGTCCTGCTGCCGGAGCTTCTGGCGTCATTCGGCCGGCTCGGCTACGACGTCGTGGAGATGGTCCTGGCAGATCAGGACAGTTGGGACAGGTACGAGGCGGCCAAGTGGCTCACGATGCGCCGATGGCTCGAGGACAACCCGGACGACGGGTTCGGGACGGAGGTCCGAGCCCAGCTATCGTCGGAGCCCGTGCGGTACGCCGCCTACACGCGTGAGTACCTGGGCTGGGGCGTGTTCGCGCTGATCGCGCGGTGACAGGGCAGCGCCGCAGTATGTGATCACGGCTCGGAGGCCAAGATGCCGCAAGTCATCCAGGCGAAGCACCGCAGATGCCCCGCCTGCGACATCCAGTTGCTCGACGAGGAGGAGCGGTGCCCGCGGTGCCGGCGCGTTGTGGCCGGAGCCGTACCGGCGCGTGTCGAGCGGCCACGCGACCTCGGCCCGCTCAGGTGGCTGGTTCCGGCGATGCTCGTCGGCGTTGTCGCCGGCGCAGCGTTCGTCGCGGTGTACGGCCTGCTGCATGGCTGGGTGGCAGCAGCCCACCTTGCCGCCCGCGCCCGCGGCAACGAGAGCGCTGTCGTCCTCCTGATGGCGTGCGTCGGCGCCGCATCCGGCTACCCGAAGGGCGGTGAGGGTGGCTTCCTCTTCGGCTTCTCGCTGCCGGACTTCGAGTTCGAGCCGTGCATCGCCGCCGGACTGGCGTCGGGGGCCTTCGGCGGGCTGCTCGCACTGGCAGTCCATCTGGGCTACCCCGCTGCCGGCATGGGCGCGACCGGCGCAGGAGAGCCCGACCTGACGACCGGCATCCTGTTCCTGGTCGCGGCGACCGGGGCATGCGGCGGGGCGGCGGCCAAGGTGGTGCGGTGGCTGGCTTGAGGGCGGCGCCGCGTCGCCACCTGCCGCGCTGCCGCCTTCGCCGCTGCTCCGGATGCGATCACCCTTTCACTCATGCTCGACACAGCGTGCCACACGCGGAGCGACTGCATCCTGGTGGCTGGGAGGTAGCGCGCCGATGATGGCGCTCAGTAGCGCCCTCGCCCGATCGGTCGCGGCCACACTGATGGTGGCGGCGCTCCTCCCCGCAACCGGGCTAGGCCACCGGCATAGCCCGGAGTCCCCTGCGCCGACGCTGCACTACAGGCCGCCCGACGGCTGGATCGGCGATGTGCACCCGCTGTGTTGGGGGGGAGTATGGCACCTGTACGGTCTGGCCATTCCATCGGAACCCGCCCGCGATGGGCTCGCTGGTCTTCGGTCGCTCGACGTCACAAGCGCTGACCTGCTGCGGTGGTCTGAGTCGGTTCCACGGATCGCTCATCCTGACCGCCCATGGTGGGCGATCGCCAACTACCGCGTCGGGCAGCGCATCTACAGCATCAGCAACGGCGCCCGAGGTTTCGACCTTGCCATCTCGGACGATGGGTCTAGCTGGCGGCCGCACCCCGCGAACCCGGTCGTTCCGTACCCGGCAGATGCCAGTATGGAGGTCCGTGACCCGTATGTCTGTCGCGATGACGGCAGCGGGACCTACTTCATGGTGGCTGCGGGCCTCAGACGCGGGCAGAGTCCCGCCTCGCGCGCGGGGCTGTTCCTGTACGCCACCTCGAAGGACCTGCTGAGCTGGACGCCGCTGCGCGTGCTGTACGACCCCGGCGACATCGGGATCCCGGAGTGCCCCGAGCTGTTCAGGATGGGCCCACGCTGGTACCTGGTGGGCAGTTGGGGGGTCGGCCGCGTCGGTCAGGGGCGATACCGGATCGCGGATCGGCCGACAGGCCCCTGGCGTCTGCCCGCGCACGACACGCTCGACGGCTCGGAGCTGATGGCGCCGAACTCGGGCTCCGATGGCAAGCGGCGGCTTCTGGTGGGCTGGATACCGACCTACCGCGGACAGGAAGACGGCACCCCATTCGAGTGGGGAGGACACCTCGCATTCCCGCGCGAGATCCGGTCACTCCCGGGCGGCGAACTCGCGCTGAGGTTACCCGATGAGTTCCTCAAGCTGCGGGGCCGGCCTGTGCGTCCTGCCCCCGGGGTCGCTCGCGCATGGGGTGATGGCACGATCGTGTGGCTACCGGGCTCGCGTCGCACGTTCGAGGCGGCGGCGGCCTTCAGCCTGGCGAAGGGCAGCACAGGCGCGCGTGTGATCCTCGAACGGGCTGGCACACGCTACGACCTCGTCGTCGACGTCGCGCGCCAGCAGATGCGGCTCTTTCGGGAGGACCAACCCGATCGAAGCCTGGCGGCCGCGCCCATTGAGATCAGGGCGCCGGCGCCGCTCAGGCTTCGGGTGATCGTCGACGGGGAGATCGTCGAGGCGTTCCTCAACGATCGCTTCGCCATCGCCGGGCGAGCCATGCGGCTCACCGGGCCCTGCCGGGCCGGCGCGCTGGTCGGACCGGGCGAGGGGCGCATCGTGAGCCTCGTGCTCTATCCGCTCAGCCTGGGCCCGCGCCAGTAGAGGTCACACCCGCGCCTCACTTCCCCACGGTGTACAGGTCGATCCGGTCGATCATGAGCGACACGCTGCCGGGCCAGACCGCGCGGGTCTCCAGCGAGCCGCCGGGGTGGGTGAACGGGAGCACCACCGTCTTCCACTCGCCGAGCGGGAGCTGCGATGCGGGCACGGGCCGCTCGATCAGCGACTTCGCGGCGCCGGCCACCGTCGCGTCGAGGACGCACGCCACGCCGCCGCCCTCGCCCGTGCGCTTCACGCGGAAGAGGGCGACGTACTTGCCGGCCGGGTAGGCGCGGTACGGGCCGTAGGAGATGTGCCCCGGCTTGGTCTGCCCCTGCACGGCCGCGCGCGCCTTCCCACCGCTGGCGGTTGGTTCCTCCACCTCGTCGCCGACGATGTGCGGCAGCGCCTCCGCCTCGAACGTCGCCTCGTAGTGCGCGGAGGCAGGCGGCGGCGTCCCGATCATCTCGCGGAGCCCGGCGAGCATCACCCCCGTGACGTACTGGCGCGCTCCGAACGGCCCCTTCACGCTCAGCGTCACGGTGCGCGTCGACGCCTTGCCGCTCACGACCGCCTGCAGCACCTGCGCGGGCGCGAGGGTCATCTGCGCCGGGCTGACGAGGAGCGAGCCGGCGCCATGCAGAGCGAGGCGGAGCGGCATCGGCTTCGCGGTCAGGTTGCGCAGCGTCACCGCGTAGCGCACCGGACGCCCCTCGATGCCGCCGACGGTGACCGGCGCCTGCACGTGGAGCGCCAGCCGCCGCATGTCGTGCTTGCACAGCGCGGCCAGGTTGTCCGGGGAAACCGCCACGTAGTCCGGCCCCAGCCGGTCCTGGATCTCCTTCAGCATGGGCAGGTCGAAGAACCAGTTGCAGATGAACACGTGCAGGAACGCGGGCCGCGTGGCCGGGGTGATGGCCTTCACCTGCGCGACGATGTTGGCGATCTGCTCCTCGCGGTTGCCCTTCGGCTCCCACCCCGTCACCGCGTGGAACACCGGCACGTTGCCGGACGTGACGGTCGTCGCCTCCTGGTAGGTGCCGACGTTCTTCCCGTAGTCGGCGAAGATGCCGCCGAGGCCGGGGATGCGCTCGGCGTAGCGGGCGATCTCCTTCGCGCTCACGCCGGACGGGTTGATGGTGCGCAGGTCCATCGCCTTCATGTAGCGCGCGGTCTGATCGAGGAACCCGTCGTAGACCGCGCTCGGCTGGGTGTAGCGCTTGCCGTAGAGCTGCAGGTACGTGTAGCCGACGCCGGAGACCGCGCACATGAACGTGTCGTTGGGGCTCGCGGTCGAGTAGTAGTAATCCACGATGTCCGGCAGCAGGATGGACGAGGAGGGCGAGATGGTCCACGCCAGCGGCAGCTTCCCGCGCGTCGGGTCGCGCCAGAGCTGCGGCCAGTTGCTGATCTCGATGACCGGCAGGTTGTCGCCGTCGGAGATGAGGAACGAGTAGTAAACCTTGTCCTGCTGCATCGGCGGCGCCTTCGCGGCGGGCTGGCGGCGGATCGGGTTCGGGTAGCCGGAGTGGACGCTCACGTTGCTCAGGCCTGGCGAGCCGACCAGGTACTTGCCGAACTCCGCCATCAGCCCGACGCCGGGCCCCTCGCCCATGCCGATGTTCTCGCCCGCCCAGGAGTAGCCCATCATCGGCACGTTGGCCGGCATGCGCGCGAACATCTCCTCCGCGACCTTCAGCTCGGCGGCGGCGTTGGCGTAGGGCTTCGCGGCGTCGATGCGGCCGGGCAGCCAGAAGACGGGGATGCGGTGCTGGATCAGGTAGTCGCGCAGGCCCGCGTCGGACGGCCAGAGGCACGCGGCCGCGAAGTGGTTGAGCTTGGGCCAGAGCGTGTCGTGGGCCCACTGGTAGGCGTCGGCGTTCTGCTTCCACCGCCCGCGCAGGTCGGCGAGGACCGGCAGCTTGACGACAGCCGCCAGGCGCGGCGAGACGATGGCGCCGTCCATCACCCCCGCCATCATCGTCGCGACGTTGCGCGTGGCGGGCAGCGCCGGGTCGGTGACGATCATCCCCTTGGCCGCGCCGCGGTACTTCTCCAGCAGCGCGAGCGCATCGGCGGCGGTGTCCGTCTCGGCGACGCGGTTCGACTTCTTGAGCCAGTCGAGCCAGAACGGGTCCTCGCCGTTGAGCAGGCAGTAGACGCGAGGCGTGGAACGGTTGACGAGGCCCTGCAGCGAGACGGCCAGGAACTGCACGTCGGCGGGCTTGCCGCGCACGTCGCAGACGGTGAGGTTGGCGGACGGCTTGCTGGAGCGCGGGAAGATGCCCTCGAACGGCGGGCGCGGCGGGGCGTACTTCAGGCCCTTCAGCGCCCCGGTCGACGACGGCTGCTCGACCATCGGCACGCTGCTGTCCACGGGCGGCCCCTCGCGGCGATAGAGAGTGACGCCGTCCACCGTGAGCGAGGTCGTGGCCTGCCAGTGGAGCCGGCACTCGAGGCGGCCGCCCGGCGAGCGGAACGCGAGCGCCACCTGCACGTAGCGCCCGCGCGCCAGGTCGGCCGGCGAGACGTCGCGCTGGGCCAGCGTGCTCGCCCCGTTCCCGACGCACGCGTCGAGCGTGGCGATGCTCTCGTCGCCGATGTCGCCCGCGAGCTTGACGCGGAAGAACGCAACGTAGTCGGCGGCGGGCAGCTCGGCGTACGGGCCATACAGCAGCGGCCCCGAGGTGGCCGTGAGCGACGCCTCGCCGGTCCAGGCCACCCCGCCCTGCGCGTCCGGGTCCTCCAGCCGCGTGCCGGTCATGTGCCCGAACTGCGTGGCGCTCCACCGCGCAGCCTGCGTGTAGACGCCGGGCGGCAGCTTCGCGGGCGCGGCCACCTCGGCCAGCGTGCTCTGGGCGATGCCGGAAGGCGCGGGCTGAGGCCGGGCAAGCGGTGCGGCGAGGAACAGCAGGGCGGCGGCGAGCAGGATCCGGCGGCAGGCAAAGCGCATGGCGTCCTCCTTGGCGTGACGCCGCCAGGTTCGTGGCGAGGCGGGGTATGTCCTCCGCGGCGGGCCGGTTCCCCGAACGCGTCAGCCCGATCCGCCCCCGAGCGCCGACCCCTCCGCCTCCGCCTCCGCCACCTTGCGCGCCGCCTCCGCCTCGCTCAGGCCCATGTCGAGGAGCAGCAGGAGGTAATTCTGGCACGCCCCCGACCAGTGTGGGTGCTCGTGGCCATTCCGCGCGCGGAACACCGCGAAGATCACGACGTGCCTTCGCATCAGCGGCTCCGCCTCCGCCAGGCGGTCCGTGCCCTGGAGGAGGCGAGCGAGGTTGTTGAGGCGTACTGCTATGTCGGGGTGCTCCGGCCCGTGGCTCGCCTCGTCGATGGCCAGCGCCCGGCGCATCAGCGGCTCTGCCTCCGCCAGCCGGCTCGTGGCCGTGAGGAGCTGCGCCAGGTTGCTCAGGTCTACTGCCACGCCGGGGTGCTCCCGCCCGTAACTCGTCTCGTCGATGGCCAGCGCCCGGCGCATCAGCGGCTCCGCCCCCGCCAGGCGGTTCGTGGCGTAGAGGAGGTCCGCCAGGTTGTTCAGGCGGATGGCTACCATCGGGTGGTCAGGCCCGTAGCTCGCCTCGTCGATCTTCAGCGCCCGACGCATCAGCGGCTCCGCCTCCGCCAGCCGGTTCGTGCCCCGAAGGAGCATCGCGAGGTTGCTGAGGCCTGTGCCGACGTTGGGGTGCTCCGGCCCGTAGCTCGCCTCGTCTATGGCCAGCGCCCGGCGCATCAGTGGCTCCGCCTCCGCCAGGCGGTTCGTGGCGTAGAGCAGGATCGCCAGGTTGCTCAGGCGGATGGCGACGTTAGGGTGGTCCGGTCCGCACCTCCCCTCGTTGACCGCCAGCGCCCGGCGCATCAGCGGCTCCGCCTCTGCCAGGCGGTACGTGCCCCGAAGGAGCATTGCGAGGTTGTTCAGGTATACCGCCACACTAGGGTGGTTAGGCCCGCCGCTCTGCTCACGGATCGCCAGCGCCCGCCGCATCAGCGGCTCCGCCTCGGAGTACAGCGCCTTGGCCTGAAGGAGCAGAGATAGTTGGTTCATCAGCCGCGCCGTCGGCTCTCCCATCCGCTGAGCGTCGGCCGCCCGGACAACCGCGGCGCCGTGAGGCTGCAAGGGCTCAAGCGCCGGCCAGTTGCGGACGTCGTCCGGCTTGCCCACGAAGGCCCCGTTCACCCGCTCCAGCGCCGCGCGCAGCGACCTGGCTTGCTGCCGGGCCGACGGCCGGTCACGCGTGACCTCCTGCACAAGGCGGTGGACGCGGAGGGTGTCGCCTTCGAGCTTCACGAGGGAGTAGCCCGCCAACTCGGCGAGGGCGTCCTGCTCCTGCTCGGCGATGAGTGAGAGCGGGATCGGGTCCGGCGCGAGCCAACTCAGCAGGCGCAGGAGGGACAGGGCGCCGCGGCTGAGCTGGGCCATCGTGGTGAGCCACGTCGTGGCGACGCTGCGCGGGTAGTTCGTCAGGCGCGGGTCGCGCCACTCGCGCACCTTCCGGTCGTGCCGCGCCCACAGCTCCCGGTACGCAGGCAGAGCCAGCCGCTTCGTGTCGATGTACGCCCCTGCTTGCTCCAGGGCCAGCGCGAGGCCGTCGAGGTCATGGGCCAGCGCCCGCGCGTCCGCGTCGTCGGTGGGCGTGCGGCGGCGGCGGGCGGTGCGCTCCAGCAGGAACGCGGCGGCGGCGTCCGGGTCCAGCACGTCCAGCTCCAGCGGCTCCGTGCCCGCGCTCCAGTTCGCCAGCCGCGACGTCACGATGGTCCGCCCGCCCGTCAGCCGCGGGAAGAGCTGCTCCACCTCGGCGGCGGCGTCCGGCGTGTCCGCGTTGTCCAGGATGAGGAGCCACCCGGGGTGCCCAGCCAGCCACCGCAGGACCGCCTCGACGCGCGCGGCCTCCTCGGGCGTCTCCTGCTCCGGCAGGTCCAGCACGCCCGGCCCGCAGAGGTCGGCCAGATTGCGGCGCAGATTCGCCGGGCTGTCCGCGCCCACGAAGAGCAGCGCGGTGAACTCGCCTGCGTGCCGCAGCGCGTACTCGACGGCGAGCCGCGTCTTGCCGATGCCGCCCGCCCCATAGAGCGTGGTGGGCCGGATCAGCACGCGCGCGTCGGGCTGCAAGCGCCGCTCCATCTCCCCCAACACGCCCTCGCGCCCCTTGAACAGCGTGCCGATGGTGCCGTAGGGCAGGTTGCCGATGGTGGGCGCATCGGGCATCCCCAGGGCCTTGAGGATGGCCTCCTGTAGGCGCGCGGCAACGCGCACCCCTTCCTCGGCATCGGCCTCGCAGAGCGGGCGCGCCGGGTCGTTGACGCCCTGAAGGGCGCCCAGCGATCCGCGCGTCGCGGCGGTCGTCGGGCCGACGAACACCGCGAGGATGGGGATGTGGCGGGCGAGCAGCGCGGGCAACTCGACATCGCGGATGAACGCGGACGCGAGGAACGGCTTGGAGACCAGCAGCACGGCGGCGCGGGCGACTCCGATGGCGTCCATGATCTGCTGCCGCCACTCTTCCCCGGCTTCGAGGGCGCGGTCGTTCCACACGGCGGAGCGCCGCATCGACGCGAGCAGGTCCGTGACGCAGTCGCGCCACTGCGGGTCTTGGTGGCTGTAGCTGATGAAGACGACCGGCGTCTCCGCCATCGTGGGTGGCCCTCCACGCAACTGGTACGCCATCCGCGCGCCCGCTTCCTGCCGAGCGATGCCTTCTACCCGCCGGCCGCCTGCGCCAGCGCCACGAACTCGTCGGTCGTGACGACGAAGTCGTAGCCCGTCGCGCGCAGGTTCGGGAGGCGCCGCGGCTCGGCCGCGTCGTTGGTTGCGTCCTCGACGCACAGGATGCGGTAGCCAAGGCGCTTCGCCGACGCCGCGGTCTTGCCCAGGCAGGCGCCGGTGTGGCCGCCCACGAACACCAGGTTGCGCACGCCCAGGTTCTGCAGCACGAATCCGATGTTGGACGAGGTGAAGGCGTCCTGGTCCGACTTGGCGATGACGTACTCGCCCTCGCGCACGCCCAGCTCGTCTGCCGGGCGGGAGTCGGGCGCCTCGATGTGGTGCGGCCACCTGGCGGCGTCCTCGCCGAACTGCTCCAGGAACGACTGGCGGATCGCGGGCGCGAGGTCCATGCCGTCCCTGAGGCGGAAGCCCCAGTGGATGAAGATCATCGGCAGGCCGAGGCCGCGGCAGGCATCCGCAACCCGCCGCGCGTTCGGGAGCGCCACCGCGAGGGCGTACCTGCCCGCGGCGCGCGCGTCCTCCAGCGTGATGCCGGCCCGCTTCCACTCGTCGGGGATGTCGCCCGCCGGCTCGCCGCCGGCCGGCTGGATGTCGACGCACACGAACGCGCAGTCTCGCAGGAACGAGGAGTCCGGCAGTCGCGGATCGGAGCCAGGCTGAGCGGTCACGGGCGCCACCTTCCGAGAAGTGATGCGCACTGGTTCGACCACCACGCCGCGCTTCCCTGTCGGACGTGCACGGGCCATGCATGTCTCCCACCGAATTGAGCGCGCCCGGCCCGGCGCCATGTGCATGGCACTGCACCTACGTTGCCGTGGTCATTCGAGCCCGCGACGGCGGACTTCGTGCCGTTCTCAGGCGCGAATTCATTCGCCGGCACCACCGGTTCGGGGTGACCAGGCCGGAACGCCGCCCGTCCGACTCCGCGCCGCCGTGTGTGATAATGGAACCAGGCGGGGCCGGGAGTCCTCGTCGTAGCCCCTCCGGAGGATTCCTCGGCATGAGGTTGAAGGTCGTCGCCTGTGGCGTGTTCGAGCCGTACATCGAATTCCTCGCTCCCCAGTGTGCCAGTCAGATCGATACGCTCATCCTGGACGCCGGCCTGCACGCGCGCCCTCACGACCTGCGGCTCCAGGCACAGGGCGCCATCGACGCCGCCGCGCGGGAGGGCGGCTTCGACGCCGTCGTGCTCTTCTACGGCCTGTGCGGCCAGGGCGCGGCAGGGCTCATCGCGCGCGACGTGCCGATCGTCATCCCCCGCGCCCACGACTGCATCACCCTCTTCCTCGGCTCGCCGGAGGCGTACCTGCGCCAGTTCCACCGCACGCCGGGCACCTTCTACAGCACGCTGGGCTGGGTCGACAAGAAGACGCACCCCAAGAACCGCGAGGCGGGCGACCTCTACCGAAACTACTTCCGCGACGGCTACGAGCACCACCCGGCCTTCGGCGACATGGCGGAGCAGTACGGCGCGGATAACGCCAAGCACGTGCTGGCCTTCCTCGACCGATGGCGCCAGCACTACACCCGCGCGGCCTACATCGATCTCGGCCTGCCTGGCGAGGAGGAGTACGCCGCGCTCACCCGCCAGATGGCCGAGGTCAACGGGTGGAACTACGAGGCCATCCGCGGCGACCTGGAGCTGATGCGCGCCATCCTCGACGGCAACTGGGACGAGCGCCGCGTGTTCGTGCTTCCGCCCGGCCACCGGTCCGCCTCGACGGGCGACGACCGCGTCCTCGCCGCCGCCACGGTCGACGAGCGGGCCGCCGCGCCCGAGCCCGACTCGTCCGACGCCGCCCCGGAGCCCGACGCGACGACATCCCCCGCCCGCGAGCCCGGCAAGCACCCGACCTCGTGGTGCGCGAACGACCCGGCCCAGGCTGGGGCCACCGCCATCGGCCTCGGCATCGACGCGGGCGGCACGTACACCGACGCGGTGCTCTGGGACCTCCGCGCGGCCAGGCTGCTCGCCAAGGCGAAGTCGCTCACCACCTACCACGACCTGGTTGAGGGCATCCGCGGCGCCCTGGGCCAGCTTCCGGCCGACCTGCTGCAGCGCGTCGAGATCACCTCGCTCTCAACCACGCTGGCGACCAACTCGATCGTCGAGGGGCGCGGGCATCGCGTTGGACTGATCGTGCTGGCGCCCTGGGAGTGGTTCGCCACCGACATCGGCCACGCGCCGTACGAGTACCTGCCCGCCAGCGTCGACATCATGGGCGAGGTGCTGGAGGAGCTGGACGAGGACGCCTGCCGCAAGGCGGTCGACCGCCTCATCGAGCAGGAGCACTGCGCGGCGCTCGTGGTGGCAGGCTACTGCACCATCCGCAATCCCGCCCAGGCCAACCGCGTCCGCGAGATCATCCGCGAGCGCGCGAAGGTGCCGGTGATCTGCGCGCATGAGGTCAGCCGCCGCCTGAACGGCATCCAGTGCGCCCAGACCGCGGTCACGAACGCTCGCCTCCTGCCGGTTATCGAGCACCTGCTCGACTCCGTCCACCGCGCGCTCGGCGATTTCTCGGTGCCCGGGAAGCTGACGGTGGTCAAGGGCGACGGCACCCCGGTCGACGAGAGCATCGCGCGCGCCCGCCCGATCGAGACGATCCTCTCCGGCCCCGCGGCCAGTGTCAGCGGTGCGCGCATCCTCACCGGCCTCGACGACGCCCTCGTGATGGATGTCGGCGGCACCACGACGGACTGCGCGATCCTGCAGAACGGCCGCGTCGCGGTGGCGCCGGAGGGCGCGCGGGTCGGGCAGTGGGTCATGTCGGTGGACGTGGTCGAGATGAGCACCGTGGGCCTGGGCGGCGACAGCCGCATCGACTTCACCCGCGAGCGCGACATCGTGATCGGCCCGACGCGCAACCTGCCGCTGGCCTACGTGGCAAGCGAGCACCCGTCGGTCCGGCGGTTCCTGGAGCGCTTCGACCGCCGCCACTGCCTGAAGGCGACGGACGCATCGGCCCTCGACGTGCTCATCGCCGGCGGCGCGGGCAACCTGGGCCTCACCGCTCCCGAGGCCGCGCTGATGGCGCTCGTCGCGCAGGGGCCGATCCCCGCCATCGAAGCCGCGGCACGGCTCGGCACGCCCAACCACAAGTTCCTCCCGCTCGCCAGGCTGGAGCAGGCGGGCATGGTGAAGCGATGCGCGCTCACTCCCACCGACCTGCTGCACGTGAGCGGCGAGTTCGAGCGCTGGGATGCCGAGGCGTCGCGCCTGGCCCTGGAGCTGTGGGCGGAGATGTTCGGTAGGCCCGTCGCCGAGGTGATGTCGGCGGCGCGGAAGGCTGTGACCCGCCGGATGTTCGAGGAGGTGGTGCGCCGCGAGGTCTCGCACGACGACCGGCGCCTGCACGATCTGCCCGACGACTGGCGCTTCCTGCTGGACCGCGCGTTCGAACCCGCCGAGCGCGGCCTGAAGGTGCGCTTCTCGCTGGATCGGCCCCTCATCGCCATCGGCGCTCCAGCCGGCGTCCTGGCGGGCCCGGTGCGCGAGCACCTGGATGCGGAGGTGATCGTGCCGGAGGACGCCGACGTGGCCAACGCGATCGGCGCCATCGCGACGGAGGTCTCGGTGACCGACGAGGTGCTCATCCAGCCGGGGCTGTTCTCGAACTACGTGCTCCACGGCATCGACGAGCGGATGGAGTTCTCGGAGCTGCAGCACGCGACGGAGACGGCGGTCGCCATCGCCCGGCAGCGTGCCCGGGATCGCGCCATCGCCGCGGGAGCGCAGTCGCCGGAGGTGACGGTCACGCGCCGCGACTCGAACGGCCTCACGTCGTCGGGTGGCTCGATCTTCCTGGAGCGGAGGGTGGTAGCGACCGCGTCGGGCTCGGCGTTCGTGGGGTGAAGAGGAAGGGTGTGTGGGCAGTACTGGATTTGAACCAGTGACCTCCTCGGTGTGAACGAGGCGCTCTACCACTGAGCCAACCGCCCAAGACACCACACATTATACCGGCGCGTGCCGCCAGCGTCAAGTAGCGGGGAACCGGAACGAGTACAGGTCCGCGTCCCGAAGCACGAACCGCACGCGGATCGGCTTCCCGGCCAGATCGCCCAAGTCGGGTGAGCCCTTCCACGTTACCGTGCGGTCGAGCGAGTCGCCGAAGACCTCGTCGCAATCGGCGAGCGCGTGGCCGGGGAGCGGCTTGCCGTCCGCGTCCTGCAGCTCGACGCGGATGCTGCCGGCCGCCGAAGTAGCGAAGTTCAGCGTGAGCGCCTTGCCCGCGAAGACGACCGGCTTCGTGACCGCCTCGCCGCCCTTCAGCGGGGCGTTGAGGGAGACGAAGCCGTCAACCCGCAGCGTGAAGCGGCGCAAGCGCGTCGGGCCCTTCCACTCGTTCTCGCCCGCGCAGACCGAGATCTCCGGCGGCGCGAGCGGGTCGTCCGCCACCGTCTCCACCAGCCCCCAATCCTGGTAGCCGTCCCCGTAGAGCCAGTTGTGCTTACGCTCCGGGCCGGGGCGGATGAACGCCTCGTCCCACCGGTGGAACTCCACCCCGTCGCGGCTCGACATGAACAGGCCGTCCGTGATGGCCGTGCCATAGCGCGGGCTGATCTTCATGCGGTTGCGCCGGTGTGCCGGATCGGGCAGCGCGTCGTAGGAGGGCGACCAAGGGCGCTCGATGTAGCGCGTGGGGAAGCCGAGGTACAGGTGCGGCGCGCGGTAGTAGGGCTGCACCTGGTTCGTGTAGAGAGGCGTGTCCGGCGCATCGCCGTAGCGCAGCGACGCGGGCTCGGACCAGTGGACGAAGTCCGGCGACGTGGCGGTGCGAATGTCGCGCACCCCGTTGTGGAAGTCGCGGACGTACGCGCGATACTGCCCGGTGAGCGCATCCCAGAACGCCGTGTTCTGCGTGTCGAACGCACCCTTCGTGATGATCGGGGCGTCCTGCAGCGGGCGCCAGCGCAGGCCGTCCGCCGACACATAGGCGTGCAGCCCGCCCGGTCCGGCCGCGAGCGCCTTGTACTCCTCGCCCCTGTGGCAGCCCGGATTCGTGTCGCGGAACGGGGTGAAGTTGTCGGCGCCCGGCGCGGTCCACACGATGTTGTTGTGCTTGGAGCCCTGGAACTCGACCAGGCCGAGGTCCGGCTTCGTCCACCGGATGCCGTCGTTGCTCTCGGCGTAGCAGGCGAAGATGGGATGCGCATCGAGCTTGCTGCCGTCCTCGTTCGTCAGGTTGGCCGCGATGTACCACATGCGGTACTTGCCGCCCTCGCGCATAACCGTATGGTAGCCGCAGCCGCTGCCCTCCCACGGCGCATCGTGCAGCAGCACCGCCTCGCGAGGCACCGGCGGGTGCAGGCGCAGCTCCGCTCCCGTCCGCGACGCCAACAGGTAGTCATCCACCAGCAGTTCGCGCCGCGACCCGATGTCGATGGGCTTCGGGCCGGCCTGCTGGATGGGGCGCGCGGCCAGGACCAGCAGCAGCGCGACCGACGCAAACGCCATGTGCTCCACCATCGCCTCTATCTCCCGTGCCTACGTATTCCGGACGAACCAGTCCTGCAGCGCGTCAGCCTCGTCGACGCTCGGCGCGCTCGTGCAGTAGAGCGTCTTCTCCGGGCGCAGCTCCTTGTGCATGGCCTTGCACTGGTCCGGGCTGCCCCACACCTGCACCGCCTTGCCGCCCGCCTGCACGCGCTGCAGCAGCGGCAGGTGGTCGATGTGGCTGCCGTGGCCATCGCCGGGGACGTAGGACAGCGTGTGCAGCCCCTTGCTCGCGACGAGGTCGTCCGTGTGCACCACCGCGCCGGGACCGTCCCAGTGATAGAGCGCGTGCTTCACGATCTCGGCCTCCTCCTCCAGCGCGGGCAGCACCCACCGCCGGAACATGGCCGGGCTCATCATGCACGAGAAGTCGCATTGCAGCGTGGCCGCGCCCTCCATCGAGTAGAAGCAATGGCAGTAGCCGTTCTCGTCCATCTTCCCCGCGAGGCGTACCTCATCCCACAGCTTGCGGAAGACCGCCCGCGCGTCGTCCATCGCCCGGTCGACCAGCTCGGGGCAGTCCAGCAGGTCGAGGCAGAGCTGCTGCGGTCCGCGCACGGCGGCGAGCAGGTCCATGTTGGTGTGCAAGTCCAGCGGCATCACCGCCATCTTGCCCGCGCACTTGTCGGCGGCGAGGCGGTAGAAGCCCAGCATTCGCTGCCAGAGCGGGTTGTCGTCCTGCAGGAGCAGCGGCAGGTCGCGCTCCCAGTCCGCCACGAACGGCTTCGACCAGTTCGTGTCACCGGAACGCTCGCTCCAGCCGAACTCTGCGCCACAGAACACGGCCACCTCGTCCGGCCCGAAGCTGAGCCAGGCCGCGGGCACCGCCTCGCCACCCCAGTACGTGGCCTCCGCGTTCGCGAGCTGGCGGTCGAGGATGTCGTCCAGGTCGCCGAACGTCCGCTCGCGGTAGGTGCTGCCCCGCACGAACTTCGCGCCCGGCTTAGGCGCGGTCACGCAGACGATGGGGCGGTCGATCAGGTCGCCGGCGTAGAAGGCGTCCCATCGGCGGGCGGCCTCGGCGAGGCCGGGCTTGTACTCCAGCGGGCAGGGCGATGGCATGTCGGGTCCCTTTGGATGAGATGGCAGGTCCACGTAGCCGGTAGGAATCGGGGCGTCCTTCCTGGAACACGCCTTCTGAGGTGCAACACCGAACGGCTCCAACACCGCCGATGGAGGGTGCTTCGATGGAACTCGAGCGATACGCCGGCAATCCCGTGCTCTCACCCGAACCCGCACACCCCTGGGAGAACCTGGTCACGACGAACCCGGGCGCCTGGTATGACGAGGCCAGCGGCCAGGTGCTGCTCCTGTACCGCGCGGCCGGCAAGGACCCGGAGCACCGCATCTACTTCGGCCTGGCCGCGAGCGACGACGGCTACGACTTCGAGCGCAGCGCCGACGCGCCGGTCTTCTCGCCGAGCCAGGACGGCTTCGACGCCGGCTGCGTGGAGGACCCGCGCATCGTCAAGTTCGGCGAGTGGTACTACGTTACCTACGCGTCCCGCCCCTTCCCGCCCGGCAGATACTGGCTGCCCGCCCACGAGCGCGCCTATGCGCCGCCCACCTGCCCGGCGGAGTTCCCCTGGGCGCTGCGGGAGAACGCCACCGCGACCGGCCTCGCGCTCACGAAGGACTTCCGCACGTGGATCCGCGCGGGCCGCATGACGAGCCCCGACGTCGACGACCGCGACGTGATCCTCTTCCCGGAGAAGGTGGGTGGCCAATTCGTGCTGATGCACCGACCGATGAACTGGGTGGGCCCGAAGTACGGCACGGAGCACCCGGCCATCTGGATATCCACCTCGGACGACCTGCTGTGCTGGCGCGAGAGCAAGCTGCTGGCCACGGCCGAGCTGCCCTGGGAGAACGGCAAGATCGGCGGCAACACGCCCCCGATCAAGACCGACCGCGGCTGGCTGACCATCTACCACGCGGTCGGCACGGAGGGGCACTACCGCCTCGGCGCGCTGCTGCTCGATCTCGAGGACCCGTCCATCGTGCTCGCCCGCACGCGCGACTGGATCCTGCAGCCCGAGGAGGACTACGAGCTGCAGGGGTTCTACCCGGGCGTCTGCTTCCCGTGCGGCAGCGTGGTCCTGAACGGGACGCTTTTCGTGTACTACGGCGGGGCGGACAAGTACGTCGGAGTGGCGACGTGCCCGCTCGACGCGCTGCTCGACGACATGCTGGCCGGCAAGTAGCTCCGGAGGATACGCGTTGCCCGAACATGCCTGGTTGTCCGTTGCAGTCTCGATGGTGCTGGCCGCAGCCGCGTGCGCCGCCAACGCCCAGCAGCCCCTCTACCAGCCGAAGGGCCAGTCGTCGTGGGACTACTGGTTCGCTCAGGACCGCGGCACCACGTACGCCTTCTACCTGCAGGCAACGCCCGAGACGCGGGCGAAGACGGGCGCCTCGACCGTCGGACTGGCCACCTCGCGAGACCTGATCCACTGGACGGAGAAGGGCGAAGTGCTGCGCGCGAACCCGAAGGGGGAGTGGAACAACGGGTGGATCGCGACGGGCAGCGTGTGGAAGCACGGCGGCGATTGGCTCATGGTCTTCACCGCCGTCGGCAAGGACGGGGGCATCGGCTTGGCGCGCAGCCGCGACCTGCTGAAGTGGGAGAAGGTCGGCCCGGTTCGCTTCCGCGACCTGGCGTTCGAGGTGCCGCGCGGCGACTACTGGCAGGCCAAGGGCTTCGCCGCGGGCACGCGCCTCACGTACACGGTGCTGGCCGACTGCTACGTGCTGCCGGAGGCGATGGGCGGCTGGTACTACATGGTCGCCAACGCGGTATTCGACCAGGAGCCGCCGGACAAGCGCGGGTGCTGCGCGCTGCTGCGGAGCCGCGATGGGCGCGAGTGGCAGGGATG
Source organism: uncultured Chthonomonadaceae bacterium (assembly GCA_964519955.1). Lineage (GTDB taxonomy): Bacteria > Armatimonadota > Chthonomonadetes > Chthonomonadales > CAJBBX01 > CAZFLM01. Next base: position 36,361 of record CAZFLM010000021.1, on the reverse strand, counting down.
TGGCATCCTGGCGGCGCCCCGCCAGTTCGACCGCCTGGAGACGCAGCAGCTCTGGCGGCATGGCAACCGGTGGTACCTCTACTTCGGCGCGGCGCGCGAGAACCCGATCTTCCGCGCGAACTGCCTCTACACCGCCACCTCGATGCAGGGCCCGTTCGAGCCGGCGCCCGGCAACATCGACCTGCCCGATGGCCAGGGCTACTACATCGCCAAGGTGATCGCTGCCCCGGACGGGCGCGACGTGTTCCTCGCCTGCATCGGCGCGAGCAGCCTATCGCTCCCCTACCCTGTCACGTATAGCCGAGACGGCTCGATCACGCTGGGCAAGCCGCTGAAGGGGGAGTAGGAGGGAACGGCGGAGCAGCGGTGGCGCCAGACGGGCCGCACAAAGACGTCACTGCGGGCGCCGATCTGTCCATTCCTTCCGCGAGCCCTCGATCCGCAACGGGCCCGCGATCTCCTTGCCGTCCCGCAGAACGACATAGGCGTCGACGCCAGCGTTGCTGTCCCATCTCAGCGTAGCTAGCCCGGATGCGGCGACGGCAGGAGAGGGCGCCGAGCGCCGGCCTTGCGGCCCCACAGATATCAGCGCGTACCGATGCACTCCGGATCTGTCGTCTCGCACCACCGAAGGCGCCGCTGGCATCGGCACGCTCGACGCGCTGACGCCTCCACCCCATACCTGCAGCACGTCCTTCGGGAACGGCAGACCGCCGCCGCCATAGCCACCGCCGCCGATCGACATCATGCCCTGGCCGATGAACGCGTCGGTCAACGGCTCGTCATGGCCAGGCCTGTAGGTCTGGATGCGCACACGGCCCGGGTGCGTTCCGCCATCCCACCGTGACAGCGACACCTCCGAAGGGTCGAGCCCCTCACCCTGGACGATGGCCATCTGGCGCCAGGCGCCATCCAGCCAGACACACCACGAAATGTGACCCGGCGTGAGCCGCAGGCTCCCGCCACGCTCGACAGCATGGAAGCGGTCGTCGAACGGGTCATCGATCTCGCACTTGATGAGCCGGCTGCGTACCCAGAGCCCGCCAGCGCCGTCCCACAGCGACCGAGCGTAGAGGCCGCGGGGAATCTGCTGCGCTTCGTAGCCCTTCTCCCACGGCACGCCTGTGTCGGAGACGACCAGTTCCTTGCGGACAACCAGCCGGTCCACCTCGATCCGCTCCCGCAGCGCCCGGTTCTCCGCCTCAAGCTGCGCCACTCGGGACGCGAGGGCCTGCAGGTCGCGCCTCACGGTGGCCAAGTCGTCACCGGCTGACGCGCGGCCGGAGAGTATCAGCAAAGCGGCAACGGCGACCAGTCGCACTGTCATTCGGGGTCCACTCCTCTCCTCTGCCGGGCGGCAGTGCGCGGCTGCATTCGCTCGCACGAGCGCATGGCGCCGCGGGCGCGACGGAGCTCTCAGTGACATCCAGCACGCAGGGGGGCTGCCGCTCCTACCTCGCCTCGCTCAGCACCGAGACCACCGAGCGAGCGGGCAGCGCCACGGTGAGTGCCCCCTTCGCATCGGCGCGCGCGGGCTTCGCGACCTCGTTCTGCGCAGCGCGCGTGCTGGTAACCACACGCACCGAGGCGCCGGCAGGCAGGCCGGTCAGCCGCACGGACCCCGCACCGACCGGGTTGACGAGGAGCAGCGCGAACTGGCCGGGCTTCGGCCCGACAGTAGGCAGCGCGCACAGGTCGTCGCCCGATACGGTTGCCGTCGCCACCTTGGCCCCGGCCGTGAAGACGTCGGCCATCTGGCGGATGACGTGGTGCACGCGGAATGGGCGTGTGCCGTCCTTGCTCACGATCGGGTAGTTGTCCTGGTACGTCCAGTAGTCCATCACCTCGGCGCCTGTCAGTCGCAGCGTCCTCTCGTACGCGAGAGCGGTGCGCAGCGCGTTCTCCCACGACTCCCACGGATCGGGGCGCTCCCACAGGCCTGCGTCGTGCCCCGCCTCCAGGCACCAGATCGACTTGTGGTACTTGCGGCCCACCTGCGCGATAGCCTCGTACGCCGCGTCCGGCGCTCCGAGCGCGTCCCAGCAGTGGAAGGAGATCGGACCCAGATACGAGGCGATGGCAGCGTCCTTCAGGAGCGTCTCGCAGTACTCCGCCGAGGGCACCCCGCCGCCCGTGTCGCCGATCAGGAAGCGCGTCTTGAGGCCGAGTTGGCGGAACCGCGGGCCCGCCTTCGCGATGAACGCCGCCATCTGCGGGGCGGTGAACTTGAAGTTCACGCCATAGTCCGGCTCGTTGAAGGACAGGTTGTCGAGCGTGACCTGGTACTTGTCGCGGGCCGTCACCAGGTACTGCGCGATGGCCTCGATGCAGTCGGCCACGCGGTCCGGAGGCAGCTCGCGCCCCGACTGCTCGCGGCGCCCTCCGAGCATCCACTGCGGCCCCTCCCAGATGGAGCCGGCGAAGGGGATCTTGCGCTTCGCCATCTCCTGCATCGCGAGGAACGAAGCATGCGCCGGCCCCTCGTCCTTGTAGACGCCGCGCTCGGGCGCCCACGAGTTGAGCGGAATGCCGATGCGAGCGTGCGCGACGCGCAGGTGGTCGAGGTTGTACTGGCCGACCGCATCCATCGCCTCGCTCGACCCGTAGCGGGGCTGGCAGAAGTCGCCGCCGAGGCCGACCATCGTCTGTCTCGTGTCGGCCAGCCGCAGCGTGACGGTGGCCCGGCCGAGCGGGTTCTCGCGGGCGGCGACCTCGGCGATGTCGTCCGGCTTCAGGCCCGGGCCCATGTCCCGCACCTCCAGCCCACCGACCTCGACCGTCTGAGGACCGAACGCGAAGCGCACCGACGCCATCGCCTCGCCGGGTCTGTAGTCCTCCGCGGCCAGGAACGCCAGGACGAAGCGCTTCCACTTGCCGGTTGGCCGCGGCGCGATGGCATCGTGCCAGATCGACTTGGTCCAGGGGTCCGTGCAGCGCTCGAACAGGAACTCGATCTGTCCCGGCCGCTTCCCGTCTGCCGATGCACCGCGAACCCAGAACGTGGCGATCAGGGCGTCGCCGCGCTTCACGGGCGCCGCGTTCTGCATCGTGAGCTGCGTCGCGTTAGTTTCGGCGCTGGCCGTGCCGACCGTCACGCGCAGGGCCTTGGGGAATGCCTGCCCATCGACCGCGACGACCTGCGCGGTCGCCTTCGTGCGGTCCAGCCCACCAACCTGATTGGTGAGCAGAGCGTCTCGGACAAGGATGAGCACACCTTCTTCAGCCGCGCGAGCCGTTGGTGTGGCTGCGGCAAAGAGGGCAGTGAAGGCGACGAGTGCGGCTAGACCGTGCATCGTGTTGATCTCTCCTGGTTGGCTCGCTTTGGAGCCTACTTCCCCGCCCGCCCCGCCAGCGCCTTGTAGTGCGCCTTGACCTCATCCGGCGTGAGGGCGCGATCGTAGAGCTTCACCTCGTCCAGCAGGCCGCGGAAGTAGGCGGCGTGGTTCTCTTCGTAGTTGCCCAGCGTCACCTTGAACGTGCTGGGCTTCACGGGGCCAGGACGATCCATCGCACCGTGCGGTTCCCCGTCGACGTAGATACGCTCCCTCTTGCCATCGAACGTGCCCACGATGTGGACCCACCGGCCCGTCGCCAGGTCGATGTCCGCCATCAGGTGGTGGCTGAACTCGGTCAGAGGCACCTCGAAGCAGGGCTTGCCGCCCACGATGCCGAGGCGGTAGCCCGTGTCGGTGCCGCCGGAGTAGACGCGGTTCACCATCCACGTGTTGCCCTGGCCTGCCTCGTTCGTCTTCACCCAGCACTCGATGCTGACGCCGTCGGTCGGCGAGAGCTGCGAGCGGCTGGCCACCACGGCGCAGCCTCCGTCGCACACCAGCGCCCTACCGTCGATGCCCGCCGCGCGCGTCGCCTTGCGCACCTCCGCGCCGATGCGGTTGCCGGAGTAGTCCAGCGCCACCGGGCTGTCCGCCGGCTCGTCGAACGCCCACCAGGCGATGAGGCCGGGCTCGTTGGCGCCGGGCTTCGTCACCTTCTGGCTGCCGATCGTCCGCAGTCGCTCCTCGCGCGCCTGGTGCTGATGGAACGCGGTGTCGTACGGGCCCATGCCGATGTCCGCGGGCAGCAGGTCGACCGGCTCCGGCGAGTTCGGCGCGAACACCTTGCGCACCGCGTCGAGGTAGCCGAAGCCGTACTCGCGGTAGGGTGCCAGGTAGTGGCCCTCGCCCCACTCGTTCCAGTTGTCGAGGAGCAGCATTCGGCTGCCGAGCTGGTCCTTCGGGAGCGTGGTGGCGAAGTCGCGCGCCTGGGTCAGCAGCGTCTCGAAGTCGCGCGGCGGGATCTTCCAGATGGTCCCCTCGTCCGCCCACCCGCTCCAGGCCTGCGATACCGTCACCACCTGCGGGATGCCCGCGATCTCCTGCGTCTTCTTGATGTAGCCCATCTGCGCCTCGATGGACTGCGCGGGCGTCGGGTTGTTCGGCACGTACCAGCAGTAGGCGAAGGTGTAGTCGAGGCCGAGCTGCTTCATCAGCTTGAACTGGTTCGGATCGAGCCCGCGATACTCGCCGAGAAGATACAGCCCGTCGAACCCGGCGTCCTTCGCGGCCTGGCGCATCTTGTCGAACGCCTGGCGCACCTTCTCGACGCCGCCCAGGTCGTCCACCAGAAACTCGGGGCGGTAGATGAAGAGCACCGGCTTGTTGTCGACCTTCAGGTAGCTCGGCTTCTTGAAGTAGTTCTCCATCCAGAAGGGCAGCAGGTTCGCCATCAGGTCATGCTCGTCCGCGACGCCGGCCTTGCCCCGCACCTGGTTCTCCCACATGATGGTGAACTTCATCTTGTCGCGATACTTCGACTTCAGCAGCGAGTCGATGGCGGAGCCGAACATCTGCTTCACCGGCTCGCCCTGGCTCGTGCGGTACCAGCAGTAGATGAAGAAGTTGACGCCGTGCTCCGCGCACCACTTCGTCTCCCAGTCCGCCACCTCCGGGTTCGCCTGGTCGTAGTAGCCGAGAGCGGGTAGGCGCTCCGGGTGCTTCAGGATGTTGGTCCACATCTCCGGCCGGTCGGCGACCCACAGCGGGCAGTTGTGCGCGCCGACGAGCATGGTCGTCTTGGCGGGCTTCGGCTCGGGGATGTACGCCGGCTTCTCGGGAGCGCGCTTCGGCAGCACGGTCATCTTGAAGCCCGCGCGCTGGGGTTGGCCAGCGTCCGCGCTCACCTCCACGGCGAAGTCGCCCTCCAGCGCCTCGTCCGCCACCACCACCCACTCGATGGCCGCCTCCTCGCCGCCGGCCACCTGCGCCGGGCCGGACGGGCTCTTCCCGATCCGCGCACCACTGGGCACGCTCAGCTTCGCGGCGACGCGAACCGGCGTCTTGCCGGTGTTCTCCACGTCGGCACGGAACGTGACCTTCTGGCCCACGCGGGGCAGTGGCACGTCGGCGTCGAACCGGCGGATGCGCACTTGGCCCTGGGCCTGGGCGTGCGCGGGCGGGCTGGGCAGTGCGAACAGGCAGGCGAGCGCGAGCAGGAACGCGGCAATGGCGGGCATGGCAGGGTCCTCCGGCGGGCAGTGAGAGTCGGGAGTGTGCTTCACCGCGGCGGGCCGCTATTCCTCGGGGGTGGGCGTAGCACGGCCGTAGCGTGATGGCGCGCGGTCGCTGTACAATGGCTGCAGACGGTCACATGACGAGGTGCGAGGTGGAGCAAGGCCTGATCACATCAGACCCGGACGTGATGCTCGGCAAGCCGGTCGTGGCGGGCACCCGGATCACTGTCGAGGGGATACTGGAGCGGCTCGGCGCTGGCGAGACGGTCGAGCAGTTGCTTGCGGCCCACCCACGCCTCACCGAGCAGGCCGTGCGGGCGGCGCTGGCCTATGCCGCCCCGTCGGCGTAGTACCCTCCCGGCGGACATGTGCCCACCTTCCTGCCCCTACCTCGGCTTCCCGATCCAGTGGATCCCCCGGAAGATGTCCGTGGCGAGCATGCCGACGCCGTGCAGCACGCCGAAGCCGAACTGGCCGATGGCGACGAGGCCGCCCGCGAACTGGCCGATGGCGATGGGCGCCAGCACGAACTGCCCCAGGCCGAACACCGCCCCGATGCCGAACTGCGCGATCGTGATGCCGCCGATGCCGAACTGGCCGATCGCGATCACCCCCTTGGCGACGCGCAGCTTGCCGTCCTTGTCGCGCCCGAACGCCACGTGGACCAGCGGCCAGCCGCGCCACGTCGCCTTCGACTTCCACTCGTAGCCGTACATGTTGGCCACGTTGCGGGCGGGGAACGGGGCGCCGCACTTCGGGCACATGCGCGCATCGTGGGACACGGGGTTCTTGCACGCGCGGCAGGGCTTCAGCGCGGCATCCACGGTCTCGGCAACCACCGGCGCAGCCTGCTCCTCCTTCGCCGGCGCGACCTGGGCGTGCAGCCGCGCGGCGCAGGTGGCCGGGTCGCCGTGGCGGCGGATGGCTGCCTCCACGACATCGGCCTCGTGCGCCCCAGTCCGGTCCAGCTCGACATCGATCTCGATCTCAGCCCGGACGCGCGCCAGGAAGGCATCCCGCGTATCGGCGGGCGCGTCCTCCAGGTTAGCGCGCAGCATGCTGAGGTAGCTGTCGACCCGCTCGCGCGAGGTCTGGGTGAGGTTGTGCATGGGGCCTCCTACTTCGACTTCTTGGTGACCTTCCTGAGGTAAGCCGCCGCCTCAGGGCCTCTGGCCATGCGCTCTGCGTGGGTGAGGGCCGTGCTGCCCGTGCGGTCGCGCACGTTCGGATCGGCTCCGTGCTCCACGAAGGCTCTCACCACGTCGACGCGGTTGAGCATCGCGGCCATCATGAGGGGCGTCAGTCCGGCCTTAGTGTGGCCGCTCATCTTGGCCCCCAGTTCCGCAAGGAGGCCCACCATCGCGACCCCCTCTTTGCTCATCGCCGCCTCGTGCGCGATCGTGTGGCCCATGGTGTCCGCCATGTCGATCCGAGCGCCGCGCTGCACAAGCAACCGCACAATGTCCGCCTGCCCGGTCACGACGGCGGAGCCGAGCGGCGTCATGCTGCAGGACTTCGCCTCGACGTTCGGGTTGGCGCCGCGATCGAGCAGCAGTGCGACCGTAGACAGGTGCCCGCGTCCGGACGCCTGACTCAGCGCACACTGGCCCCACCAGATCTGCAGGTTGATGTCCGCGCCGCGGTCCAGAAGCGCCGCCACGAGGGCGTCGTTGCCGGTGGCTGCGGCGGCGCAGAGGGCGCTCGGCCCCGTGGGCACGCGAGTATCGGCGGGTGTGCCCGCGTCGATCATGCGCAGCACCTCGTCGGTGTCACCGAGCGCCGCCGCTTCCACGATCCCAACCACGCCGCCCCGTGAACGCAGTAGATCCACGAACTCGCGGCGCCCATCGACCATCGACAGCGCGGCGGTTACGAGCGGAGTCTGGCATGTCTGGTCGGGCAGGTCCGGGTCGGCGCCGCGGTCGAGCAGCAGCTTAGCGATCGCGATCTGGTTGCCCCGGACCGCCACCGACAGCGGAGTTCGGCCGTGCTCGCTCCGGCCATTCACATCCGCGCCATGGTCCAGAAGGAACTCGGCCGCGCTCCTCTGCTCGGCCTCGACCGCGGCAATGAGCGCAGTCCGTCCCTTCGTGTCGCGCGCCTCCGGGGTGCGGCCGGCCGCGAGCAAGGATCGGAGGCGCTCGACGTCTCCGGCGGCCGCCGCCTCGTGCAGGTCGGTGCCCGCTGCTTCCTGGATGATGGCCTTCATGCGCGCATCACCGAGGGCTCGCGGCAGCACGTCGATGGGTACCTTTCCGTGGCACGCAGTGCGCGGGTCGGCGCCGTGCTCGAAGAGGAGCTTCAGAATCTCGTGGTGGCCCATCATCAGCGTCGACACGGCCGGTGACAACCCGTCGTGCTCCCTAACCGGACTGGCGCCGGCGTCGAGCAGCATCCGCACGATCTCGATGCTGCCGGACGACGCGGCTCCCTGCAAGGCGCCACCCACGTTGCATCCGGGGGTGTTCGGATCCGCGCCATGCTGCAGCAGGAGCTGGGCCGTGTCCGAGTCGCCTCGTCGGGCCGCCCACGTCAGCGGCATGAACCCGCGGGCCCTCGTCGCGTTTGGGTCGGCGCCGGCCTCGAGCAGCGCCCGCACCACGTCCGGCGACCCATGCATCGCGGCCAGCATGAGCGGGGTGCTGTTCTTGTTCGAGGTCAGCCCGTTCGCCGACACGCCGACGCCGAGCACACGTTTCAGGATGTCCACGCGGCCCTGGCGGATGCCCCACTCCAGGACGGGTGAGCCCCAACTCGGATGTCGGTCCGTGGGCAACCCGCGCTCCAACTCGTCGGCCAGTGCGCTGTCGTCACGCACCACCGCCTCCAGATAGCCCACGCGCGCCCCGGCACGCTCCAGAAGCTTCACAATGTCGGGATACTGCCGCATCTGGGCGATCAGCAGCGGTGTCGTGCCGGCATCCGTGGCAGCGTTCACGTCGGCGCCGCGCTCGATGAGCATGGCCAGGATGCGCTTGCTGCCTCCCAATGCGGCCGAGTGCATGGGGGCGTGGCCGTCTGTTCCGCGTCTGATCGCGTCCGCGCCTCGCTCCAGCAGCACTCGCACGACGTGGATCTTGCACTCCTCGGTGGCGAGCATCAGCGGCGTCTTGCCGCTCTTGTCCTCCGCCTCGATGTCGGCGCCATGGTCGAGGAGCAGCGCCGTCATGCGCGCACACCCGCTCCGGGCCGCATCGTGCAGGGCCGTCTGTCCCTCGATCTCGCCGCGTGCGGCCACGTTCGCGCCGCGTTCCAGCAGGAGCTTCGCGACCTCCAGATGGCGCGTCTCGTCCGGCGGCCTCTTGCGCCCGAGGTCCGCGCTGCGCCTCGCCTTGTCGCGCGCCCTGCGGCGGTTCCCCTGCATCTGCTGCGGCGTGTGCGACTGGAGGAGCTTGCTCATCGCCTTCAGGCCCTCTTCCGGCGAACTACCAGGCGGCGGGAAGCCCGGGATGCGGCCGGGCCTGCGCAGCATGCGATCAATCGGCGCATGCGCCGGCCCGCTTGCGCAGATCGAGAGAGGCGGCCCGAGGAACTTGCGGTTGGCGTTCGGGTCAGCGCCCGCGTCGAGGAGCCTGCGGACCTCGTCCAGCTTGCCTTCGATCACCGCCTCGGCCAGGCGCTCGTCGTCACTCGCCGGCTCGCCGAAGAGACCTCCCGGCAGGTCCGGCAGCTCGTCCATCGGGGGATCGATCTCAGGCATGGGATGCACTCCTCACGGCCGGCTGTGGTGCGTCAGAGGATAGACGGAGGACAGGGAGTCGCCGGCGTCAGGGAGTGTGGGCTAGTCAGGCTCGGAGCTACGGCGCGTCGCCATCGCCTCACGAATGGTGGAGAACATCCGCGCGTCCTCCTGCACCTCGGGCAGCCCGGTGATTGGCCAGCCGGCCAGGCCGATGCGGGGTAGAGCGCCGTGGGCAAGGAGCCAACCCACCATATCGTACTGCCTCGCCATCACGGCCTCGTAGAGCGGCGATCCCCTATCCGTGCAGTGGTTCAGGGCCGCACCCGCGTCGAGGAGAACGGCAGCGGCGGCGGTGGCGCCCCACATTGCGGCCTGCATGAGAGGCGTGCGCGCGGCATCGTCCACGCTCTCCGGGTCCGCACCGCGCGTGAGCAGCAGTGCGAGCAACGTCGCGTCCCCAGACCCGACGGCTTCACCCAAGGGGTAGGACGCCGTGCCCCGGTCCAAGTTCGGATCGGCTCCCGCGTCCAGCAGCGCCTCGACGATCGCGACTTCGCCGTCATTGACTGCCGAGGTCAGGTACTTCCAGCCGAATGGCAGGCCGGAGTTCGGGTCCGCGCCTGCCGAGAGAAGACGTCGGACGACGTCGACCCGACTGCTGCGGATGGCCCACTCCATCGCGTCCGCGCCCCACGTCGAGTGCCGGCCCGCAGGCAAGGACGGGGCAAGCTCATCCGCGCGCTGCGTGTCGCCAGCGACGAGGGACTCCAGGTAGCCCCGAACGGCCCCGACAGCCTCCAGTTGCTGCGCGATGTCCTCATAGCCCTGCATCAGCGCCGCCAGGAGCGCGGTAGTACCTGTCTCCGCCGCCGCGTTCACGTCCACCCCGCATTCCAGAAGCATGGAGACGACGCGCCGGCTTCCTCCGTAGGCCGCAGCCATGATGGGGCGCTCGCCGTCAGCACTTCGCCAGTGAGGGTCGGCGCCGCGGTCGAGGAGGAGCCGCACGACCGGTGTGTTGCAGGCCAGCGCCGCGTTCATCAGTGGGCTCCAGCCGACCTGGCCCGGTGCGTCGATGCAGGCGCCGCGATCGAGCAGCAGGCCCACCATGCGAGCCGATCCGCTAGCCGCGATCGCGAGCACAGGGTCGCCTTCGCCGTCCACGGCGTTCACGTCCGCTCCGGCATCGATCAGCAAGCGGGCGGTCTCGTAGTGGCGAGTGTCGTCGGGAAGGCAGAACGCGCCTGCGTCTACACGGCGGCGATGGGCATCGCACTGCGCGCGGTACCGTGCCCTCGACTCCCGCCGCGCGGTCTTGCGCTCCTCCGGCGATGCCCAGTCGTCCACCAGAGCGGGCGGCGTATCAGGCGCGTCCTCCGGCTCCCACACCGACGCCATAAGCACGCAGTCGCGCAGGGGTGTGAAGCCGCAGCGGGCGTCGTCGTCTGGCGCTGCACCGGCCGCGAGCAGCCTGAGCACCCACAGCGCGTCGCCTGACGATGCGGCAGCCCGCAGGTCCTGAGGATCGACGCTGTCAGGGCGACTATGGGGGGGTGTCACCTGCAGTCCTCCTCACGGCCGGCGCTGGTGCGTCAGAGGATAGACGGAGGACAGGGCGCCGGCGGTGTCAGGGAATGCGCACCTCCGCCAGCACCTCGATGTGGCGCAGCACCTCGTCCTCGATGGGCTCGCCGCCGTCCTCGATGCACCACCAGGCAGAGAGGACGGAGTGCACTCGCGCCCAGTCGAGGATTCGGGCGGCGTCGAGGCCGGTCTCGGCGGCGAACTGGCGTATGCGCCGGGTCTGAAGGGCGACGGGGTCGGCGGCGTTCGCCCACTCGTTGCAGAGGAACGCGGCGGGCTCGTAAGCCGGGTCGCCGACCGCGCCCTTCGGGTCGATGGCGAGCCAGGGCTCCCGCTCCGCGCCGACGACGTTGAAGTGGTGCAGGTCGCCGTGGAGGAGCACGGGCGCGGGGGCGTCGACCAGCAGCTCCGCGGCGCGGCGTTCGGCCCAGGCGACGCGCTCCGGGGGAAAGGGGCCTGAGCCGCCGCGGAAGTGCTCGCGCAAACGCTCGAAGCCGCGGCACCAGCGGGCAACGGTGGGGAACGAGTGCTCGGCGGGCGCGGGCGCGTGGATGCGCGCCATCACGGCGGCGGCGATCCGGGTGGCGCGCTCGTCGTCGCGCAGCTCGGCGAGGTCGCGGCCCGGCTCGGCGCGCTCCAGCAGCAGTGCCCCCTGTTCGGGCATCGCGTCCAGCAAGCGAACCATCCCGCGCCCGCCGCAGAGCCGCAGCGCCTCGATCTCGCACGCCAGCTCGTCGAGCAGGAAGCCGACCTTGAGTACGGCCGGGGCGCCGTCGCGCGTGTCGCAGCGGGCGAGGAAGCTGAGCGCCGGGTAGCTGTAGCCCTCGCCCAGCGTCAGGCCCCACCGCTCGCGGCATCGCTCGATGATGCCCGGCAGGCGCTCCAGCCACTCCGCGCCAAGGCCGCCCTGGAAGCTGGAGGCCTTGGCGCGGAGCGAGTCGGAGATGAGGACCGGGGTCACGTTAGCCCGACCTACCGATGGGTCGTACTGGACGGGCAGGGACGCCCGTCCCACCACAGCGCTCATGCACCATTGCCGGCAGCCCTACTTCGTCAGCACCCAGCGGTCGCGCTCGGCGCCGGTCTCGTCGATCTGGCGGACGGTGAGGCGCTTGTCGTCGATGTCCGCCACGGTGAGCGAGTGCAGCTTCGAGATGAAGACGCTCGTGAAGGGCTGCCAGGTCTTCGGGTTGTTCTCCTGCTCGCCGTTGTAGAGCGTGGCGCCGCCGCCGCCGGTCACGATGTAGATGATGCCATTCGCCTTGGTCACCTTCTCGCCATCGTAGGCCTCGTCGAATGTGAACTTGCCGTCCAGGGGGCCCGTGGGCTTTGGGTTCCTGGCTGGTTGGAAGTGGAGCGGCTTGCTGCGCTGGTAGTTGTGCACGTGGCCGGCCCACACCACGTCGACGCCGTAGCGCTCGAAGATGGGCGACAGGCGGCGCATGTGCTGCTCGCTGTAGTGGGCCTTGGAGCTGCTGAACCCGGGATGATGGAATGCGACGAAGCGCCAGGTCGCGTCCTGGGCGTGCTTCAGGTCGGCGATGAGCCAGTCGCGCAGGTACCGATCGTCCCAGCTCACATACTCGTTCGCGTCCAGGACGGTCCAGTGCACGTTGGCGTAGTCGAAGGAGAAGTTGGCCATCCGGGCGTAGGCAGGCCCAGATCCTTCCAGGAACGCCTCCCGCTCGGCCTCGGGCGCCTCGATCGGGGTCGCGCTCGCCTCATCCGCCACCAGCGAGGGGCCATTGAGCGGCTGGTCGAAGTAGAGGTAGTAGGCCAGCCCGTCGGGCGTGTTGTAGAAGTCGCGGCCGTACGTGTCGTGGTTGCCCAGGTTGCCGACGAAGATGGTCGATCGCGAGAGCGGGCCACCGGTCTCGGGTGACGCATGGTCTGAGTTGTAGACCGGGAAGTAGCGCGTCAGGTACTGGCTGATGAGGCCCGACCCGTACACGATATCGCCAGGGATGACGACGTAGTCCGGCTTCTGCTGATAGGTGTGGTAGGCGATGCGGCGCTGCGAGGCCGAGCCGTCGCCGCAGTCGCCGAAGATGACGAACCGCGATGGCGCGGCCGTTGGCTTGCGTGCCAGCGCCTTCGTCTCGAACACGACCGCGCCGCCCTTCGCCACGCGGTACTCGACGGTCTCGCCGGGCGCAAGGCCGGATAGGGTGGTCCGATAGACACGGTGCCGCTGCACGCCGGACGCTGCTACGAGCCGGTAGCGCGGGCGCGTCGCCTTGCGCCAGTCGCCATTGGCGGATCGGTACTCGACGGCCCACTGCGCTTCGGCGTCCGCGGCGAGCCACAGCACCGCCAGACTGGTATGCGAGCCGACTACCGGCGCGTCGCCAAGCTGCACGTAGGGGGCGGCGACGAATGCCTCGGTGTCTGCCGAAGCCGGCACCGCCGACGCCGCCAGTGCGGCCAGCGAGCCCTCCAGGAACGTTCTGCGCGATACGGGATCCAATGCTCTGCTCCTTCGCGTGGCCTTTCGCCGCTCAGTCGGCGGGCCACATGCTTGTCGTTCCCTGGCGGGAGGTCGGAATCCTGTTGGCGCCGCGCCTACGACTGGGATCGCCCTTTCCACTGCGCCCCGCGCCCGCGGTGGTGCCGCCACGCCGAGAGGAGCGTCGCGTAGAGGTAGAGCGTCGCGGCTAGCGGAAGGGCGGCGGCCCAGCAGGGGCTCAGGCGGTAGAAGCGGACCATCGGCAGGTAGACGAGCGCCATCGTCAGCCACGCCAGCGCCCCGAGCGCCGCGGGCCACCCGCCGCAGCCGAGGAGCGCCACCGGCGCCAGGAACGTGAGCGCCAGGCCCACGACGCAGCCGAGCAGCGCGAGCGGCGAGTGTCCGAGCTGCGTGTAGGCCGAGCGCGCGACCATGTGCAGGATGCCGCCGAGGCCGCCGTAGCCGCGCAGGCTTGCCGAACCGCGCGCCATGCCCAGCCAGATGCGATGCCCGCCCGCCTTCACCGCCCGCGCCAGCGAGCAGTCGTCGATGACGGCGCCGCGGATGCGCTCCAGCCCGCCGATGCGCTCCAACGCCCTGCGCCGCAGGAGCATCGTGCCGCCTGCCGCGCCAGCCACCTTGTCGGCGGGGTCGTTGACGCGCCGGAACGGGTAGAGCATGCGGAAGAAGAACACGAACGCCGGGATCATCAGCCGCTCGGGCAGCGTGCGGCACTCGAGGCGCACCATGAGCGAGGTGAGGTCGCTGCCCGTCGCCTCGGCCCTGCAGACCAGCTCGCGCACCGTGCCCGGCCCGTGCCCGATGTCGGCGTCGCAGAAGAGCACGTAGGCGGGCGGTTCGGGCTGCGCCAGAACGTGCCGGAGCCCCTGCTCCATCGCCCATACCTTGCCCGCCCAACCCGCGGGCAGCGGCTCGGCGCTCAGCACCCCGACGCCGGCCTCCCGCGCGATCTGTGCGGTGCGGTCATCGCTGTGGTCGTTCACCACCACGACGCGCAGCTCCCCGGCGTAGTCCTGCGCCGCCAGCGACCGCAGCGCCTCGCCCAGCACCGCCTCCTCGTTCCGCGCGGGGATGACGGCGGCAACCGTGGGCCAGGCGGCAGGCGGCTCCGGCACGGGCTCGTCGTCGACGCGCCAGAACCAGGCGTGCCCGAGCGCCATGCCGAGCCAGATGAGCAGGACGAGGATGCCGAGTAGGAGCGGGATCATGTGGGTTGAGGGAGGCCACCGCAGTCGCCAGCAGGGCTACCGGGACGCCGATGCTGTCGTAGTCAGGGCGCCAGCGTCTGCCAGTCGAGCGTGTCGACGAACTGAGCTACGTGTGCTGAGTTATCGGTAACGACGACCGCTCCAACAAGGATGGCCTGGGCGGCCAGGATCACGTCGCCATCCAATTCGGATGGGGCGGCTGTCGGCCGACCACGGCGCCTAGCATCGGCCCACAGCTCTGCAGCAAGGAGCATCGTCTGGCTGTCTATCGCGACGAAGTCGAGGGTCTCCCGAAGGCAGTTCAGGCGCACGATCGAGGCGCCGAGCCCGGCGAGAAGCAGGCTGCGCCTGACCTCGTAGTCGGCGATCTCGGGTATGACGAGCAGGTCGCCGCTGTCGTGCACCGCAGCGATCCACTGCGAGACAACGAGCGTTCGCTTCGGGTGGGCAAGCCTGCCAAGCGGGCCCGAATCGAGAAGCAGGAGCTTACTCAACCACGCGATCTCGCGCAGAGAGGCGGTTCTCGTTCAAGGCCTTCGCCAGGATTGGCCACGCCATCTCATCATATCCAGTCTCGTCCTTCATCCACTCGTCAACAAGCGCGATCAGCTTGGCCATCTTGTCCTCTGATGACGGGCCGTTGCGCGCGAGCGGGGCAGCCACGTCGGCGGCTGTCTCTGTATGCACGATCGCCATCCAGGCTGTCCTCCCACGGTGATGATGCCGTCCGCCAGCCCATGGCGAGGGCGCGCGGCCGGTCTGTACTCTGAATGTACCATACCTTGATGCTGGTGTACAGGAGGCAGATCAGGCCCGTGCCGTCCAGTCCGGCTGACGCCCGACTACCTCCCCGCCGCCACCTTCCCCGTCATGCGCGCCACGTACCAGGGCGTCGCGGAGAGGCCGCCCCAGCTTGCGGGGTTGTGGTTGGCCTCGAAGACCTCGCGCAGCTTCGCGTCGTACGGCGCCATGCCGAGCCAGAGCGTGCCGGGGCTGTCCTTCCATCGGTCGTCGGGCGGGCCGCCGTTGATGGACTGGAACTTGGCGCCCTTAACCCGCTGGTTCCACATGAAGTCGCGGTTCGTGGCGATGAGCCGGTCGATGTCCTGCTTCGTGAACACGAGGCCGTGCTCGTACGCTGCCGCGATGCCTTCGGTGTCGACGAAGTAGTAGCCGCCGTTGGGATGCACGCCGACCCAGTGTTTCGTCGAGCCGTCGGGCTTGTAGTCCCACGGGCCAGCGGGGTCCCAGTAGTTCCACTCGCAGCGCTTGCCGCCATCGACCATGCGAATGCGCGACTTCATCTGCTGGAACCACTTCTCGGCGCGCTCGCGGTAGACCGGCTTCTTCGTGGCGTCGTACAGCTCCAGCATCCACATGGCGACCAGGTTCTGCTTGTTGGCGGGCAGCGAGAAGCCGTCGACGCCCTTGCGCGCGTACTCCTCGGTCCACTTGCCAGTCGCCTTGTCGATGCCGAAGGTCGGCACCACCCAGACGCCGCCGGTCTTCGCCTCGCGCCAGCACCCGCGCTTGTCCCACTTCTCGAACGTGCGCTCGGCCAGGGCCAGGTACTCGCGCGCCTTGTCGCCGTACGTCGCCTTGAGCGCGGGCGTGCGCAGAATGAGCCCGGCGATGTGCACAGCAGGCTTCAGGCCCATCGCCTCGCCCAGGATGTTGTCCGTGTAGAGGCCGGGCACGACCTGTGTGCTGGCGCCGTCGTCCTTGGGCCAGCCTGTGTACCCGTCGGGCTCCTTGACGCCGCGCTTCACCCACGCGTCGGTCCACTCGATCAGCCGGTCGATCCACTTCGTGTCGCCGGTGGCCTCGTAGCCCCAGCAGAAGCCCTCCGAGAAGGGGCTGATGAGCCAGCCGATCTCCTCGCCCATCTCCTTGTCACAGTAGCGGTTGCGCGAGTCGGCGACGATGTTGGCCTCCCAACGCTGGAGCCAGTCCTTCGCTAGGGCCGCGTCCATCTTGGGAGCGGGCTGGGCCGACGCGATCCGGCACACGCATACCAGGAAGACCGAGAACGCCAATGCCGGAGCTGCGTGCACTCTCATCGCCTACCTCCGTGTTTGTCGATCAGCCGGCGTGCACCTGCGCGACCACCACGATCAGCGCGGCCTGCGTCTC
Source organism: uncultured Chthonomonadaceae bacterium (assembly GCA_964519955.1). GTDB lineage: Bacteria > Armatimonadota > Chthonomonadetes > Chthonomonadales > CAJBBX01 > CAZFLM01. Next base: position 19,778 of record CAZFLM010000021.1, on the reverse strand, counting down.
GTCCGGCTCGCCGGTGAGCGACGGGTGGAAGATCACGCCGCCGAACCCGCACTCGTGCAGAAGCGCGGCGTAGTCCTCCGGCGTGTAGGCCTGCATCGTGCGGCCGTGGGTGGCGACCTGGCCGGTCGCGGCATCGATCACGTGGAACCGTGTCGTCGCGGTACGCGTCGCGTCGTCCCACTGGTTCTCCTGCAGGACGAGGTGCGGCGCGTCGGAGAAGAGGCCGGCCGGGGCGGTGTACCAACTCGTCCCGGAGCGACCGATGGCTTCGACAGCCTCGAAGGTGTGTGGCTCCAGCAGGACGCGCCCGCCGGGGCTCAGCACGCCGCGAGCGCGGCCCAGGATGGCCCGCAGGTCTTCGCGGCGGAACACGTTCGGCTCGCCATAGAGCATCATCGCCAGGTCGCCCAGGCCATGCGGGTCGTACGAGCGGACATCCTCCAGCACGTAGGCGCAGTCGAGCCCTTCGCGCTCGGCCTCGGCCCTGGCGTACTCGATGGACGCAGGCGAGTAGTCGACGCCGATGCACGTGTGGCCGAGGCGGGCGAGGCGGCTGCAGTAGAAGCCGGGGCCGCACCCCAGGTCGAGGACGCGCGACGCAGCCTCGACGAGCACGTGCCGGTGGATCCAGGCCACCTGCGCCTCGATCTTGGCGGAGCGGCGGCTTGCGGCGTCGTGTTCCTGCGAAAGATGCTCGGCCAGCATGCGCGCGCTGAAGCCAGGCTCGTGCCAGGGGATGTTGTCGCCGGCCGCCCACGGCTCGGGGCTCGGGTCGCGGGAGATCAGGTCGAGGAGGGTCATGGTGAACCGATGTCCCTATGGTGCATCCAACGCCCGTCCCGTCCGGCAATGCGCTATCGCGGGACGGGCGGGTGCAGATCCTTGACAGATCGACGTATAATGGAAACACGATGCGTCGTGACCAGCGCACCAGCGAGGTACCTATGGGCACCAACAGCTTTGTACTTTTCGCCCGACCATCGTTCGTCGAGGGCGTTGCCCGCGCGATGGACCTAGCCGGCGGACTGAACGAGTACAACTCGTGCCGATCACCTGAGGAGGCGGATGCCCTCGCCATGGCGACCGACTACGCAGCCCTGATTGGAGACATGCGGGCTGCATGGAACCGGCTTCAGTTGCAGGATGGCTCAAGAACCAGCACCGCTCCGGAGCCCGGCGATGTCGCGGCGACAGCGTGACATCCAGTCCGACGCGCATCCCACACAACTGACCGCGCCAGGAACGCACGTCGTCTCGTTCTCAGCTTCATCCTCCTATGAAGGACCGATCCCTCCAGAGATGCTTGCGGAGTACGAGCGAGTCCTGCCTGGCTCCGCCGATCGATTCCTGACAATGATGGAAGCACAGGCGTCCCACCGGATCGACCTCGAGACCAGGGTGATAGCGAACGACGTACGGCAATCCTCACGCGGCCTCTTGGTAACCGCATGGATCGCTACTCTGGGCTTTGGCGCGGCGATCGTCTGTGCTTGGCGCTCCCAGGGCATCTATGCGGCCACCATCGTGGGCGTCTTGGGCAGCATCCTGGGCGGCGGATACGGCGCCGCGTTGCTCAGCCGGGGCAAGGAGCGCGATCGCCGCTGGCAGCAACGCCCCGTAAAGCCGAAGCCGTAGCGGGCATCCATCACCTCCGCCCGACACGCGGGTCAAGGCTAGCCCGCTCCCGATCAAGCCTGCGCCGATGCCGACGGCGGCCATGCCCCGATAGCTACGGGCCCACAACTGCGCGCGCCGTGCCGGCAGCCTCAGGAACCAGGGGGACAGATGCTTGCGGTGCAGCGGCCGTGCAACCACACACTGCCGCCACTCGACCAGCTAGCCCTTCGAGGCGCGGGAGCCGGCCGTCTCGGGCCGGCCGCGGCCGCCTACATCTTGATGAACTTCTCGCCCTTGGCGCCGCAGATGGAGCAGGTCTCGGGCGCCTGGCCAAGCTCGATGTTGCCGCAGATCGGGCAGAGGTAGAAGTCGACGCCCGTCAGGTCCTTGCCCTCGGCGGCCGCGTCGATGGCCATCTGGTAGAGCTTCGCGTGGACCTCCTCGGCCTTCAGCGCGTAGCCGAACATGCGCTTCGCCTTGTGGCCATCCGCCTCGGCCTGGGCGAGCATGGGCGGGTACATCGAGGTGTACTCCTCAGTCTCGCCGCCGAATGCCGCCTTCAGGTTGTCCAGCGTGGAACCGACGCCGTCCATCGCGGCCAGGTGCCCGTGCGCGTGGATGGTCTCGGCCTCCGCCGCGGCGCGGAAGAGGCGGGCGATCGTGGTGAAGCCTTCCTGCTCGGCCTTCTTGGCGAAGGCGAGGTACTTGCGGTTGGCCTGGCTCTCGCCGGCGAACGCGTGGGCCAGATTGCTCTCGGTCGTGCTCATGGGGGTTACCTCCTTAGGTCTCGGGTTGTGACGCGTCGATCGGTGGCGCTGGGGAATCCTGAAGCGGGCGCATCGCCCGCTCGATCAGGGATACCACATCCTCGCGGCTGCGCGAGTGCGTGACTACGTCGAGGGTCAGTTGCACGGCCTCGTCTTGCGACAGGACTAGCTGGTACCCATTCATCCGCAGGAACGTGGAACAGGCGGTGAAGCCGATCCGCTTGTTGCCGTTCTCGTACGGGTGGTTCTGACAGAGGCCGATCAGGTACGCGGCGGCCATCTCGGCCAGCGAGCCGTACACGTACGCACCTTCCCAGGTCTGCTGTGGGGTTGCCAGGGCTGACCGCAGCAGTCCGTCGTCGCGGATGGCGAGCGACTCTGTGGCCGACACGAAGCGTACGACCGTCTCGTGAAGGTCATTCACGAGATCGTAGGTCAGGAACCTGATCCTCGCCTGCCTTGGTTGCTGTGCCATGGCGCTTGGTTACAGCTCAGACGCATCCCCCAGCCTGCGGATGGCCTCGGCGTACTGCTCGACGGTGTCTCGCTTAGCTTTCTCGTAGACTGCCCGGTCTTCATCCTCGGGAGCAGCCGGCGCCGTCAGGACGATCTGCTTGTCGATGAGCTGCACCTCGACGGTGTCCGTCACGCCGAGGTGGTCGAGCATCGTCTTGGTGAGCACCAGGCCCTTGCTGTTGCCGATCTTCTGAAGCGTTCTGGTCATCGCGTCACCTCTACCGATCAGGGGGCTGCGCGCCCCCTGATCGGTAGTATGCCATATGCACGTAGTTCCTGCAACGTTCTTACGGCGTTCTACCTCGCCGCCGAGGGAACCGCGAAGCGCAGACCCGTGGCCGGCGTGCCGTCCGGGTTCGTGAACCGGGCCACCGCGCCCCAGCCCATGACGTTCTGCGGGATCTTCAGCATGAGCTGGTTCCAGCCGGCCTTCAGGTGGAGCTTCGTCTTCTCCTGGGCGGGGGCCACGGCGCGCTGCACGTTCACGTTGATGACGATGTCGCCGTTCCACCATGCCTTGGTGCCGTCGTCGCTGCCGGACTCGAGCACCAGGTCGCGCTCCGCGTCCGACCAGACGGCGGTGCGCAGGTAGGCCAGCTTCTGCTCGCCGCCGTACAGCGCCAGCAGATCGATGAGCCAGGGCTGGTCGGCGCTGGTGCCGGCGGGCATCAGCCCCCAGGCCACCTGCCCCGCCTTGTCCGGCTGCTCGGGCGCGAACGGGATGTCGTGGAGCGCGGCGTAGTTCGCGCCGGCCTGCTCGTAGCGCGGCGAGACCTCCCAGGCGGTCACGTAGTCGCCCAGCTTCGGAATGGCGGCCAGGATAGCCGCCGCGCGCTTGCGCACCTCCTCGTCGGCCGCGCCGGTCGCCAGCGGCTCGAGGATGGCCTTCGTCTCGTCGCGGTAGGCGCCTAGCGTCGACTTGGCGATCTCGACGACGGCCAGCTCGGCCTCCGCGCTCGCCTCGGGGTCCTTGCGCAGCTCGGCAGCGTACTGCAGCGCGCCGAGGCCCTTCACCTTCGCCAGGCCGGCAACGACCAGTTTGCGCTCGGCGGGGCTCTTCGTCAGGTCGGAAGCCTCGCGGTAGAGGGCGATGGTCTGCTCGGCGGGGCGCAGCTCGTTCGCACCGATCATGCGCGTGTAGCCGCGGAGGGCGATGCTGCGCCGTGCGGGGTCGGCCGTCGTCTTCGCGATCTTCAGCAGGTCGGCGAGCGGCTCGTCGGTCGGCCACTCGGCCAGTGCCTGCAGCGCCGCCATCTGCACGTCCGGCGAAGCGTCGCCAAGTGCGCCGCGCAGGGCCCCGACGGCGCGCGGTCCGCCCACCTCGCCCAGGACGGAGAGCAGGTCGACGCGGTCTGCCGGCTTCGTCGCGGCAGCCAGGCGCTGGGCGAGGGCGCCGGTGCGGTCAGCCTCGCTCACGCCGCGGCGGGCGATCTCGCTGACGGTGCTCATCGCCTCGTCGCGCTTGCCGGCTGGCGAGGCGAGTATCAGATCGGTGAGCGTGCCGAGGCTGGCGGTGGTGCCCATCGAGCGCAGCACGCGCAGCGCGGCGACGCTCACTTCGCGGTCGGTCCCGCGCGCAGCCTGCACGAGGCGGGTCTCCTGGCCGGGCACGCGGCGCCTGCCGAGCGTCTCGATGGCGGCAACGCGGAGCACCTTGGCGCCCTTGTCCGCGACGGTCAGGATGGCCTCGTCGATCGCCTTGCCGCTCAGCAGCACCAGGCTGTCGTTGGCCGCGTTGCGGTCGTCCGGCATTCCGTTGGCGACAGCGTTCAGCAGGATGGCGACGATCGCCGGGTTGTTCGTGGAGCCCAGAGCACGGAGAGCCGCCACGCGCGTATCGTCGTCACTGCTCCTGGCCGCCTTCGCCAGCGTGGGAGCGGCAGCGGGGTCGCGGCGGTCGGCGAGGACCTCGATGAGGTAGCCGGAGCCCTTGCCGGAGAAAGAGGGCAGAGCGGAGGCCAACCGGCTCGTCACGGCGGGGCCCGGAAGCTCGCGCAGGAGCTGGGCGGCCATCTTCTGGCGCGGGGTGCCGGCCTCGCGCAGGGCAGTCAGCAGCGCCGGGACGGCAGCCGCGCCCTGAAGACCGACGATGCCCCGCAGCGCGCCGGCGCGGAGAACTGCCGGGGCAGCCGGGGCGTTCAGCAGCGCGAAGACAGGCGCGGCCGCCGCCGGCGTCGTCTTGCTGGCGGTCAGGGCGCACGCGAGCAGCGAGTCGCCAACCGCGGCCTTCCGCCCTGCGCCCGCCTGCGCATAGGCCTGCTTCAGGGCCGCGAGCGACGCTGCGTCGGCGATCTTCGCCAGCGCGGCGGCTGCGGCATCGGCGGCGCCTATGTCGGACGCAGCAGCCAGCTTCGCCAGGGCGCCCACGGACTTCGCATCGCGCCGCGAACCGAGAATGCTCGCGATCTCCGCCGGAACCGCGCCGGTGCGCTTCGCCATCTGCTGGCGCAGGGCGTCGTTCACCGCGGCGCCGGGGATGCGAGCGAGCGCCATCAGCGCATAGTGCGCGAGCTTGGCGTCGTTGAGCGTGGCCAGCAGCGCGGGCACCTCGGCCTCGCCGGCGACCATCACCAACTGCCGGCACGCAAACTGCTTCGCGTCGAAGGCGGCGTCGGAACCGAGCACCGACGCGAGCGCGGCAGCCGCTTCCTTCTTGCGGGCCGGGTCCACGCGCGCCTCGTTCACCCAGGTGGCGACCGCGGTCAAGACCGACCGATCGGGCCCGAAGCGAAACGCCTTCAGTTGCTCAATGGGCGACGTCTGCGACAACGCGGGCGCGGCGAGGCACGCCAGGATCAGCGAGCAGCAAAGCATGCGTAGGGCGGATCGGTTCATGGTGCGTTCGTTTCCTCCGGCAGCGGTACGGTGCGATTAGCCACGAACCCGGCCCGCTCCTGCAAACCGACAGCGGGGCACGCGCGCGCCGATGGAGGATGCCTTCCCTTGGGGGGCCGCCGGCTCGCCTAGGGCACGTGCCACTTCTCCTTGCCGTCCGCATCGACCACGCGCACCGTCGGTGTGCCGTCCGAGCCGAGCTTCAGCGTCACCCGCTCGTCGCCGTCCGCGCCGGACAGCCCGAGCCCCGTGCCCGTCGCGCCGGTGTGCAGACCGGCGACCTCCTTGCCCTCCGCTCCGAGGATGGAGAGCGACGCCGCCTTGCCATCTCCTGCCGCTGTCAGCAAGAGCTTGGCGCCATCCTCCTGCCCCGCCAGGTGCAGAGCGACGCCCTGCTTCTCATCGGCGCCGAGCACGGCCCGGTCCTTGCCGTCGGCATCCATCAGCGTCAGACCCGACACGGAGCCATCGGCGGTGCAGCCCAGCGCGGCGCGCGGACGGCCCTCCTTGTCGAGCAGGACCAGGCCCGTGCCGCCGCCAGGCACGGAGCCGAGGCGCGCCCGCTCGATGCCGTCCTTGTCGACGAGCACGAACGAGCGCGCGCGGACGACGGCCTGGGCCGGCTTGGGCTCCGGCGGCGGCGGCTGCTGCGCGAGGGCGGCCTGCGGAGCGCCGAGGAGCGCCTGATAGGCGGCGCCTCCCAGAAACGAGGCCGCGACCATGGCGGCGAAGGTGGGCCAGTTCGTGTGTGTTCGCATGGGTCTGTCCTTGGTGCGCGTGTCTGCGGGAGACGCGCTCAGTGCGATGCCGGCGCGCCTCTGCGCTCGATGCGGAACTCATCCATCACGATAGACTGGTCGACCTTGCCGTAGGGATCGTCGCTGCCGATATGGCCTAAGACGAGGATCCGCCCGTCGGCGCACTGCACGCTGCGCGGGTAGTAGCCGGTGCCGGGGAGGCCGAGCGAGTGCCAGCTCTTGCCCGCATCGTCGGTCCAGCTCACGCCGGAGGGCGCCAGGAAGAGCACCACACCCTCGCGCGTCGCGATCAGCTCCGGGTGGCCCGCCATCTGCAAGGGGGACGGCCCGGCGGACAGCGGCGTCCACGTCGCGCCGGCCTTCTTGAGCACGCCCTGCCACAGCACATGGCGCTCGCCGCCAGGCTCGGGACGGCGGTACACGCACAGCAGGTCGCCATTCGGCAGCTCGGCGGCGTCGTACTCCTCGCACCGCCACGTTGAGCGGAACTCCTCGGGCACGGCAGGGATCGGCTTGCTCCAGGTCCTGCCGCCATTGCCAGACACCATCAGCAGCGGCTCGAGGTACGGGATGACGCCCACGCGCGTCTTGCTGCCGGCCGGCACGCGCGCCAGCCCGCCCGTCACGATCAGGCGGCCGTCCTTCAGCACGCGCAGGCGCTTCGGCCACACCTCGTACTCCTTCGGGTCGAGCAGGGGCTGCGGCTTCGACCAAGTCTTTGTGGAGTCCGTGCTGCGCTGCAGGTAGCCGGTCTTCGGCGCCGCCGGGTCGTAGGGCAGGTAGTGGCCCCACACGCCGCGGACCACGGTGCCGTCGCGCAGCGCCACCTCGCAGTCGTTCGTGACGCCGTTCATCGGGCTCCGGAACGGATCCTCGCTCACGTTCGCCCAGGTCTTGCCGCCATCGGTCGAGCGTAGGTGCACGTTCCGCATGTCCAGCCCGGTCATGTCGTACTCGGGGAACCAGTCGAGCTGGCGCATGACCTCGGCCGAAGCCTTCTCCTTGCCGCTCGCCGGCCCGGTCGCCTGCGTGAAGCTCACCATGATGCTCCGGTCCGGCATCGTCCAGGCGCCGCACCAGCACGTGTAGCCCGGCGACTGCGGCGAGTGGTAGATCGTAGTGCGGCGGTAGTCCTTCGCGATCACCGTGTCTCGCTCCCGACCGAACGCGGCAGACGCCAGACCGAGAAGAACGACAATCGGAACGACAGCGCGCATGGGCCGATCCTCTCTGCCGCGAGGTGATGCGCCGCTCCACGCACCAGCGCGTGCGCTGGCGCCCCCGTCGCAGCCTGTCACGCCCCATGGTTCGACGCAGCCCGCGACGCACCTGCACGCCAAGTGGCCCGGGGGCGCTCAGAAGGAGCAACTCCCGGGCCATGGGCTGGTGATGACCGGAGGCCGCTGCTCAGTCGAAGTCGAACAGCTCCCCCAGGAAGCCGCCACGGCGGCGCCCGCGCCGACGGTCGTCGTCATCGTCGTCGTCGCGGCGGCGATCGAACCGCCGGTCATCGGGGTAGCGCGCCTGGTCGCGCGGCCGCTCGTCCTCGAACCGGCCCGATGCGGAACGCTCGATGATCTTGTCCAGCTCGCCTCTGTCGAGCCACACGCCGCGGCAGCGCGGGCAGTAGTCGATCTCGATCCCCTGGCGCTCCGCGATCTCCAGAGTTGCATGGCAGGACGGACACATCATGGTCGTAGTCTCCAAAGGCACCTGAATCGCTCCTCCCCTACCCGGCGTCTTCGGCCGCCGGGGCGCGCCGCGCGAGCGACGCCGACCGCGCCACGGAGAGACCGATGGCCGCGGCAAGTATCAGCATCACGATCGTCAATGAGATCAGCGGGTTCAGCTTGAACGGCAGCATCATCTTAATCCCTACGAAGACGAGTATCGCCGAGAGGCCTACCTTCAGGTAGGCGAAGCGCTCCATGGAGCCGGCGAGCAGGAAGTACAACGCGCGCAGGCCCAGGATTGCGAACACGTTGGACGTGAACACGATGAACGGATCGCGAGTGACCGCCAGAATCGCCGGGATGCTGTCGACCGCGAACACCAGGTCGGTGAACTCGACCAGCACCAGCGCCACGAACAGCGGCGTGGCGTGGCGGACGCCGTCGATGCGAACGAAGAAGCTCCCGCCCCCTGCGCGCTCCGTGACCGGCATCAGCCTGCGCACCAGGCGCATCGCCGGGCTCCGGGCCGGGTCGGCCTCCGCATTCCGCTCCAGGAACATCCGCACGCCGGTCACCAGCAGCAGCCCGCCGAACACATAGATCATCCAGTGGAACCGCTCCACCAGCACCGTGCCGCCGGCGATCATCGCGCCCCGCATGACGATGGCGCCGAGGACACCCCAGAACAGCACGCGATGCTGCAGCGCGGCCGGGATGCCGCAGTGCCCGAAGATAACCGCGAACAGGAACACGTTGTCCACGGACAGCGACTTCTCTATCACGTAGCCCGTCAGGTACTCGACGCCGCTCTGCGAGCCCCGGACCGCCGCGACCGCACCACCGAAGCCGAGGCCGAGCGCGACCCATAGCAGGCTCCAGATGACCGCTTCGCGGTGGCCGAAGTGGCGATCCCGCCGCTGCATCACCCCCAGATCGAGCGCGAGCAGCGGGACCACCACCACGGCGAAGGCAAGCCAGAGGCCCGCGTCAGGCAAGGGAGTCGCTCCCGCCGCGCGCCGGGGCGAAGTGGCGCGTCATCTGGCGAATGACGGCGAACTCCGCCAGGTTCTCCCGGGTCACCATGCCGACCAGGCGGCTATGCTCGAGCACAAGGACGCAGTTCGTCGCGCCGGCCTGCATGTCGACGGCGATCCCCTCGAGCGGATCGTGCGGGGCCACCCACACGAACTCGCGATCCATGTGCCCCGCGACGTAACCCTCGGGGCCCTCGGCGGCCAGACCGTGCAGCAGCCGGTCCCGCGTGAGAAGCCCGTGGACGGACGCGTTGGCCATCACCGGGAAGTCCTGCTGCGACGTGCGGAGCAGCACCTCCGTGGCGTCCTGCAAGCGCGCGTCCAGCGGCAGGGCCCGGAAGTCGGTCAGCATCGCCGACCCAACGGTGTGGCCATCGACGAGCGCCTTGCTGCGGTAGAACGCGGCCTCCTGCCCCGCGCCGAGGAACACAAACGCAGCCACGAGGATCAGCATGATGTTGCCGGACAGCAGCGCGAACAGCCCGATGCCGACAGCCAGCGCCTGACCGATGCCCGCAGCGACCACCGTCGCGCGGGTCTCGCCGACGCGCATGGCCAGGAGCGAGCGCAGGATGCGCCCACCGTCCATCGGAAACGCAGGCAGCATGTTGAACACGAACAGCGCGATGTTGGCCACGAGCAGCCGCTGCCACAAGTCCGGCCCGGCGGCGCCCGCGTCGGAGAGCCCCGGCAAGAGCTGGCGCGCCGAGAGGGACAGCCAGAGCACCGCGGCGATGGCCAGGTTCACTGCGGGACCGGCCACCGTGATCCAGAACTCCTCGCGCGGCCGGGGCATCTTGCCGATGCGCGCCACCCCGCCGATGGGATACAGCACGATCTCGGCGACCGGGATGCCGAACTTGCGCGCGGCCAGGCTGTGCCCCAACTCGTGCAGCAACACGCAGGCGAACAGGCCGACGATGAACAGCAGACTGCCAAGCCGCGCGCCTGGCGGCGAGTCCAGCGACGACAGCCCGATCCACGCGAGCAGCAGCAGGAACGTTAGGTGCAGGCGTATGGGGATGCCGGCAACCTGGCCGATAGACAGAGACCAGGGGCTGGCGGGCTCCTGATAGCGCGAGCCCGATGCGCTATGGTTGGTCGGGTTCATGCTCGATCGCTCCTCCCTCAATGGGCGTCGGGTGCGGTGCGCCGGAGGCCAAACGCAACGAGACCTCCGGCCCGGTCCGCATGATGCGGTTCGGAACCGAAGGTCTCGCGCGCTTCCTGACAGACCGGAGAAGTGGCTCTCGTCTTGACGGTCTGTCACCCCGCTGAGCGGGGCGGCTACTCCCCTAAGGCTTCATCACCAAGAGATACGGGCCATCCGTCGCCTGTGTTCCCGGGCGTCCGAGGCCCCTTCACGGGGCGATCTCGTAGTACATGGTCTTCGCCGCTGCACCGATGCGGAACGCCAGCCACCCCTTCTCGTACGTGGCGCTCAGCGGCGCACCGCGCGAGCCGTCCGCCAGCACGGGCCACACCTGCAGCTTCGCCGTGGTGCGGATGCGGATGTCCGCCTCGATGGGCTCGATCAGGACCGGCGCCGCGCCCATCAGCGTCACCTCGGTGTGCAAAGGATTGCACCGCCGTCCGCTGTTCTCGGCCCGCCCGACGGCGGTGAGCATCAGGTGGTCCGACGTGGCGATGCCGCGGCCCGTGAGCGAGCTGACGGCGACCGTGGCGTAGGGCGTCTTCACGTTCAGTTCGACGCTGCTCAGCTTGATGGCGCCCGCCTGCCCCGTCAGGCCATACGCCGCCTGCGTGCCCGCGGTGTCGATCATCCCCACGGACCGCTTCAGATCGCGGCGCAGCTCGCCTGTATCGGACGCGATGGCCACCTTCTCGCCCGCAAGCGGGTCCTCGTCGAGCTTCAGCAGGACCGCGTTCGGCGGAGGCTCCTTGCCCAGAGCGACGTCGATGCGGCGGACCTCGGCCGTTGAGCGCACCGCCGCGACCTCCCAGCAGCCGCGCGTGGCGTGCTCGTGCATGTCGTCCTCGCCGAGGAACACCGTGCGGCGCTCGCGAGCGGGGTGGACGTCGCCTCGGCGGAAGAGGAGTGCGGCGTGGCCGACCGTGCCCCAGATGGCCGGGTCCGTCGAGCACTCCGGCACGCGGATGCGGCCCGATGTGTCGCCCGAGCCATCGCCGAACACGTGCAGGGCGAGGCCGTCCCACTCCTGCAGGGCGGCAACTGCCGACAGCCCGAGCGTGTACTCCGCCCGCCAGTCGCAGCTCCACGGCACGCCCCAGCTCGTCACGAGGTAGGGCTTGCCGGCCAGGCGAGTCAACAGCAGCGGCGGATACACCCCTGCCGGCCCCGCCGCGTACGGCGTCGGGTCGCCGCCGATAGGCTGGGTCGGGTTGTCGCACGAGGCGTGGGAGTGGATGTAGTCGAGGCCGGCGAGCGACGCCAACTGCTGCGTGGCCTGCCCCCACGCGCTGCCCGCGATGGGTACGCGGACGCCGGCCGACCGCAGCGCCTTCGCCATCTCGCCGTAGTACTCGCGCTGCACCTGCGTCAGGAAGCGGGACACGGGCGCCGTGAGCGTGGCGAAGTCGACGGGCTTGGCGTCCACCGGTACGCCGTTCTGCGCGGCCCACGCACGGTATAGCTCCTCCAGGCGCCCGCGGTGCGGCTCGGACACGATCTTGATGATGAACAGGTCGCACGCGTTGGTCAGCTCAACCATCGCGATGGCCGGCTCGTCCTTGTAGGCCACACCCGTCAGCGGATTGACGTGCGACCACAGCGCGCGGGCGATAGCCTTGTTCCGCGCCATGGTTGCCGCGTCGAAGTAGGCGTACGGGTTCGCGGAGGGCGGCACCCGGCCCAGGCGCTGCGACGGAACGAGGTTCTGGTCCAGGCAGACGTAGATGCCCTCGGCCTTCAGCGCCGCGATAAGGTTGTCGAGCCGCGCCACGACCTCGGCATCGAGCCTGGGCGTGTCGCCGGCCCAGGCCTTCACGAGCGGCGCCTCCCCGCCGGAGAGCGTGTCGGTGACGCGCACGAGGTTCACGCCGCAGGCTGCCAGGCGGCGAGCGGTCTTCGCGGCCTCCTCCTTGGTGGGGAACGCCGAGGCGCCTGCCAGGCTGGTCCCCCAGAACCGCGCGCGCGTACCGTCCTGGAAGGCGAACCGGTCGCCGGCCGAGTGCACGAAGCCGTGCAGCCCGGCGGGCTTCTCGTTCAGGAACGACAGGTCGAACGCCGGCTTCTCGCCGTCGACAGCGTACGGCACCCAGCCGCGCGTGTCGGTCGCGTCGCCCTCGCTGGGATCGAGCAGGAAGCGTACGGAACGATTCATATGTATCGTTATAGTACGCTCCATGGTGTCTCCTGCAGGCACCGCCTCGCGCTGCTCGCTGCTGCGGAAGTGGTAGCGCAAGTCGATGATGTCGCCGCCCCAGGAGCGGTTGTCCTGCATCAGCACGTGCATATCCTCGCTGGGGGTGACCGTCAGGCCGCACGGATGGTCCGGCGCGGCTCGCACCTCGCCTGCCGAACCGATGTGGTAGAACGCGTCCGCCATCGCCGGCGCGTCCGGGCCGATCGTGATCGTCTTGGGTGGGCCCGACGCAATGTGAACCGGCTGGCCGAGGAGAGGCGCGACGGGGAACTGGATGGAGACGAAGTAGCCGAAGATGGTGACCGCCTCGGGGAACTTGCAGCGGTAGGTGAGCTTGACCTCCATGCCGTTGACGGGCGTGACCTCCTCGTGGAACTCCATCCGCCTGCCGCCGGAGCCCGGCACCTCGATCACGCCGTCGACGATCCGCCGCCCATCCACCGTCCGCGACCGGACCTGCGACGCATTGTTCTCCTGGTCGGCGTGCCCGGCGTAGAAGTCGACCGCGGTGATGGAGAGGCCGACGCTGCCCAGGACGTTGGCGCCGTCCGTGATGACGATGTTTCCGTTCGGGGCGACGACGAAGCGGGGCGGGAGGGGCTCTGGCGAGGGCTGGGCGACAGCCGGGATCGCGCCGGCCGAGCCGAGACAGGCCAGCAGCGCTCCAGCGCACATGAAACGATACGTATGCCTGGGCGAAGGCAAGCGGCGACGGGGCATCGCTTCGACCTCCCGATCGGCGCGGGCCTCAGCGGCGGGGCGGCAGCGAGACCAGGGCCCTGCACCCTTTCATTCGACGTGCGCCTTGGGGCGCACCTTCTTCCGGCTGAAGACCAGGCCGGCCCACCCCTCGCCGAACGAGCAGACCTTGTAGTCGACGATGCCCTCCGCGAGCCCGGCGTCGCGAACGGTCTGCTCGTTGAGCACGGCGTGGCGCGCGGCGCCCTTCTTCGGCCGCACCACCCACAGCGGCCCCTGGTTGCGGACGGCCGCCATCGCCGCAATCCGCTCGCGCAGCTCCGCCTCGGTGCGGACGAACCAGAGCGTCAGGTCGCACGGCGCGTCGGTCAGCGGGCGCACGGTCGCTCCGTCGGGCAGCTCGCCCAGCAGCGCGGCGAGGTCGTCCGGCGGGTCAAGCACACCGACCAGCGAGCCCGCCTTGATGCCCAGCTTCTGCGCGACGGGGCGGCCCGCGTAGCCACCGAAGACGGAGACAGGCTCAGCGGGCGCTTGGGGCTGGCTGGCGATGGCCTCGCGCACGGCCTCGCCAATCGCCTCCCACTCGGTGAACACCGCGTTCGGCACCACGGCGCGAACGGCCTCGACCTTCTCCGGCGCTCCCCCGACGAACACGACCGGAATGGCAGCGCTCGCCTTGCGGCTGCGGATGAAGAACGCGGCGTCGCGTCCCTGCGAGGGCAGGCGGCCCAGGTCGATAACGACCGCGGCCGGCGGATCGGCGGCCAGTTCGGCGTGGTACGTCGGGCCCGGGCCGGTGTGGAGCGCCTCGAACCCCGCGGCGCGCAGGCGCTCGACGCGCTCGGCTACCTCGCCGGGGTTCCAATGAATGAGATGGATGCGTGGGTGGCTCATGGCGCTAGGTTCGTGGCGCGCCTGGCGGGCACCTGCAAGGCGCGCGCTGATCGCTTGCGGCGGCGGTCCGCGGAGAGACACGACTGCCACTGCCGTCATCCCGCCAGGGATCCGCTCCTGACGTTGGTGGCTCGCGCCCCTGCAAGGCGGCGAGGCAGGCTATTCGCGGCGGCGCGTCGAATGCCGGGCGGAGAGCCGCACTTCCCGAGGAGTGGCGATGGCAGTCCAGACCGAGGTCGAGCGCCTGGTGCGCAAGCTGAAGAGCCGCAGGCCCGCCGTGCGCGAGCAGGCGCTGGCGGACCTGCGCGCGCTCGGGCCGGAGGCTGTGGATGAGCTTCTGCAGATCGGTGCGCGCGACCAGCGCCGTGCGGGGTGCTCCTTGGGCTGTTGGTCCTGCTTCGCGTGGACAGCCTCTCAGCAGGCAGTTCAGTGGTTGGGTGGTCTACCGGGCTGGGGGGTTGCCTGGCCTTTGCTCGCCTCGGTGGGCCTCACCCTTGTCGCCATGCTGATCGCGTACTTGGCGCTCCGCACCTGGTCGCCGATCGGCACCGTAGCCCTGGCTCTGGCGCAGTTCGACGATCCGCGCGCCGTGCGAGCGCTCGCGTCCGCCATTGACACCCGCCACGTGAGTGGCCATCCGACGGTCCTCGCCTGGTTGTCGCGCTGGCTTCCGCGCCTCAGTGCCAGCGACGACGACGTGCTGGATCGCCAGGCCCGCTCAGCACTTGTGCGACACTTGCTCCGCGCCAAGCCGGCTCAGCGCTCGCTAGAGAGCGACATGACAATCCTCGAAGCGCTCTCCAAGATCGGCGATCGGACGACGATTGAAGCCCTCCGCCCGCTACGGCCGGGCACGCGGCGCCGCGTTGTTAGCCCTGCGCTCAACGAGGCGGCCGAGGCCTGCGCCGCAGAACTGGAGCGCCGACAGCGCGAGGCCGACTGGGGTAACGACGAGCCGGAAGAGCCGGTGCCAGTCGACTTGCAGCGGTACGCCGAACGTCTGAAGCGGGCAGGCAAGGAAGCGCCGTGGAACCTCGCCTGCGGGACGGTGCTGCTGGTGGCTGTGTTGGCCCTCTGGATCGCTGGGAGAAGTGAAGGCTTGCCCGCGCACATCCTGGCTGCGGGAGCTGGCGGCGCACTGATCGTGTTGCTCGCTCGCACTCCTCGTGTTCCCGTCGACGTCGAGCGCGCGCTGACCCGCATGGTCGCGCGGTGGCGGTCGCCCGAGCTGATCGGGCCGACGGCGGAGGGGCTGGCGCTCGACTACGTGCGGGACACGTGCGCGGTCGTGCTGGCGCGGATGCTGCCGAGGATCGACCCGGAGCGGCCGCCGGAGCTGAGCGCGAAGCAGCGCGGGCTGCTCTGGGCGGAGCTGCGCCGACCGGAAGCCCACGCGAAGTGGCGGCGCGACCTGGTGCTGGCGCTGCTGCCCGCCCTCGCGCACATCGGCGACACGCAGGCGCTGGAGGCGGTGCGGCGGCTGGCGGCTGGTTCGGGCGACGCAGAGGTGCGCGTCGCCGCGTCGGCGGCCATCCCCGGCATCGAGGCACTGCTCCGGCGCTCCCGCGACCGCGACACGCTCCTGACGCCCGCCGCCGCCCCGTCGGAGGAGGTGCCCCTGCTGCGACCGTCGCAGGCGCACGAGGCGGAGCAGGTGCTGCTGCGACCGGCGGATGGCGAGTAGAGGGAGGCGCGCAGAAGGGGCCGAGCCGATCGTGTCCACTCGGCGACGCAGGAGGAGCGCAAGCGGCCGCCGCTGCGACCGCGGCCGCTTGCGCGCGACTCGTTCTACTTCAGGGTCAGCATGTAGGCGACGAGCCCCTTGAGCGCGGAGTCGCTGATCGAGCTGGCCGGATAGGCCGGCATCTTGGTCTTCGGCTCGTGCTTCTTGGGGTCACGCACCTCGATTGTCAGCCAGGCCGCGTCGCGCGTCTTGCCGACCTTCGTCAGCTCCGGGCCGATCTTGCCACCGGTCTTGCCAACGATGTGGCACATCTGGCACTTCGTCGCGAACAGCTTCTGCCCCTCGGCTGCGGTCTCACCCTTGGCCGGCTTGTCGTCGGCGATGGCGCCTACACACGCAGCCCCTAGCACAGCGGTACACACAAGCGCGGCGCCTACCGCGCCCCGTAGAGCCTTCATATTCGCCTTACTCCCTTCGCGTGAGGTCGTTCCAGGTGTTCGGTTCGGCTGGGCGTCCTGGCCACGGCCGCGCCACGCGCCTCCGGTTCGGCTCGGCGCAGTGGGCGATGGCGGAGTATCGCTTCTATTATGGATATACGGATCGGGAAATGCAATGGTTTGCCCTGAACCAGGGCTCATCACAACTATACGTCCGCCGCAGAGCACGCTGCTCCGTCCGTTCGCGGGCTCCGGCAATCGTACGCCATCTGCGTGATCCGCTCGATGAATGCCGACTTCCCGTCCTGGTACGCAGGCCGGTCGTCCGGATGGCGGCGCGCGAGGTCCAGCTTCAGGTCGGCGTAGGCGCGGGCGTCGTCCGGGTGGGCGCGGAGCCAGTCGCGGAACGCCACGGTCTTCCGCCAGTCGTCGCTCGCGACCTCGACCATATGCACGTGGAACCGGCAGGGGGCGCCGAGCACGAAGTAGTGGCGTCGGGGGATGCCGAACTCGCCGCGGAACTCGTAGCCCAGCCGCACCATCGGCTCGATGCACACGCGTGCATCGTCGAAGTCCGCCACCGCGATGCCGATGTCGACGATCGGCTTGGCGGCGAGTCCGGGCACCGACGTGCTGCCGATGTGCTGGACGTCGAGCACGAACGCGCCAATGGCCGCGTCGATGCGCTCCCGCTCCGCGGCGAAGATGCGCGGCCACTCGTCGGAGTACTCGGCGACGACGACGCTGCCGCTGACCAGGCCGATCACAGGGTGAGCACCTCCAGCTCGATCTCGTCGCGGATGGGGATGCCGTCCATGCCCGTGAGCGGGATCGAGGGCTTCAGCCGCCGCGATTGGGCGATGGCGCCCACGTGCACCGCAGCAATGGTGAGCCCCCGCCTCTGGTAGAAGCGCAGCGCGGGCGTATTGTCGTTCGTCGTGATGAGCCACAACCGCCGGCATCCGAGCGCTACCGCCTCTTCCCGCGCCCTCGCAAGCAGCGCTGTCCCGACGCCTGCACCCGGCTCCAGGCTGTCCAGCGAGACCACCTCCAGCTCCCCGCCCGCCACCGCGTAGGTCAGCAGCCCCGCAAGCCGGCCGCCCGCCCGCGCCACAAAGCCAGGCAGCCGGTCGCCCTGGTGCACCCGGCCGCGCGTGACGACCTGCGCCGAGCCCCACCGCTCCGCCAGAAGCGCGGCGGCCCACCCGCGGTCGGCGTCGGCGAGCGGAGCGATGTCGATGGACATCCCCGACCTACCTCGCCTTTACGTAGTACACCACCACGGCCGCGGGCTTCTGCGGTGCTGCCACGGTCAGGCCCGCCATCAACTCGCTGCCGGTGACGTGGCGCGGGCTGCCCTCGTCCAGGTCGGTCACCGTGTACGTCGCGTCCGGGTCGAGGCCCCGCAGGCGGAGCGTGATGGTCTCCTCCGGGCAATCGACGCGGCGGAACGCCTGCACCATGCCGTCGCCGCGCTCGGGGCGGTCGAACTGCCAGCCCATCCACGCGTTGGCATCCAGGCTGTAGGGCGTCAGCGGGTAGTAGTCGCCCAGCATGTACTCGCATGCCTTGCGCCACTCGGCGACGTACCGGCGGTAGGTCGTCCAGTCGAGGCCCGGCTCGCGAGGTTTCTCTCTGCCGATCCCCAGCCAGGGGCACCAGTGGCTGCGCACGACGTAGTCGCTGCTGTCGGGCACTCCGGTGCCATAGTACGGCATCGAGAACGAGATGCCATACGTGTGGCCCTGCGTGCCGTGCGGCTCGAAGCGGTAGTCGCTCCGCAAGAGAGGCAGCGAGCGGCGCAGTGTCTCCAAGTCGTTGCGGCGTCCTCCGCTCGCGCACGTGTCGATCGGCATGTCCGGATGGCGGCGCCGCAGCTCGTCCCAGTAGGCCAGGTAGCCCTCCACGTGGCGGATCTCCGTCATGCCCTGCCGGTCCGGGGCGTCGTTGCTGCGCCAGTACTCCAGCGGGTCCATGTTGAAGTCCTGCCGATAGAGGTCGATCCCTTCCTCCCGGACCATCTTGTCGACCCGCTCGACCACCCACTTCCACGCCTCGGGGTTGCCCAAGTTGAGCAGACCGCCGCCCTTCCCGCCCAGGATCCACTCGGGGTGGTTCTCGGCCAGCCAGGTGCCGGCATGCACGCGCTCCGGCTCGAACCAGACCTCGAACCCGATGCCACTGCGGTGCAAGCGATCGCCGACCTCCTTGAGGCCGTGCGGGTAGCGCTTTGGGTCCGCCTCCCAGGTGCCCGTCTTCGGCCAGCCAGGCCCGTCGCACGGATACCACCCGGCATCGATATCCCAGTAGTCCAGCTTCACGCCGCCGTTCACGTACGCGTCGATGTACCCGATCTCGCCCTCGGCGGTGCTCTGCATGCCGGGATAGAAGTCGCTCGTACACATCATCAGGCGGGTCGGGAAGAGCTTGCCCTTGTACCGCGGCAGGTTGTGCGCCAGCATCCAGCGCCGCCACACGTTCTGCGCGTGCACCCAGTCGCCGCGCCAGAACTGCAGCACCGCGAGCGGCGTGCGGATCTCCTCGCCGGGATGCAGCCTGAGGTGCGTCAGCTCCTGCCCGCCCATCGCGCGCACGCTGCCGTCGGCCTCGCGGGCGAACATGGCGGCCCACTGCCCCGGCCATCCGAGCACCGCGATGACGCCCGCGTCGTGCCAGTCGACGTTGAAGTAGGGCATGTCGCTGTTCGTCGGGCGCCCGCCGTTCGTCGTGATGCGCACCGGCGTGCCGGCCGTGAGTGGTGCCTCGTGCGGCTGGTAGTCGTTCGGAGCGCACGGGCTGCCGGTCCAGTGGTGCAGAGTGGGCTCGCCTGAGGCCACCGGATGCAGCGGAGCATCGAGCGCGCGGATGTCCGCCAGGATCGGCGTGTCGGCCGTGCCGGCGTTCTTCAGGTACACAGTCCACTCGACGGTGGGGTAGTCGGCGTACTGGATCGCGACGCAGCGCACGACCAGCCCCGGGCCCGGCTGCGTATAGGTCAGCTCGATCCGCGTGCGCCCGCCGCTCAGCTTGCGCGTGGAACGCTGCGCCTTCCACTTCGGCAGCTCGACGAAGGAAGACTGCCTGTCGATCGTGAAGGAGAACGGCAGGATCGACCTGGCGGCCAGATGCTGCTGCACCCACTTCTTGGCGTCTGCCATCTCGGCTGCGCTCACGGGCTTCTCCTTGGGCGCCGCAAAGGCCGCGGCGGCGGCGAGCACCAGGCTCAGGACGACTGCCGATCTGCACATTGCGTCGCTCCGTTGCCGCCCCGGGCGGCGTCGAACGGTGGAATGGTGCGGCGGCGAACCAGCGAATGGTTGCGCGTGTGGCACCCCGACTCCTGCGTAGATGGCAAAAACGCCCGCGGCCACACCTGCCAATCTCCGGGGACCCTGCCGTCATCCCGTCAGGGATCTCATCTGTAAATGGGCTGGAACACCACCAGACTCACGGTGCCGTTGTGCCGTCGCCGAGTGGGGAGGCGTCGTTGCCGCCGCCTCCCCCTCTAGGAACCGTG
>CAZFLM010000020.1:0-89786 GCA_964519955.1 uncultured Chthonomonadaceae bacterium | reverse complement strand
GCGCCGCCGCAGGTCGCTGCCGACCCCCACATCGAGCGCGAGCGGCTGCAGACGGCGCTCCCCTCTCCTTGCGAAGGAGAGGGGCCGGGGGTGAGGTGGTCTTGGGCCGGGGCTGAGGCAGACGTTCGCCATCGGGCCGCGAGGCGGGACCATACCGACACGCATCACGCAGGAACCCCGCCCCTCCTCCACGAACCAGTAGCCACCACTCGCGCCGGGAGGCTGCCTCATGAACTCGCCGCTCATCGTCCTGCTCGCCGCCGCACTCGCCATCGCCGCGCTGCCCGCCGCCGCCGCGCCGACCACGATGTACGTATCGAAGCTCGGCGACAACACGGATGGCTCCTCGTGGGCGCATGCCTTCAAGACCATCCAGGCCGCGCTCAGCGCCATCCCGGACGACGGCGGCGGCCACCGCGTCATCGTGCGGCCCGACACGTACTTCGAGAACAACCTCTTCGCCGGGCGCAAGGGCGCGGAGGGGCGCTACAACGAGCTGATCGGCGACACGGACGGCAAGCTGGGCGGCGGCACGACGGGCTCCGTGGTCATCGACTCCGGCGACCCCGAGCAGAAGGGCTTCAAGAGCTACGACTGGTGGGGGCCGATCAAGGCGTATTCGAAGGGCTGGTCGCCGGAGCACACGGACGCCACCTTCTCCGCCATCTGCTGGGACCGGTGGAAGCTCAAGGGGCTCTACGTGACCGGAGGCGACGGGGGCATCTTCTTCGACTGCACCGATCAGGTGAAGCCCTTCTCCGTGATCGTGGAGGACTGCGTGTCGATCGGGCGGGCGTTCGGGTGCGGCGTGGCGAGCTGCCTGTCGCGGCCCGATGAGCCCATCACCTTCCGCCGCTGCCAGATGTGGGCGCTGGACTGGTGGGGCGACACCGCGGCCGCGTACATCCGCTGCGAGAACGAGGCGATGCCCGCGCGCCCCGATGCGGTGCTCGAAGACTGCACGATGGCCTCGCCGCAGTGCGCGCTCAAGGGCAGCAACTACGGGTTCCACTCGTACACGCGCATCCGGGCAGAGCGCTGCAAGCTCATCGTGCTCAACTTCTCGCAGCCCGTCGGCACGCCCAGCGACGGCATCATCGTGAGCATGGAGGAAGGCAAGCTGCTGCACGTCGAGCTGCAGGACTGCCTGCTGATGGGCTACAAGCTGTTCGGCGTGAAGGTGAAGAAGGAGACCGCGAAGGACATCCAGTTCACGCTCGGCGGCAACGTGCAGGCGTACGTGCAGTACCAGCAGGACGTGCCGAAGGGCATCTACCGCCTGGCCGCCTGGCCGGAGGAGGCGTTCCGCTCCATCGCGCCGCCCGCCCCCGCCCGCCCGGCGCCCTTCGCGAGCCGCGAGCTGGTGGTGAAGGACCTCTGCGAGGTGAGCCCGGTCGTGTGGAAGGGGCGCCTCTGCCTGCTGGAGAGCATCCGCCCGGCCACCGGCGGCGCCGCGAAGGACTACTACCTCTCGCTGAAGGACGCCGAGACGCGCGAGGAGATCGGCCGCTGCGGCGAGGGGTTCGGGCTGGCGTCGGCGTTCGTCGAGGGCGGCCGCATCTACGTGTTCGCCTCACGCTGGAACCCGGACAACTGGGGCGGCGTCTCGGTCTTCCACTCCGACGACCTGGTGAACTGGGAGCAGGCGCCTGCCATCGAGCGGGAGAACGAGGGCATCTTCAACACGTCGGTCTGCAAGGGGCGCGACGGTTACGTGATGACCTACGAGAGCAATGACCCGAAGTGGCCCGCGTTCACGGTGAAGCTGGCGAAGTCGAAGGACCTCATCCACTGGACGAAGCTGCCCGGCGCGACCTTCGGCACGGACCGCTACACCGCCTGCCCCTGCATCCGCTACTCGCGCGGCTACTACTACGTGCTGTACCTGGAGCACCGCACGCCGCGCTGGTGGTTCGAGACCTACATCACGCGCTCCAAGGACCTCGTGCACTGGGAGCTGAGCGCGGCCAACCCCGTCCTGCGCCCCGAGGGGCTCGACGAGGGCATCAACGCGTCGGACCCGGACCTGGTGGAGTGGCAAGGCAAGACGCTGCTCTACTTCGCGGTGGGCGATCAGCTCACGTGGATGAACATCAAGAAGGCGGCGTACGAGGGCGGCATGGATCGGTTCCTGGCGTCGTGGTACAAGCAGCCGGGCATCCCGGACAGCGGCTCGCTGGGGTGGAAGAAGGCGAAGTAGGCGCGGAACGGCGACCCACCCCGGCCTTCGGCCACCCCTCCCGAATCGGGAGGGGACGTGGCGAGGGCGTGTGCGGCTGGCATGGCGACTGCACGGCGACCCACCCCGGCCTTCGGCCACCCCTCCCGAATCGGGAGGGGACGTGGCGAGGGCGTGTGCGTGCGGCAGGGGCGTGGATCGCGAGAGGGGCAGGGTTAAGCAATCGCGAGCCACGTTGTGCATCGACGGACGGTGGCGACGCGACTGCTAAACCCCTACGCCGGGCCACACCGTCGCGCGCCCGTCCGGCCCCTCGCGCAGCACCCACTCGCACGGGCACAGCATTCGCGCGCACAACACGGTGGTCGATCCCACGTATCCCAGGAGTGCTGTGCCCTGTCTCACGGAGCACGCTCTACCCGTTCGACCCGGTCGCGGGCGCATCGGGGACCCGCTTCACCGCTCGCGGCGACACCTCACGCGCGCCCGGACCTGCCGCCCACGCGACCGGGCGGCCAACAGGACCAGGCAGGCGCCACCCACGATCAGTACCGCGACCGCCGACGGCTCGGGAACGCACTCGCCGTCCCACGCCCACTGGATACCGTCGCGGATCGTGAGCTTGCGCGGCGTCGCCTCGTCCCACGACACCAGGAACAGGTTCGCGCGCCAGTGCCCGGACCAGTTCCACTCCTCCCAGTGCGACCTCGACGACGTGTCGCTGAACAGGTTGTACGTGGAGATGTCGATCGGGTGGTCCGTGCCGTTCCAGTAGAACGGGCCGTCATCGGTGCCGTCGTTCGGGAAGGGGTCGACATACATCGCGGCGCCCGAGGGGATGCCAGGCTGCGGGTGGTCCGTCATGATGAGCTGCACCCACCCGAGATGCGCCGGGCTGTCCGCGTTCTTGTCGAAGTGCGCCTTGAGCGTGGCCCCATGGAAGCAATAGCCCGGGTACGCCTTGCCGGTGCCCGGCTGCACGCCGTCCGAATCGATCGCGAGATACTGGTCGATGTAGAGGTCGCCGGCCACGGCGCTGCCCAGGCCGAAGCTCCAGATCTTGCTCGGGTCACGCGGCGTGGTCGTCGATGCTCCGTCCTTGTAGCCGTGGATGACATCGGTGCCGAACTGCCACTTCAGGGCGTCGATGACCCCGCCGACATCCCCGGGGTCCTCCCAGTGCAGCACCTGTCCGCCGTCGGGCAGCGTCGTCCCGCCGGTCGTCACGCCGGTGCACGGATCGTACGTGCGCACCAGCGGGCTGCCGTCCGGCAGGTTGTGCAGCGTGAAGGCGTTGGCCGTCGCCGGTACGAGAAGCACGGCGCAAATGGCGAGGGCTTGGCGGAGACGTGCGATGACTTCCATGGGGCAGCCTCCTTGCGCGAGCAGGCGCGATGTCGAGGTGCGCGGGCGCTCGAGGCGCGGCCAGACTGGCTCCGCTGTCGATGGCGCTTGTACCCACCTGCCACTGCATACCCCGTGCCAAGCCAGCCAGTCCTCGCAGCCGGCCACGGGCAGACGCCACACCGTGCGCCGCGGGCGCCGCGCTCCGGCCGTGGAGCATCCCGCGCGCGGGCTTCAGAGCTTGGGGGGCAATGTGTCCGTCTCGCCGATGAGGAACATGAGGAAGACTGCCGCGCCGATGTTGACCATGCACACGACCATCTCGATCGCGCCCAGCAGCCCAAAGATGGCCGATGCGAGGAACGCCCCGACCAGACTGAAGAGGCCGAACACAATGTTGATGAAGCAGACCACGTTCGTGATGCCGCGGACGATCTCGACGCGCGCCATCAGGCCCAGCCCGAACACGACGTTCAGGACCCCGGCCGCGGTGCCCACGATGCCCCCGCCATGCTGCAGCAGCAGACCCTGCGCGATGCCGACCGCGCCCGTGAGGATCCACCATCCGGCGATGCCGTAGTAGGCGGGCCAGACCCACTTCGGGCGGCCGGTGGCGTCGTAGCCTCCCGACGCGGCACGCATCTTGGGCGGCAGGTTCTGGTTGGCGAACGTCGAGCCGCAGAAGTGGCACCGGGACACATAGTCCGGCAGCGTGGCGTTGCAGTTCGGGCAGTGGATCACGAGCAGTCCTCCGTCGCGGGTGTTACGTGGTAGACGAGGGGCAGCCGCGGGATGGCGTCACGAGTTGGTGTGGGCGGCGCGGCAACCCACCCCGGCCTTCGGCCACCCCTCCCGAATCGGGAGGGGACGTGGCGGGGGCGTGGTGCGTTGGGCCGGCGGTTGGTTGGGCCGGCGGTTGAAGCCGCGCCTCGCGAACGGCACGAAGTACGCCTGCGCGGACTGGACGGCAACCCACCCCGGCCTTCGGCCACCCCTCCCGAATCGGGAGGGGACGTGGTGCGGGCGTGTGCGTTGGACCGGCGGCTGGTTGGGCCGGCGGTTGGTTGGGCCGGCGGTTGAAGCCGCGCCTCGCGAACGGCACGAAGTACGCCTGCGCGGACTGGACGGCAACCCACCCCGGCCTTCGGCCACCCCTCCCGAATCGGGAGGGGACATGACGCGGGCGCGTGCGTTCTGGCGCGGCCGGCTAGGGCTTGGCAGCGTACCGCAGCATGTTGCGCAAGAGACGCTCGGCGGTTGGGTCGCGGCCCAGTTCCTGGCGGACGCGCAGGCTGTTGAGGATGAACCTCCCCTGCCCCAGCTTGTGGACCGAGAGCATCGTGTCGCACCAGTAGGCGCCTGGGTGCGAGGTGCGGAAGGAGCCCGCGACCGCTTCGTCCGGGGTGCTCTGGCCCAGGAAGCGGAAGTCGGGGATGATCTCGCGGTAGAAGGTGTAGTCCATCAGCCCGCCGCTCGGGAGGCCGTCGAAGAGCGGGTGCTTCCTTGCCCACTCGTCCTTCGGGTAGACCTGCGGGAACCAGTACTCGCTGACACGGTCGAGGCGGCCCCTCTGCGCGAGCGGCAGGCGGCCGAGCGGGTCGGCGTCGGTGCGGAAGACGTCCGGGCACAGGAAGACAGCCGTTGCGCCGGCGGCGACGCGATCGGCCAGGTCCTTCCACGCGGCGTCCGTACCTCCCGCGGCGGGCGCATGCGAGACGAGGATGACCTCGCGCCCGATCGCGGAGCCGGGCTGGTACGGCCGCGTGCGGATGCCGTGGGCCGCGAGCCAAGCTCCCAACTCCGCGTCGTCGCCCCAGCGCGAGACCTCGCCGGGCGCCTCGGGCATGTCGGCCGGATCGGTGACGTAGAAGACCGCGTCGCCGCCCGTCGCCGCGACGCCCCTCTGGAACGTGACGAGGAAGCGGTAGCGCCCGGTGGGGCCATCGATGGGCGCCTCCTCGCGCAAGACCGGCGTGGCGAACGAGGGCTCCTTGCCGCCCACTGGGCCGGGCACCGTGACCGTGATCGTACGGTCGAGCACGCGGCGGTTGTCCGGGCCGATGACCTGGACGCGGGCGGGGTACTGGCCGGGCGGGGCGGCGTCGATGTTGGAGAGCACCGCCTCGAGCCGGACCTTCGCGCCGCGGTACACACTCACCGGCTCGGCGAACGTGCACCACTTCACCGGGGCAAGGCCCTCGAAGATGGCATCCGTGGTGCCGGGCTTCAGCTCGCGGAATGCGGTCGTGAAGCCCTCGCCGAACTCCAGTGGGTCCTGCAGCCCGGTCATGCCGTAGGCGACCAGGTTCGGGTTCGAGCGCAGCGCGTTGAGGCCCATCGCCTTGAGGGCGGCCTCGCGCGCGACGCACTGGGTGAAGAAGTCCTCGGGACTCGCGAACGCCTCGTCGAGCTTGAGGCGCGCCCAATCCGCCAGGAACGCGGCGTACTCGCCCTTCACCAGGTCGAGGCGCTCGCCGGACTCGACGCCGAGCTGCTCGTGATGCCGGATGAAGCGCGGCAGATCGACGGCGCTGCCGACGCCGTACTCCGACAGGAAGATCGGATTGTCGTTGCCAGCGATGCCCCGCAGACGGGCGATCTCCAGCTCCCGGTGCGGCACGCGCGGGTAGTAGTGCTGGTCGATGACCACGTCCTCCCAATGGTCCGAGCCCGGGTTGCTGAGGCTGCCGGGCGCGCCGTTCTTCAGGACCTCGCTCTTGTCGAACGGGCGGAACGTGGCGGCGTCGGGCGCGGGGCCAGGCGCGAGCCACCCGTAGGTCCAGGGGCCGGCGGGGTCCCGAGTCGCTGAGAAGCCGTCCGCCAGATCGTGGCGAGTCCCATCGGGCAGTGTGACCGTCGCGGCGACCGACGTGTTGTTGCCCCAGCGCTCGTACCACTCGCCGCCCGCCGGGGTCCGCCCGCCGACCACGAAGTCCAGCGCCTCCCCCTTCTTCAGCGTCACCGCGCCGGCCCAGGCGCAGTCGTCCCCCCTGCCCTGCTGGTTGATGCAGCCGTCGTAGAGCGGCTTGCCGGCATGCAGCACGTGAACGTCGCTCACCGTGAAGTGGCCCGTGCCGCGGAACCTGGCCGTCACGCGGTACTGCCCATCGACGGGCGCGGTCCAGCGCGCCACGCCGTACTCCCCGTTCACGCCGGGAATGAGCGCCACCTCGCTCGGCCGCCAGAGCGTGATGCCCGAGATGGAGTACGGCTTCGGGTTGTGCGAGGCGCACGGCGCGCGGGCGTCGGCGGGCCGCCGCACCTCGAGGCCGTTCAGCACCGCCAGGCTCTCGAACCGGCCGCTGCCGAGCATCACGACGCGCGTGTCGTCGAGCTTGCGCACGAGCGGGAGCGACTGGAGGGCATGGTCGAACACCGGGCCGGCGCCCGTCTCGTTCAGCAGGCCCCACATGGCGACGCTCGGGTGGTTGCGGTCGCGCAGGATCATACCGGAGATGGACGCGTCCATGCGCTCGGCCAGCTTGGGCGAGTCGGAGAGCATCCACGAGGCGTGGCTTTCCTCGTAGACCATCAGGCCGATCTCGTCGCAGAGGTCGAGCTGGCAGCGCTGGCCCACGATCGAGATGAACCGCACGCCCGTGAAGCCCGCCGCCTTCAGGTTGACGAGGTCCTGACGCAGGAGGCCGGGATCGCAGGGCACGCGGATGGTGACGGGCGTATCGGCTCCCGTGTGCGCGCTCACCCAGAAGATGCGCCGACCGTTCAGGCGGAAGCAGCCCTTCTCGAAGCGGAAGTCGCGGAAGCCGAAGCGCGTGGCCGCCTCGTCGATGGAGGACGAGCGCGCCACCCCGATACGCGCGGTGACGCGGTAGAGCTGGGGGTCGTTGAGCTGCCAAAGGCGCGGGTGCGCGACGCGCAGCTCGGCGCGGAGGGTACTCGATCCCGGCACGACCTCGACGTCCACGCGGCAGGTGGCGGCGGGCTCGCTGCCGTTCGCGGGCGACACGGCGAGCTGCAGGCCGGCGCGAACCGGGCGGCGCGCCTCGCTGCGGACGGTGGCCTCGACGCGGACAACGCCGGTCTTCGGGTCAGCGCGGACGTAGAGGTCCTCGATGCGCACCTGCGGCACGACGAGCAACTCGACCGAGTCGAGGATGCCACCCACGTTGAGGTCGCGGTACGCGCCGTGCGGCGTCTGGGAGCGCACCAAGCCGTCCACCGGCGCGACGAACGGGGAGACGACGCGGACCGCGATGCGGTTGGCAGCGCCCGGCGTCACGGCGGAGGTCACGTCGAGCGTGAAGCGGGCTTGCGCGCCCTCGTGGGTGCCGACATGCTTCCCGTTCACCCACACGTCGGCCAGGTAGTCCACATCCCAGAATCGCAGCAGGTAGCGGCCGCCCTTGTGCGGGTTGGCGGGTGCTTCGACGTCGCGCCAGTACCACGCGACGCCGGAGTAGCCCGGGAAGACGCTCTGGATGGTCCACGGGACGCGCGTTGGCTTCGCCTCGGGAGGCGGCGCGCTGTACCACGCCTGGTCGCGCCCCACGTTCTGGGGGTCGGTGGCGAGCACCCACCCCTCGCCATCGAGGCTGACAACCGTCGTCGACTGGGCGGGAGCGTTCATGGGGCGGGCTCCTTGGGCGGGTGCGGGCGCCAGGGCGAGCAGGGCGACGAGCAGGCTGATCACTGGCGCTCCTCCGAGATGGCCCGCGCGCGCTCGGGCGGTCCGGCGACGAGGCGGAACGAGGACTCCAGAACGGTCTCGCCCTTGCGGCAATGGCGCGGGATCGTGACCATGGCCGGGCTGTCCAACACGTCGTAGTGGATGGAGCCCCAGGGGCCGTTGCGGCGGTCCGAGACGCGCAGGGCGAAGCGCCGATCCTCGCCACTCCGCGCGACGATTCCGAGCTTGCCGTCCAGGTTGACCCACACGCCCGGCAGGTCGACCGTGCGGATCGTCTCGCGCGCGGGCCATGGCCCCTTCAGGTCGAAACGCAGCGTTCGCGCACCATCGTCCGCGTGCCAGACGCGCCTGCCTCCGTTGAAGCGATCGTTCGCCACGTGGAGGCGCAGCCCCTCCGCCGAGACGACGAGGATGTCCCCATCCGCGACGAAGCGCGAGGTCACGTCGGCGATTCCGGCCTGGGCGTCCACGTCGAACGTCACGGCGAGCGTGTAGGCGGGCGACCCGTCGGCCTTCAGGTAGCGCACCGTGCCGGACGAGCGGAATCCGTTGGGCGTCGCCTCGTCGTGGTGGTCGATGACCGCGTTCCTGCCGGAGACGCCCTGGACGGAGATGCGCCCCACCAGGTTGGCAGGCCCCCACTCCGCCATGTCGTCGGACCCGGCCGGGATGAAGTACGCAGTCGGCCACGGCCCGTCGAGGCGCTTCCACGCGAAGCTCGCGAAGAGGCGCTCCGTGCGCACGTACGAGGTGAGCGACGGGGAGCCGACGTGCTTGTCCGCCAGGGCCTTGGCGAGCCGCGCGTCGCTGAGCGGCCTGCGCGGCGGGGCCTTGCCGTCGCGGTGCATGAGGTAGCAGAGGCCCAGGTTGGCGTAGGCGTCGGTCTCGTACTCGAGCAGGCGGTCCATCATCACGTTGTTCGTGAAGCGCTTGCCGAAGAAGCTGCCGTCCGCGCTCTCGCGCTGCTCCCGGTCGAACGCGCGGAACCGCCTAGCCTCGATGGCGCGCGCGGCATCGTCGGAGTAGCGGTCGCCGAGCACGACGAGCGCGGGCATGATGAACGAGAGGCCGTAGGCGTAGCGCGGCCAGTCCTTGCCGCCCATGTAGGCGAATCGGCGCTCCAAGCACGTGGGCGCCAAGCGCTGCCAGACGTCGCGGAAGTGGTGGAACTGGGCCTGCGGCGACTCGGCGCCCACGCTGGCGAACGCATACGCGCCCCACGCGAGCGAGTGCAGCGGGCAGGCCATGTAGCAGGCGTGATAGGCGCCGTGGTTCTCGATGGTGTAGTCCGAGTGAATGTTGGCCGTGTACACCTGCTCGCGCAGCGGCCGGCCATCCACGACAGCGCTGGAGTTCCGGTCCTCCGCTGTCGAGAGGGAGTTGAGCGCGAACTCGATGAGCTTGGCCCGCCACCGGGGCGCGCGCGGATCGTCGGGGAAGTAGGCGACGGCGGCCGCCATCACCTCGGTGTCCCACGCGTTCTCCTCCGACTTGGTGTCTGCCAGCGAGCCGCTCGGGGCCTTGCGCTCCAGGTGGCGGCTGGCCTCGTCGGTCACCACGCGGCGGACGGCAAGGCGCTCCTCGTCGGAGAGGGCGGACCACATCAGGTGCGCGCCCACGGCCATCTTCGCGGTCCACCAGGCGCTCTGCCAGTGATGGCCCCACTTCTTCCCGTCGCCGCACGTGGAGGCCCCGGTGACGTGGGCGTCAGTCATGTAGCGGAGGCAGGCGCGCGCCAACTCCAGCACGCGCGCCCGCGGCACGCCGGTCACGCGCGGGTCGTAGGCGGGGTCGGTGGCGAGGAGGGCCATGACGAACACGAAGTTGCCCATCGAGCGCATGCCCATCTCGGCGGAGTCCGGGTCGCCGAAGAAGGACTGGCCGGCGGGGCCCGCCTTCTCGCGCCAGCCCCGCTCGGCGAACCGCGGGAAGCGCTCCAGCACGCGCATGTAGTCGGCCGCGCCCGGGTAGTCGGCGCCCTTGCGCATCGGCTTCAGCACGCGGAGGCGAGTCGAGGGGCTCGGCGCCATCCACGCCTTACGGTCGATCGCGGTCTGGGCGGATGCGCCGCGGCAGGTGGGTCCCACGACGGCGAGCAGCAAGGCGCACGTGGCCAGGTGCATGGGCTGTCTCCTTCGCGGCGGGTACGGGGTCAGATAGCGGCGAACTCGATCCTGTCGTAGACATCCGCCAGGGCCAGCGTGCAGCCGATGGACGGCAGGGCAATCGACCGATCCAGCCCCTCGGCGGTCTCCAGGATCCAGAGGTCCTCTGTGTGCCGAGCATACCGCTCGACGAGGGGCCGGTCCTGTGCGATCAGGACGTACTCCTGGAGCGACGGGATCGACCGGTAGCGCACCGCCTTGAGGCCCCGATCGTAGGACTCGGTGCTCGGCGACAGGATCTCGAAGATGACGGTGGGGTTCAGGAGCACATCCCTCACATCGTCGTGGAATCTCGGCGCCTCACCGTGGACCAGCATATCCGGGTAGACGAGCATCTCCCCCGGCACCACCTCGATCTTCATGTTGCTGCCGAGCGCACCCAGGGGCGTGCCCTTCAACTGCGAGTGGACGGCCATCACAAGGTTCGTCGCCACGAGCGCGTGCTGCCAGTTGCTTGTCGCCCGTTCCCGGACGATCCCGTCA
Organism: uncultured Chthonomonadaceae bacterium; assembly: GCA_964519955.1. GTDB lineage: Bacteria > Armatimonadota > Chthonomonadetes > Chthonomonadales > CAJBBX01 > CAZFLM01. Next base: position 78,967 of record CAZFLM010000020.1, on the reverse strand, counting down.
ACGAGGTCGTGCTTATCGAGCGCGGGGCGCTCGCGCGCCAGGTACTCGTCGACCGTCATGCGTTCTACCGACATGATCGCGCTCCCGGGGTCTCGTCGTGCAGTCCCTCTCTATTCGAGACGCACACCATCGCCCCCTACCGCAGCCGCGCGATGCTCTCGGGTCGCATGCAGCGCGAGCCCTGCTCCAGCCAGGCGCGACCGACGCGGCCAACCTCGGCCTCATCCTTCGCCGCGCCGAGGAGGACCGCGAACAGGCGGCGCTCGGTCCAGCGGTTCGTCTCCATGTCCTTGCAGAACTCCGGGTAGTCCGTGCCGAACGACTTCAGGCGCTTGCCGGGCGGGACGAAGAATTGGCCGATGGAGCCGAAGCTGAACGGGTACGGCGAGCCGGGCTTCCAGAAGCTCGTCTGCGAGTTGAGCCAGCCGATGGGCCAGTGGTCCCAGAGCCCCGTGCCCCAGCCGCAGCCACCCTCCGCGCCCGGCGTGCAGTGGTCGACGAGCTGGTTGCGATCCGCCGGGAAGCCGCTGGCGGGGCCGAGGATCGCGAACAGCAGCCCCTCCCTGAACGGCAAGATGAGCGCGCAGCCCTTCGAGCGGGCGATGGCGGCCAGGGTCGCGTCGTCGCCCACGCGGCGGGTGCCGCCCTTCTCGTCCCAGAACAGGTCGTAGCGGGCATCGCCGTAGAGGTCAAGCGCCGTGTGCGTGCGCCAGTCGCCGTGGTCCTCGTCGCGCGGGAAGAGGGAGGCGATGGTCGAGCCGACGGGGCCGACGCCGAACAGCTCGACGGGCTGCGTGCTGTAGCCGACGACCTCGCCCGGCATCAGGCTCTCATAGCTCATGCGGCGCAGCACCAGGCCGTTCGGGTAGGCGAAGTAGTCCTCGGTGCCGCGCAGGCGGGGCTTCGCGTCGTCGCGCATGTTCACGCAGAAGTAGGTCCAGCGGACCCATGCGCGCTTCGGGCCCGCCTCGACGATGTCGACGAAGCTGTTGCACTCCTTGCGGCCGGGGTCGTTGAACAGCTCCGCGTCGCCCAGGTTGCCCTCGAAGAACTGGTTGCACAGGGCCGCGCCGCTCGGCAGCTCCAGCAGCGGGCAGTAGCTGGCCTCGTGGCTGAAGACGAAGCGCTCCCCCCTGCCCTGCCAGCGCACCACCACCGCGCGCTTGGCGTTGCCGTCGGCGTGCGGCGGGCTCGGCGTCATCGGCCCCTGGTAGCGCCCCGGCGCGTAGTCGGTCACCTCCGCCACGGAGACGCCTCTGGCCGGGAGCTTCGTCAACTCGGCGAGGGTGGTGGGGGTGGGACGCGACTGGGCGACTGTGGCAGCGAGAGTGAACGCGATGCAGATCATGGAGCATGTCCCTTCTCTCGGCGGGGCGGACACAGACGGAACACGGGTGGGCAGCAACCACGCAGCCGCACTATGGAGGAGTAATCGACATCGTCGCCGCATGTACCGATAGTGAGCGCTTCCCACCATAGCGACCAGCCAACCATCCGGCGGGGCCAACGGCGCCTCGGGCGCCTGACGGCCTGTGGCGGGCAAGCGACACTCAGGCCCCACGGCCTGATCTCGGAGGCATCTACATGAACGAGCACATGGACTACAGGCTCTACCTCGATGCCGCCACCAAGGCATCGGACCGCTCTCGCTCAGTGCTGTTCCTACTGGCAATGCTCGCCGTAGGCGTGCTTGCAGCGTTCTGGAACTACTGCCCGGGCAACTGGGTCGACGCCAAGATTCACGCCGCAAGTGCGGCCAAGGCATACCTGGCCGGCACCCCCAAGCAGTCCGAGCGGGACGCCCAACTGGGCAGGGCGGTTGCCTCAGCCACCAAGGTCACGGACCCGCAGGTGTTCGACGAGCACCTTAGGGAGCTGCGGAAGGTTAAGCTCGGGCAGAACACCATCACCATCCCGCTGGCTAGCGTCTCTTTCAACATCAATGACATGGGCCTCTTCGCCTGCCTGGCCATCGTGCTGGTCCTTCTAGTACTCCGACATTGTCTGGCTCGGGAAGCAGCCAATCTGAGGCATGCCTTCGAGGCCGCTCCAAGAGGATGCCTGCGGGAGTGCTACGTTCTGCTGAGCATGAGCCAGGTGCTAGCGACGCCACCTAGCATCACGGACACGCCTGCCAGACGCAACCGCACATTCGTACCGCTGATCGCCGCCGCGCCGATCGTCGTCGCGTCGGTGATAGTGGTTTGGGATGCCCTGACCTTGTCCAACGGCTGGCTCCTGAGCCCAGTGCGTGCTGTCGTGTGCTTCGGGGGAGAGCTTGGGTGCCTCGCCGTGGCGATCGCTGAGTGGCGAGCGTGCTCCGGTGAGATCCAGGCCACCACGGAGACGTGGGCTAGGTATGCCGCCGACGCCAAGAGCGACACAGGCTCCAAGCACGACCTGGCCGAGGAGCCGGTGCCCGACGGAGTGTGCACGACGTGAGGCCCGGTACGTCTGGGCATCACTCCACCCGCAGCTTCACCAACTGGTGGCCCCGCGCGGCGATGGCGAGGTCGAGCGTCACGGTGTCGCCGTCCTGCGTGCAGGGGGCGCCATCGGCGTGCACCGTGCCGCTCGGCAGGCCGACCTCGGCGAGGGTGAACGTGACGGTGCGCTTGGCGGGCGAGTCCTCCAGGTTGAACGCGTTCACCACGGCGCCGCGCAGGTCCGGCAGCGTGTGCACGTGCACCATCTCGTCGAGGCCGTGGAACGTGCCCTGCGTGTAGAAGCGCTTCAGGCCGCGGTAGGTCGCCATGGCGCGCTTCTCGGCCTCCCAGACGGGCGCGGGCGGCTTGCCCCCTACCCCCAGGTGGCGGCACGTGCTGGCGAACCACCAGAAGACCAGCGACTGCTCGTTGTCCTGCTTCAGGTTCACGTGCAGGTAGAGCGGGATGCTGTAGGCCAGGTTGTAGTAGTAGAGGCTGACCGCGCGGCGCGAGAGGAGGTCGTCGAGCGGGCCCCACATGAACTCGTGGCCCCAGAGGTCAGTGAACGAATGCGGCCGCGCGTAGCCGTAGTAGGTGGGCGTGTAGTGGATGCCACTCGGGCCGCTGATGGGGTCGTGCAGCTCGATGAGCAGCTTCGGGTAGCGCGTCCGGAGGCGGCGGGCCAGCTCCAGCAGGGCGCGGGCGTGGTCCTCGCGCGTGGACGGCACCCCGTGGCCGTGCGTCGGGTCGTAGCAGGGGCCGGAGAACTGGTCGCTGTCGAACATGAGGAACGCGACGCCGTTGCGGCACAGCTCGCCGAGGCGCTTCTCCTTCGTGTCGAGGAAGGCCGGCGAGGCGAAGCACGGGATGGCGGCCTTCTTGCCGTCCTGGTTCATCACGCGGGCATCGAGCGGGGTGGCGTCAGGGTCGCCGTAGCTCGGGGGCACGCAGCCCAGGGCGCACCAGAGCGACACCTTCAGGCCGTACTCGCCATGGATCCGCTTGACCCAGGCGCCGCACGGTCCGAGCCGGTCCTCGCCCCAGAGCTGCTGGTTCGCGCCCGTGTCCCAGCCGGGGTCCATGTACAGCGCCTGGCAGCCCAGCTCCTTCGCCTTGGCCGCCTCCGCGAGCATCAGCTCCTTGCTGTAGTACTGCTTCAGCAGCGCCTCGTTGACGGGCCAGAACGCGGGCTCGATGGCGAGCTTGTCCGGCGTGATGTGCCTACCGCACTCGTCGCAGCATCTGAAGTAGTACTCGTTGTCATACAGCTCGTTCCAGTGCACGGGCGGATCGTAGCCGGCGGGAGCGCGGCAGCCCTTCGCCTCGGTCCAGCCACGGTAGGCGTAGTAGGCCTCCTTCCAGCCGCCCTCGACGAGCTGGATGCGGGTCTCGCCGAAGGTGAACGCCTGGCCCGCGGCGAGCTTCGACGCGCCCTCCGGGTGGCCGTGCTTCCACTGCCCCGCCCCGCCGAAGCGGATGAGCGTCCGGCCGCCGCGGGTCATGGGCTCCATCAACGACCACTCCATCGAGGCCGCGTTGTGCTTGGCCACGAGAAGGGCGGCGTCTTCCGTGCTCCACACCCAGCCCTCGGCGCCCCATGCGGCGGTCGGCTGCCAGGGCTCGGCCCAGGCCGCGAAGCCGCTCGGGCGCTTCGCCACTTCGCTCAGCGGCCACTCCTGCATCTCCCCGTTCGTCTCGCGGCGGTAGGGCACGGGGCAGAGGCGGATGGCGCCGGCCCGCTCGTCGAGGAGCTTGGCGAACCCGCAGCGGAACGTGGACGTGTCGATGGCCTCGCCGGTGGGGTTCAGGATCTTGATGCGCTCCAGGATGACGCCGGGCTCGTCCTTCGGCAGCACGAAGCTCTGCTCGACCTGGATGTGCTGGAGCCACGCGGTGAAGACGATGGAGCGCTCGTGGACGACGGGCTGGCGCACGAGCGGCGGGTGCTGCTCCTCGGGCCAGACGTACTCGCCATCGGCGTAGACCCGGCCGGTCTGGCGGTCGCGAAGGGCGTGCGCGTTGAGCCCGGCGTTCGTGTCTACGATGAGTTCGAGGCGGCCAGTGGTGAGGATGGCTTGCCCGGTGCGGCGGTTCCAGGAGACGACTGGTTGCATGGTAGGCGCCTCCGTCGCCTGCGCGGCGATGGGCAGAACGGCCAGGAGGGCGATCAGCATCACGACTGAGCGTGTGATGGGCACAGGTTGGGTGTTCCTCTCAATGGTCCGGTGGTGTGAGAGCACCGGCAGTGTGGCGTTCCGCCGGCCGTCCACCGGACGGGTGCGTCCGCCGATCGGTTGTGCGATACGCGCCGGGAGATGAATCACCCGGCTGGCGGGCCTCCGGCCAATCGTCCTGCGGACGGGTGCATTGCGCAGCAATATGGAGCCTGGCCCGAGGCCCCCTCCAGCAGTTGGTCCTTCAGGGCGGGCAGGGACGGCCGCCCCATCGCAACGTCGTACGCCGCGAGAGGCCGAGAGCCTATCGTGATGCGCCACCACCGGGACACTGGACGCGCCGAGCAATAGTGGGCGGCCTTCATGGTCGGTGGGCGCGCGGAGACAGGAGACCGTGCACCGTCCGGCGAACTCCCCCGACATGAACCGACACGCACCCATTCGCTCCGCCGCGTTGGCAGTCCTGCTGCTCATCGCCATTCCTTGGACCGCATTCGCCCAGGGGCTCAAGGACACCTACTCCAAGATCGAGTACCGGATCCCGATGCGCGACGGGGTGGAGCTGTACACCGCCGTGTACGTGCCGCGGAGCAAGCCCGGGAAGCACCCGATCCTGTTGGAGCGGACGCCCTACGGCGCGGGCCCATACGGGGCGTACGAGTACCGCGGCGGGCTGCCGGGATCGAGGCAGTTTGCCGAGGCGGGCTACGTGTTCGCGTTCCAGGACGTGCGCGGCAGAGGGCAGTCGAAGGGGACCTACGTCAACATCCGGCCGCAGCTCATCGTGCACACGCGGCCGCTGGACATCGACGAGAGCACGGACGCGTGGGACACCGTCGACTACCTGGTGAAGCACGTGCCGGACAACAACGGACGCGTGGGCGTGTGGGGCGTCTCGTATCCGGGCTTCTACGCGGCCACCGCGGCCATGGGGTCACACCCCGCGCTCAGGGCCGCCTCGCCGCAGGCGCCGGTGTCGGACTGGTTCATCGGCGACGACTTCCACCGGCACGGGGCGCTGTTCCTGATGGATGCGGTCGGCTTCGCGCGCTTCGGCGAGTCATCGGAGGCCGGCTCGCACTCGATGCCGAACGCCGACGCTCAGGGCGACCCGTGGAACTTCTACCTGAAGAACGGAACCCTCGCCGGGCTGACGGACACCTACTTCAAGCACACCGACGGGTGCTGGAAGGACCTGCGCGATCACCCCAACTACGACGAGTACTGGCAGTCGCGCAGCACGCCGCACCTGATGCGCGAGGTGCACTGCCCCGTGATGGCCGTGGGCGGGTGGTTCGATGCGGAGGACTGCTGGGGCGCGCTGCACGTGGGCCAGGCGACGCGCGACCAGAACCCCACCGTGCCGACGACGCTGGTGATGGGGCCGTGGTCGCACGGAGGCTGGGCGGGCGGCAGCGGCGATTCGCTCGGCAACATGACGTTCGGGCAGTCCACGTCGGAGTACTACCGCGAGCAGGTCGAGTTCCCGTTCTTCGACGCCTGCCTGCGGGGCGGCGGGAAGCCGAGCCTGCCCGCGGCGGTGGTCTTCGAGACAGGCGCCAACCGCTGGCGGACCTTCGACACGTGGCCGCCCGAGGGCGCCGAGCAGCAGGGGTTGTTCCTGCAGGCGGGCAAGACGCTCGCGGTCGGCGGCGCGCCGTTGGTGTTCGGCGCCGACTACGACGAGTACGAGAGCGACCCGGCCAACCCGGTGCCCTACCAGGGCGGCAAGATCACGCAGCGCACCGCCGACTACATGGTCGACGACCAGCGGTTCGCGGACGGGCGCAAGGACGTGCTGACCTACCGGTCCGCGCCTCTTACGGCCCCTCTCACCATCGCCGGCGCGCTGACCGCCGACCTCTACGTCTCGACCTCCGGCTCGGACGCGGACTTCGTGGTGAAGGTGATCGACGTGTTCCCGGACAACGCCGAGGGCAAGCTGGCGGGCTACCAGAACCTGCTGCGTGCCGACGTGATGCGCGGCCGATTCCGCGACAGCTACCAGAACCCGCAACCGATGACGCCCGGCAAGGTGACGCACGTCGAGTTCGCGATGACCGACCTGCTGCACACGTTCCTGCCCGGTCACCGCATCATGGTGCAGGTGCAGTCGAGCTGGTTCCCGCTGGCCGACCGCAACCCGCAGACGTTCGTGGACATCTGGCGCGCGAAGCCGGAGGACTTCCGCAAGGCGACGATGCGCGTGTACCACTCGGCCTCGCGCCCCTCGTGCGTGCGGATCGGGGTGATCCCGACGCTGGCCGGCGGGCAGTAGGCGAGGCCCAGCGATGAGGCCGCACATGCGGTCACGATGTCCCGTCATGGCGGCATGCGCGCTTGCGGTGCTGGGGACGTGGGCCAGAGGGGCGACGGCCGCACCTGCCCCGGGAGTCGACAAGCCGCGCCCCACCCCGCTCATCGGCGCGATCCGGTGGGATGCGTGGACGACCTGGGCGAGCGAGACCGGGTGGGCTGGGTACGAGCAGTGCCTGTGGCCCAAGCAGTGGCACACCCGCGTGCCGTTCTACGGCAAGGTCGTGTCGGACGAACGCGTGGAGATCCGGGCCGACCGTCAGGACGTGATGGACCGCGAGCTCGACTACGCGGTGAAGGGCGGGCTGAGCTACTGGGCGTTCGGATGGTACCACCCCAAGGGCTGGGCCAACGCCGACAACATGACGAAGTGCCTCGACCTCTACCTCAAGAGCAAGCGCCGGGCGCGCCTCAAGTACTGCCTCATCCTGATGGCCGGCGTCCACCTCGGGCCGAAGGACGAGTGGCCCGCCACCGTCGACTACCTCGTGCGGCGCTTCCAGGACCCCGGCTATGTGAAGGTGCTCGGGAACCGGCCGCTCGTGTACTGGTTCGACATGGACCGGTTCGTGCCGTTCTGGGGCACCGAGGCGGCCGGCCGCGAGGCGCTGAGCCTGCTGCGCGAGCGGACGAAGGCGGCGGGGCTTGGCAACCCGTACATGGCGCTCATGTGCTTCTGGCCGCCGCACGGTGTGGAGCAGATGGAGCAGTTCGGCCTCGACGCGCTGAGCGCCTACGTGAACCCGCCGGGCAGCGACGACCGCGAGCTCCCCTACTCCAACGCGGTCGCGCTGAACCGGTGGTTCTGGGAGGAGTGCCGCAAGACGGGGAAGCCCTTCATCCCAACGGTCACGGTTGGCTGGGACTACCGCCCGATGAAGCTGCCGCGCTACCCCGACCGGGACCTGAGGAACAACTGGTTCACGCCGGCGACACCCCAGGAGCTGGAGGCGCACGTGTCCGGCGCGATCGACTGGGTGCGTCAGAACCCGACCACGTGCGAGGCGAACGCGATCGTCCTGTACGCGTGGAACGAGTTCGCGGAGGGCGGCTGGCTCGCGCCGACGCTCTCCGAGGGGACGCGGAAGCTGGACGCGGTGCGGCGGGCGGTGGACAAGGCCCGGCGCGCGAAGTAAGGCTCGCGGCGGCGCGTGGCGGAGGGCTTCCACTTGCCGGCGCGCGCGGCTCTGTCGCCATCCGCGAACGTGCGCGCATGCGCGGGTCGGGCGCCGCGGCTATCGCGCCTCCAGCTCGACCTTGTGGTACACCCGTTCCAATGGCAGCGCACACCCGATAGAAGGCAGGTTCACGACCCCCTCCAGCCCCTCGATCGTCTCGACGGTCCAGATCTCGTCCGACCTTCGAGAGAAGTGCTCGATGAGCGGCCGGTCTTGGCATATCAATAGGTAGTCGCGCAGAGACGGGATCGACCGGTAGCGGATCGACTTCAGGCCCCTGTCGTACGCCTCGGTGCTGGGCGATAGCACCTCGACGATGACCGTCGGGTTGAGCAGGACGTCGCTCTTGTCGTCCAGGACCTGCGGCTCACCGCAGACGATCGTCAGGTCGGGGTAGACGTACAGCCCGTCCGTGTCGGCTTGCACACGGACGTCCGACGTGAGAGTCCGGCATGGCTTGTCGATGAGCTGCGAACCGAGCGACACGTCGACGTTCGATGCGATCGCGCCGTGCGCAACGGTGCCACCCGACATCGCGCGCACGGCACCGTAGACGTAGTCGCTCTTGTACTCCGCCGCGCGCTCCCGCACGAGGTAGCCCTCTACGGACAGCCGCTCGATGTCTGGTGGATACTCAGTCCTCACTTCGGCCTCCCGCGGATCGCTTCTCTCACCCATCGTATCACACCCAAGCGCCACCGCGCAACCCAACCGAGGAACACCCCCGCCCCGCGGCGAACCTGACCCGTGAGCCGGCGCTTGGCCGGAGAAGCACGGGTGGAAGGGGCATGCTCTCATGCGAGGGATTGGAGCAGCGGCCATGCTGCTGCTGGCGGCGGTGGTCGGCGGGGCGGGCGCGAAGGACGCGGCCAAGTCGCAGTCGGTGCGGGTGGCGGACGCGTACGTGCGGGCGGCCGCGGACGGGCGGCAGTGGTCCATCGGGTCGAAGGCCGTGGACCTGGCCATCGCGTGCCGAGGCGGGCGGTTCTGCATCGTCGGGCTGACGAACAAGACCGGAACGAAGCCGAGGCAGTACGTATCGGCGGACGCGCCCTGCGACCTCCTTGCTTCTAGCGCCAGCAGCCCCAACGACACGCACACCGTCGAGGACGTGTGGTCGCGCGAGTTCCCGCGTGACGCGACCATCGACCTCACCGCGGAGCACCTCACGTTCACCGTGCGCAAGGGCGACATGCTCGGCTTCGCGGTGGGGCCGCACGGCGACTACGCGGGCGACCAGATCGACTGGCCCGTGACGCTGGACTACGGCGATGGCGAGGTGTACAGCTCGGCGGATGACAAGAAGCTGGACCAGGGGCCGGTCTGGTTCTACTGGGTGAACGCCCCGGGCAGCGGCGTCTGCGCGCCGATGGACTCCGTCGAGTTCAGCACGAACACGAACCAGCCCATCCGTATCCCCAACGAGAAGAGCGATCTGCGCTCCCCCGGCATCACGCCGCACATCGGCCCGAGCGTGATGCACCCCACCACGACCTACGATGCGGTACGGGTGTGGCGCGCGCCGAAGGATGGCACCGTCACGCTGCGCTCCGTCGCGAAGCACGTCGGGTATGGCGACACCGACCTGCGGATCGTGCGCATCTCCGAGAAGAAGCCCGGCGCCGCGCCGAAGCCCTCTGCCGACTGGCGCCTGGAGGGCAGCGAAGCCGTGCAGGCGGTCGAGGGTGGGCGCCCGGTGGCGCGGCTGAACCTGACGCTGCGGCGTGGCGACGCGCGGGTGCATTTCCACGCGATGGCCTACCCGGGCGCCAACCTCGTCACGCTCTGGGGCGAGGTGGAGAACGCGGGGAGCGGGTCGCTGTCGCTGCGGCCCTTCGCCTCGTCCGTGGCAGCGACGCTGAAGGCGAAGAGCCCCACCCTGTACGAAGCGCGCTGGATGATCGGCGGGAACAACCAGGCCGACTCCGGCACGATGCAGGGCGAGGCGGTTGGGCCCGGCTATGGCCGCCAACTCTCCGCGTCCGGCACGCTGCAGTACACACCGTGGTTCGCGCTGCTGGAGGCGACGGCCGGCAAGGATGGCAAGGCGCACGTCGCACCGGTCGTCGACAGCCGGAACCTGGCGCGCGGCGACAAGGGCGGTCTCTTCCTGGCGCTCGACTTCTTCGGCGGAGCATGGAACATCGCTGCTCAGCGGCCGAAGGATGGGCCGGTGACGCTGGCGGTCCGCCTGCCCGAACTGGCGGGCCGAACGCTCTCCCCCGGCAAGGCCATCGAGCTGCCCAGCGTGTCGCTCGGCGTCTTCCACCCGGACCTCGACGACATGGCCGCGCGCCTCTACGCCTGGCAGTACCAGTACCAGTGGGACTTCACCCACGACGACTGGTACGGGCTGATGCAGTTCACAAGCGCCTGGTGGAGCCCGGGCGACCGCGCGCAGGAGGAGTTCGCGGGGCGGCTCGGCTACCTTGACGCCGACTGGGTCGACTACATCCGCGAGACGGGCACCGATGTGCTGTGGGACGATGCCGGCTGGGCTGCGAACCAGGACATCTGGGCCGGCAACCGCGAAGGGCCCGACTTCGCCCAGACGGTGCGCTACACGACGAAGGCAGGCCAGCGGTGGACGCTGTGGTTCCCAGGCGACCCGAGCATCGGCATCATGGACGGGAAGCAGGGCGCGTGGGGCGACTTCCAGTGGCGCACCGACGGTCTCGGGTTCAGCTACGACTTCGACCGCTCGTTCCGCAAGGAGGTCGCCACCTTCCTGCGACGGCACCCGCGCTCCTCGTGGCAGACCTGCAGCGGCGGCGGCACCTACTCGCACTGCTTCGGAGTGCAGCGCCTCGGTGACGTGCACTATGACACCGACGCGCCCGGCGGCGACGCGACCAACTACAACTTCTCCTACCTCGAACTGCCGGACCGGTTCTTCGACAACCTGGCCACGTGGTCGCCGGGCAACGGGATCGTCTACAACCAGTGGACCGGGCGGCGGATGCTGACGGGCGCGCCGAAGTGGGGCCTATACATCTGGCCGGACCAGATCCCCGAACTGCGCGCCATCGCGGACCTGTACCGCTACCTGACCGCACAGGGCGTCGCGGGGCGCTGGTCGTTCGTCACGCACCCCGAGGTGAAGGGCGACAACGAGATCTACACGTTCCAGCGCATCGACGCGACGCACCGCAAGTCGATCCTGATCCTGCGGCACAAGGCGCCCGGCCCGTTCACGGTCTACCCGCGCGGGCTGGTGGCGAGCGCCAACTACCTCGTCGAGTTCGCGTCCGGCGCCCCCTCCTCCGCCCGCACGGGCGCCGAGCTGATGGCGCGGGGCATCCAGATCGCGCAGCAGCAGCCTGGCGAGCTGATCTTCCTCAACCTGCCGAACCGCCCGGGCAGCGGAGCCGACCAGACCGCGCCAAGCGCACCGGGAACCGTCTACACGCGCCGCGAGGTGAACCTGGGGCACACGGGCGTCGCGGTCTACTGGTCGCCAGGCGCGGATGACAACTGGGTGAGCGGCTACGAGGTGCGGCGCGGCGAGAAGGTGCTGGGGCGCTGCAACACCGGCACGTTCTTCTTCGACCGCACACCGGGCTGGGACCCGAATGCGGCGTACTCGGTACGCACCATCGACGGCGACGGCAACGCGAGCGACTGGAAGGTCGCCACTCCGCTCGGCGGCGATGCGCTGGAGTTGAACGGCCTCGGGGCGCACCGGCCGGAGATGCAGACCAACGGCTGGAGCGCCGAGGCGCGCGACGACGCGGGGCAGACCGCCGCCATGAAGTGGGTGCCGGCCGCGAAGCTCCCCTCCGCCGACCTGGGCGGCACGCCGACGCAGCCGGGCGGCGCCGAGGGCTGGTGGGAGCGCGACGGGGCACTGATCGGGCGCGGCTGGCAGATCGCCTCGCCGAAGAGGCAGTGCATCCGCGCCTGGACCGCCCCGGCGGATGGCACGATCCGCGTCACGGGGAAGGCCGCGAAGGACTACTACCATCGAGACAAGGGCGGTCCGCTGCAGGTGCGCATCGAGCTGAACGCCGCGCAGGTCTGGCCGCAGTCCGGCTGGGCGACGGCGGCGGTGGGCGATCTGGCCGGCGCGACGCACGACCTCACGCTCGACGTGAAGCGCGGCGACGTGGTGCGGTTCGTGCTCGACAAAGGCGCATCGCCCGCGGACGACATCCTGGCATGGATGCCGAACATCGCCTACGCAGGCTCCGCGAAGCCGGCGAGCGCGCCGTCAGTCGTGCGCATCATCTGCGGCGCGAGCAAGCCGGTGAAGGACAGCGCGGGCATCGAGTGGTCCGCGGACCGGTTCTTCGAGGGCGGCCATGCGTTGAAGACGGCTCACGCCATCGCCAACACGCTGCCCGCCGAGAAGGACCAGGCGCTCTACCAGGCCGGGCGCGCCGGGGCGGACTTCACCTACCGCATCCCCGTGAAGCCGGGCCTCTACGACGTGCGGCTGAAGCTGGCGGAGCCCGTGGGCCGGTGGTTCTTCCAGCGCCCCATGACGGTGACGATCAACGGGCGGGCCGTGCTGAGCAACGTGGACCTCTGCCAGATGGCGGGTGCGGCTGACACGGCTGTGGATCGCCAGTTCCGCTACGTCGCGCCGGACGCCGAGGGGCAGATCGTGCTGCGCTTCACCGCCGGCCGCGAGCCGACGCAGACGCAGAAGGAGGCGCTCGTACAGGCCATCGAGATCGCACCGGAGCAGAAGACCGTGACGCGCATCGCCGTGGGCCGCGACACGGACTTCATCGACTGGGCCGGCGGCGTCTGGCAGCGCGATCCCAGCGGCGCGGGCGACACGGCCATTGCGTCGGACAAGGCGGTCACGCAGGCGACGCCGACGCTCTACGACCAGGACCTGTACCGCCACGCGCGCAAAGGCAGCACGATCACCTACTCGGTCCTGGCCACGCCCGGCGTCTACGCGGTACACCTGAAGTTCGCCGAGCTGTGGCTGGACGCGCCCGGCAAGCGCCCGATGGACATCTCGATCAACGGACGGCGCTTCTGGCACAACTGGGACCCGGCACAGGCGGCAGGCGCGGTCGGCCAGGCGACGGACCTGCGCGCGGACGGCGTCACCCCCGACTCCCAGGGCCGCATCACGGTGGTCATCACCGCAACCGGCGCCGAGGACGCGATCCTGCAGGGGCTGGAGGTGGAGTAGCGGGTGCCGGGGGCCGGGTGTCGGGGGCTGGGGTGTCGCGTGCGTTCGGTGTAGGGTAGATCGCGGCGCCACGACGGCGGCACGGTGCGTTCGGTGTGGGGTGCGTCGCGAGAGGGACGCCCATCCCCGCCGGTGCGCGCACACGCCCAGCCCGTCGCGTGGCGATCGACCGTAGGGGCACAGCATTCGCGCGCATCGCGTTCCCGATGGTCACACGTTCCCCGCGAATGCTGTGCCCTGTCGTGGCGGAGGCAGGCGGCGGTCACCCGGTTGCGTGGTGTCGGGTGCCGGGGGCCGGGTGCGTTCGGTGTGGGGTGGATCGCGAGAGGGACGCCGGTCCGCGCCGCCGCGCGCCGTCCCCCTACTCGCTACTCGCTGCTCACCCGAGGTAACATCTACGGCATGAACGAGCCTGCACCCGAGCATCGCCTCGCCTCCGTGTCGCTGAGCGTGTGCGTGCGCTACGCCGAGACGGACCAGATGGGCGTGGCGCATCACGCCAACTACCTCGTCTGGTTCGAGGCCGCGCGTTCTGCGTTCTGCCGCGAGCGCGGCGTGCCTTATTCCCGCATCGAGCGCGACCTCGGCCTCATGCTCCCGGTGGTCGAGGCGTCCGTGCGCTACAAGCTGCCCGCGCACTACGAGGACGAGCTGACCATCGACGCGCACGTGGCCGAGCGCACCAGGCGCACCATCCGCTTCGCCTACCTGGTGCGGCGCGGGAAGACCGAGCTTGCGCACGGGCATACGACGCACATGCTGGTCGACGCGAATGGCCGGCCCCGCACCTGGCCCGACGATGTGGCCGCCGCCCTCGATCGTGCCGCGTGGGAGCCGCCGTCGCTCGACCTCGAGTACGCCACCCGCCCACCGCGCCGCCGCGGCTCAGGCCTCCCGCCCATGCTGCTGCTCATCCACGGCTGGAACAGCACCCCGGAGGAGATCCTGACGTTCGCTCCGTGCATGGACGGGCGCTTCTTCGTGGTGGCGCCGCGCGGGCCGATCGAGACCGAGCCCGGCCGCTACGCCTGGATGAACGTTGACTTCACGCCGGACGGGCCGCGCGACCACGCCAACGAGGCCGCCCGCAGCGTCGAGATGCTCGCGGCATTCGCGCGCAAGGTGGCCGCGCAGGAGAACCTGGACGCGAGCCACATCTACCTGATGGGCTTCAGCCAGGGCGCCGTGATGGCGACGTCGCTCGCGCTGCACGCGCCTGACCGGTGCGCCGGGCTCGTGTCGATGAGCGGGCAAACGCCGGTGACCCACGCGATGGCGCCGGGCGCGCTGATGGGCCTGGCGGCGTTTGTCGCGCACGGCCTCGACGACAGCCTGGTCCTACCCGCGCGCGCCGGCGAGCTGCGAGATGCCCTCCACATGGCAGGTGCCCGCGTGACGTTCCGCGAATACCCCATGGGGCACGAGGCGACGACGCGTTCGCTCGGCGAGATCGCGTCCTGGCTCAGCGCGCGCCTCGATGGCGAATAGCGCGGGCCGGGCTGCAACAACCTGAGGGGGCTCCCGTGAACCTGTGTCCAGTCTGCTCGGCGCCCTGCATCACCCGCTTCACCAGCGCGCCGGACATGGAGCACGCGGGCGAGGAGTTCTGCCCGGAGTGCAACGGGGCGGTAACCGGCGCCGACCGCATGGCCCAGGTGTTCTGCCGCGTGTGCCACCGGCCGGTGCTGCGCGCGTGCCTGCAGCCGGGCAACGTGTGCCGCGCCTGCGAGCGGGCCCAGGAGCAGGAGGAGGTCCAGGAGCAGCGCCAAGCGGCGCAGGCTGCTGCCGCCGCGCAGCAGGTCGCGCTGGCCCAGCAGCTTCCGCTGAGCGCCGTGTACGCCAGCCGTGGCCCCTGCCCGCAGTGTGGCTCGCACAACGTGTCGGACCGGCGGGTGGGCAGCGGCAACGGGTGCCGGCGTCTGAGCTGTGGATGTGGGTTCTGCCTGCTGGCCCCGGCTATCGCGATCAGCGCCCTCGTGGCGAGGGACGTGCTCTGGCTGCCGATCGCCATGGCCATCTTGCTGGCCCTGCTGACATCGCGCCGGGCGCCGGAGGTGGTGCAGAGGCGGTGCGCGGCCTGCGGGCTCCGGTGGCTGGAGTGAGCGTGCGGCGCGCGGCGGCGACGGAGCACCGCCCCCCAGGCCGCGTGCGTGGCAGAGGGTAGTATCGTGGCGCGGGCCGGGGTTGGCGGGCAGGGACGCCCGCCCCACCACGGCGTTCACGCGTTGCGGCGGCCTTGAGGGAACGACCCGGCGCGGCGCGGGGGCGGCCGGATCACCATGGGGTTGGCGGCGGAGTGAGATAGGGTCGAGCGCGGTGACCATGGCGTGTGCCGGGTGCGCCGGGAGATGAATCACCCGGCTGGCGGGCCTCCGGCCAACCGTCCTGCGGACGGTCGACAGGCACCGCGTCCTGCTGGCTTCTGGCTACTTGCTTCTGACTTCTGACTTCTAGCTACTCGCTTCTCGCTACTCGCTACTACAAGGAACAGGGCCCCACCAATGTCCCTCATCGGCGTCGACGTCGGAACCACGGGCGTGAAAGCCGTGGCGTTCAGTGAGCAGGGGCGGTTGCTCGCCTCCGCCTACGAGGAGTACCCGCTGCTCTTTCCGTTCGCCGGGGCGGCGGAGCTGGATTCGCGGCTCGTCGCGGCGGCGGCGCTGCGGGTGATCGCGCAGGTCGCGGCGCAGACGGCCGGCGATCCGCCGCGCGCCATCGCCATCGCGTCGCAGGGGGAGGCGTTCACCCCGCTCTCGGCGTCGGGCGAGTTCCTGGGTAACTGCATGACCTCGTCGGACACGCGCGGCCTGCCGTACATCCAGGGGTTCGTGGAGCGCATCGGCGTCGAGAGGCTGCACGCGATCACGGGTCATACGGCGCACCCGATGCACTCCGTGTTCAAGCTGCTGTGGCTGAAGGCGAACCGGCCGGAGGTGTGGGCGGCGACGCGCAAGCTGCTCTTCGCGGAGGACCTGGTCGCGTACGCGCTGACCGGCGAAGCGGCCACCGATCACTCGATGGCTGCGCGCTCGATGCTGTTCGACGTGGGCCGGCGCGAGTGGTCAGCCGAGCTGCTGGACGCCATTGAGCTGCCGGTGGAGCGCATGCCCCGCGCCGTGGCGGCGGGCACGCCCATCGGCACGGTGCTCCCCTCCGTGGCGGAGCAGACCGGCCTCCGCGCGGATACCATCGTCGCGCTGGCGGGGCACGACCAGCCGGTCGGGGCGTTGGGCTGCGGCGCGCACCACCCCGGCTCGGCAAGCTATGCCATCGGCACCGTCGTCTGCGTGACGCCGGCGCTGGACCGCTTCGTCGCGGACGAGTCGCTGCGGCGCGCGAACCTGGCCGTCTACCCGCACGTCGTGCCGGACACCTACACCACCGTCGCCTACAATCTTACGGGCGGCTCGGCGCTGCGCTGGCTGCGGGACAACCTGCTGCCGGACGTGGCCGAGGCTGCGCGTGCGGAGGGCGCCGAGCCCTACGACTACCTCATGGCGCTCGCCTCGCCGGAGCCATCCCCGCTCATCCTGCTGCCGCACTTCGGCCCCACGGGCACGCCGCACAACGAGGCGCTCAGCACGGGCGTCCTCGCGGGCATCACCCTCTCCACGGACCGCGCCGACATCGTGCGTGCGGTGCTGGAGGGCGTGACGTACGAGATCCGCTGGAATCTGGACATCCTCGCGGAGGCCGGCCTGCCGGTCACCGAGCTGCGCGCCATCGGCGGCGGATCCCGCAGTTCCACGTGGATGCAGATCAAGGCGGACATCCTGGGAATTCCGCTGACCACCATGGCCGTATCCGAAGCGACGTGCATGGGCGCGGCGTTGGTGGCGGGCGGCGGCATCGGCGCGCTGGAGCCCTCGCAGGCCGCGTCCGCGTGGGCGAAGCCCGATCGGACGTTCGAGCCGCACCCCGGGCCGTCGAACGCTTACGACGCCCGGTTCTCGGTGTATCGAGACCTCTACCGCGCGATGGACTCTGTCCGAGCGCGGCTCCATTCCCTGAAAGGAAACGCATAGCATGGGTGCCGGGAAGTCCACGTTTGCGCTGTACTTCGGCAACCGCGGCTTCTTCCCCGGCTCGCTGATGGCGAGCGCGCGCGAAGAAGTCACCAAGCGGCTGACGGAGTTGGGGCACAAGACGATCTCGCTCGATGCGGGGCTGACCCGCTACGGCGCGATCGAGACCCCCGCGGAGGGGGCGATCTACGCCAACTTCCTCAAGGAGAACGCGGGGAAGTACGACGGCGTCATCCTCTCGCTGCCGAACTTCGGCGACGAAACCGGCGCGATGGCCGCCCTGGTCGACGCCGGCGTGCCGATCTACATCCAGGCCTATCCGGATGAGATGACCAAGATGGCCCCCGAGACTCGCCGCGACTCCTTCTGCGGCAAGTTCTCGATAATGGATGTCTTCTACCAGTGCGGCATCAAGTTCACCGCCCTCAAGCCGCACACCGTCGCGCCCAGCAGCCCCCGGTTCGCCGACAACATCGACTACTTCGACCGCGTCTGCCGCGTGTACAAGGGCATGAAGCGGATGGTGGTCGGCTCCATCGGCGCCCGGACCTCCGCGTTCAAGACGGTGCGCATCGACGAGCTGGCCCTGCAGCGCCACGGCATCACGATGGAGACCTTCGACCTGGCCGACATCTTCGCCCAGATGGCCGCCATCGACGCGAACGGCGCCCCCTACAAGGACAAGGCCGAGCACCTGAAGGGCTATTCGGACTTCGGCGGCGTGCCGGCCAAGGCGTTCGACCACCTGACCCGCCTCGGCGTCGTGTTCGACACGCTGATCAACGACTACAAGCTCGACGCGATCGCCCCGCGCTGCTGGGTGGAGATGCAGAAGCAGCTCGGCATCTCGCCCTGCGTCCTGCTGAGCGACCTGAACAACCAGTGCATCGCCGCCGCCTGCGAGGTGGATGTGGGCAACGCGGTGAGCATGTACGCCCTGACCTGCGCCACGGGCGAGTCGCCCGCGTGCCTCGACTGGAACAACAACTACGAGGATGACGACGACAAGTGCATCCTCTTCCACTGCGGCCCGGTGCCCCAGTCGCTGATGACCGCGAAGGGCAAGATCACCGACCACCTGATCCTGAAGAACGCGGTCGGCGAGGGCTGCGGCTTCGGCTGCAATATCGGCCGCATCAAGCCGATGGACTTCACGTTCAGCAGCATGATGACGGAGAACGGCGACCTGGACTTCTACGTGGGCCAGGGCGAGTTCACGAGCGACCCGATCCCGCCGGAGTTCTTCGGCTGCGCGGGCGTGGCGAAGATCCCCGAGCTGCAGGATGTGCTGCTGCACATCGGCCGCAAGGGCCATCGCCACCACGTCGGCATCGCCCCGGGCCACGTCCGCGAGCCGCTGGTCCACGCGCTGAGTTACTATCTGGGCCACCACGTAACGACGCCGCAGGGGTAGTCATCACAGACAACAGGGGCAGGGCAGTCGCCGACATGGCGATTGCCCTGCCCCAGAAACCTTCTCATCGCTCACGCCGCGTCGTCGGGAAGGCTCGCGCGGCCAGATCACCAGGCAGGAGCTAGCACCGTGTCCGACCACGGCGTTGCGCCCGACGATACTGCGCCGCAGGGATTTGCTCTCCAGATCGAGAGCGAGATCATCGCGCTTCTGGGGGGCGGTATGCGGCAGACGGCCCTGGACTTCGTCACCTACCTGCGAGCCAACCAGATGGCGCCGCAGCAGTGGTTTGGGCCCGCCTACTGGAGGATCCCCTACCGGACGCACTACCTGTGCAGCATCCTGCTGAGCGAGGACCGCTGGCGCGTCTTCTTCTTCTCGGGCGACTACGGCCGTGCGTTCGACGATGAGCTGAAGGCCGTCGTGCGGGACAGCGTGGCGCCCTGTATCTCGTGTACCGACGACTGCCCAAAGGCCACGGACATCACGGTCTTTGGAAAGACATTCCCCGGCGCGTGCTTCCAGTTCCCGATCCAGTTCGTCAATCCGGACGGCAACATGCTCCACTGCATCAAGGCCCTGATCGAGTACTGGAAGGACGCAGCACCCCTGAGCGATTCCTGGCATGCGCACTAGCCCAACCGAACCGATGCCTCCGGAGCGCCCCGCCGCGGGCGATGTGCCGACGAACGGTCGGTGGGCCGCCTACGTGCTTCGAGGCATGCGAGGTCTGATCCTGTTGGGTTCCGCCGCGATGCTCATCCTCGACCCGCGCAGTTGGGCGCAGTCACTTGCCGGCATCGGCCCTGGGATCATGGCGATCGTGTGGTCCGAGCAGGCCCTGCACCCCAACGGCGAGGACTGGGCAGGTGGGCAGGCGCCCGCACTCCAGTGCTCCGAGCGGCACGCCGAGCCCACCCAGGCTGCGGCGCCAACTGAGCGCCCGGCCGACAGCGAGCAACACGTGGACGTCGGCAGCCGGTAACGGACCAGCGCCCGGGTCTCAGCGGCGTGCGCCCGTCCCCTCGCGCGAGGGGTCGGACCAGCGAGCCGCGCATCGCCCCGCGCCGCCGCCTGCCGAGGGCGGCAACCCCTCCCCCAACCCCCTCCCGCAAGGGGCGGGGGCCCCAATCGCGACGCACAACCCCAGTCCCCGCAGGGGGCTTCGACCAACGCAGGGCCGGGTTTCAACCCGGTTGCCTCAACCCGCCGCCAAACGTCCCGCCGCCCCGCGCCGCCGCCTGCCGAGCCGGGCAACCCCTCCCCCAACCCCCTCCCGCAAGGGGCGGGGGCTTCGGGGCGTAGCCCGTCGTCCTACTCGCTACTCGCTCCTGACTACTCGCTACTCAAACCAAACGGGGCGCGAGGCCCCCCGAAAGGAACCCCGCGCCCCGCCGTTCTACTCGCTACTAGCTACTCGCTACTAGCTACTGATCTCAGTACATCCCGCCCATGCCGCCACCGCCCGGAGGCATGGCAGGCGCGGCCGGCTTGTCTTCCTTCTTCTCGGCCACGAGGCACTCGGTGGTCAGGACCATCGAGCCGATCGACGCCGCGTTCTGCAGGGCAGAGCGGGTGACCTTCGCGGGGTCGACGATGCCGGCCTTCAGCAGGTCCTCGTAGACGCCGGTCGCCGCGTTGTAGCCAACGTTCCCGGTGGACGACTTGATCTTCTCGACCACCACAGAGCCCTCGGCGCCCGCGTTCGCCGCGATCACCCGAGCCGGCTCCTCGAGAGCGCGCTTCACGATGTTGATGCCGATCTGCTCGTCGCCCTCGGCCTTCAGGCCTTCGAGCACCGCGGCCGCCTTCAGCAGGGTGATGCCGCCGCCCGGAACCACGCCTTCCTCGACCGCCGCGCGGGTGGCCGAGAGAGCGTCCTCGTAGCGGTGCTTCTTTTCCTTCAGCTCGGTCTCGGTCGCCGCGCCAACCTTGATCACCGCAACGCCGCCGGCCAACTTCGCCAGGCGCTCCTGCAGCTTCTCGCGATCGTAGTCGCTGTCGGTGTCCTCGATCTGCTTGCGGATCTGAGCAATCCGGCCCTGGATCGCGGCCGCGTCGCCCTTGCCCTCAACGATCGTCGTGTCGTCCTTGGTGATCGTGATGCGCTTGGCGGAGCCCAGCATCGCGATGTCGACGTTCTCGAGCTTCAGGCCGAGGTCCTCGGTCACGAACTTGCCGCCGGTCAGGATGGCGATGTCTTCCATCATGGCCTTGCGCCGATCGCCGAAGCCCGGAGCCTTCACCGCCGCCACATTGATGGTGCCGCGGATCTTGTTCACCACGAGCGTCGCCAGAGCCTCGCCCTCGATGTCCTCGCTCAGGATCACCAGCGGCCGGCCCATGCGAGCGACCTTCTCAAGCACCGGGATCAGGTCCTGCACCGCGCTGATCTTCTTCTCGAAGAGCAGAACCATCGGCTCCTCGATCACGGCCTCCATGCGCTCGGGGTCCGTCACGAAGTACGGCGAGATGTAGCCCTTGTCGAACTGCATGCCGTCGACCAGCTCGAGGCTCGTCTGCCCGACCTTGCTCTCCTCAACGGTGATGACGCCGTCCTTGCCGACCTTGTCCATCGCCTCGGAGATCAGCTCGCCGACCTGGGTGTTCTTGGCGGAGTTCGTGGCCACCTGCAGGATGGCTTCCTTCGTCTCAACCGGCGTCGCGATCTTCGCGATCTCGTCCACCACCGCCGCCACCGCCGCGTCGATGCCCTTCTTCACCAGCATCGGGTTCGCGCCGGCCGCCACCGTCTTCAGCCCCTCGCGAACGATCGACTGCGCCAGCACCGTCGCCGTCGTGGTGCCGTCGCCCGCCACGTCGTTCGTCTTCGAAGCCACTTCGCGAACGAGCTGCGCGCCCATGTTCTCGAACGCGTCCTCGACCTCGATCTCCTTGGCGATCGTCACGCCGTCATCGACGAGCGACGGCGAGCCGTACTTCTTCTCCAACACCACGTAGCGGCCGCGCGGCCCGAGGGTAACCTTGACCGCCTCCGCCAGCTTGTTCACACCACGCTCAAGGGCGCGACGCGCCTCTTCGTCAAACAACAGCTCTTTCGCTGCCATCTATTCCTCCTGACTCCGGATGCCTGAACGAGCGGAAGCTACTTATCGAGAACGGCCAGCACGTCGTCCTGCCGCAGGATGACGTAGTCCGTCCCACCCACCTTGACCTCGGTGCCGGCGTACTTGCCGTAGTAGATCGTGTCGCCGACCTTCACTTCCATCGCCGCCGTCTTGCCATTGTCGAGCACCTTGCCGGGACCCGCCGCGATCACCTCGCCCTTGGTGGGCTTCTCCTTGGCCGAGTCGGGCAGCACGATGCCACCCGCGGTGACCTCTTCGGCTTCCAGGGGCTTGACGATGAGCCGATCCGCCAGGGGTTTCAGCGCCATTGTTGCTCCTCCTGAGTAGTATGAGAGAGTGCAGCGCCGAAGCGCCGCATGTGTGCAACCGTGCTGGGGCAGGCGGAAGCACCGTCCTGCGAACCTGTAGGGACGCCGCTTGCCGCGTCCTTCCGTCGGTACCGCGCCTGCCGGGCTTAGCACTCGACAGCCTGGAGTGCTAACCGGAGGGAAGTATACAACAAGCCCCAGGGCCGATTCAAGGCTCTGACACGATTTGCGCAAACGGATTGGCGCAGGAATCTCGGCGGCCCGTCCCGAATCCTCGCCACGGCGAATCCTCATGTCCACCACGAAGGCAGTACTCATCGGTTACGGCAACACGCTCAGGCAGGACGACGGCGCCGGGCCGCTCGTCGCCGAGCGCGTCGCTGAGCTATCGCTCCCCGGGGTCGAGGCGCTGGCGCTCCACCAGCTCACTCCTGAGATCGCCGCGCCCCTGGCGGAGGCGGACGTCGTCGTGTTCGTCGACGCAAGCGCCGATCCCGGGCTGGCGCGCGTCTCGCTGAGCGAGGTACGCAGGCGCGACGAGCAGGACGCCGGCAACCACGCCGCCGGGCCGGGCGATCTGCTGGCGCTGGCCGAGTTCGCCTATGGCCGTGCGCCGATCGGCTGGCTCATCCAGATCCCTGCGCGGCAGATGGGCTTCGGGGAAGACCTATCGCCCGACACGCTGGCCGGCATCGAGGAGGCCATCGAACTGGCGCGCTCGGTGCTGTCGGCCGCGGCGGGGAGCTGATCGAATGCATGAAGTATCGCTGATGCAGGGCACGCTGGACATCGCGGTTGCCCGTGCCCAAGAAGCGGGCGCCAGCCGGATCGAGAGCCTGACGATGCGCATCGGCGCGCTCTCCGGCGTGGTGCGCGACGCGCTGGAGTTCGCGTTCGAGGTGCTCACCCCCGGCACGCTGGCCGAGGGAGCGCGCCTGATCATCGAGGACGTGCCCGTGGTATGCTACTGCCCGGGGTGCGCCGCCGAGTTCGAGCCGCAGGGCATGGTCTTCGGGTGCCCGCAGTGCGGCGAGCGCAGCGCCCAGGTACGTCGGGGTCGCGAGATCGACCTCGTCCAGATGGAGGTCGAGTGAGCATGACCGACGGAGCGCCGCGTACGCTGCACATCCATGAGGCGATCCTGAGCCGCAACACGCAGTTGGCCGAGGACAACCGGGCGACGTTCCGAGCGCGCGGCATCCTCGCCGCGAACATGCTGTCCTCGCCGGGCTCCGGCAAGACCGCACTGCTGGAGCGCACGCTTGCCGACCTGAGCGGCGAGCTGACGAGCGCCGTAATCGTGGGCGACCTGGCAACCGACAATGATGCTCGGCGGCTGGCCGGGCACGGCGCGAAGGTCGTGCAGATCGCCACAGGCGACATCTGCCACCTCGACGCCAAGATGGTGGCGCGCGCGCTGCCTGACGTCGATAGCCCGGACCTGCGCCTGCTTTTTATCGAGAACGTGGGCAACCTGGTGTGCCCAGCGGCCTACGACCTTGGCGAGGCGCTGCGCGTCGTCCTTCTTTCCGTGACGGAGGGCGAGGACAAGCCTGCCAAGTACCCGACCCTATTCAAGTCCGCCGACATCGCACTCATCACGAAGATCGACCTGGCCGAGGCCACCGGTTTCGACCGCGCAGCCGCACACGAGGCCATCTCGCGGATCGCGCCGCAGGCCCGCATCCTGGAGCTGTCGTCGCGGTCTGGCCAGGGCATGTCCGAGTGGTACGATCTCCTCCGCGCGAGGATACCGAGTGTCGGATCGGCCGGCGCCGAGACGCCGACCGGCCAAGGGAGGCAACTCTGATGAACCTCAACGACGAGGCCCTGCGCTACCACGCCCAGACACCTCCGGGCAAACTCGAGATCACCCCCACCAAGCCCTGCGCCACCCAGCGCGACCTGGCCCTGGCCTACACCCCCCGCGTTGCCGCCCCGTTCCGCGCGATCGAGAAGGACCCCGAGCTGGCGTACCGCTACACCGCGAAGGGCAACCTGGTGGCGGTCATCACGAACGGCACCGCGGTCCTGGGCCTGGGCAACATCGGCGCGCTGGCCGGCAAGCCTGTGATGGAGGGCAAATCGCTGCTCTTCAAGCGGTTCGCCGACATCGACGCCATCGACATCGAGGTGAACACCGAGGACCCGGAGCTGGTCATCCAGACCGTGAAGCTGATCGCGCCGACGTTCGGCGGCGTGAACCTGGAGGACATCAAGGCGCCGGAGTGCTTCTACATCGAGGAGCGACTGCGCGAAGAGGCGGGCATCCCGGTCTTCCACGACGACCAGCACGGCACCGCCATCATCTCGGGCGCCGCGCTGATCAATGCGCTAGAGATCGTCGGGAAGCGCATCGAAGACGTGAAGATGGTCTTCAGCGGAGCGGGCGCCGCCGCCGTCGCGACCGCCCGCTTCTACGTCGAGCTGGGCGCGCGTGCGCAGAACATCGTCGTGTGCGACCGCAGCGGGCCGATCTACACAGGCCGCACGGAGCATATGAACCCCATCAAGGAGCAGCTCGCGGTTCCCACCTCGGCGCGCAGCATCGAGGAGGCTCTGGTCGGCGCGGACGTGTTCGTGGGCCTCTCCTCGGCTGGCCTCATCACGCCCGAGATGCTCGCGACGATGGCCCCCAACCCGATCGTCTTCGCCATGGCGAACCCCGACCCGGAGATCGGCTACGAGGAGGCCAAGGCGGCCAGGCCGGATGCCATCGTGGCGACCGGGCGTTCCGACTACCCCAACCAGGTGAACAACGTGCTGGGGTTCCCGTTCATCTTCCGCGGCGCGCTGGACGTGCGGGCGCGGCAGATCAACGAGACGATGAAGGCCGCCGCCGCCCATGCCCTCGCCGCCCTGGCCAAGGAGGACGTGCCGGACGCGGTCGCCAAGGCCTATGGCGTGGACGCGATCCAGTTCGGCCCCGAGTACCTCATCCCGAAGCCGCTCGACCCGCGCGTGCTGCTGTGGGTCGCGCCGGCCGTCGCGAGTGCGGCCATCGAGTCCGGAGTGGCCCAGGGCCCGTTCGATGTGGACAAGTACCGCGAGAAGCTCGAGGCGCGCCAGGGCAAGTCGCGCGAGATGATGCGCATCGTCATCAACAAGGCGCGGGCGCATCCGAAGCGCATCGTCATGGCGGACGGGCAGCACGAGAAGATTATCCGCGCCGCGCGGCAACTGGTCGACGAGGGCATCGCTCAGCCGATCCTGCTGGGCAACCCGAACCGAATCCGCTCCATCTCCTGCGAGCTGAAGATCTCGCTCGACGGCGTGGACATGGTCGACCCGGTCGACGCAGCGGACCGGCAGGCGTATGCGGACTGGCTGTACCAGCGCGTTTGCCGCGACGGGGTGACCCAGTCCGAAGCGCGCGAGCTGACCGCCAAGCCGGACTACTTCGCGGCCATCATGGTGGAACAGGGCGCCGCGGACGGGATGATCTCGGGACTCAGCTTCCACTACACCGATGCGCTCAAGGCGCCGATGCAGGTGATCGGGGCGACGACGGACCGCGGCACGGCGGCTGGCGTCTACATGGTCACCATCAGGAATCGGGTGTTGTTCTTCGCGGACGCCTCGGTGAACATCGAGATGGACGCCGAGAAGATGGCCAACATCGCCATCCTGACGGCGTCGCTGGCGAGGGACTTCGACATCGAGCCGCGGATCGCGATGCTGAGCTTCTCGAACTTCGGCAGCGTGACGCATGCCCGGGTCGATCGGGTGCGCACGGCGGTCGAGATTGTGCGGAAGAACGCGCCCGACCTGATCGTCGATGGCGAGATGCAGGCGAGCACCGCGCTGATGGAGGACATCCTGAACGGCGTCTTCCCGTTCAACCGCCTGCGGGGCCCGGCCAACGTGCTTATCTTCCCGAACCTGGAGGCCGGCAACATCGGCTACAACCTGGTGAAGCGCCTGGCGAACGCGGAGAGCGTGGGGCCGATCCTCGTCGGCATGCGCAAGCCGGTGAACATCCTGCAGCGCTGGGACGAGGTCAGCGACATCGTGAACCTGGCGGCACTGACCGCCGTCGAAGCGCGTAAGCTGGAACAGCAGTAGCCACGGCGGCGTCCAACCAGGTGGCACCTCCATGGGGCCGGCGCGAAGCGGACGCACCGCACGGCGGACCGCAGAGCGCCGGCCCCACGCATATCCCCCGGAGTAGGCCGTGTCCCACCGCTCGTCCTCAACCGAACACGCACTTCGCCGGCTCCGGGTCGTGATCCGCGGGGCGGTGCAGGGCGTCGGCTTCCGCCCCTTCGTGTACCGCCTGGCGACGGAGATGCGCCTGCACGGCTGGGTGCTCAACTCGGCGCAGGGCGTCTTCATCGAGGTGGACGGTCCCTCGCCCGCCCTCACCGAGTTCCGCCAGCGGGTGCGCACCGAGTGTCCCGCCCATGCGCGCATCCTGAGCATGGAGGCGGTCGAGCTGGACCCCGCCGGCTTCGAGCACTTCGAGATCCGGCACAGCGACGACGCGGGCGAGAAGTCGGTGGTCGTGCTGCCGGACCTGGCCGTGTGCGACGACTGCCTGAGCGAAATGCTCGACCCGGCCGACCGGCGGTACCGGTACCCGTTCATCAACTGCACCAACTGCGGGCCGCGTTACTCCATCGTGCTGTCGCTGCCCTACGATCGGCCGAACACCACGATGCGCGGCTTCGAGATGTGCGCCGACTGCCGCCGCGAGTACGACTACCCCGTCGACCGCCGCTTCCACGCGCAGCCGACCGCGTGCCCGGTCTGCGGCCCTCGCCTGACGTACCGCGACGCGTCGGGGGCACCCACGGCGAAGGCCGACGCCGCGCTCCTCGCGGCCTGCGAGGACATCCGGCGCGGGCGCATCGTGGCGGTGAAGGGGCTGGGCGGCTACCAGCTCATCTGCGACGCGCGGGACGAGGCGACGGTGCGCGAGCTGCGAGCGCGCAAGAGGCGCGAGGAGAAGCCGCTGGCGGTGATGCTGCCCTCGCTCCAGGCCGTCCGCGACCTGTGCGCCACCAACGACCAGGAGGAACGACTCCTGCGGTCAGCGGAGAGCCCCATCGTGCTTCTCGAACGCCGCCGCGAGGCCGCATCGCATCTCGCGCCGAGCGTCGTTCCCGGCGCGGTGACCGCGGACGGAGCGTCGTCGTACCCGAACCCGTATCTCGGGGTGATGCTGCCCTACACGCCGCTGCACCACCTGCTGATGCGCGAGCTGGGCTTCCCGATCGTCGCCACCAGTGGCAACAGGTCGGACGAGCCCATCTGCATCGACGAGGGAGAGGCGCTCGAGCGGCTGGCCGACATCGCGGATACCTTCCTGACGCACAACCGGCCGATCGCGCGGCATGTGGACGACTCGGTGGTCCGGATCGTGCTGGGCCGCGAGCAGGTGATGCGCCGGGCGCGCGGCTACGCGCCCCTGCCGCCGCCGGCGAGCGTGCCGCAAGGGGCCGTGCTGGCGGTCGGCGCGCAGCTTAAGAACGCGGTGGCCGTAGCGACGGGCGGACAGGTGTTCCTGAGCCAGCACATCGGCGACTTGGACAACGCGGAGGCGTTCGGCGCGTTCCGGCGCGTCGCGGACGACCTGCGGGCGCTGTACGAGATGCCCGAGCAGACCAGAGTGGCGCACGACCTGCACCCGGACTACCTGTCGACGCGGGCGGCGGAACGGATGACGGGCGCCAAGGTCGGCGTTCAGCACCACCACGCGCACGTGCTGGCGTGTATGGCGGACAACGACCTGCGCGGGCCGGTGCTGGGCGTCTCGTGGGACGGGACGGGGTACGGGACGGACGGGACGGTGTGGGGCGGCGAGTTCCTGCGGGTCGACGGTGCTGCGTTCGAACGAGTAGCCAGGCTGCGCCCGTTCCGGTTGCCGGGCGGCGAAGCAGCCATCAAGGAGCCCCGCCGGACCGCGCTGGGGGCCATTGCCGAGCTGCCGGACATCGACATCGCCGAGCAGGCGGCGCGGCTGGGCTTCTCGGAGGCCGAGGGGCGCAACCTGACGCGGCTCATCGACACCGGCATGAACGCGCCGCTCACCTCCAGCGCGGGGCGGCTGTTCGACGCGGTGGCGGCGCTCGTCGGGCTGCGCGGCAAGGTGCGCCACGAGGGCCAGGCCGCGATGGAGCTGGAGTTCGCCGCGACCGCGAGCGCCAATGCCGGGTACTATCCCATGCCGTGGGTCGACGGCGAGCCCGCGACGCTCGACTGGGGCCCGTGCATCCGCTCGATCGTCGAGGCCATGGCGATCGGCGTGCCCGTGCCGGTGATCGCCGGGCGGTTCCACCGCACGCTGGCGACGGCGATCGTGCGGGCCGCGGAGAAGGCCGGAGAGCGGCACGTGGTGCTCACCGGAGGGTGTTTCCAGAACCGACTGCTTACGGAGCTGACCGTGTGCGCGCTGCGCGAGGCCGGCTTCGCCCCATACTGGCACCAGCGCATACCGCCGAACGACGGTGGGATCGCAGCGGGCCAGGCCGTGGCGGCCCTGATAGGGGCCGCGGAGGAACGCGATGTGCTTGGCGGTACCGGGTAAGGTCGTCTCGATCCAGGACAGCGACAACGTGCTGCAGCGCTCGGGCAAGGTGAGCTTCGGCGGCATCCAGAAGCAGGTCAGCCTCGCCTATGTGCCCGACATCCAGATCGGCGAGTACGTCATTGTCCACGCCGGGTTCGCGCTGAACCGCGTGGACGAGGCCGAGGCGCAGGAGGTCTTCGAGTACCTGCGGCAGATCGACGAGCTGAAGGACCTGGCGGGGCCCGAGGAATGAGGTTCGTCGACGAGTATCGCGACCCCGAGGACGCCGCCCGTCTGGCTGCCGAGATCCGCCGCACCGTCACGCGGCCCTGGCGCATCATGGAGGTGTGCGGCGGCCAGACGCACGCCATCGTCCGCTTCGGCGTCGACGAACTGCTCCCCCCGGAGATCACCCTGATCCACGGGCCCGGCTGCCCGGTGTGCGTGACGCCCGTCGAGTTGATCGACAAGGCCGTCGAGATCGCGAGCCGCCCCGAAGTCACCTTCTGCTCGTTCGGCGACATGCTGCGCGTGCCCGGGACCGCCCGCGACCTGCTCTCCGTCAAGGCGACCGGCGGCGACGTGCGGATGGTCTACTCCCCGCTTGACGCCGTGCGTATCGCCGCCGAGAACCCGGACCGGCAGGTCGTCTTCTTCGCGGTCGGGTTCGAGACCACCGCCCCGGCGAACGCGATGACCGTGCTGCAGGCGGCGGCGCAGGGCCTGGGCAACTTCACTCTGCTCGTGTCGCACGTGCGCGTGCCGCCGGCCATCGAGACCATCCTCTCCTCGCCGGACTCGCTGGTTCAGGGGTTCCTCGCGGCGGGGCACGTGTGCGCCGTGATGGGCTACCACGAGTACGACCCGCTCGCCGAGAAGTACCGTGTGCCGATCGCGGTGACCGGCTTCGAGCCGACGGACATCCTGCGCGGCATCGCGACGTGCGTGAGGCTGCTCGAAGAGGGGCGGCCCGTCGTCGAGAACGCCTACGCGCGCGTCGTCACCCGCGAGGGGAACCGGCCGGCGCAGGACGCCATCGACCGCGTCTTCCGCGTGGCGGACCGCAAGTGGCGCGGCATCGGCTTCATCCCGAACAGCGGCCTGGCGATCCGCGACGAGTACGCCGCGTACGATGCGGAGAACCGGTTCGGCGCGGCGACCTACGCTGAGGAGCATGCCGGCGAGTGCATCAGCGGCCTGGTGCTGCAGGGCGTGCGCAAGCCCGGCGAGTGCCCGGCATTCGGCACGCGCTGCACACCGGAGCATCCCCTCGGCGCGACGATGGTCTCGAACGAGGGCGCCTGCGCCGCCTACTACCGCTACCGGCGAGCCGGCGCGCCGACTGGGGCTACCGAATGACGATGCAACCCGATGACGAGGTCCGAGGTCTGCCGGCGAGGGCGCCGGCGGTCCAAGGCGGGCCCGCTCCTCGCGAGATGACGCTCTCCTGCCCGCTGCCCATCAGCGACTACCCGCACGTAATGATGGCCCACGGCGGCGGCGGGCGGCTGATGAACGACCTGATCGCGCGCCTGTTCGGCGCAGCCTTCTCCAACCCCCTGCTCGACCGCCGGCACGATGGCGCGGTCTTCGAGACGCCGGCCGGCGCGCGTCTGGCGATGACGACCGACTCGTACGTGGTGCGCCCCCGATTCTTCCCGGGCGGCAACATCGGCACGCTCGCGGTGGATGGCACCGTGAACGACCTCGCGATGTGTGGCGCGCAGCCGCTCTACCTCACCGCGGGCTTCGTCATCGAGGAAGGCCTGCCGATGGAGGAGCTGTGGGCCATCGCTCGCTCCATGCGTGTGGCGGCCGACGCGGCGGGCGTCAGCATCGTCACAGGCGACACCAAGGTGGTCGACCGCGGCAAGGCGGACGGGGTGTTCATCAACACGGCGGGCGTCGGCGTCATCGCGCACGACCTGGACATCGCGCCGACCTCCGTGCAGCCAGGCGACGCGGTGCTCATCAACGGGGACCTGGGGCGCCACGGCATGGCGATCATGGCGGTGCGCGAGGGGCTTGAGTTCGAGTCGGAGATCGAGAGCGACTGCGCGCCGCTCAACCACCTGGTAGCAGCGCTGCTGGACGCCGGCATCCGCGTCCGCTGCCTGCGCGACCTGACCCGCGGCGGCCTGGCGAGCGCACTCGTGGAGATCGCCGAGGCGTCCGGCGCGCGCATCCGCGTCGACGAGGCGAGCATCCCGGTGCGCGACGACGTGCGGGGCGCCTGCGAGATCCTGGGGTTCGACCCGCTCTATGTGGCGAACGAGGGGCGGTTCGTGGCGTTCGTGGCGGGCGAGGACGCGGAGCGCGCCGTGGAGGTGCTGCGGGCGCTGCCGCACGGCGAGGGGGCGGTGCGCATCGGGCAGGTCGGAACGGATGCGGACCGCCTGGTGGTGCTGCGCAGCCGCATCGGCGCGAACCGGATCGTGGACATGATGAGCGGGGAGCAGTTGCCGCGGATCTGCTAGGGCGCCGTCAGAGGTCGCGCTCCCACTGGGCAACCAGGCGCCACGCTTCGTCGCCGGCAGCATCCCACGCGGCCATCTCCAGCGCCAGCGCCGGGTTCACGTCCGCGTTGGCGACGGCGATCTCCGCCGGGGCGCCGTCGCGAGGTGCGAGCCCACCGTCCGGCACGACGACGCCACCGCTCGCATGCCCACCGATCGCGATGCGCAGTGCCGCCCCCTGCCGTCACCGATACCCCGTGGTACCCCGACGCGCTGCCGAATGCGGCAGGAAACGCGCGCGCCCGCGGCCAACAGTCCGAATGGCCCGGCCGCACTGGAGCGCGGGCTTGTACCGCTCAAGGAGACACCGATGTCCAAGATACCGATCGCACTGCAGCTCTACTCCATCCGCGACGACTGCGCGAAGGACCTGCCCGGCTCGCTGGCCGCCGTCGCGAAGATGGGCTACGACGGCGTCGAGTTCGCCGGCTACCACGGCCGCAGCGCGGTGGAGTTGAAGACGATCCTCGACGACCTTGGCCTGAAGTGCTGCGGCACGCACACGGGCATCGACACAGTGCTCGGGGACGAGCTGCAGAAGGCGATCGACTTCAACAAGACCCTCGGCAACCCGTTCCTCATCGTTCCGGGGCTCCCCGGCGAGTACACGCAGACCCGCGCCGCCTGGCAGAAGACCGCCGCGATCTTCAACGAGGTGTCCGCGAAGGCGCGCGCACAGGGCATGTACGTCGGCTACCACAACCACTTTACCGAGTTCACGCCGCTCGACGGTGAGATGCCCTGGGACACGTTCTTCGGCAACACGGTGCGGGACGTGGTGATGCAGCTCGACTCCGGCAACGCGATGCACGGGGGCGCGGACATCGTGCCGTTCCTCAAGCGATACCCAGGGCGCGCGCTGACTGTCCATCTCAAGGAGTATGCCGCTGGCTACGACAAGGCGCTGATCGGCGAGGGGCAGGTGCCCTGGCAGACGATCTTCGACCTGTGCGAGACGAGTGGCGCGACGCAGTGGTACATCGTGGAGCAAGAGAGCTACGCCCTGCCGCCGCTGGACTGCGTGGGCAAGTGCCTGCAGAACCTGCGGGCGATGGGCAAGTGACGGCGGGACTTGGGACTTGGGGATTGGGGCCGGGTATACGGTAGATACACACCGCAATGGTGATGGGAGATAACAGACCATGACAGGACGGAGATCACTAGTCGCTCTGACGCTCGCGCTGCTCCTCGGGTGCGCCGTGCAGGCGCTGGCGCAGGACCCGCCGGCGGGCCCGCAGCGCCCCCGCACGCCCCGGCCGTGGCAGATCGGCGTGCAGCTCTACTCGGTCCGCGACGACTGCGCCAAGGACCTCGCCGGCGTGCTGAAGGCGGTCGGCAAGATGGGCTATGCCGGCGTCGAGTTCGCGGGCTACTACGGCAAGTCGGCCGAGGAGCTGAAGAAGATGCTCGACGACGCCGGCCTCAAGTGCTGCGGCACCCACACCGGCCTCGACACGCTGATGGGCGACAACCTGGCGAAGACCATCGCGTTCAACAAGACCATCGGCAACCGCTACCTGATCGTGCCGGGCCTGCCTGGCGAGCGCACGAAGGACAAGGCGGCGTGGCTGGAGACGGCCAAGCTCTTCAACGAGATCAACGAGAAGCTGCGCGCCGAGAACATGTTCGTGGGCTACCACAGCCACGCGGGCGACTTCAAGAAGCTCGAGGACGGCAGCCTGGGCTGGGACGTGTTCTTCGGCAACACGGACCGCCGCGTCATCATGCAGCTCGACTTCGGCAACACGAAGAGCGCGGGCGTCGACCCGATCCCCTACCTGACCCAGTACCAGGGCCGCCAGGGCACCGTTCACGTCAAGGAGTACTCCAAGACGAACGACAAGGCCATCATCGGCCAGGGCGACATCGACTGGACCAAGGCGCTCACCGACCTGAAGAAGATGGGGCGGACGCGGTGGCTGATCGTCGAGGCCGAGAGCCCGGCGACCACGCCGATGGACTGCATCGAGAAGAGCCTGGCCGGCCTGAAGGACGCCCTCAAGAAGCTCGAACCAGCGAAGTAAGGAACCCAACATGCGCAGACTAGCAGTTCTCGCGGCGGCCGTCGTACTCCTGGCAGCCCGGCCGGCCGCCGCTGTCGAGCGAGGGTTCACCTCGCTGTTCGACGGCAAGACCCTGAACGGATGGACCCTCGTCGGCGGCCACGGCCCCGGCTACGTCGTCAAGGACGGCGCGCTGGTGTGCCCCGCAGACGGCGGCGGCAACCTGTACACGGAGAAGGAGTACGCCGACTTCATCTTCCGCTGCGACTTCCGGCTCTCGGCGGGCGGCAACAACGGCATCGGCATCCGCGCCCCGCTCGAGGGTGACGCGGCGTACGCCGGCATGGAAGTACAGGTGCTCGACGACACCGCGCCGATGTACGCGAACCTGGAGCCGGGCCAGTACTGCGGCTCCATCTACAAGGTTGTGCCCACGATCCGCGGCCATCTGAAGCCCGTCGGCCAGTGGAATAGCTACGAGATCAGCGCCATCGGCCGCAAGATGCGCATCAAGCTGAACGGATTCCCGATCGTCGACGCCGACCTGAACACGGTGACCGACGCCGAGACGCTGCTCGTGCACCCGGGCTTCCGCCGCACCACCGGACACATCGGCTTCCTCGGGCACGGCAGCCTGGTCGAGTTCCGCAACATCCGCGTGAAGGACCTCTCCAAGCCGGAGAAGGACAACGTACCGCCGGCCGGCTTCACCGCCCTGTTCGACGGCAAGACGCTGAACGGGTGGAAGGGGCTGGTCGCCGATCCGCCGGCCCGCGCCAAGATGTCGCCGCAGGAGTTGACCGACGCCATCGCCAAGGCGACGACCGAGGCGCTGAAGCACTGGTCCGTCAAGGACGGCTGCATCACGTACGACGGCAAGAACAGCAGCCTGTGCACCGTGAAGGACTACGCCGACTTCGAGATGCTGGTGGACTGGAAGATTGAGCCGGGCGGCGACAGCGGCATCTACCTGCGCGGCAGCCCACAGGTGCAGATCTGGGACAACCCGCTGGGCTCCGGCGGGCTCTACAACAACCAGAAGAACCCCAGCAACCCCACGGAGAAGGCGGACAACCCGCCGGAGCAGTGGAACCGGTTCCGCATCCTGATGGTCGGCGAGAAGGTCACGATCCACCTGAACGACAAGCTGATCGTGAACAACGTGACCATGGAGAACTACTGGGAGCGCGACAAGCCGATCTACCCGACCGGCCAAATCGAACTGCAGCATCACGGCAGCAACCTGTGGTTCAGGAACATCTACATCCGGGAGATCCCGCGGAAGTAGGGGGTCCGGTCGAGGGTCGAAGGTCGAAGGTCGAACGTGGGCTCGTGCGGGAGTATGGGCGGCGGGTTCGGTACGTGCTGTCCCTTACTCCTGCCACTGTCGGATGGAGGAACTATGAGCCAGCAGATTGGGCGGCGCGAGTTCATCGTCGGCGCTGGTGCGGTTGCGGCGGGACTGGCGGCCGGTAGAGGAGCACGGGCCATGGGGCGTTCGGACAAGCTGAACGTGGGCGTCATCGGCGTGGGCGGCCAGGGCGGCTACAGCGTCGGGGGCGTCAGCGGCGAGAACATGGTCGCGCTGTGCGACGTGGACGCCAAGATCCTCGGCGGCGTCGCTGAGAAGTTCCCCGGGGCGAAGACGTACTCGGACTTCCGCAAGATGATCGACGCGGGGGGCCTCGACGCGGTGTGCGTCTGCACGCCGGACCACACGCATGCGGTCGCCACGGCCTATGCCCTGCGGGCCGGTATCCACGTCTACTGCGAGAAGCCGCTGACGCACAACGTGACCGAGACGCGCACCATTTCGAGACTCGCGCGGGAGCACAAGCGCGTCACGCAGATGGGCACGCAGATCCACGCGGGCCTCAACTACCGGCGCGTCGTCGAGTTGGTGCAGTCCGGCGCGATCGGCCCGATCAACGAGGTCCACGTGTGGGTTGGAGGCAGCCGGTCCGCGGGCGACCGGCCGACGGACACGCCGCCGGTACCCGCCGGGCTCGACTGGGACCTCTGGCTTGGCCCCGCGCCCTACCGGTCGTACCACCCGGCCTATGCCCCGTTCAGTTGGCGCGCCTGGTGGGCGTTCGGCGGCGGCACGCTGGCGGACCTGGCGTGTCACCACATCGACCTGCCGAAGTGGGCGCTTGGGCTCGGCGCCGCGACCCGCGTGGAAGCCGAGGGGCCGCCGGTGCACCCGGAGTCGACGCCGGCCTGGCTGATCGTGAAGTACGACTTCCCCGCCCGTGGCGACAAGCCGGCCGTGAAGCTCACGTGGTACCACGGCGAGGAGCGGCCGCACTACTTCGCCGACGGGGTGCTGCCGGCGTGGGGCAATGGGACGCTGTTCGTAGGCGAGAAGGGCATGCTCATCTCGGACTATGAGAAGCATGTGCTGCTGCCGGAGAAGGACTTCGCCGGCTTCACACCGCCACCGAAGACCATCCCCGACTCGATCGGCCACCATGCCGAGTGGCTCAACGCCATCAGGACCGGCGGCAAGACGCTGTGCAACTTCGACTACGCCGGTGAGCTGACGGAGACCGTGCTGCTGGGCAACGTGGCCTACCGGGCGGGCAAGCCGCTGGAGTGGGACAGTAAGCGCTTCAAGGTCATCGACTGTCCCGAGGCGGCCCCGTTCATCCGGGAACCGTACCGGCAGGGCTGGAAGCTCTAGGCGGCGGCACGGGTTGCGTGCTATGATATAGGCTGAAGCAAGCGGCGCGGCAGGCAACTGCCGCGCCGTATGCACCTGAGCAGACGATGGATAACGAACCTCGAAGCAACTACGTGCTGCCGGAGACTACCGCCGTCGCCCTGATAGGCGGCGCCGATCTCCTGAGCACCGTCTACCTCGTCGCGACGCGTCACGCCTATGAGGCAAACCCGCTGATGGCGTCGGTGCTCCACTCGTTCGGCCCCTGGGGTTTCGCGTTCGCCAAGTTCCTGGCGCTCGCCATCCCTCTCTCGATTGCCGAGTACGCCCGCCGATACCGGCCAGCCTTCGTGCGGTCCGCCCTCCGGGTCGCCATCGCCGTCTATGTGGGGGCGTACGCGCTCGCGTTCATCCGGTACAACCTGCACTGGTGACGGTGGCGACGGAGCGCCACCCTCCAGGCCGGAGCGCATGGGTCATCCGCTGGCTGGCACGCGCGGCTCTGATCCTCCGCCACGTCCGATGCCCTACCCCAGCTCGGCGATCTTGACCGGGCGGCCCTCTTCCGCCGAGATGCACGCTGCCTGCGCCATGGCCACGCAGGCGCGGCCGTCCTCGCCCGTGAACATCGGGGCGGCGCCGAGCGTGAGGGAGTCGATCCATGACCGCAGCTCCCGGTTGTAGCCATCGGGCTCCGGCACGTCCTGCGGGGTGCGCTGCTCCGTCTCGCCGGCGAAGGTCTGCAGCCTCAGCTCGCCGCCGAACCCGCCGTGGACCATCGTGCCGACCGTGCCCTGGATCGCCACGTTGTACTCGCCGATCGCCGAGGACATGGACGCGTGCAGCGAGCCCACTGCGCCGCTTGCGAACGTGACGAGCACGAACGCCTGGTCTTCGTAGTCCATCTGCCCCACGATGTTGTGGAACCGCGCGTAGACCTCCACCGGGTCGCCGAGGAGGAAGCGCATGTAGTCCAGCTCGTGCACGTTGATCTCGTAGAGCAGGCCCCCTGCCTCGGCCTTCCTGGAGCGCCAGCCCGAGCCGAACGCGGTCGAGTAGCCCGTGCGCACAATGCGGACTGCCTTCGGTGTGCCGATCTTGCCGGCGTCGATCAGCTCCTTCGACTGCCAGAAGAGCGGGAACAGGCGCAGCACCTGCCCCACGAACAGCGGCACACCGGCTGCCTTGCAGGCGGCGATCATCTTGTCGCAGTCCGCCACGTTCGTCGCGAGCGGCTTCTCGCTGTAGACTGGCTTGCCGGCCGCGGCAGCGGCGAGCACGCCCTCGATGTGGAACGCGGGCGGCGACCCGACGAGGATGGTGTTCACGTCCTCGCGGGCGCACAGCGCCTCGGGGCTGTCCGACGGGGTGGCGCCGTACGCCTCCCTGGCCTTCTCCACGGCCGCCTCGCTGGGGTCGTAGACGGCGACGACGCGCTGGCCCATGTCCACGCACTTGCGCAGCAGCGTGTTCGCCATGTCGCCGCACCCTATCACGCCGATATGCATCTGATCCACTGGTGTCTCCTGTTGGCTGTCGTTCCCTGCAGAACCGGCTTCCACGGCGGCCGGCACTCCGACACGGCACGCACATGCAGCACGGATCCTGGCTCGCTAGCGGCCTGACTTCTTCCCCTCGCGGCCCGCTGGCGCCTTCGCTGGTTGGGGCTTGGCGGCTCCGGCGCCTGTGGGTGCGCCAGGCGCCTTGGCCTTGGCGTCGCCAGCCGGTTTGGGGGCCTCAGGCGCCACGATGACGGCTATGTCGGTCGCCACCGGCGGCAGGGCGAGCTTGAGTTCGCCCGCGCGGCACACGATCCACTCGCGCCGGGGCTCCCCGCCCTTCCACGTGTCCCACCAGGCGACGGAGTACGCGCCGTCGGGCAGGTCGCGCAGGGCGTACGTGGCGCCGGCGACCGGGGCGATGGCCTCGCCGGCCAGCACGCGCTTCCAGTTGTGCTTCGGGTTGTGCACCCACACAAACGCAGCCTTGCCGTTGGTCCGCCCGCGAACGTCGAGTTGCGGGAATGGGCTGCTCCGGTAGTTGGTCAGCGCGATGCTCTCGAGGCTCAGCCAGTCGCCCTCAGCCACGTCCAGCTTCACGACATGGCGCCCGGCCGGGATGTCGATGCCGTAGTCCTTCTCGTAGAGCGCCTGGTACACGTTGTACTGCTTCAGCAGCTCCGTGCTCTTGTACTCGGCCTGCTCGCCGGGCTTCACGGGCGATGGATCGAACAGGATATCCTTCGCCAGCGCCCCGTCCAGCTCGAACCGCAGCCTGGCCTTCTGGCAGACCGAACTCACGCGCAGGACGAACCTGCCGCCCTTCTTGAAGTCCACGTGGAACTCCGGCGTGGTGCGCATGTCCGCCTTGCCGGGCGAGAAGAGGAAGCCCGGCAGCCCCAGGCCGCCTCGCACGCCGCCGGGATCGAGCGTGTACTCCGTCGCGCTCGCCTTGTCCCAGCCACCTGAGGCCGGGTAGACCATCTCGTGCAGCGCCTCGCTGCCTGCATCGCCGCGAGGTTCGTCGATGCGCGCGGGCTTCCACGCGCCCTCACCCCACGGGACCGCGTCGACGAACTGGCGGACGGGCGCGAACGCCTGCCACAGGCCCTTCGGGTGGAGGTAGTTGTCCCACCACCAGAGCATCGCGGTGCCGGCGTTGCCCGCGGCCAGCGATGCCCAGAGGCCGTTGTGGAGGTTGATGCCCTTGGGGTCGTACTCGCCGTCCGGCTTGCGGTAGTCGATGCCGAACTCGGCCATGAGGTGCGGCTTGCCCAGGGCGGCATGCGCGTCGGCGTCATCGGCGATGATGGGCGCGTGGTCCGGCCGATCGCCGGTGCCGTAGTGGTGCGACATCGTGAAGTCGATCTCGGGCGTCTTCCACACTGCCTCGTTCCCGTACGATGTCGACACCAGGTGCCCGTGCGGGTCGGCCGGCGCTCCGGCGAACTCACCGGCGCCCTTCAGGTACCGCGCCATCTCGGCCAGCCACTCCGGACGCGGCGGCACCTCGTTCCAGAACTCCCACGACTGCACGTTGGTGCGCCAGCCGTAGCGAGCCGCGAGGTACCGGAGCCGGCGGCGGTAGAGCTTGCGGGCGGTCTCGTTGGTCCAGAACTCGTCCGGCGTCTTGCAGGGCCCGCCGTTGGCCGCGTTGTACGGGTTCGCTTTCCACTGGCCTTCGTTGAAGTACCCGCCCTCGGTGAACTCCCCGAAGGTGCCGAGGCAGAGCATGACAGCCACGCCGTTCGCGGCTGCCCGGTCGAGGATCTGGTCGAGCTTCCAGGCGTTGTCCAGGCTATAGACGCCGACGCCGTGGTAGGCGCCCGCGCGCCAGTCGCCCCGGTTCTCGGCCGACCACTCGAGCGCGCAGTTCCAGGAGCACATCCAGAGGCGGATCAGGCTGCCGCCGCCCTTGCCGAACGCTGGCAGCCAGTCGTCGAAGTCGTAGGTACCGCGCGCGCCGCCCCACCCCATGTTCACGCCGACGGGCACGAAGGCCGTGCCAACCGAGCGAGCAAACAGGCCCGGGGCCTTCGGGGAGCGCACGATGAAGCCGGCCGCTGCCGATGGCATCACGCTGAAGGCGGCCTCGGGCCCGCCGGTGGTGCCGCTGCGGTCCTTGGCCATCAGGCGGTAGCGCCACTCGCCCGCCTCGCCCGGGGTGAAGCGCAGCATCCAGCGCGCGTCGCCCGCCGGCTCGATGACCTCCTTCCCGTTCTCCAGCTTCCGGGTGAACGGCTGGTCATAGTAGGCGTTCACGCGCAGTTGGCGGCCGGTCGGCGACTTCATGTCCGCCCACACGTCCACGTCGTCGGGGTCGAACGGGTTGTCGAAGGTCGCGTCGATCCCGAGGGTCAACTGGTACAGCCCGAAACACGCGACGGCGGACCTGTTGGACACGATGGAGCGAATGCGCAGCTTGGCGTTGCTTGACAATGGAGCAGGCTGCGCCTGACCGCGGGCGACGGGAGCAGCAAATGCGGCCAGGAACAGCGCCACGAGGAGGCTTGAGTTCTGCATGGGCGAGGCCATTCGGGTGGGTGGGCGCGGCAGGGGCGAGGCGCATGGCGCCCCACCCCTGCTCGCGCGGTCGCTGATTCGTCAGGCGGCCGGCAGGGGAACCGGCGTGCCAGCCTCGATCGACCGATAGGCCGCCAGGGCGACCTCGGCTGCCCGGAGCCCGTCTTCGCCGGTGATGGGCACGGGTGCGCCCGAAGCGATGGCTTCGACGAACGCACTCATCATGAGCGTGTCGATGTTGCTGCCCCAGGGGTGCCAGCTCGTGCCGCCGGTCTTGTCCGAGTAGACCACGAGGTTCTGGGAGAACATGTCCAGGTACAGGGTGCCCGTCTCGCCGACGACGGCCATCGTCACGTCGCCCCACGTCGGGAACGACTTCGGGCGCGACCAGCTCGCGTCGAGCGTGGCGAACGTGCCGCCGTCGAGACCCAGCGTCAGGAAGCCGATGTCCTCGAAGTCCTGGTGGAGCGTCCGGTTGGACGACTCCGCATAGACCTCGACCACTTCCTTGCCCGTGAGCCACCGGATGAGGTCGGTGACGTGCACCGTATGGTCGATCACCGCGCCGCCGCCGCTGAGCGACTTGTCGATGAACCACCCGCCCGGGCAGCGCCCACGGTTGGTGCCGCGGATC
This sequence comes from uncultured Chthonomonadaceae bacterium, assembly GCA_964519955.1. Classification (GTDB taxonomy): domain Bacteria; phylum Armatimonadota; class Chthonomonadetes; order Chthonomonadales; family CAJBBX01; genus CAZFLM01. Next base: position 38,537 of record CAZFLM010000020.1, on the reverse strand, counting down.
GCCAGGATCTTGCCGATGCGTCCCTGCTCGACGGACGCCTTGACGCGCCCCATCGCCGGGCTGAACCGGCACGGGAACGCCGTCATCAACTGGACGCCCGCCGCTTTGCAGGCATCGATCATCGCCTGCCCGTCGGCCAGCGTGGTGGCGAGCGGCTTCTCGCAGATGATGTGCTTCTTCGCGGCCGCCGCCATCTCAACCAACTCGCGATGGCGGATGTTCTCGCTCGCGATGACCACGGCCTCGACGTCGCTCGCGAGGAGTTCCGCGTAGCTGGCGAACGCCCTGGTCTTGAACGTCGCGGCCATCTGTTCCGCGCGCGCCTGATCGTGGTCCGCGATCCCCACGAACTCGGCCGACGCCAACTCGTTGATCGACGCCGCATAGCTCATCGCGTGGAGATGAGCGAAACTCATTACGCCTACTCTGAGGGCCATGTCGTCACTCCCCGAACCCGGCGACAGCCACGGGCTTGCCGGTCTTCATCGACTCGATCACCGCCAGAGCGATACGCACGGCCTCCAGGCCATCGCGCGGCGAGATGCTCGGCGGCACCCCGCGCTCGAGGCAGTCGAGGAAGTGAGCCAGCTCCAACTGGTACGGGATCACCGCTACCGGGCTCTCCGGAACCGCCACGCCGCCGCCAGTGGCAGACTGCGCGACGGACGCGACGAACGGCGAGCCGGAAGGCTGGTTGAAGTTGTACTCCAGCAGCCCCTCGTCGCCGGCGACCTCGATGCCGACCTTGAAGCCGCCCGGATCGGCCCAGGTGCCCTCGACGTGCGCGATGACGCCCGACACGAACCGCATCGTGACCAGCGCGTAGTCGATCGCCACTTCAGCGCCGGCGGGCTGGCCGCCCATGAGGCCCTTGGCGTAGACGCGCTCCACCTCGCCGAACGTCCAGCGCAGCCAGTCGAAGTCGTGGATGATGAGATCCAGCGTGAGGCCGCCGCTCCAGTCCAGCTTGCCGTACCAGTTCTCCCACGCACGCGGGAACGGACCGCCGCGGCGGGTGCGCACGGCAGCCACGTTTCCGACCGCGCCGCCGTCGACCTGCGCCTTGGTGCCCGCGTACTCCGGGAAGAAGCGCAGGACGTGAGCCACGAACAGAGGGATGCCGGCGGCTTCGCACGCGGCGATCATCTTCTGGCAGTCGGCGACGGTGCGCCCCATGGGCTTCTCGACGCTGATCCCCTTGAGCGGGTAGCTCGCGGCCGGGACCACGTAGTCGACATGCCACGGGGTCGGCACGCATACGTCAACGATGTCGGGCTTCACAGCGTCCATCATCGCCGCGAAGTCGGTGAAAGCTGGCGCGTTGTGCGTCGCCGCGAGGGCGTCCGCGGCTTCCTGGCGCTTGTCCATGACGCCGACGACGGTCGCGTTCGGCAGTCGTGCGTAGCATCCGGCATGCACGCCGGCCATTCCGCCGGCGCCGACCATTGCCACCCGAAACATGATGCACTCTCCTGTCGGCGGCGCGCCGATCGGTCGCCGCGCCGCTCGTCTGCTCTATGCTTGCCCGATCGTCGCCCGAGCGCTGCGACGGGATGGGCATCGGCGCCTTCCCTGGCAGTGGACGAACAGATCGGGCTAGTGCCTGGCGCGCACGCCGCTCCGGCATCGCGCGCCCGCGCCCTTTCTTCTCCCCGCAACTCGGCAAATCCTCTCGCAGGTTCTCGGGAGCATTCCTTTGGCACGCTACGTATTGCAGGTTGTATCGGTTGTCAGCCGCAAGCAGGACGGCAGCGTGGCTGCTTTCGGTACCCGGTACGTCCAACTGGGGAAGGCGCCGTCGCGGGGGCATGGCGCCTTCCCCTTCTCTGTGTCTGCCTTGCCAACCCCTCCCCCAACCCCCTCCCGCAAGGGGCGGGGGCTTCAGGGCGACGCGGCGCAGGGCAGAGCGAACCGCTCCCCCAGACCCCTCCCGCAAGGGGCGGGGGCTTCGTGAAGTGACGGCGGGCGTTGCCAACGCGCGGGTCTCGCGCTACAATGGGCGCCATGGATCCAAGCTCCGCCTCCCCGCTTCCTGCGCTGAACGGGATCGACGACATCGCGGGACTCGCCGAGTACCTGCGCCGCTACCGCGCCTGCATCGCCGACCGCGTGCGCGCCGGCGAGGGCGGCCTGGCGGTGGCGACGGACTACAGCGACGGCGTCGACGCCCTGATGCGGCGCATCCTCACCCTCGCGTGCTTGAAGGCGGGCGGAGGCGCCGCCCCGGACAGCATCCCCATCGCCGTCGTCGCCACCGGAGGCTACGGGCGCCGCGAGATGTGCCCGTACTCCGACATCGACATCACGTTCATCCCCCATCGCGACGGCGACCCGCTTGTCGACCGGGTCATCAAGGAGATGTTCACGCTGGTGATGCGCGTGTTCATCGACGAGAACAAGATCGACGTGGGGTATGCCTACCGCCTGCTCGAAGACTGCGCCAGCCTGGACCACCAGACCACGTGCGGGCTGCTCGACGCGCGCCTCATCGCCGGCAGCAACCGGCTGTTCATCCAGTTCGAGGACGAGTTCCAGTTCGGGTTCAACCACGCGGAGTTCATCTTCGCCAAGCTGGAAGAGCGCCGCAAGCAGCTCGCCGACGCCAACTGGACGCCGCGCGTGGTGGAGCCCAACCTGAAGACCGGCGCGGGCGGCCTGCGCGACCTGCACACGGCTGTGTGGCTGACCCAGGCACGCGAGGGACTGGATGCGTCCCAGGCGCGCGGCGACCGTTCGTTCCCGGCGCTCGTGCGTCACGCAGGCGTCTCGCAGACCATGGCGGAGCGCGCGCGGGCGGCGAAGGAGTTCCTGTTCCGCGTCCGGAACGCCCTGCACGTGCTGACCGGCGAGGAGCGCGACCAGTTGGTGGTAACGCGCCAGGAGGAGGTCGCGGCGCTGCTGGGCTACGGCGCCGACGGGGCTCCGCTCACGCCCGAGTCGGTGCCTCCCGTCGAGCAGTTCATGGCCGACTTCTACCGGCACGCCTCGACGCTGCACCAGATCGCGATGCAGGTGATGCGTCGGGCGGAGCGCAGCCGGATCGTGCTCGGCATCGGGCTGGATTGCGTCGAGGGCCGGATCGAACCTGCAGGCGAGGCGCTAGCATCGGAGGACCCCATCTGGATGCTGTGGGCCTGCGAGATCGCGCAGCGCCACGGCCTGGAATTCGGCGACGCGCTGGCCGGTGCTGCCCAGGACCTGCTGGCGGGCAACCCGGCGATCGGCGACCCCGAGCAGGCCTCGGACGTCTTCACGCGCATCCTGTCGTCGGCTCGCGGCACGTTCCCGACGCTGCAGCGCATGGCCGAGCTGGGCATCCTGGGCTGGGTGCTGCCGGAGACGGGCCGCACGATGGACCTGATCCCCTACGATCCGTCGCACGACTACACCGTCGGCCAGCACACGCTGCACGTCGTTCGCAACCTGGACGGGCTGCGGCGGCCCGACGTACACGAGGACCTGCGCGATCTCCGCCTGCTGATGCTGGAGCTGCCGAACCCGGAGCAGCTCTATCTGGCGGCGCTGCTGCACGACGCCGGCAAGCTGCAGCACGGGCGGGCGCACTCGGAGGTGGGAGCGGAGCTTGCCGAGGCGGTGTGCGAGCGCCTCGGGTGGAACGACACCGCGCGGGGCAACGTGGCCTTCCTGGTGCGCCACCACCAGCTCATGGACGAGGTATCGCGCCTGCGCGACCTGAATCTGGACGAGACCATCCGCGAGTTCGCCGCCACCGTCGGCGACATCGACCGGCTGAACATGCTGTACCTGCTGACCTACGCGGACACGAGCGCCGTGGGCGCGGGCGTGTGGACGCAGGTCAAGGCGCGGTTCCTGCGCGACCTCTACCGCCGGGCCGAGCGCGCCCTGGTGGCGGAGGAGGGCGAGGGCTACGACGACGCGGACCTGACGCGGACGCGCAAACGGCTGCTGAAGGAGCTGACCGCCGAGAACCTGCCGCGCGAGGAGGTGGCCGCACACGTCGCCGGCATGCCCGCCCCGTACATCCTCAACACGAGCCTGTCCGACATGACGCTGCACATCGGCTACGCGCGGCGCGCGAGGCTCGGGCAGCCCGTGGTGGACTTCGTCAGCGACCGCGACTCCACGTTCACCGAGGTCACCGTGTGCACGCTCGACGACCCGCAGCCGGGACTCCTCTCGAAGATCGCCGGCGTGCTCTACGCGGGCGACCTGACGGTGCACAGCGCGCAGGTGTTCACGCGCCACACGCCGACGCAGGGCGGCGCGGGCGACGACCTGTTCGCCGGCGTGAGCGAGAGCGTCGCGATCGACACGCTCTACGTCGACTTCCGCGGTCGCCAGCTCACCTCCGGCAAGCGCAAGGAGATCGCGACCAACCTGACGTCCGTGCTCATGGGCGAGACGACCGTGGACGCGCTGTTGGAGAAGAAGCGCAAGGTGGCTGGCGTCGGCGGCCAGGTGGACCACCTCGCTATCCGCAACGATCTGACGGAGAAGTACAGCGTGGTGGAGGTGGTCTCGGCGGATCCCCAGGCGGCGCTCTACCGGGTCAGCGGCGCCCTCTCCTCGTTGGGCTGGCACATCGTTAGCGCCAAGGTCTCGCAGTTCCACGGCAAGTCGGTGGCGAACTTCTACGTTTCCGGCGCCAGGCAGTTGGGCGAGACAAGGGCACTCGCCGAGTTGCGACGCGTCATGCCGCCGCGCGAGGCCTAACCAGGGTCGTGCAGAAGTGCCGTGGTGGGATGGGCCTGAGCCTGCCCTGAGCCAGCCGAAGGGTGCCCGTCCAGCACAACCCGGGCATGGACCGCCTCACCCCTATCTGCGTCCCTCCGCGTTCGTCTGCGGTTCGGTCTTCGCTGCGCTCGTTCCGGGCGGGCCGAGGTGGCGGATGTAGGCCTTGACGCCTGGGAACTGGCGCACCAGGTCGCTCCCCTTTCTGTCGCCCAGCACGCTGACGGCCTTCGACAGCCCCTCGGTCACCAGGCCGCGCGGCCCAACGATGGTCACCGCGATGCGGTCCGTCAGGCCCATGCCCGTGTGCGGGTCCACGATGTGCGAGTAGCGCTTGCCGTCCAGCTCGACGTACTGCTCGGTATCGCCTGACGTCGAGACAGCGCAGTTGGCGATGGTGATCTGCTGCCCCCCCTCCGCCCGCGCGGCGGCGATCTCCACGGTCCACCCCTTCTTGCCCGGCGGCGGGCCGCTCGCCACGATGTCGCCTCCGAACTCGATGAGGGCGGACCGGATGCCGTGCTGGCGCAGCACCTCCATCACGCAGTCCCCGGCGTAGCCCTTCGCGATGCCCCCGAAGTCGAGCTTCATGCCCGGAACAGCCAACTGCACCGCGCGGGCGGCCGGATCGAGGCGCACCTTGTCCCACCCGACGAGGGCACGGGCGGCGGCGAGGGCATCGGCCGCAGGCATCGCCTTCGTCTTGCGGGCTTCGCGCCACAGCCGTACGATGGGGCCGACAGTCACGTCGAACGCGCCGTCGCACTTCCCGGAGAAGCCAACGGAGTACTCGATCACCTTGTAGAGGTCGGGACTCGCGGGCACGGGGAGACCACCGGCCTTGTCGCAGAGACGCATGGCCTCGCTGGTGGGGCGGTAGTCGCTGAACGTGTCGTCGAGTTCGGCAATGCGCTTGAACGCGGCGGCGCAGGCCTTCTCGGCGGCGCTCTCGTCCGGCGCGTAGAGCACGATCCGGGCTTGCACCCCCATGTGAAGTTGAGTATACTGGAACCGCTTCGGCGCCAGGTCTGCCGCCCCTGGGCCTCCATGCCCCGCGGCTGCCGCACGCGTCGCCACGAGCGCGAGCGCCGTTACCACCGACAATGGAAGGCCTAGCTCCCGAATGAGTGACCGCATCGTTCTCTCCCCGCGCACGTTCAGGCCGTCGACCATCGCCAGCGCCGTGCGTCTCACCACCCTCATCTCAGCCGGCATCATTGTATCGCATGCGCCGGCCCTGGCGCAGAAGCCGGGCGCCAAGCCGGGCGCCAAGCCGGCCGCGGCGGCCACGGCCAAGCCCGCCGCCGTCGCGGTGAAGATCCCGGGCACGACCGTCACACTGGACCTGGTGAAGATCCCCGCGGGCTCCATCACGCTCCCGGACGCCGCGGCTCCGGGCGGCAAGCGCACCGTCAAGGTCAAGTCGCTGCTGATCGGCAAGACCGAACTGCTGTGGGAGGCGTACGATACCTGGACCACGAACAAGGAGACGCCTCCGGCCGGCACAGACGCGATCGCCAAGCCGAGCCACTCCTACATTCCGCCCGACCGCGGCTACGGCCACGTTGGTTTTCCGACCATCAGTGTGAGCAGCCAGGGCGCCACCAACTTCTGTCAGTGGCTGTCCAAGGTAACGGGTAAGAAGTTCCGCCTGCCGACCGAGGACGAGTGGGCCTATGCCGCGCTGGCCGGCCAGAAGCCCGCCGCGAAGCCGCTAGCGGCCGCCCAGATGGACAAGATGGCTTGGACGGCCGAGAACGCGGGCGGCAAGACGCAGGCGGCCGGCAAGAAGCTGCCGAACGCGTGGGGGCTGTACGACATGCTCGGCAACGTCGGCGAGTACTGCACCGCCGCGGACGGAAGCGCTGTGCTGCGCGGCGGGACGTTCCAGGACAAGGCGGCGACGGTGAGCTGGGCCTCCCGCGCGCCGTACACGCCGGACTGGCAGATGGGCGACCCGCAGTTCCCCAAGAGCAAGTGGTGGTACTCGGACGGCCCGTTCTGCGGCTTCCGCATCGTCTGCGAGCCCTAGCAAACCAACCCAAACACGGCCCATCGGGCAACCCCCGGTGGGCTGTTTGGCAGAGACCGGCCCGGACGGCGGCCCGTTCTGCAATAGCACTCCGTGTCCAATGGGGCACACCACAGGAGAGTAGATGATGGAAGAGACCAGCAAGCCGCAGTCCCCGGCCGCCGAGATGTCGCGCCGCAACTTCCTCAAGATGTCGGCCGCCGGTGCGGCGACGGCCGCCCTCTACGCCAGCGGCAACTACGCCTATGCCCAGGGCTCCGACACCCTCAAGGTCGGCGTCATCGGCACCGGCGGGCGCGGCCGCGGCGCCACGATCAACTGCATCGAGTCTTCGGCCGGAGTGCAGATCTGGGCACTCGGCGACTTCTTCAAGGACCGCGCGGCGAACTTCAAGGCCGATCTGGCCGGCGCCAAGGCTGCCAACTGCAAGGTCACCGACGAGCGCGTCTTCGGCGGGATCGATGCCTACAAGGGCGTCCTCGCGAGCGGCGTCGACATGGTCATCCTGGCCACGCACCCCGGCTTCCGCCCTCCGCACTTCAAGGCCGCGATCGAGGCTGGCAAGCACGTGTTCATGGAGAAGCCGGTCGGAACGGACGCGCCGGGCATCCGCACGATGCTGGCAGCCGCCGCGATGGCGGACCAGAAGAAGCTCTGCGTCGTGGCCGGCACCCAGCGCCGCCACGAGGCGAACTACGTCGAGACCGTCAAGCGCATCCATGACGGCGCCATCGGCGACCTCGTAGGCGGCCAGGTCTACTGGAACGGCGGCGGCGTGGGCAACGGCGTCAACCCGCGGGGCGCCACCGAGACCGACCTGGAGTGGATGATCCACAACTGGTATCAGTTCACCTGGCTGTGCGGCGACAACATCGTCGAGCAACACGTTCACAACATCGACGTGGCGAACTGGGTGTTCCAGGCGCATCCGGTGAAGTGTATCGCCATGGGCGGCCGCAGCCAGCGCATGGACCCGGTCCGCTTCCCGATGGCGTTCGACCACTTCGCGGTGGACTTCGAGTACCCGAACGGCGTGCGCGTGATGAGCATGTGCCGCCATTGGGACGGGTGCCCCGGCAACGTGTCGGAGCGCGTCGTGGGTACCAAGGGCGTGGCCAATCCGGGCTGGGAGATCTGGGGCCAGAACGCGTATAAGTTCGCCGGCAAGCGCGAGGACCCGTACAAGCAGGAGCACACCGACCTGATCGCGGCCATTCGCAGCGGCAAGCAGATCAACGAGGCCAAGCAGGTCGCCGAGAGCACGCTGACGGCGATCATGGGCCGCCTAGCCTGCTACACCGGCCAGGAAGTGACCTGGGATCAGGCTCTGAACTCGCAGGAGAACCTGATGCCCAACCTGAGCGACCCGAAGGCCGCCATCGAGGTCAAGAAGCCGGCCGTGCCGGGCCAGACGCAGCTCATCTAGTCGCCGGTCGGTCGGATACGCATGCGGAGGGCCGGGCTCCCGCCGAGTCGCCTAGAGCACGGCTCGTCGGAGGCCCGGCCCTCGCGGCGTCGGTCCCGACCCGGATCATGCACGAACGCTGAGGTGGGGCGGGCGTCCCTGCCCGCCCAGTGCAACTCATCCACGAAGCAGGCTAAGGCGATCCGCCCTCGCGGGCGGGAGCGGAAGAGACGTCCGCTGCGTCATAGGGTTGTGAGGCCCCGGGTGCGGGGCACCGGACAGAGGAGAAGCACGATGAAGATGGATCGACGGGCCATGCTGATCGGCGGGGCTGCCGCCGGGGCGAGTCTGGCGCTGGGCTCCGGAGCGAGCGCAGCCCCGGCCCCAAAGGGCAAGGCCGTCCTCAAGATATCCAGCCAGGAAGGCATCATCCCCGGCAAGGACCTGGCCGAGAAGCTCGGCAAGATGGAGAAGTGGGGCTTCGACGGCATCGAGTTCGGGGGCAACGTCGTCGGCAACGAGAAGAACTTCACCGACGCCGTCAAGAACACCAAGCTGAAGATCAGCGCCATCTGCTACGGTTCGCTGAACGGCGACATCGTGTCCGACGATGTGTCGAAGCGAAAGCCGGCCGAGGAGCAGCTCAAGCGCGTCATCGAGTCGGCCGGGCAGGTCGGGTCGACGGGCGTCATCTACGTTCCGGCGTTCAACGGCCAGACGAAGCTGACGAACCAGGAGATCCGCAAGATCCTGCTCGACCGCCTGCCCGAGATCGGCGACTTCGCCGTCAAGTGCGGCACCCGCCTGCTCCTCGAGCCGCTGAACCGCGGCGAGGCGTACTTCCTGCGCCAGCTTGCCGACGGCGCCTCCATCTGCCGCGACTGCAAGAGCGACGGCGTGTGCCTGATGGGCGACTTCTACCACATGTACATCGAGGAGCCCAGCGACATGGGCGCCTTCATCTGCGGCGGGAAGTACCTCCATCACGTGCACCTCGCCTGCATCAAGCGCTCGCTGCCCGGCCAGGACCCGCGCGACTTCACGAACGGCTTCGCCGGTCTGAAGTACATCGGCTACCAGGACTTCTGCAGTCTCGAGTGCGGCGTCGACGGCGACCGCGAGGTCGAGCTGCCCAAATCCGTCGTGTTCCTGCGCGACCAGTGGGCGAAGGCCAAGTTCTAGGTGGGGTGGGGGCCGGCGCCCGCCTGGGCGCGGCCCCCACCCCACTTCCATCCATGCCGTCCCCAGGATCGGACACCGCCAACCATGATCCAGCTCATCCAGCGCCGCGTGCTGCCTGTTTGCGTTCTCCTGCTCGCCGTGACCGGCGCGTCGGCCCAGAAACCAGGGAGAGTGTTCGTGAAGCTCCGCGAAGTTCCGTTCACCAAGGTGAAGATCGCCGACGCCTTCTGGGCGCCGCGCCGCGAGACCAACCGCAAGGTCTCCATCCCGCACAGCCTGGACATGCTGGTGAAGACCGGCACCGTGGGCAACTTCGACCTGGCTACCAATGGCGCGCGCACCGGCTATCAGGGCCCGGTGTTCATGGACTCCGACCTGTACAAGGCGATGGAGGCCGCGTCGTACTCGCTGGCCACGGATCCCGATCCCGCGCTGGAGAGCCGGCTGGACGAGCTGATTGCGAAGATGGCGGCGGCGCAGATGAAGGACGGGTACCTGAACACCTACTACCAGGTGAACGAGCCCGACCGCCGCTACACGAACCTGCGCGACAACCACGAGATCTACTGCGCGGGGCACCTCTTCGAGGCGGCGGTGGCGCACTACCAGGCGACTGGCAAGCGCAACCTGCTGACGGTGGCTCAGAAGTACGCCGACTACATGTGCAAGGTGTTCGGCTCCGGCCCCGGCCAGCGCATGGGCTACCCCGGGCACCCGGAGGCCGAGCTGGCGCTGATCAAGCTGTGGCGGGCGACCGGCGAGAAGCGCTACTTCGACCTGGCCCGGTTCTTCGTGGAGAGCCGCGGCAGCCACTTCTTTGCCACGGAGCACAACACGCCTCTAGATCGGTACGACGGCGCCTACTGGCAGGACAACGTGCCGATCCGCGACCACAAGCGCATCGTCGGGCACGCGGTCCGCGCGGCCTACCTGTTCTCCGGCGTCACCGACGTGATGGCGGAGACGGGCGACGAGGGTCTGCGCAAGATGATCGACCGGGTGTGGCGCAACACCTCGGAGCGCAACACCTACGTCACCGGCGGCATCGGCCCCTCGGCGCACAACGAGGGCTTCACCGAGGACTACGACCTGCCGAACCTGACCGCCTACCAGGAGACGTGCGCGTCCGTCGCCATCGCCATGTGGGCGCATCGGCTGAACCTCCTCTACGCCGATTCGCGGTACGCCGACGCCGTGGAGACCGCGCTCTACAACGGCATCCTGAGCGGCGTCTCGCTGGACGGCAAGCGGTTCTTCTACGTCAACCCGCTGGAGAGCCGCGGCAACCACCACCGCTCCGACTGGTTCGGCTGCGCGTGCTGCCCGCCGAACGTGGCGCGCACGCTGGCGGCGCTCGGCAACTATGCGTACGCTGTCTCGGACAACGCGGTCTGGGTGAACCTCTACATCCAGGGCAGCGCCACGGTCGACGTCGCGGGCAAGCCAGTCGTGCTGAACGTGAAGACGAACTACCCGTGGGAAGGCGAGGTCCAGCTCACGCCGCAGGTCTCGGAGCCGGCGCGCTTCCAGATTCGCCTGCGCGTGCCTGGCTGGTGCCAGGGCGCGTGGGTCGAGGTGCATGGCCAGAAGGTGCCGGTGAAGGACCTCGACAACGGGTACATCGTGCTGGAGCGGACGTGGTCGGAGAAGGACGTCATCGACCTGCACCTGCCGATGACGATCGACCGGGTCAGCGCGAATCCGAAGGTCCCGGCCGATGCGGGCGCCGTGGCGCTTCGCCGCGGCCCCATCGTCTACTGCTTCGAGGGCGTGGACAACGCGGCGCCGCTGCACACCGTCGCGATCGTGGCAGGGACCGAGTTCAAGTCCGTGTTCACGCAGGATCTCCTCGGCGGCATCGTCACGCTGGCCGGCAGCGGGCATGTGGCCGATCCGGAGGGCTGGGAGGGCAAGCTGTACCGGGCGAACGTGCAGCCGCGCGAGGTGCCGGTGAAGGCGGTCCCGTACTACTCGTGGGACAACCGCGCGGCGGGCGACATGCGGGTCTGGTTCCCCGTGGTGCCGCCGATGCCGCCTATTGGCGGGCCGGAGGTGCAGGCGAAGGTATCGCTCTCGTTCGTCTCCGGCAACTCGCAGCCGTCCGGCATCAACGACGGCATCGAGCCGAAGCGGTCCGGCGAGCAGCCCGCCGCACTGTGCCACTGGTGGCCGCACAAGGGCACCGAGGAGTGGGCGCAGTACACGTGGGCTCAGCCCATCGCCGTGGCGGGCGCGCGTGTGTACTGGTTCGACGACACCGGCCGCGGCGAGTGCCGCCTACCGGCCTCGTGGCGCATCGAGTACCTCGACGGCACGGAGTGGAAGCCGGTCGCCAAGCCCAGCGCCTACGCGATCCAGAAGGACGGCTGGTGCGAGGTGAAGTTCGACACGGTGCGCACGACGGCGCTGCGCCTGGTGATGAAGCTCCAGGACGGCTGGGCGGCCGGCGTGCACGAGTGGCAGGTCGTCGAGGCCGACGAGACCGACTGAGGCGCGAGACGCACGCGCTGGCCCCGAGTTGCCGGTGATACACGATTGTGATATACTACGGGCCGAAGCCGACGGCCCCAAGGATGCGCCCATCTGGGCCATCGTGGGGCCGACCGCGTCCGGCAAGACGGCGCTCGGCATCGAGATCGCCGAGCGTATCGGTGGCGAGATCGTCAGCGCGGATTCCGTGGCGGTCTACCGCGGATTCGACATCGGCGCCGCCAAGCCCACGGCGGCCGAGCGTGCGCGCGTTCCATTCCATCTGGTCGACGTCGCCGACGCGGGCGAGGACTTCAACGCCGCCCGCTTCAAGGAACTGGCGCAGCGCGCGATAGCGGACATCCGCGGCAGGGGCCGGCGCGTCGTGCTGGTGGGCGGGACCGGGTTGTACGTCCGCGTGCTGCTGGACGACTTCGGCCTGACTCGGACGGGGGCCGACCCCGAGATCCGGGCCGGACTGGAAGCGGAGGCTGACGACGCCGGCACGCCGGCGCTGCACGATCGACTCAGTGCGCTGGACCCAGATGCCGCGGCGCGCATCCATCCCAACGATCGGGTCCGCATCATCCGTGCGCTGGAAGTCGTATTGAGCACGGGGGAACCCATATCGGTGCTGCAGGCGCGCGACGCGGCATCGCGTCGCGCGTTGTCGGCTTTGCGTTTCGGGGTTGGTCTGCCCCGCGACGAGATGGACCGGAGGATCGAGGAGCGGGTGCACGCGATGTTCGCGGCAGGCTTCCTCGACGAGGTACGCGGCCTCCTGGCGGCGGGGGTATCGCCGACGGCCCGACCGATGCTCAGTCTCGGCTACAAGGAGCTTGTCGAGCATCTCCAGGGGCACACCACGCTCGAACACGCTCTGGCCGAGATCGTACGCAACACACGGCGCTTTGCTCGCCGGCAGCTCACCTGGTTCCGCGCCGACAAGCGGATCCGCTGGATAGACGTTCGGGGCCTCACCGCATTGCGGGCCGCCGAAGCGATGCTCAACGTTGAGACACAGTAACTAAGGGGCGCCAGTCCGTACGGCGTCGAGGAGCGCAACCGGCCATGACGAAGACCCAGCTCAACCTCCAGGATGTATTCCTGAACCAGGTCCGCAAAGAGAACGTGAGCGTCACCATCTACCTGGTGAACAGCGTCCAGCTTCGCGGCCTCGTGCGCGGGTTCGACTCTTTTACCGTCCTGCTCGACTCCCCCGGGCGCCCGACGCAGCTCGTCTACAAGCACGCGATCACGTCTATCGTGCCGTCGCGGCCCGTGTCCAGCTTCCACCCGGAAGGCCATCGCGACGCCCAGGCCCGCCCGCACCCGGCTCCGGCGGCTCCCGCGGAGGCTCCTCCGGCTGAGCCCACACCCGCCGAGGACTGATCGCCACCCGTCGCCTGCCTTCGCCCCGGGGTGACGCATGCCTCGGGGCCGCTTCCTCAGGGGTCTCACCGTGAAGTTCACCAAGATGCAGGGCATCGGCAACGACTTCGTAGTCGTCGACTGCCTCACCGAGGCGCTGCCGGAAGGGCGCCTCGCCGACATCAGCCGCCGGGTCAACGACCGCAAGTTCGGCATCGGCGGCGACGGCCTTGTCCTCGTGCTGCCGTCGCATGAAGCGGACTTCCGCATGCGCATGCTCAACCCGGACGGCAGCGAGGCGCAGATGTGCGGCAACGGCGTCCGCTGCTTCGCCAAGTACGTCTACGAGCGCGGGCACACACAGAACGCTACGATCGCGGTCGAGACGCAGGCCGGCGTGATGCGCATCCGGCTCCAGACCGAGGGTTCCGCGGTGCGCTCTGCCAGCGTCGACATGGGGCAGCCCCGCGTGCGCCGCAGCGAGATCCCCATGCTCGGCGAGGACGCGGACAAGGTCGTGGACGAGGCCCTCGACGTCGCCGGCGAGCGGTTCCGCGTGACGGCCGTGTCGATGGGCAACCCGCACGCGGCTATCTTCGTGGACGACGCAGCCGCCATCGACCTGCCCAGGCTGGGCCGCGCCATCGAGACGCACGCGGCCTTCCCCGAGCGCACGAACGTCCATTTCGCCCAGGTGCTGAGCCGGAACGAGATCGTCCAGCGGACGTGGGAGCGCGGCGCCGGCATCACCCTGGCCTGCGGCACGGGCGCCTGCTCCGTCCTGGTGGCGGGCGCGCTCACCGGCAGGACGGACCGGCAGGCGACGATCCACTTGCCCGGCGGCGATCTGCGCGTCGAGTGGGCCGCCGACAGCCACGTCATCATGACCGGCCCGGCGGAGACGGTGTTCGAGGGCACGATCGAGCTGTAGACTGGTCGCGGGACGCCCCCCGGCCCCCAATGCTGGGGGGTCTGATTGGTCGCGGTATAGGAGCCCTTCACATGAAGTTCGCCATCTGCAACGAGACGTTCCAGGGGTGGGATTGGGAGCGCACGTGCGCCTTCGTCGCCGCCGAGGGCTATGACGGCATCGAGATCGCCCCGTTCACGCTCGCGGAGGATGCGCGCACGCTGATGCCTGGCGCGCGGCGCAGCATCCGGCAGGTAGCCGTCGACGCGGGCCTGGAGGTCGTCGGACTGCACTGGCTGCTCGTATCCCCCAAAGGCCTCTCCGTCACGACACTCGATGACGCCGTGCGCACGGATACGATCGACTACCTGCTCGCGCTGACGGACCTCTGCGCGGAGCTGGGCGGGCGCGTCATGGTGTTCGGCTCGCCGAAGCAGCGCAGCATCCCGGAGGGCGTGAGCCGCGCGGACAACGCTGCCCGGTTCCTGGACGCCGTGAGGCCCGCGCTGGACCGGGCCCAGCAGGCCGGCATCACCCTCTGCCTGGAGCCGCTGCCGCCACCGGAAGCCGACTTCCTGCTGACCCTCGCCGAAGCGCGCGACCTGCTCACGCAGCTCGACCACCCCGCGGCGCGCACCATCTTCGACGTGAAGAGCGCCTCCTCCGAGGGCAAGCCGCTCGGCGACCTGGTGCGCGAGTTCGCGCCGCTCATCGCGCACGTGCACGCCAACGACGCGAACCGGCGCGGCCCCGGGTTCGGCGAGACGGACTTCCGCCCGGTCCTCGGCGCGCTCGGCGAGATCCCCTACCCCGGCTACGTCTCGGTGGAGGTGTTCGACTACAGCCCGGACCCCGAGACCATCGCCCGGGAATCGCTGCGCTACCTGAAGGCCTGCCTGTAGGCTGCCGGCGCTCCACGTCGGGGGCGGGGCGGCCGCTGCTTGACCGCGAGGCGGCGGCGGTGTTATCATGCCGCCATCGCTATGCCGTGGAGGTCCCGCTTGTCCCGCACATTCCTGCCTCGCGCCCCGCTCATGCTCGCCGTCGGAGCATGCGTCGCGCTGTCGACCGTCGCATCGTGCTTTGCCGCGCCGCGCGTCCTGACGTATCGTTGGCCCCAGGGCGCCACGCTGCGCTACAAGATAGAAGCCAAGGCCAGCGGCAGGCTGCCGTCGTTCGAGACCACGGAACCCATCGTTCTCGAGATGGCATATGCGGCCACGGCCAAGGCACGCAGCGCGAATGGGACCACCCCGGTGGACTTCCGCGTGCTCTCCGCTGAGGTGGCGCTCGGCCCGCTGCCCTACGAAGTGCCGCAAGACCAGGCGCGCAAGCTGTTCGACCAGAGCGTTGCGCTGAAGCCGACCGGCGAGGTCGCCTCGGCGAAGGACAGCGCCCCGCTGCCGTTCAGCCTCAGCATCCCCGGCCTGGACCCGAAACAGCTCCACACACTCATCGTGCCGGTCGTGTTCCCAGCGACGGCTCTCAAGCCCGGCGACGAGTGGACGTTCCAGAGCGCGTTCCTGGGTAAGGACGCGGCCGCGCCCTTCAAGGCCGTGCTCGTCTCCTACGAGACCGTCCCGCAGGGCAAGTCCACCCCGGCCAAGACGATCGCCGTGATCCGCACCGAGTTCGGGATGGAGATCGACCAGAAACTCGGCGCCGACAAGAAGCCTGCCGAGAA
Source organism: uncultured Chthonomonadaceae bacterium (assembly GCA_964519955.1). Classification (GTDB taxonomy): domain Bacteria; phylum Armatimonadota; class Chthonomonadetes; order Chthonomonadales; family CAJBBX01; genus CAZFLM01. The sequence continues at coordinate 22,771 of CAZFLM010000020.1, read as the reverse complement.
GCCCGAGGACATCGACCGGACGCGGAAGGGCAAGATCACCGGCTCGGGTCTGTTCCGGTTCGACGTAGGGGCGGGCCGCCTCGCGCGCGGCCAGGTCACGGTCGACGCGAATATCGGCGAGGACCGCCTCGGCAAGCTCGAATCGCCCGACGAGCCGCGGCACATCGACACCGTGGTGCATGCGGTAGTGACCGTGGCGCCGGACGCGCCGAGGAAAGTGGAGACTGCCAAAACCAAGCCCGCGCCTCGCCAGTCTAAACAGAGGTGAACCGCAGACACGTCGAAAGGGACCCTCAGTGACACTCCGCTATACACAGATGCTCCCGGTCGTGGCCGTCGCCCTCGCCCTGACCGGCCTGCACCCGGCAGCGCTCGGCCAGGAGAGCTTCAACCTGAAGCGCACCTACAAGGCCGGTGACGCAGACCGGTACCGGATGAATGCCGTTATCGACGGCGAGGCGATGAAGGTCAGCACCGCGCTCATCGTCTCCGAGAAGGTCAAGGAGATCAAGCCCGATGGAAGCGCGGTCCTGGTGCTGACCATCGAGGCCGGCACCATCGAGGTGAACGGCCAGACGATGCCGTTCCCGCAGTCCGGGCAATCCGTCACCTCCACCGTCGACAAGAGCGGCAAGCTGATCAAGCGCGAGGGGCGCCTGGGCGGCATGGAGGACATCCTGTCGTCGAGCGCCGCCGGGATGCCGGACCGCCCCCTAAAGGCCGGGGACGTCATCAAGACCGAGGTGCCCCTAACCGAGGGGAAGGACGCGAAGAAGGCGACCGTCACGCTCACGATCGTTGGCAAGGAGAAGGGCGCCGGGGATCTGCCGGTCGACACCGTGAAGGTCACGACGGCGATGACCCGACCCATCGCGACAGCCGAAGGCGAGACGATGCTTACGGTCGCGGGCACGGCCTACATGGAGCCTGGGACCGGGAAGGCGCTCAAGATGGAGGGCACGGTCAAGGGCACGCTCCCGGCCCCCATCGGCAAGGCCACCGTCACATTCAAGCGCGTGCGCATCGGCGAGAAGGATGGCCTGGTTCCGGGCAAGCCCGCCGACAAACCGACCTCCCAACCCACCGAGACGAAGTAGGAGCACAGAATGAAGCGAACGCTGTTCTGCGTGGCTGCGGCCCTGGCGCTGCTGAGCACCTTCGCCTGGGCCCAGGACAAGGCCTACACGATCGAGCGCACGTACAAGGCCGGCGACATCGGCATCTACTCGTTCCAGATGGTGGCGAACTGGGCGGGCGCCGAGGTGCCTGCGTCCGGCGTCGTGGAGCGCGCCGTCAAGGAAGTCAAGGCCAACGGTGACGTCGTGTTCATCTACACGGACAAGGGCTCGAAGTACGTGCTGAACGGCGAGGAGGCCGATGTCCCCGCCGAAGCGCCGATGACGGTCACCGTCGACAAGCGCGGCAAGGTGCTCACGATCGCCACCCAGAAGGGCTCGCTCGGGATGATGCCGGAGGGGCTGCTGAAGCTCTTCGCCATGATCAGCCAGTGTGTGCTGCCCGACAAGGCGGTCAAGCCGGCCGACACCTGGTCGGCCGAGTTCCAGAACCCCTCGCTTAAGAGCGGGAAGTTCACGCTCAAGAGCACATTCGTGGGTACGGACAAGGTCGGCGACACCACCTTCCTGAAGCTGCGCGAGACCACCTCGGACCTGCTGCTGGACATCGCTGAGCCGGGCGCAGGCACGCTGTCGACCCAGACCACGTTCTGGGTGGTTCCGGACACCGGCCGCGTATCGAAGCTCGAAACCGCCATGAAGAACGTGCCGCTGCCGGGCCTCGGCACGGTCGATGTGACGATGAAGGCCACGATCAAGCCGCCTGCGCCGAAGACCGAGAGCAAGCCCGAAACCAAGTAGGTGCATCGAGTCGTACTCGTTCTACCGCCGCATCTCTGGAGGAACCGATGAGCCGCACTCGTTCGTTCTGCTGGATCGCCGCAGCCGCACTGCTAGCAGCCGCCCCCGTCGCAGCCCAGGACGCCGCCGGCGGCCAGGGCGCCGACCGCACCTACACGCTGGTCGTGAAGTCCGCGGTGGGAGAGTTCGTGCGCTATCAGACGCAATCGACCATCAAGATGGAGATGAAGACGGCGTCCGGCGAGTCGCCACTGCCCATGGCTCCGGAGTCGACGACGGACCTCACCCACAAGGTCAAGACGCTCATCGTGAAACCGAACGGCACGATGGTGAACCTGACGACCGTGGAGAGCGGGAACATCAAGGTGATGGGCCAGAGCATGCCCACGCCGAAGACGCCGGCCATCCGGACCGAGGTAGACCCGATGGGCCGGGCCTCCGTGAAGGGGGCCGAGAAGCTGCCCGGCGCTCAGATCATGAGCCAGTTCCTGAACATGAACAACCTGCCCTCCACCGGGATGTTCATGCCCGACCACCCGGTAAAGGTCGGCGACAACTGGGTGTCCGAGATCGCGGCGCCCGCCGGCACGGGGAAGATGAAGATCACGTCGACGCTCCTCGGCACCGAAGAGGTCGGTGGCCGGGAAACGCTCAAGATCAAGCAGGTCACCGAGTTGCCGATCGAGATGATGATGGGCGCCGACCAGCGCCCCGTCGCGGACGAGGCCAAGGCACTGATGACCATGAAGGGGCTGGTCTCGGTCAACAGCATTGCCAACGTCGTCGCGGAGAACGGCAGGCTCGTCAAGATGGTCGGCGACATCGTCATGAAGATGCAGATGACGCTCAAGGGCGACGCGGCGAAGCAGAGCCCGTTCGGCGAGCAGCTCAACATGACGGGCGGCGGCACGATCTCGACCACGATGCTCTCGGAGGGCAAGGAGGCGGTTACGGCGGCCGACCTGGCCGAGCCGGCTGCGCAGAAGGCGACCGCGGCCCCCAAGAAGCCCACCGCGGCTAAGAAGGCGACCACCGCTACGAAGAAGACGACCGCGCCCGCCAAGAAGACGAGCGGCGGCTCGAAGACCAAGTAGGCCATGTCCGACACCAGCAGCCAGACGGCCCGCGCTCGCATCGACGAGCTGCGGGCCGTCCTTCGCAAGCACAACCACGCGTACTACGTGCTCGACGCGCCGACGGTCTCCGACGCGGAGTACGACCGCCTGTTCCGCGAGCTGAGCGACCTCGAGGCGCGGTACCCCGACCTCGTGACGCCCGACTCCCCCACCCAGCGCGTCGGCGCCGCGGTGCAGACGACCTTCGCGCCGGTCCAGCACCGCGTGCCTATGCTCTCGCTCGACAACGCGTTCGGCGCGGACGAGCTGCGAGAGTGGGACGCCAAGATCAAGCGGTTCCTGGGGCTCCCGGCCGAGCACCCCATCGAGTACGTCGCGGAGCTGAAGATCGACGGGCTGTCCATCTCGGTGACCTACGCCGATGGCGTGATGACGAGGGCCGCCACGCGCGGCGACGGCGCCACCGGCGAGGACGTGACGCCCAACATCCGCACGATCCGCGCGGTGCCGCTGCGCCTCGAGGCCGCGGGGCGCGATCTGCTGGACCTGCCGCCCACGGTGATCGAGGTGCGCGGCGAGGTGCTGCTGACGCACCCGGAGTTCGCGCGCATCAACGCCGCCAACGAGGAGGCCGGGCTGGCCACCTTCGCCAACCCGCGCAACGCGGCGGCGGGCTCGCTGCGCCAGAAGGACCCGCGCATCACCGCCTCCCGCAACCTGGACGTGTTCTTCTACGCGGTCGGCGCGTGCGAGGGCCACGAGTTCACCTGCCAGGCGGACCTGCTGGAGACGTACCGCGCCTGGGGCCTGCGCACCAACCCGCACACGCGCGTGTGCGCCGACGTCGACGCGGTCGTCGCGTTCACGGAGGAGTGGGACGCGAAGCGGGAGGAGCTGCACTACGACATCGACGGCGTCGTCGTCAAGGTGAACTCGTTCCCGATGCAGGCGGAGCTGGGCTTCGTCAGCCGGAGCCCGCGCTGGGCCGTCGCGTTCAAGTACCCGCCCCGCCAGGCGAGGACGCGCGTGGAGGACATCCTCATCCAGGTGGGCATGACGGGGGCGCTGACGCCGGTGGCAGCTCTGACCCCGGTGGTGGTGGGCGGCGTCACGGTGTCGCGCGCCACGCTGCACAACGAGGACGAGATCCGGCGGAAGGACGTGCGGATCGGCGACACGGTGGTGGTGCAGCGCGCCGGCGAGGTCATCCCCGAGGTGGTGGAGGTCGTCACCGCGGAGCGCACGGGCGAGGAGCACGAGTTCGTGATGCCCGGCGAGTGCCCCGTGTGCGCGCAGCCGGTCGTGCGGCCCGAGGGCGAGGCCGTGGCGCGGTGCACGAACCCGCTCTGCCCCGAGAAGATGCGGCGGCGGCTGCGGCACTTCGTCTCACGCGGCGCGATGGACATCGAGAGCCTCGGGGGCGAGCGCATCGACCAGCTCCTCGACGCGGGCCTGGTGCGCGACGCCGCCGACCTCTACGCGCTGGCGAAGGACCAGTTGCTGCCGCTGGAGCGCATGGGCGAGAAGCTGGCGGACGGCATCCTGGCCGCGATCGAGGGGAGCAAGGCGCGCCCGCTCAGCCGGTTCGTCTACGCGCTGGGCATCCGCCACGTCGGCGAGCACACGGCCGAGGTCCTGGCCGACCACTACGGCGACATCGAGCGTCTGGCGGCGGCTGAGGTGGACGACCTGGCAAGCGTCCACGAGGTGGGCAAGACCACCGCCGAGAGCGTGTTCGGCTTCTTCCGCGACGTGGCGAACCGGGCGCTGGTCGACAAGCTGCTGGAGCGGGGCGTGAGGCCGGCGGCATCGGCGGTGGAGCGTTCCGACAAGTTCGCCGGCATGACGTTCGTGTTCACCGGCACGCTGACGCAGTTCTCCCGTGACGAGGCCGAGCGGCTGGCCAAGCAGATGGGTGCGCGCGCGGCGGGGAGCGTGAGCAAGAACACGAGCTACGTGGTGGCGGGCCAGAACGCCGGATCGAAGCTGACCAAGGCGCAGCAACTCGGCGTGCCGGTCATCGGCGAGGACGACTTCCTGCGGATGGTGAACGAGTAGCGCTCGGGCGGCAGCGGTGGGCACCCGTTCGGCAAGCTCAGGGCGGGCTCCGCCTCATCCCGCCACGGCTCCCGCCGAGGCGCGTTGCGGTGGGCACGGAGGCCCACCCTCCAGCGTGCTCGCAAACCCTTGGAGGGTGGCGCTCCGTCGCCACCGCGTGGCCTACTTCCCGTCGTACCCCTTCAGCGGGCGGTACCAGATGTTGCGGAACCGCACGTAGTGGCTGTGATCCTGCAGCGCCAGCGGGCCCACGGGCTCGTGCGGCTCGTAGCTCGCCAGGGCGCGGTAGCACGTGGTGCCCTGCAGCTCCTTGGCGTGGTGCAGCAGCACTCCGTTGTGGAACACCGTGACGCGCGCCGGCTTCACGAGCGTGTCGCCCTCGAGCCGCGGCCCCTCCCAGACGATGTCGTACATCTGCCACTGGCCGGGCTCGCGGCACGCGTTCACCAGCGGCGGCCACTGACCGTAGATCGCTCCGGTGGTCCCATCGGCATAGGTCGGGTTGTTGCGGCAGTCCAGCACCTGGATCTCATAGCGGCCCATCAGGAAGACGCCGCTGTTGCCGCGCCCCTGGCTGTCGCCCTTCACCTCGACCGGTGCGGCCCACTCCACGTGGAGCTGGCAGTCGCCGAAGTGCTCGATGGTCTCGATGTCGCCCGTGCCAGGCACGACCTCCATCCAGTCCCCCTCCAGCTTCCAACCCACCGGGCCGCCGCGCCGAGACTGCCACTTCTCCAGGCCGCTGCCGTCGAACAGCACAACCGCGTCCGACGGCGGCCTGCCCGGGGCATCCTGCGTGCTCTCGACGCCGGGCTCGATGATGGGCGGGAACGGACGGGCGCCGTCGTGCACCTTGTAGCCGATGCCCGGCAGAACGGGCGTGTCGTCGTAACCGATGTTCGTCTGGCTCATGGTGGTACCTCCTGTCCAGTGGTGAAGACCGGCCCAGCGGCGGCGCGGCAACGGGCGCGGGATCTGCTTAGGCCGCCCCGTTCAGCAGCGCCTCCACTCGCGCGACGCCGGCCGGGCTGAAGTCGTCGCGCCACTCGTCGCCGGCATCCGAGAGGAACGCGGCCGTGCGATCGGGCTCCGTCAGGGCCGCATCGTGCAGCAGCTCCGCGCGGATGGAGAACGGCGCGAAGGGATCCGAAGCCGTCCGGCGCGCGTAGGCATCCAGGAACCCCGTGTGCGGGGCATCCTGGCTCAACTGAAGCAGCGCCCCTGCCGCCATCAGCGCGGTCATGTCGTCCGGGTCGTGCAGAAGCTGGCGCACCGTGGTGGCCGCCGAGCGCTCGCCGCGCAACCCTCCGAGCCTGCGGGCGGCCAGGCGGCGGAACGGCGGCGAGCCGGCCCGCGCCAGGTACGTCAGGTCCGCCAGGTGGCCGGCAGGCGTCGGCTCTGCCGGACCGGAGAAGAGCAGGTCACGGTAGTGCACGGGCAAGCGGCCTCGCAAGCAGGCGACGGCGGTGATCCACTCGAACGCGCCCTGGATGCTGTAGCAGGCATCGTCGATGTCGCAGCGGTACGTGCCAAACGCCGCGGGAAGCGCCGCCGGCGCGGCGGCCTCGGTGAAGGCCCGGGCGGCGGCCCGCAAGTCCTCCAGCGCGTCGGCCAGGCACGCATGCGCGTACCGCACCCGGGTGCCGCGCGCCGTGCTGGCGGCGATGCCCAGGCGCTCCAAGACAGCGCAGCCATCCGAGACGCGGCCCGTCCAGCGCGCGTGGCGCACGCGAGCGATCGGCACATCCTGCGCCCACGCCTGCGAGGTCCGATGCGCCGTCCGGGCGCGCTCCATGGCGGCCAGCCCGATGTCGGTCCCCTCGCACCGGGGGCAGAACCCACCGTGCGCATGCGGCAGCAGCCAGCGCGCCGCGGCCTCCAGCAGCGTGTGCACGTCGTGCAGCATCCTGGGCTCGCGGAGCGACGGGGCGGGACGAACCAGGTAGAGGCGCGCGGCCGCGAGTTCGTCGGGCTGGGCCAGCCGCTCGCCGATGGCGCCATCGAGCGTGACAAACCGCACGCGGAAGCCGGGCTCTTCGCGGCGCCAGATGACGCCCTCTTCGTCGCCCAGGAACCAGGGCACCAGGCGCCCGCGCTCCAGATAGCGCCCGATGCGGTCGCGTGCGCCCTTGAGCCGGAGTTCTCCGCCGGTAAGGGCTTCGACGCGATAGCCGAGCGAGGCGAGGCCGCGGCGCATGTCATGCTCGGTCTGGCGCAAGTCGCGGCACAGGCAGCTCGGGGAGCTGAAGGCGAGGGACGCCCAGGACGCGGAGGCGGCGAGGAGGCGGACGCGCGCGCCGCTGTCGCCGGGCGTGGCGAGGGACTCGAGCCAGGCGCAGAGGCCGTCGCGCGCGGGCGAGACCCCGTCGACACTCAGCCTCCACTCGTCACTCACCGGCCCCTCCCCTTGCGCGGCAGTGTGTTCCACAGTTTACACCCTCCGGCATCCAACTTTCCTGCGAGCGGGCTGAACATCGGCTCGGGCCATGCGTCTATTGCCCGAAGACCTGATGCAGACAAAGAACCAGGAGGTGCTGATACGATGCGAATCACCCCGATTGCAGTACTGACGGTCGCCGCCATGCTCTCGCTCGGAACGATTGCCCAGGCCCAGGGCGGAAAGCCGAACAAGGCCGAGCCCGGCGCCCGCGGCCAACTGCGCGCCCGCGCCGTCCAGCTCGCGACCGTGCCGGTGAAGACGCTGGATGCCGTCGTGAAGCTGACGCCGGAGCAGAAGACCAAGATCGAGGCAATCCAGACCCAGTTCGCCAGCGACGCGAAGGCGCTGCGCCCGGCTAAGGGCCAGCCGCGCGATCCCGAGGCGCGGCAGAAGCTCGCCGACCTCACCAAGAAGGCCACCGAGGACATCACCGCGGTGCTGACCCAGGAGCAGAAGGACAAGCTGAAGGCCGCCCTGAAGGAGATGGCCCCGCTGATGGCGGCCGGCATCCCGCCCGCGCTCGTCGTGGAGCTGAAGCTGACGCCCGAGCAGCGCACGAGGATCGAGGGCATCGTGAAGGACGCTCGCGCCGGCATGAAGGGCCTCAGCGCCGACGCCAAGCGCGCCAAGATGGCCGAGGTGAAGGAGGCCGTCCTCAAGGTCCTGACCGACGAGCAGAAGAAGAAGGTCGAGGAGTTCCAGGCGGCTCGGCAGCGCAAGGCCGGGGCCCGCGCCAAGGCCCCCAAGAAGTAGGACATCTGAGGCGCGAGCGTCACCTCGCGCCTGACATAGGGGGAGACATCCGCTGTCCCCCGGCGGCGGAACGGCTGACGCGGCCTCCGCTCTCCCCACTCACCGAAGGGCAAGGGCATCCCCCTTGCCCTTCGGTGCGCCCAAGGTCACCCGACGGAGGGGAGGACCTTCGGGTATCATATGGACCTACATTTGGCCTGAGTAGGAGAAACCCCGACGTGCGCGAGTACCATGTCGCCATCGCCGGCGCGACAGGCGCCGTGGGCACCGAGTTCCTGAAGTTGCTTGAGCAGCGCGAGTTTCCGTTGCGCTCCCTGCGCCTGTTGGCGTCCGAGCGCTCGGCGGGCCGCTCGCTGCGCTTCCGCGGGCGCGAGCACACCGTAGCGGTGCTGAACGAGGAGTCGTTCGACGGCGTCGACATCGCCTTCTTCTCCGCAGGCGGCGGACGCAGCAAGCAGTTCGCGCCCGCGGCCGTGCGGTCCGGCGCCATCGTCATCGACAACTCGTCGGCCTACCGCATGGATCCCGAGGTGCCGCTGGTGGTGCCCGAGATCAACGGCGAGGACATCCGCGCGAGCAGGGGCATCATCGCGAACCCGAACTGCTCGACGATCATCATGCTGATGGCGATCGCGCCGCTCTGCGGGCTCGGCAAGATCCGCCGCATCGTGGTCTCCACGTACCAGGCAGCGAGCGGCGCCGGCGCCCGCGCCATGCAGGAGCTGCTCGACCAGGCTCGCGAGGCGCTCCTCGGCCAGCCGCTCACGCAGCGCGTCTTCCCCCACCCCATCGCGTTCAACCTCTTCTCGCACAACACGAAGATCGACGACGATGGCTACAACGAGGAAGAGCGCAAGATGATCAACGAGACGCGCAAGATCCTCCATGACGACGCCATCCGCGTCACCGCCACGTGCGTCCGCGTTCCCGTGCTGCGCGCCCACAGCGAGAGCATCAACGTGGAGTTCGAGGGCAAGCGCCCGCCGCTGGCCGAGGTGATGGCCGCGCTGAACAGCTTCCCGGGCGTCGCCGTAGTGGACGACCGCGAGGCCAATCACTTCCCGATGCCGATCGAAGCCAACGGGCGCGACGAGGTGCTCGTGGGGCGCGTCCGCGAGGACATCTCGAACGACCAGGCGATTGACCTCTTTGCGTGCGGCGATCAGATCCTCAAGGGCGCGGCCCTGAACGGATACCAGATCGCGCTCGAGTGGATTCGCCAGCAGGAAGCCTAGCGCGTCCTGTCCGTCAGTTGCTTCGGACGGGCGCCGACGCCCCTCCCGCCGCCGAGCCCGAGCGCCGTTCGGGCCAGGAGATCGCCGTCGTGTCGAACACACCCGCAAGCTGGCCCCCGGGCTCGTCGATGCCCTGGGGGCGCGTCATGACCGCCATGGCGACCCCGTTCGATGCCGAGGGGCGCATCGATCGGGCCGCAGTGGCCCCGCTGGTAGAACACCTGCTCACGCACGGCTCCGACTCGCTGGTCGTCTGCGGGACGACCGGTGAGTCGCCGGTGCTGTCGAGCGCCGAGAAGCTGCTGCTCTTCGAGCTGGCTCGCGAGGCCGCCGCAGGACGTGGCGCCATCATCGCCGGGGTCGGCAGCTACGATACCGCCGAGAGCGTGAAGCTAGCCAGCGAGGCCGCCGAACTGGGCGTCGACGGCCTGCTGCTGGTGACACCGTACTACAATAAGCCGTCGCAGGAAGGCCTCTACCGCCACTTCCGCACGGTTGCCGAGGCAGCGCCGCTGCCGGTGATGCTCTACAACGTGCCGCCGCGCACCTCGGTTAACCTGGACGCGAAGACGACGCTGCGCCTCGCCGCCGATGTCGCGAACGTGGTCGCGGTGAAGGAGGCGTCGGGCAACTTCGTCCATGCGACGGAGATCATCGCCGGCGCGCCGGACGGGTTCCGCGTCTACAGCGGCGAGGACGCGCTCGTGCTGCCGCTCCTCGCCATCGGCGGGTACGGCGTCGTCAGCGTCAGCTCGCACGTCGTGGGCCTCGACCTCCAGGCGATGGTGGCGGCGCACTTGCGCGGCGACAACGCCGAGGCGGCCAGACTGCACGCGAAGATGCTGCCCATCGTGCGCGCCCTGTTCCAGCCGACCACTCCGAGCCCGGTGCCGCTCAAAGCCGCGCTGGAGCTGATGGGCCTGACGGTCGGCGAGCCGCGCCTGCCGCTCGTCGGCGCCACGGAGGCCGAGCGTGCCATCGTGCGGGCGGCCCTGCGCGAGTATGGCCTGACATCCTGATGCGCATGCCGCCGTACCGAAGCGAGGTCTAGCACCCATGCACCCACACGCCATACTCGTCGCGGCGCTCACCATGGCGATCGTGCACGCCCTGATCCCATCGCACTGGCTGGCCTTCACGATGGTGGCCCGCTCGCAGCGCTGGCCGACCTCGCGTGCGCTCACGGTCACCGCAATCGCCGGCGGCGGCCACGCCATCGTCACCACGATCCTGGGGCTCGTCGTGGCGACCATCGGCAAGACGGCGCTGGAGTCGCTGCCCGAGGGGATCGAGCACGCAGCGGCGTCGGTCGTCCTCATCGGGCTTGGCGTGTTCTTCCTGGCTCCCAGACTCCTGGGGCGCGACGGCGGCCACCACGACCACGGGCCGTTCTGCACGCATCGCCACGTCGAGGACGGCGAGCCCAAGGCACACGACTGCGACGAACCGCACGGGCGTGTGCGCGTTATCTCCTCAACGACCACCATGGCCACCCTCGTGTCCGGCATGACCCTCTCGCCGTGCCTGGACATCCTCCCACTCTACATCGCCGCGTCGACGCTCTCGTGGCCCCTCATCGTGGCCGTCAGCCTGATCCTGGCGGTCGTCACGGTCGTGCTGATGGTGGTGCTGGTCTGGCTGTCGCTGAAGAGCCTCGAACGCCTGAAGCTGCCCTGGCTGGACCGCAACGAACCCATCATCGCCGGCACGGTGCTGATCGCGCTGGGCGCGTACCTGCTGCTGGCGCGCGGGTAACGCCTGACGGCAGGACGCAGCAAGCAGCGTCCCTACGGTGGCTCGACGGCCTGCCAGGTATAATGCAGACGATTGCATTCCCAAGGAGGCCATGTTGCCGACCCAGCCGGGCTCCCGCCTCGAGATCGTGCCTCTCGGCGGCGCAGCCGAAATCGGTAAGAACATGCTCGCCGTCCGCTATGAGGACGACATCGTCGTGATCGACGCGGGCGTGATGTTCCCAACCGAGGAGCACCCGGGCGTCGATCTGATCCTGCCCGATTTCACCTACCTCACGGACAACGCCGGCTTCGTGCGCGGTCTCGTCCTTACGCATGCCCACGAGGATCACGTCGGCGGCGTGCCGTACCTGCTGAAGGACCTGAACATCCCGGTCTTCGGCACGCGCCTCACCCTGGGCATGATTCGCCACAAGCTGGAGGAGCACAAGCTGCTCCAGAGCGTGGACCTGAATGTCGTCGAGCCCGGCGACCGCCTGGAGTTCGGCGCGATCACCGTCGAGCCGATCCAGGTGACGCACTCCATCCCCGGCACCGTTAGCCTGGCGCTGCACACGCCGGTCGGCACCATCGTCCACACGGGCGACTTCAAGATCGACCACACGCCGGTCGACGGCAAGCTCTTCGACGCCAGCCGCTTCGCGCAGCTCGGCGACGCCGGCGTCCTGCTGATGCTCTCCGACACGACGAACGCCGAGCGGCCTGGCTGGATCCCCAGCGAGAAGGTCGTCGGCGCGGTGCTGGAGGACCATCTGCGCAACGCCGAGGGGCGCGTCCTGTTCACCACGTTCGCCTCGAACCTGCACCGCATCCAGCAGGTCTTCGACGCGTGCGACCGCCTGGGCCGCAAGGTCGCCGTGGCAGGCCGCTCCATGTCCCGCAACATCGAGGTCGCCCGCGAGCTTGGCTACTTGAAGTACAAGGACACGGGTCGCGTCAGGATCGAGGACATCGACGATCTGCACCCGGCCGAGGTGCTCGTGCTGACGACGGGCAGCCAGGGCGAGCCGCTCTCCGCCCTCTCGCGCATAGCGTGCGACGACCACAAGATCCAGATCGCGCCGGGCGACACCGTCATCCTCTCCTCGAAGCCGATCCCCGGCAACGAGGACGCGGTCTGGCGCACGGTGAACCGGCTGATCCGGCGCGGCGCCCGGGTGCTGTACGACCAGATCACCCCCGTCCACGTTTCGGGACACGCGAACCAGGAAGAGCTGAAGCTCATGTACAACCTGGTGCGCCCGAAGTTCGTGGTGCCGTTCCACGGCGAGCCGCGCATGATGGTGCAGTACACCGACATGGTGACGGGCATGGGCCATCCACGCGATCGCGTCATCTGGCTGCAGAACGGCGACCGCATGGCGCTGGACGGCAAGACGGTCGAGCTGCTGGAGCCCATCGACTCCGCCGGCAGCATCCTCGTCGACGGCGTCTCGGAGGGCGGCGTGGCGGACTTCGTGATCCGCGACCGCAAGCACCTCGCCAGCGACGGCACCGTCATCGTCACGGTGGCGCTGGACCGGGTGTCGGGGGAGATACTGGCGGCGCCGGACCTCATCTCGCGCGGCTTCCTGCACCCCGAGGACTCGGAGGAGCTGTTCGAGGAAGCGGCCGAGCGCGTCGTCGACCTGCTGAACGAGATGACCGCCGAAGAGGAGCAGGACTGGGACAACGCCCGCACGATGCTGCGCGACGTGGTGGCCAAGTTCCTGCGCAAGCGCACGGGCCGCCGCCCGGTGGTCGTCCCGGTGGTGCTGGAGGTGTAGCGCACCGGGGTCGCGTTCGGTTCGTCATGAGTAGAGGCGGCCCTCAAGCCGCTCGGCAGGGCACAGCAATCGCGCCAGGCGTTGTCTCGTTGCCGAGCCCGGTACGCGATTGCTTTGCCCGAACCACGGGCGCGTCGTGATCGGGGTAGCCGCGCCCAGCCGTCACCAGCTCGTTCCTCGCGTACGGGAGACATGCCATGCGAATGCTGCGATCCGCGTTGTTCGTCTGTCTGCTCGTCGCCGCCACGGGTCTGGCTCGGGCCGACCTGAAGTCGTATCTGGCCGCGCCCGATCCCGGCTACAAGTGGGAGAAGACGCTCGAGCGCAAGGCGGCGTCCGGCTCGACGTACGAGCTGCGCCTCACGTCGCAGACCTGGCAGGGCATCGTCTGGACGCACAAGATCCTGGTGGTCGTGCCCGGCAAGCTGGAGTATCCTGGAGTTGCGGCCCTGCACATCACCGGCGGCAGCGGCGGCGGCGTTGGCGAGGCGCTGCTCGCCGCCACGCTGGCGAGCCGCACCGGCACGATGGTCGCGGTCCTGTACGATATCCCGAACCAGCCCCTGTTCGGCGGCAAGCACGAGGACGACCTCATCGCCCACACGTTCGAGCAGTACCTGGCGACGGGCGACGACACGTGGCCCCTGCTCTTCCCCATGGCTAAGAGCGCCATCCGCGCGATGGACGCCCTCCAGGAGTTCGCCAAGAAGGAAGGGATGGCGCCGCTGGATCGGTTCATCGTCAACGGGGCGTCGAAGCGCGGCTGGACAACGTGGATGACGGCCGCCTCGGGCGACAAGCGCGTCGCCGCGATCATCCCCATCGTGTACGACAACCTGAACCTCGGCAAGCAGATGCCGCACCAACTCGAGGCGTGGGGCGCCTACAGCCCGCAGATCGACGACTACACGCGGCGCGGCCTGCAGGCGAAGCTGGAGACCGAAGCCGGGCACAAGCTGATGACCATGGTGGACCCGTACACGTACCGCAAGGCGTTCACTATGCCGAAGCTGATCGTGAACGGCACGAACGACCCGTACTGGACGCAGGACTCGCTGAACCTGTACTGGGACGACATCCCCGGCCCGAAGTGGGTCACGTATTCCCCCAGCTCCGGCCACGGGCTTGAGAACATGACGCCCGTGCTGAACGCCGCGGTCGGCTTCGTGCGCAGCATCGCGTCGGGCAAGCAGCCGCCGAAGGTGGAGTGGCAGCGCCAGACGACCGACGCTGGCGCGCGCATCACCGTGAAGAGCACCCCGGCCGCCCCGGCAGCCTACCTCTGGACGGTGCGCTCGACCACGCAGGACTTCCGCAAGTCGAAGTGGGAGTACTCCGCACTCACGGCGACGAACGGCGAGTACGTGGCGAACGTGGCGCGCCCCGACAGCGGGTACCTAGCCGCGTTCGTGCAGGTCGAAACCGACGTGGCCGGCAAGCCGTGCCCATTCTCCACCCAGATGGTGATCCTGAAGGCGAAGCCGTGAGCGTGCTCTGTGCGCCGGCCGATGTCTCAGGCCTCTTTGCCGGGGCATCGGCGGCGCTGTTCGACCTCGACGGCACGCTCATCGAGACGCACATCGACTTCCCGGCGATGAAGCGGCAAGTGGTCGAGGTGTGCGAGCGGCACGGCGCCAACCCCGCCCCGCTGGCGCCGCTCGACATCCTGACCGCGGTCGAGGCCGCGCGGCGCCAGCTTGTGGAGCGCGGGCAACCGGACCCCGCGGATAGCCTGCGCGGCGAGTGCTTCGAGGTGCTGCGGCGGATCGAGGTGGAGCAGTGCGCCTCTCCCGTGCGCATCGAGGGCGCCGCCGAGCTGGTCAGCCACGTGCGGGCGCTGGGCATCCCGGTTGGCATCGTCACGCGGAACAGCCACGAGGTGTCGGTGGGCCTCCTCGCCCACGCCGGGATCGAGGCCGACGTGCTGGTGGCCCGCGACGACGTCGAGCGCACGAAGCCGAGCCCCGATCACCTCCTGGCCGCGCTCCGGCGCCTGGGCGTCCCCGAAGCCGGCGCGCCCGCCGCGGTGATGATGGGCGACCACCCCATGGACATCCAGGCCGGCAAGGGCGCGCGGATGCGCACGGTCGGCGTGCTGAACGGCTGCCGCGAGGACCGTTTCGCCCCCTGTGAACCCGACCTGGTTTTTGCGACCACGGGTGACGTGCTCGCCGCCCTCCGCCGTACCTGTCTCTAGCCGGTGGGATGGGCGTCCCTGCCCGTCCGGCAGCGAGCCGTGGTGGGGATGGGCGTCCCTGCCCGTTCGGCAGCGAGCCGTGGTGGGATGGGCCTCCGTGCCCGTCCGCTAGCGATCCGTGGTGGGGCGGGCGTCATGGTGGGATGGGCCTCCGTGCCCGTCCGCTAGCGAGCCGTGGTGGGGACGGGCGTCCCTGCCCGTCCGGCACAACCAGGGGATGGGTCAGCCTGACTGTGAAGCTCTCCATCGTCATCGTCAACTGGAACACGCGCGACTACCTGCTCGGCGCGCTGCGGACCATCTACGCGGCGCCGCCGGCGTTCGACTTCGAGATCATCGTCGTCGACAACGCCTCTTCGGACGGCAGCGCGGACGCAGTGCGGCGCGAGTACCCCGGCGTCGTCCTCCGGGCGAACGACCGGAACGCCTGCTACGCGGAGGGCAACAACCAGGGCATCGCGCTGGCGAGCGGCGAGTACGTGCTGCTGCTGAACCCGGACGTGGAGGTGCCGCCGGGCACCCTGGACGACGCGATCCGCGTGGCCGAACGCCTCCCGAAGCTCGGCGCGCTGGGCGCACGGCAGCTCAACCCGGACGGCAGCGTCCAGCCCTCGCTGCGCGGTTTCCCGACGCCGGCCGGCGTGCTGTGGGAGGCGACGGGACTGGCGCGGCTGTTCCCGCAGAGCCGCACGTTCGGGGCCTACCGCATGCGCTGGTTCACCTATGACCGCGAGGCGGACGTCGACCAGCCGATGGGCACATTCCTGCTCATTCCGAGGCGGGCGCTGGACGACGTGGGGGTGCTGGACGAGCGGTTCCCGATCTTCTTCAATGAGGTAGACTGGTGCTACCGCGCCCGGCAGCGAGGGTGGCGCATCGTCTTCTCGCCCGAGGTCAGCATCACGCACTACGGCGCGGGCAGCACGCGCCAGATCGCTCCGGCCATGGCCTGGGAGTCGCGGCGCGGCCTGCTCGACTTCTACCGCAAGCACTACCCTAGCCCCGTCTTCCTGCCGATCTACTGGGTGGCTGTCGCGGGCTCGTGGATCCAGGCCGCCCTCACGGCGCGGCGACGCCGATGATCGCTGCGGCGCGCGGTGGCGAAGGTGCGCCACCCTCCAGTCGGCCCGGTTCGCAACATCCTGCGGAGGTCTCGTGATCTCGTGGACCTGTCCCTCATCATCCTGAACTGGAACACGCGGGACGATCTCCGCACGTGCCTCGACACGATCTACGGCCAGGAGCGCCGCCACGCCATCCAGGTCATCGTGGCGGACAACGCCTCGGGCGACGGCAGCCGCGAGATGGTAAAGGCCGAGTTCCCGCAGGTCTGCCTCCACGTGAACGAGACCAACCTCGGCTTCGGCGCGGGCAACAACCGGGCGATACCGGATGCCACGGGCCGCTACGTGATGTTCCTCAACTCCGACACGAAGGTGACCGGCGGCGCCCTCGACGCCCTGATCGACTACGCCGACACGATCCCCGACCTCGGCGCGCTGGGCCCGAAGCTGCTCAACGGCGACGGAAGCCTTCAGTACTCCTGCCGCCACTTCCCGAACCTGGGCACCGGGTTCTTCCGCAACACGCCGCTCGGCCGCCTCTTCAAGCGCAACCGCTTCGCGTCGGACTACCTGCTGAGCAACTGGGACCACGCGAGCGAGCGGGACGTGGACTGGCTCTCGGGCGCGGCGCTGCTGATCCCCAGGGACGTGCTGCACCAGACCGGCGGCTTCGACGAGGGGTTCTACTTCTACTGCGAGGACGTCGACCTCTGCAAGCGCATCCATGACCTCGGCCGACGGGTCATCTACTACCCGCACGCCGTCATCTACCACATCATCGGGCGCAGCACGGACAAGGTGCCGACGCGCATGACCTACGAGTTCCACCGCAGCATGTACCGCTTCTACCGGAAGCACTACGCCGCGAAGACGCCCCTGCTCGTCCGCCCGCTCATCCTGCCGGGCATCGTCGCGCGGGCCAGCGGCCAGATCGTGCGCTACCGGTGGCGAAACCTGAAGCGCCGCCTGCGCGGAGGACAGCGATGAGCCGACGACGAGCCCCGCGCAAGCCTGAGCCGCAGGCCGCGAGCCTGCCGGCTGCGCCGCCCGGCCTGAGCCTGCCCGGCGGCGTCCCGACGGCCGTCGCTGCGGCGGTCCTGCTGCTCGCCGGCTTCGGCGGCGGCATGATCTACGACATCACACCGCTCGCGCCGATCCTGCCGACGCTCTTCTCGCTCGTAGCCGTCCCGCTCTGCCTCGTCCTGATTGCGGGCGGCCTCCTCTGGCGGATGGTGAAGACCAAGGAGGCCGAGGCCCCGGCGAATGGTCCAGCGCGCTTCGGCGGATACGCGTTCCTCGCGTTCGGGGTCGTGTGCCTCCTGTCCATCTACTGCGCCAGGTACCGCTTCCCTGCCGAGGCCGGGCTCGCGCTGGCGGCCGGCGCGATCGGTCTGGGATCGCTAGCCCGGTCGGCGGGACGCGACGAGCGCGGCACGTACGCGCTCCTGTGGGCCCACGTCGCCGCGGCAGCGCTCGTCGCCACGCTCGGCCTCAACGAGTACATGACGAACCTGCGCGACGGCAACCCGGCCTGGCGCGTCTTCGGCGGCTTCGTGAACCCGGACTGCCTGGCGGGCTACCTGATCCTCGCGATACCCGTGGCGCTCGGCCTGTACCTCACGGCGACGGACCGGAACCTCACGCTGCTCGCGGGCGTTGCGTTCGGCATCCAGCTTCTCTGCCTGCTCCTCACCCAGTCACGCCTGGGCCTGGTCGCGATCGCGCTCTCGTTCGTGGTTGTGGCAGCGTCCGCGGTCGGCGCCTCGCGTGCCGGCGCGCTGGCCCCGCACTCGCGCAAGCGCCTGCTGGTGATCGGCGTCCTCGCCCTCGTGATCGCGGTGGCGGGCGCACGCCCGGTGATCCGCAGGCTGGGCGCCGCGCGAGCCGAGTCGTACTCCGCGCAGTTCCGGGTGCTGACCTGGAAGGGCACGCTGCGCATGGCGACCGCGCACCCGGTTCTCGGCACGGGCATCGCCACGTTCGAGAGCGCCTACCCGCCCTACGCGCTCGTCGGGTTCACGCGGCATGGGCACAGCAGCATCGTGCAGTTGCTGGGCGAGACGGGCGTCCTCGGCCTCGGCGCGCTGCTTCTGGGCGTTGGCGCGGCGTGCTTAGCGGCGCTGCGCGCCCGCCGACCCGAGATGCGCCTCCTCGATGGCGCGGTGGTCGCGGCCGTCGTGGGCTCGGTTGCGCACAGCTTCTTCGACTCGGACTGGCACGTCCCGGCGACCGCGTTCGCGTTCGCGCTGCTGTGCGGCCTGCTCCTCGCGGCGTCGCCCACTGCGAACGACGACGACCAGGCAACGCATGCGCGGCATCCCCTGCTCCGCTGGCTCCCCGTGTTGCCCGCAGCCTACCTGCTCTGGTTCGCGACTACCGCCGCCTTCGCGCGCACCACGGCCTTCGGCGCGGAGGAGGCGATCGCGACCGGCGGCAGCACGAATGCGGTCAGCGCTTACGAGGCCGCGCTCTCCGCGACCTCTGGCGACGTGGAACTGCGCCTCCGGCTCGCGTCGCTGTACCAGGCTGCCGGCCGTATGGACGACGCGCGCCGCCAGTACGAGGAAGCCACGCGGATCGCGCCGATCGGCAAGGCGTACTACCGCCTCGCCAGGCTTCTGGGCGCGCAGGGGGATTCGGCCGGTTGTGTGGCGAATCATGAGAAGGCTCGCGCCGCCGAACCGAACAACCTGCAGAACCTGCTCGCGCTGGCGGAGGCCTACCGATCCGCCGCCCGCCCAGCCGATGCCGACCGGGTGTATGACACCCTCATCGCGCTGGCGGGCTCCGACATGGGCCGCGTCAGGCCCCTGCCGGAGTTGGTGGACTGGGAGTTCGGGGAGGCGTTCGCCGCGCGTGCCGACTCGCTGCTGCTGGCAGGCAAGACGGAGCAGGCCGAGCCGCTGCTGAAGCGCGCGGCGGGCATCCTCGGCTCGTTCTGGAGAAGCCGCGAGAGCCAGATGGCGGAGATGCGCGTGTCGCCCGAGGTGCGCCGGCGAACCGCGGAGCGCTACGGTACGGTGCTCAATGCGTGGATCGGCTGCCTGGAGCGGCTCGGCAGGCAGGACGAGCTGGCCGCCGCGCGGGCCGAGCAGGAGAAGTACGC
Organism: uncultured Chthonomonadaceae bacterium; assembly: GCA_964519955.1. Classification (GTDB taxonomy): domain Bacteria; phylum Armatimonadota; class Chthonomonadetes; order Chthonomonadales; family CAJBBX01; genus CAZFLM01. The sequence continues at coordinate 3,445 of CAZFLM010000020.1, read as the reverse complement.
GAAGGAGAAGGAAGCCCCGACAACGCCGTAGCCCGGATGCCGAGTTCCCATCGGTGCGGCAGGCCCCGCTGCCGTCGCTGAACCGCTTCCCGCCGACCGGGTCAGCCCCACACAGCATACGCATGGCTCAGCAACGGACGCCTTGACGCATCACGTTCGGAGGTCACGCTATGGCTGGATGGTCGCCACGGCAGGCTGCCGCGTTGGCAGCGCTGCTGGTCATGTTTGTGCTGGGCGGCGTGTTCCTGTTGTGGCGCAAGGGCCACGCCGTCGAGAGCGAGTTCGTCATCACCCCTGCGCCGGCCGCTGCTCCCGCTGCCGCTGCCCCATCGCCACTTCCCCCGACGCCCACGCCGCCATCGGCGACACCCGCCGCGCCGCCCGCCGCCGCGCCCGCCGATCTCGTGGTCCACGTTGCCGGCGCGGTGAAGACGCCGGGCGTCCTGCACCTGCCGCCGGGCTCCCGCGCGGACGACGCGATCCGGTCCGCAGGCGGAGCCAGGACCCACGCCGATCTCGACGCGATCAACCTCGCGATGCGCCTCGAGGACGGCCAGCAGCTCTTCGTCCCGAGCAAGGGGCGTGGCGCCGGCGTGCTGGCAGTACCACCGGGCCGCGTGCCCCTGGCGAAGCAGGATGCGGCAAGCGCAGCGAAGGAAGGTCACGCCGCGCCGGCCAAGCTCACGAAGCCCGGCGACGGCATGGTGAACCTGAACACGGCCACGAGCGAGGAACTGCAGCGCCTGCCCGGCGTCGGCCCCGCGATGGCGCAGCGCATCCTCGACGCCCGCAAGGCCACTGGCACCTTCACCTCGCCCGAGCAGCTCATGGACGTCTCGGGCATCGGGCCGAAGAAGTACGAGCGGATGAAGGCGTTCGTGCGGGTGCGGTGAGAGCGAGCAGAGGGGCAGGCGCCTCGCGCTGCGCTGAGGGAGGCGCCGCGTCGCGGCATGGGGCGCTGCCATCGGGGGGCATTCATACGGCTGTGTACCGCCTACTACCCTCTTGGCCGGATCGAGGGAGGCGAGAGGTTCAGCCGATCGCGCCGATCAGGCGAACTCCCTGCCGCACGGCTGCATGGACGGGCTCGGGAATCCGATGTATACTGAGGCTGCCAATAGCGTGCAGCGTCGGGCGCCACTGGCGCAGCAGCGCTCGGATTCGACACAGGACCAGGTACATGGCTCACACGATCACGATCAGAACGAGCATCCCAGAGAGCCGGACCATCGAGGTGGCCCTGCCGCCAGACACGCCGACCGGCGACGCCGAGGTGGTCATCACCGTCGTGCCAGACGCGCCTCCTCGCCGAAGCACGGCGCAGGATCTGCTTGACTCCGAGGTGTTCGGCATGTGGGCGGATCGCACGGACATCGCGGACAGCGCGGAGTACGCGCGGGAGTTGCGCACGAGGGCATGGGCTCGGCATGCCGGATGACCTTACTTGACACTGACGTGATGATCGAGATTCAGCGAGGTCGCCCAAAGGCCGAGGCCTGGTTACGCTCAGCCGTGGGCGATGTCGCCGTACCGGCCCCCGTGGCATGGGAGATGCCAATCGGGTCGCGCGACAAGCTGGAACTCGCCAAAGCAGCGCGCTTCCTGAACCAGTTCGATGTCGAGGAGATAACGGAGCAGGACTCCGCGCTGGCAGGATCACTGCTCCACCAGCACTGCCTCGTGTCGGGCCTCAGCGTCCCAGACTACATCGTTGCGGCCCAAGCGATCACTCGAGGGGCGACCCTCTATACGTTCAACAAGAAGCACTTCGGTGTGATCGCCGGCCTCCGGGCGGCAGCGCCCTACGAGCGCTGAGCGCGGCCCCCGCTTTGCCCTGCTCGGCCCAGCAGGACGCCGCTCGTCCTGGTAGACGCGCGAGCGGCTGTCCTACGGCTTCCGCCGCTCTGGACGGAATGAGAGGGTCGCGGGGTCCAGGAGCTCTGGGGCTGGCGGTGTGAATGGCGATCCGCAGTATACTGAGTGTTGCCAGCGAGCGGCTCGCGGCAACTGGCGCGCCCACCATCGCCGCGAGCACTGGAGCCGACGACCGTGACATACCCGGACGAGTCCGGCGAGCATGGAATGCACGATCGCGATGCTCCCTGCGGTCCCGCCGCCTGCACGTTCTTCGTTCCAGTGCTCGAACAGGTGTCGGCGCACCACGTCTGGAGCGCGCCAGGTGCACTAGTCCTGGACGCCCAGAGACCCCTCGAATGGGGCAGAGCGCGGTGGAGCGCGTGCACTGTCGGCGCCAACTGCTCGCCTGTCTGCGTCGAACATGGGGTTGTCGCTGCCTACGCGCTGACGTGCGGAGGGTGCCGCCCCCTCGACGTCCGCAACCTGATGATCGGCACTCGATCAGGGTCCTCCTACCTAGCCGCGAACAGGGCCGATCTCGCGCTCAGCGGCCCCAACCTCGGGCTGACCGCCCCAGCATTCGTGGCACCGTCTGGGGACCACGCGCCGTGCGCGTGCGGCGTCGTGCTGCGGTTGCTGGTAACCAATCTCTGGGAGATGCCGGATCTGGCTGCCGCGGCGGCATTCATGGCCTCCGGCAGGCGCCTCGCCGGTGATCTGGAACAACGGGATTGCCAGTGCTGCGTGGAGGCCATGCGGCGCAGAGCCACCACAATGGAGCCTCACGCCGGCTTGGCGTTTCCGACCACCATCCAGGGGCCCAGGGGACGCGTGTCGTGCGCCGTCACGCTGGAGCGCCGCGGGCCCCGCTGGCCATGGATGCCCCGCAACCGGTGGCCGGCACGCTTGTGGATGTTGGACCGGGTCGATGCCATTCCCGCCGGCACCGTGCTGGCGCGGACGGCCCGCTGGCATGAAGCCGGCGAGTGGCGCGAGATCAGCACGGCCATCGCCACGGTGGTCGAGGCGGGGACGCCTGCGCCGCTGTAGACGAGCCCGGCCGCGTGCTGAGGACGCAGCCCCCCCAACGCCCACCCCCCCTCGCGCGATGCGCCTCGAGGACGGCCAGCAGCTCTTCGTCCCGATCAAGGGGCGTGGCGCGGGCGTGCTGGCAGTGCCACCGGGCCGCGTGCCTCTGGCGAGGCGGGATGCGGCGGGCGCCGCGAAGGAAGGCCACGCCGCGCCGGCCAAGCTCTCGAAGCCCGGCGACGGCACGGTGAACCTGAACACGGCCACGAGCGAGGAACTGCAGCGCCTGCCCGGCGTCGGCCCAGCGATGGCGCAGCGCATCCTGCACGCCCGCAAGGCCAACGGCCCGTTCACGTCGCCGGAGCAGCTCATGGACGTCTCCGGCATCGGGGAGAGGAAGTACGGGCGGATGAAGGCGTTCGTGCGGGTGCGGTGAGGAGGCGGAGGAGCGTACGAGTCGGTCAGCGCTCCTCCGCCGGCGCACGGCTCGGCCCGCGCGGCGAGTACCCGAGTTCGCGCCACCGCGCGAGCAGCGCTTCGGCCAGGCCGGTGCTGTCCG
>CAZFLM010000019.1:27637-89944 GCA_964519955.1 uncultured Chthonomonadaceae bacterium | reverse complement strand
ACCCTCTACCTGACGCGACGAACGTTCCGAGCCGGGAGCGTGAGCGACCGGTCTGTTGTAGTCGGCAGGCGTGCTCGGCTTGGCGCCGGGTTGCCGCCTGTTCCAGCAGACCGCTCCCTCACGGTCGCGGCTCGGATGCGCTGTGCCCATTCCGCCATTCCGGTTGCTTGCGCGCGCGGCTATGAACGGGCACAGCGTCCGTGGCGCCTGTTACTTCTTCTTCTCCGCGGCCGGCTGGGCTGCGACCTCGGGCCAGCGGCGCAGGATGAACGCCTCGTACATCTTGAAGCGCTCGCGGCTGCGGATGTCGCCGCCGAGGCCGTGGCCGCCCGTCGGGTCGAGTACCAACTCCACCAGCGTGCCCTTGTTCTCCTTCATCAGCTCCCGGTACACCTTGATGGTGTCCTGGAAGAGGACATTCGTGTCCTCCATGCCGTGAAGCAGCATCAGCGGGCCCTTCAGGTTCTTCGCCAGGTGCGTCAGCGAGAACTTGTCCAGGTCCTCCGGCTTGCCGGTGCGCGCCTTGCCGATAACGCCGCCGGAGTACCAGTAGTTGTAGTTCTGCCACTCCGTCGGGCCAGCCCCCGCGATGCCGAGCGTGAACACATCCGGCGCCGAGTACATGCACATCTGCGTCTGGAAGCCGCCGAACGACCAACCGTGGATGCCGACCCGCTTCGGATCGACGCCGTCGTTCTCGACGAGGTGCTTCACGCCGTCGGAGAGGTCCTCGACCTGCGCCTTGCCTGGAGCGTCCCAGTTGGCCGCGCCGAACAGGCCGCCGTAGCCCGAGGAGCCGCGCGGGTCGATGACCGCCGTGACGAAGCCGTACTTGTAGGTCATGTACATCGAGAACAGGTAGTTGTCGCCGCCGATCGAGCCGTCGACGACCTGGTGCCCGGTCCCGAGCGGCCCGCCGTACGTGTAGACGAGCAGTGGGCGCTTGTCGCCCTTCTTCAGGCCCTGCGGCTTGAACAGGAAGCCGTAGATGGTCATGCCTTGGCGATTCTTGTAGGTGAACAGCTCGGGGTAGACCTTGGCGACCTTCTCGAACTCGCTGCCGTGCGATGACGTGACCACCTCGTCGCGGCCCTTCTCCTTGGCTTCGGCGACGTACAGCTCGGTCGGTACGTGCCAGGAGTTGAACGTGGTCGCGAGGTGCTGCGCGTTGTGGCTGAGCGTGAGCGACTGGTAGCTGCCCTCGCGCGCCCCGAGGCGCACCATCGTCCCGTCCGCCATGTCGACGCGGTACAGGTTGATGCGCGCCGGGCTGTCCTTGGTCGAACGCACGAACAGGTACTTACCATCCTCGGTCAGCTTCTCAGGGTAGACCTCGAAGTCGCCGCGCGTGAGCTGGGTGGCGCTGTTGGTGAGCGGATCGATGAGCCACAGGTGGCGGAACCCCGCCTCGATGAGCGCGACGATCTTCTTGCCGTCCGGTGTGAAGCGCGGATCCGTCATGCCGGGCGACGTGTGCTCGCCGGCCTCGCTCGTCTTGTAGACGGTCTTGACTTTGTGCTCCGCCAGGTCCGCCACGACGATCTCCAGCTCACGCTTGTCGCGCTTCCACGTGGCGAAGGTGACTTGCTTCGAGTTCGGTGACCAGGGCTCCTCGTGGAGTGACGCGAAGCCCAACTCGGTGCCGTCGGCCCACTTGTAGACCTCCCACGGCTTGCCGTCGTCCTTCTGCCCCTCCTTGGCGTCCTTCGCGTCCTTGGCATCCTTGGCGTCCGGCTTGGCCTCGGGCTTGGGCGCGGGCTTCGGCGCATCGTTGAGGTCGCAGACGTAGAGGTAGCTCTCCGACTTGACCGGGTCGTCGGCCACTGCGCGGGAGGTCGTCTTCGCCGCAGCGAAGCGGTCTCTGTAGGTGATGTAGGTGACCTCGCGGTCCGGCCCGGTCTGGCGGCTGCACGAGATCAGGATCTTCGTCTCGTCCGGAGAGAGGCGGTAGTCGCTGGGCTGCATGTCGTTGGGCAGCTTGGGGTTGAGCTGCTCGACGTACGCGCTGTCGAACCGCATGCGGTAGATGCCGCTGCCGCGCCGGAAGATGAAGCCGGTGTCGTCCTTGGTGTACTTCAGCCCGGACTCGCCCTCCTGGGTCTTCGTCAGACGCGTCGGCTTCTGGTCTGTCACCTTCATCCGGTAGATGTCGCCCTTGTACGTGAAGAGCAGCTCGTCGGACTTGTGGGCCCACTCGAACTCGCCGACGCCCTGGTACTCCTTGAGCGGCTCCTTGCGGTCGCGCTCCTTCTTGAGGTCCTCGTCCTCGAGCTTGCGTCGCTCCTCGACCGTGAGTCCCTTGCGGCGCTCGTCCTCTTCATTGTCCTTCTTGTACCGCTCGATGATGTCGGGCAGCTCGCTGTCGAGCGCGGCGAAGAGGTCGATGCTGGTCAGGCGGCGGGACTTCCTCTCCTTCGTGTCGTAGACCCAGAGGTCCCAGCCCTTCGTGTCGTAGGGGTTCCAGCGATATGCGAGGTAGCGGTCGTCGAACGACCACTCCATGGACGCTGCCGTCTTGCCGAAGAACCACTTCTTGGGGAACAGGTCGTCGAGCGTGAGGTCGGCCTGCGTGGCCTTGACCTCGGCCGCGTCCTGCCTCGCCCCGCTAGCGACCGGCGCCGCGAACGCGAGCGTGAGGACTGCGAGTAGTACCGCAAGGCTCCGCCGATGGGTCATGGTGGATGGTGTCTCCCGAAGGTTCGAGTGTCTGGTGCTCCGGCAGAAGCGGACGTCGCGGTATAGCCGCCCGGCACTAGCGCCAGCCTGGTGCATGTGGTAGACCTCAGAATACCACGCAGGCTGTCGGGCATTGAGGGGCCTCCCTGCCGGGACCGAATCGAGGAGACCAACCACATGGACTACACACTGCTGGGGGCAACGGGGCTGCGGGTGAGCGCGATGGGGCTGGGGTGCGGCGGCCACAGTCGCCTCGGCCTTGCGTACGGCCGCACGGAGGCGGAGGCCGCCACGGTCGTCCGCCACGCCCTCGCGCTTGGGGTCAACTTCATCGACACGGCCGAGGGCTACGGTACCGAGACCACGGTCGGGCTGGGGATCGCCGGGCATCCGCGCGACCAGATCGTGCTCTCGACGAAGGCCGGCGTCGACTGGCGCGACCGGCGCTGCACCGGCCGCGAGCTGGTCGAGCGGCTGGAGGCGTCGCTCGCGCGGCTGGGCACGGACTACGTGGACGTGTACCTGCTCCACGCGGTGCGGCCCGAGGAGTACGCCTACGCGCTGAACGAGCTGGCGCCGGCGATGCTGCGGATGCGCGACCAGGGGAAGGTGCGCTGCATCGGTGTCACGGAGGCCTTCCTCTCCGAGACGAGCCACCAGATGCTGGCCCCCGCCGTGGAGACTGGGCCCTGGCAGGTAGTGATGGTGGGCTTCAGTCTGCTGAACCCGTCGGCCAGGTACAGCGTGCTGCCGACCACCCGGGCGCGCGGCATCGGGACGCTCGACATGTTCGCGGTGCGCCGGGCCCTGAGCCAGCCGGCCGCGCTCCGAGAGCTGGTCGCGGGGCTGATCGCCGAGGGCTCAATGGACGCCGCGGACGTCGACCTCGCCGATCCGCTCGGATGGCTCGCAGCGGAGGGCCACGCCGCGAGCATCCCGGAGGCAGCCTACCGATTCTGCCGCCACGAGCCGGGCATCGACGTGGTGCTCTCCGGCACCGGCAGCATCGAGCACCTCGAGCAGAACGCCCGGTCGATCTGCGGACCGCCGCTCAGCGACGAAGCCCAGGCCCGGCTGCGCAGGATGTTCGGCCGCGTGGACACCGTGTCCGGAAACTAGCTGCTACTGACGATCGCGCAGGGCGCGCTCGATGCGGCGATCCGGCACCAGCCAGATGACGGCAACCGCGACATAGAGCGCGCACGAGATCCACGGGCGCACAAACGCCAGGCCGACCCCGGCGGCATACATCAGCTCGGATGCGGCCGCCTTGGCGTCGTGACCCACCGCCTTAGCGATCGCCGAGTCGCAGCCGTGGTGGGCTACCAGGGTCCAGGTGAGGATGTGGTAGGCGAACGCGGCGGCCAGCAGCACGACGCCGTAGGCCGCTACCGGCGCTGGCGCGGCGTGGCTCTGGCCCATCCAACTCGTGGTGAAGGGGACGAGCGAGAGCCAGAACAGCAGGTGCAGGTTGGCCCACAGGATGGCGCCGTTGACGCGATGGACGGCCTGGATGAGGTGGTGGTGGTTGCTCCAGTAGATGCCGATGAACACGAAGCTCAGTACATAGCACAGGAACGTCGGCATCATCGGGCCGAGCGCCGCCAGACTCGTGCCGCGGGGCGCCCGAAGCTCCAGGACCATGATCGTGATCAGGATCGCGACCACGCCGTCGCTGAATGCCTCGAGACGCCCCTTGGTCATTGTCTGTGGCTCGCGCCGCCTACGTGTGGTACTCGGCGTTGATGCGCACGTAGTCGTAGGAGAAGTCGCAGGTCCAGTACGTGGCCGATGCCTCGCCTAGCCCCATGTCCACGACGATGCGCATCTCTTCCGCCTGCATCCTCCCGCGGGCCGCGGCCGCATCGAACGGGACGCCGGCGCCGTGGCGGAAGACCGGGATGCCGCACAGGTCGACGCACACCGTCGCCGGGTCGAACGGCACGCCCGCGCGCCCAGCGGCCATCATGATGCGGCCCCAGTTGGGGTCGTTGCCGAAGAGCGCGGTCTTCACGAGCGGGGACTCGGCGATGGTGCGCCCAATCTGGTCGGCTTCGCTCTCGCTCCGTGCGCCGCGCACCTCGATCTCAACCAGCTTCGTCGCGCCCTCGCCGTCGCGCGCGATGTCCTTCGCCAGCTTCTCGCACGCGACGCGCAGCGCTTCGGCCAGGTCGTCGAGCGCCGCGCCCGGGGCATCGATGGCGACCGGTCCAGCGCCGCTGGCCAGCACGATGCACATGTCGTTCGTGCTCGTATCGGCGTCGACGGTGACACGGTTGAAGGTGCGGCCGATGGCTGAGGCGAGCGCGCCCTGCAGCAGCGCGGGCTCGACCGCGGCGTCCGTGGTGACGAAGCAGAGCATCGTGGCCATGTTGGGCGCGATCATGCCGGAGCCCTTGCAGATGCCGCCGATGCGGACCGGCCCGGCCCACGCGTCGCTGCGGAACTCGGCGGCGAACAGCTTGGGGCGGATGTCGGTCGTCATGATGGCGCGCTCGACGCGCTGATCGGTGTCGGCGCCCCGGCCGAGAGCCTCCGCGGCGCGCGGGATGGCCTCCTCCAGCAGCTCCATCGGCAGCGGATGCCCGATGACGCCGGTGGAGCCCACCACCACCTCGCCGGCGGCGACGCCCAGCTTCTCCGCGACGATCCCGGCCATGCGGCGGGTGTCGGCGTCACCGCGCGGCCCGTTGCAGGCGTTCGCGTTGCCCGCGTTGCACACGATGGCGCGGGCACTGCCGCCGCGGGCCACGTTCTGCGAGTGCAGCACGCTGCTGGCCTTCACCTGGTTCGTGGTAAAGACGCCCGCTGCGGCGGCCGGCCGGTCGCACGCGATGACGGCGAGGTCGTCGCCCTGGGTCTTGAGGCCGGCTCGCACGGCGGCCGCGGAGAAGCCCTGCGGATAGGTCACGCCGGCGTCGGCGCACAGCGTTGTCTGGGTGATCACGTCGAGTTCCTTGTGTCTGAGTGTATGGAAGGCGGCGTGTGGCCGCCGGGTAACACGGTCTGAGCCTACCACGAAGGCGGCTTGTTGAACGTCCCCGATGCGTCGGCCAGCGTGGGTGTGAACAGGCTTGCCCCGAGCACGCCCGCGCGGATCTGCTTCATGAAGTCCTGGTTGGCCGCCAGATCTGCGCTTGGATGGCTGTGCGGGTTTATGATACCGACCTTCTTCCCCAGGTCGGCGCGCACGACCCTGATCGGCTCCACCAGGTCCGAGTCGTTGCTGACCACAACCGCCACGTCGTACAGGTTCGCGAACCCGTCCCTCAGCAGATGCGTGGCCAGATTGACGTCGGAGCCCTTCTCCTCGGTTCGGATGACCCTCACGCAGTCGAGGGAGCCATCGGGCCGGTACTGCGGGCTGTTCCCATCGCCGGATGCCAAGGGCAGGTAGGTGGCGTGCGACAGGAAGTGCCCGAAGTGGATGCTGACGTTGGGCAAGGTGCGGAGCGCTCGCAGGTACGCCAGTTGGCGGCGGGGCTTGTCCGGGTCGTGGGGTAACCCGCGGACCCGTGCGGTGTAGTACTTGATCTGCGATACGGCGTGGCCCGGCAGCAGGCAGGTACACAGCGCGTCGAGGTTCAGCCACCGGTATGGCGTTCCCCTCAGCGCGCCGTAGTAGAGGTTGAACCCGTCGACGTAGACCACGGTCGGCATCGAGGCGCTCCCGCAAAAAGCAGAAGCCGCCTTGCGGCGGCTTCGCGCCCTGGGCCGTAGCCCAGGGGGGATATGTGATCCTTATACCGCAATGGGGTCACATTGTCAAGGAGCCTATGGCCAGAGGCCGGGCATGCCCAGACCCGCGGTCTCGTCGAAGCCGCACATCAGGTTCATGTTCTGGATGGCGGCGCCCGCCTGGCCCTTGCCCAGGTTGTCGACCGCCGAGACCACTGTGACGCGGTTCGTCCGCTTGTCCACGCCCAGGCCGATGTGGCACATGTTCGAGCCGAGCACGTGCTTGGTCGAGGGCAGAGCGTCGGTGACGTACACGAATGGCGCGTCGGCGTAGAAGCGCTGGAAGTCGTCGCGCAAGGCGTCGGCGTCGACCGCAGCCGCCAGCGTGGCGTAGCAGGTCGCCAGGATGCCGCGCGTCATCGGGATGAGGTGCGGCGTGAAGCTGATGGCCACGGGAACGCCGGCCACCTCGGACAGCTCCTGCTCGATCTCCGGCGTGTGGCGGTGCGTGCCGGCGATCTTGTAGGCGGAGGCGCTCTCGTTCAGCTCCGGGAAGTGGTAGTCGAGCGCGAACTTGCTGCGGCCCGCGCCTGAGACGCCGGACTTCGCGTCGACGATGATCGTGCCGGGGTCGATGCGCTTGCTGGCGAGCAGCGGCGCCGCGGCCAGGATGGAGGCCGTCGTGTAGCAGCCCGGGTTGCCGACGACGCTGGCCTTGCGGATCGCGTCGCGGTGCAGCTCCGGCAGGCCGTAGACCGCCGCGCTGGTCAGCTCCGGCGAGGCGTGCGGCCCCTTGTACCAGGCGTCGTAGATGGACGGATCGCGGAAGCGGAAGTCGGCGCTCAGGTCGATGACCTTCTTGCCCTGCTCCAGCAGCGCCGGCGCCATCTTCATCGCCGCGCCGTTGTCGCGCGCCAGGAACACCACGTCGCACGCGTCGAGCGATGCCTCGCGGGAGCTGAACACCACGTCGCCGCGCTTGGCCAGGCCGGGGAAGGTGCAGGAAGCGGGACGGCCCGCGTAGGTATCGGAGATGGCGACCTCGACGCGCGCGTTGGGGTGCCCGGCGAGCCAGCGCAGCAGCTCTCCTCCCCCGTATCCCGATGCTCCGACGATGCCTACGTTGACCATGGTGATCTCCCTTCCGATGGCCCCTGCATACCCGACAGGTGGCCTACAAAGCAACAAGCCGCCGGAGGACCGGCGGCTGTGAGCGGAGTGCGCGCCGAACGATGGACGTTCCTAGCGACGCGCCCCCGCGTACATACGCGTGTAGAGGCTCTCGCTCAGGCGGCTGACCGAGACCTTGTGCGTGCTCGCTGAGGCGTGGATGAAGTAGCCGTTCTGGATGTAGATGCCGGTGTGGACCACGCGGCCGTCGCCGTTGGCGAAGTAGAGCCGGTCGCCCGCCTGAAGCTGCGACGGGCCAACGGGCATGCCGACCCGCGACTGCTCCGCGGCCGTCCGGGGCAGATCGATGCCCATCTGCCGGAAGCAGCGCTGCACGAAGGCCGAGCAGTCGATGCCGTTCGCAGACGTGCCGCCGTAGCGGTACGGAACGCCGAGGTACTGGTAGGCGAGCTGGAGGAGCGTGCGCGCGGAAGCGGTGATGGGCCCGCTGCCCCACTGCGGCACGCCGCCGGAGCCGCCGGCCGGCACGCTCGATACGACCTCATAGTTCAGCACGTTCACATCGGCCTTGCGCATCCAGCCCGTGCTGCGGTCCGCCATCAGGATGCCGTACCACTCGCCCGAGTCGTACGTGAGCGCGAGGTACGTGCCGCCCTGTACGCGGACCAGCACGCGCGCGGACCCGTTCCGGCCTGAGTGGATGGCCGCGACGCCTCGGGTGACGCCAAGGCGGCCCACGGTGCGCTCGGACGACTGCCGCGTGCGCGACGCCGCATGCCTGGAGGGCTGCGTGCTGTGCTTGCGCGAGTACTCCATGAAGTCGCTTGTGGCGCGGCGGTTGGGCTGCGTGGCGGTGGGCGACTCGGTGGACGTGACCTCGGGGGCGCGGGAGGAGGGCAACTCCAGCGTCAAGACGTCGTCGGCGAGGCAAGCGGCCGACGGTATGAGAAGTGTGCCGATGAGTGCGAGGTACGACGACAGCCGCACGGTGCGTGTCCTTATGTCGGGGCGGGGCACGGCGCGCCCCTCCGGCGTCGCCGTCCAACCATACATTATCGGCAGGATACCACCAAATCCTTCGCATCGCCACCCAACGGGCAGACGGAGCGCACAATCAGTCACATCGCGCTTCAGGCGTGTCCGGGACGGATCTGTGACGCTCCCGGCGACATTGCCGGTCTCGCGGGCGCTGGGAGTCCCTCGCCCGGTGCGCTCCGGGGGCTTATGCTATAATCAGGTTCGTGCGCGGGAGGGCATCTCTCGCGCGATGGAGCGAGCTGCGATGGCGTGGGTGACGGTTGCGCCTGGCGACCGCGCCATCCTCCGCAAGGCGCATCCGTGCGGGGGAACCGAGTGGCTGGTCCGGCGGGTCGGTGCGGACATCGGGCTAGAGTGCCTGACGTGCGGCCGGCGGGTGATGCTGGACCGCGAGGAGTTCGAGCGGCGAGTGCGACGTATCGAGATGCCGCCCGGCGGTACCGAGGGCGAATGAGAACCGCGCAGCGTGCGCTGCCGGCGGTGTTGGTGGCCTCAGCCGTGCTGGCCCTCGTCTTCCTGGAGGCCGGGCGTGTCTCCGCACGCTTGGCAGTCGGCCGCCAGGAACAGCAGGGGGCCTCCGGCGGCGGGCCGATACCGGTTCTCGTCGACGCGACACAGCCCTGGACGGGGGAGCAGAAGGACCTCGTCGAGACCTGTGGCATCGCGTCGGAGGCGTCGGCCGCCTGGGCGGGTCTGGTTCCTGCCTCCGCCGAGCGGGTGCCGGCGACGTTCGATCCCGCGGCCGTTCGCGTTCACGCCTCTCGCAGCCCCGACGGTCTCCTCGTGGTGCTGACGAACCTGAGCGACCGCAAGGTCGAGGTGAAGCTCACCCTTCAGGTGTCGCCAGGAGCTTACTCGTTCGAGAAGGTGACCCTCAGCACGGAGAAGGTCGAGGCCCCCCCCGCGCTGGTGCGGCTCCAGAGCTGCATCGTCGGCTCGCAGCGGCGCACCGACAAGCCCGTATGGCTGGCTCCGCGGACCGGCGACGCCATCTGGGTGACCAATCGCAGCGCCCAGGTGCAGAGGACCGCCGCCGACCTGCGCGCCGCTGTCGCTGCGCTCTCCGGCGCCGACCCGCGCGCCTATCGCCGGGTTATGCCGGCGCTGCGGGAGTGCGGCAGCTACGTGAGCGCGGCGAGTGCAAGCGGAACCGGGCGCACGCAGTTGGCCCGGAACGCGCACCGCGCCTTGCTGCAGCTCGCGCTGGTTCAGGCGTTCGCCCGCAACGCCACCGGCGAACAGAGGACCGAGGCGCCGGACGCGGGTTCCGTGTCCGCCAGATGCGAGGCGCTCGAGGCCGCTCTGGCCGAGGTGAGCGCCGCCGCCCTGGGGGTGGTTGTGGACGCTCGTGCTGAGGTCCGCCCCGACGGGACCATCCACCAGGAGATCGAGGTCAGCAATACAGGCGATGCCCGTGTCTCGTCGGTGAAGGTCTGGCCCAGTGGCCCCGCGGGGGCGTCTGTGCGGCCCTCCGAGCCCAAGCTGTTCGGGGCCCTGACGCCGGGCCGGAGCGTGCGCGCCGCGTTCGATGTGCGGCTTCCCGCGGCCGCTTCCCCCGGCAGTCTGGTGGCTCACGTGTCGTACCGCTACGGAAGCGGACCCGCGCACCTGCGTTTGCAGGCGCTTCGCCTGTCGCCGGCGAACTGATACAGTCTCTCGCAACTCGAACTCGCCGCGTTCGGCTCGGCCATCGGCTCCTTGGCCCGAAACCGATGCCCGCTCGCCAGGAGAATGGCTCATGTCAACCACGCATCGCCGCTACCCGCTTGCCGGCCTGATCGTCGGGCTGGCGCTCCTGTTCGGCTTCGCGCGTCCTGCCCGCAGCGCCGACCTGGCCGTCACGTTCGAGCAGCAGAACGGCGCCGTCGTCTGCGACACCGCCGAGGTGAAGGTGAAGGTTACCGGCGCCGAAGACATCGGAGTCGAGAAGGTCGAGTTCACTGTCGACGGCCAGGTGAAGTCCGTCGATACGAGCATCCCCTACTCGCTCATGTGGGACACGCTCGCCGAGACCGAGGGCGACCACACCATCGGCGCGACGGCCACGGACACCCAGGGGCGCACCGCGAAGGCGTCCGTCACGCTCAAGGTCGACAATGAGCTGAGCAAGGGCGCGGACGCGCTGGCCTCTGCGGCGCTCGCAGCGCTCGGCGCGGACAAGCTCGACGACGCAACGCGGCTGGCCAAGCGTGCCCTGAAGGTCGATCCGACGAACCTGAAGGCCTGCCGTGCGCAGGCTGGCGCTCGCGCGAAGCTCGGCAACCCCGCCGCTGCGCTCGAGATGCTCCAGCAGGCGTCCATGCCTGACACCGAGGTCGAGGGGCGCGCGGAGCTGCTGGCGCTGCGCATCGCCGTTGCCGACACCGCCGAGTCGACCGACGGCTTCATCAGCGGCGTGGTCGCCGCGCTTCCGGACCTGCAGAAGCTGCGCGACGCGCGGATCGCCGCGGCGAAGTCCGCTGGTCCGATCGAGAAGGGCGACGCCCGGTTCGCCGCGCGGCAGTGGAAGGACGCGGCGCTCCAGTACCAGCCCGCCGCCGACCCGGAGAACGGCCAGCTCGAGGTCGTGAACCGCCTGCTGCTGGCCTACGCAGTTGCCGGACGGACGAAGGACGCCGACAAGCTGATCGTCAACATCCAACGCGCCAAGCGGGGCGACGATGTGACCGCGGCCGTCACCGGCTACTACTATGTCCTGGGCCACCAGTTCGCCAAGGCGCGCGAGACGGTGCAGGCGGGCATCGACAAGGGGCTCCTCGCGTCCATCATCGTGGGCGCCTACGCCGAGCTGGCTCAGGGCAAGCGCAAGCCGGCCGCCGAGCTGGCCGAGCGGGCGTACTCCATGGCGCCGGGGCTGGCCGAGGTGCTGCTGCTGCGTGCCCGGACCACGACGGACGGCATCGAGGCGACGAAGAACCTGGCCCGCGCGATGCAGCTCGATCCCGGCATGCCCGAGCCGTACGTGATGAAGGCCCACAGCACGATCATCACCCGCGAGCAGCAGAAGTGGGACGTGGCGGAGAAGCTGATCGGCCTGGCGCTCAAGCTCGACCCGAACAGCAACTACGCTCTCGCCGCGATGTCGCTCACGCTGATGTCGCGCCGCAAGGCGGCCGAGGCCGAGCCGTACGTGACCCAGTTGGTTGCGCAGGACCCCACCGGCCCGGACGCGCAGATGATCTATGCGCAGGTCCTGATGTCGAAGGATGAGACCGAGAAGATGCGCGACGCGCTGGCCATCGCGAACAAGGAGGACGACCGGAAGTGGGGCGATCCGTTCCCGCCGTCGGCGACCGACCTGCTGCCTCGGGTCTTCGCGTACCGCCTGTCTCCGGTGCTGACGCCCGCCGCCCTCTACCCGGCCGGAACGCCGTAGCGGAGCCGATCGAGGTCAGTCACGATGGAAGACGACGTGTTGGGCGGGGCGCCGATCCGGTTGCTGCCGGACCTGGACATCGACGAGGAAGTCGATGACCGGACCGGTGGCAACGGGCCCTGGATCGTGATTCTCTACAACGACGATTGGCACCCGATCGAGGAGGTGGTTCTCCAGGTGGAGAAGGCGACCGGGTGCTCGGAGGCGCATGCCCTGCGAGTGACCGTTGAGGCGCACACGCGCGGCCGGTCCATCGCCATGACGGGGTCGCGCGAGGACTGCGAGCGCGCCGCGGCGATCCTGCGCCAGATCCGCCTGCAGGTGGAGACCGACGCGTTCTAGCCCGATCGATCAGCCCGCCCTGTGGTTACTCCGACCGCAGGGCGGGCGCCAGTTCGCCGCGCAGCGCCGCACGCCCGGCCCACGCGCATCCCCCTAGCCCGACCGCACCCACCAGCGCCAGCATGAGCCCCGTCGCCGCCCAGTTCGGCGCCGCTTCGGCAGAGCGCAGGTGCGGCGCCACCGCCAGCAGCGCGGCCACCGCGCCCCAGGCCAGCCCCGTCAGCAGCAGCGCAGTATGCTCCAGGACGAGCGTCCGGGAGATCTCGCCGGCCGTTAGCCCGAGCGCCGACATGGCCGCGAACTCCTTGCGGCGCGCCTGGGCGCTGCGGGCCAGGGCGGCGGCCAAGCCCAGGGTGCCCAGCGCGAGCCCCAGACCGCCCAGCGCGAGGAACGCGGAGAGGTACGCGTTCTGCACTCCGATCAGCGCGTTCAGCTTCTCACGGGTCGTGCGCACCTCGACGCCCTGGCCGGCCAGGTTGCGGCGCAGCGCGGCGGCCACCTCGTCTTCCTTGCCGCGCGGCGTCTCGATGAGGAAGTAGCGCGGCTGCGAGACAGCCGGGAAGGCGGCGCGGAAGCTCGCCTCGGAGACCAGCAGCTCGCTGGCGAAGATGGATGAGGAGACCGCGCCCACGAAGCGCACCGGCAGCGGACGGTCGCCCGCCCTCGCCTGGTAGACCTGTCCGAGGCCGGACTTCAGCACCCACTCCAGAGTCTCCGCGTCGCCGAAGGCCGGCGTGGCGCCCGAGGCCGGACGGCCCCGCAGCAACTCCCACGGGTTGGCGGCATGGCTTGCCGCCGCTGTCGCAACCCGGAAGCCCCCGCGGTCGATCATCCGCTCGGGCACGCCGAGGAGCCTGGGCGCCACGGGCCGGGCCGGGTTCAGGCAGCTCGCATCGTCGCCCGGGCTGAGCAGGAATGAGACCACCGTCGACTGGCTCAGCAGTGGCTCGTCGTCCGGCGAGAAGCCAAGGCGGGCGCGACCGGTGGCGGTCCCGATGTCGTACGGGACGGGCAGCGTGGTCGTCGCGATCAGCGAGTACCCACCCGCGCCGGAGGAACGCTGCCGCACGTCGAATCGGGAGAAGTCGCGCACGTTGGCGGCCACCGTGACCAGCACGAACGCGGCGCACGCGGTGAGGCCGAAGGCGAGCAGGCTGTGGCCGCGCTGCACCGACGCGTTGCGCAGGGCCAGCAGCAGGAAGGTGGGCGCCGGGGGGCGGCGCCGGCGGGCCGCGATGAGGGCGAGGTCGCATGCCGGAAGTGCGGCGACGAGAAGCAGCGCGCCGATGCCGAAGAAGCCGGCGGTTGCAGGCGCGGCGCCGGCGGCGCAGGCCGCGGCAAGTCCGACTGCCGCCAGCAGCAGTCCGGCCAGCAGCAGCGCAGGGCGTCCGCGGCGTCGCTCGCCCGAAGCGCCAAGCGCCGTCGACCCGGCCAGGAGCTGCAGAATGGGCAGGCGCGGCAGCGTGCGTGCTCCGAGGACGGTGGATAGGAGGCCGACGATCAGGCCCGACACGACACCGATGGCCAGACTGGGCAGGCTGAGGTGGAAGCGGAAGCTCTCGCCGCCGATCGCGCCGCTCCACCAGGTGGCGAGCCCGTGGCAGATGCCCGCGCCGTAGGCCACGCCCAGCAGGCCCCCGACGGGCGCGCCCGCCGCGGAGAGGATGGCTCCCTCGGCGGCGGCCAGGCGGACGGTCTCGGCGGGCGTGAAGCCGCAGGCCAGCATGAGCCCGGCCTGCGAGGCGCGCCTCTCGGCCATCAGCCGCATGAGGGCGCCCGCCATCCACGCGCCCGCGGCGACGAGGAACATGCCCATGCCCAGGAAGAGGCCGCCGAACTCGGTGGACCCCTGTGCGGCCTCGAGTGCCTGGCGGCGCACGGGCTTGAAGACGAGGCCCGCATCGGCCGGGTCCAGGCGCCGCGTCAGCGCCTGGCGGTATGCCTCGACGCCGCCGCCTGGCGGGGCGACGACGCGCACGCCGGTCACCCAGTCCGCTCCTTGGCCGAGCGGGCCGGACTGCCACATCGAGCGCAGCGCATCGAGGTGCAGGTAGAGACGAGGGGCGGCGCGGTATTGCTCCCAGTACCGCTCGTCGCGCAGCGTCACGCGGCTGCGGTCCACCGGGAACGGCGGGTTCCAGTCCCCCATGCGCGCGGCGTCCGAGATGCCGGCAAACACGGGCGGGAGCGCGCTATCAGCGCCGGGCCCCTGCATCGGCAGTACGCGGGCCAGCCGCACCGAGCGGGAGCGCGTCGTGTAGCTGCCATCGGCCGCGGGCTCCAGCACGTCGATGCCGATCGTGTCGCCGGGGCGAGCGCCGAGATCCTCTGCGGCCCAAGCGTTCATCGCGGCCTCGCCCGACGGCACCGCGGTCTGGCCGGACGGGGTACCGACGGCCGCGACCACGGCGTAGGCGGCGCTGCGCCCCGTACGCCGATCGCGCAGCGTGGTCGCGAGGAACACGGAGGTGCGCGATGCCCGGGCCCCCACATCGTGCGCCGCTTCCTCCGCCGCAGTGGCCTGGCTCTCGGGCAGCGTCAGACGGGCGCTGCGGACGAGCCACCCGCCCTTCTGCGGCGCGATGGAGAGCCCGGTGTCCTCGATGCGGCAGGATGCGCGGAGGGCTTCGGCGAGGTGCGGACCGAAGTCCTCAGAGGAGCCGCCGTCGAGCACGATCGCGTTGGCCATGCCGGCCCTGCCGAGCGTCTCGGCGAGCCACTCACGGTCGACGAACACGCTGCGCGGCACCGACAGGCCCGGCTCCAGCGAGAACCCGCCGCCGGCGCTATCGGGCACGACGCGATCGACGGTTAGCCGGGCGGTGCGGGTCGTCTCGCTGAAGGCGGTCTGCGTGAAGAGGCCGGCGCCCGGCGCGTTCTGGGGACGCCCGATCGTGACCAGCAGGTCGTCGCCGGTGCGTAGAGCGAGGTCACGGGCCAGCGCCTGGCTGGCGACGGCGTGCCCCGGCGGCGGCGCGGAGACCGGCGCGAAGCGGGCGAACCCCCCATCGACGCCCAGAACGGAGACGCCAGGTACGACCGCATCGGTGGCCGCGTTCCTGGCCGACCCGGTCTGGACGATGAGTGCGGCTGCGACGACTCGGTGGGAGCGCAGCGAGGGCGCCTCCGTCACCTCTCGGGCGAGTTCGGCGCGGAACACGCCGGGAGTAGTCAGCGCCCACAAGGCCTTGCCCAGACGCGCCAGGGCTCTCTCGCGCAGGCTGAGGATGACGGAGTCGCCGACGAGGAGCGAGCCGGTCATCACCGCTGTGGCGAGGGCGATTCCGGCCGCCACGGCGATGGCGGAACGCCGGTAGTGTCGAAGCGAGCGAAGCGCGAGGCCGAGCATCAGTCGACCGCGCCGAGCAGGCCGTCGCGCAGCTCGAAGCGGCGGGCGAACCGCGCGGCGTGCTCGCCATTGTGGGTCACCATGAGGGCGATGGCGCCCGTCCGTTCGGCAGCCTCCAGGAGGAGGTCGACCACGGCGCCTCCACTGTCGCGATCGAGGTTGCCGGTCGGCTCGTCGCAGAGCAGCAGCGCCGGGCCGTTCATCAGCGCCCGGGCGATGGCGACGCGTTGGCGCTCCCCGCCGGACAACTGGCTCGGAAACGCCTCGGCTCGCGCGAGCACGCCGACCCGATCCAGGAGTTCGCGGGCGCGCTCGACGAGCTGCTGTCGAGAGCCCGGCCCGGCGGCGGCGGCCAGCGTGGGGAGCAGTACGTTCTCGATGGCCGTGAGCTGCGGCAGAAGGTGATGGTCCTGGAAGACGAAGCCCACTCGCCTCGCCCGGTAGCGCGCGAGCCCAGATGCGTCGAGCGATGTGATGTCGTCCTGGCCGAGCCGCACGGAGCCGGAGGTCGGCTTGTCGAGGGAGCCGATCACGTTGAGGAGGGTGCTCTTGCCCGTGCCGGAGGGGCCGACGACGGCCACGGTGTCACCCGGAGAGCAGCGGAGCGAGACGCCATTGAGCACGGCGCGCTCGCCAAACCGGCGCACCACGTCGGTGACGGTCAACTCCTGCTCGTTCCGTGGCTCGGCAGAGGGCATGGCGCGCTCCGATCCGTCGGGCCTTCGTGCATCTTCCGGCGCCCGCCCGCGCGGGCTACGAGGCCTCGAGCAGCTCCCTCACCCGGTGCGCGAGCATCGTCGGCGTGAACGGCTTGGGCAGGAACGAAGTGCCGGCGCCGTGCTCCGCTGGGTTGAAGGCTGTCTCCGTATACCCCGAGACGAACAGGACCTTCAAGTCCGGCTGCTCTTGGCGCAGCCTCCGCGCCACCTCGGGACCGGTCTGTCCGGGCATCACGACGTCCGTGACGAGCAGGTCGACGTGGCGCCCGTGGGCTTCGAACAGCTCCAGCGCCTGCGCGCCGCAGTCCGCGTCGAGCACCGTGTACCCGCGCCCGCGCAAGCAGTCGGCCACCATGCGGCGCACGAGGGCCTCGTCCTCAACCAGCAGAAGCGTTGTCGAGCCCGCGTCGCTCGATACAGGTGCGCCCGGCTCGACTGAGCCAGCCGGTGCGGCGACGGCCGGCAGGTACACGCGCACCGTGGTGCCCGCACCGGGCGTGCTGCTCACGCGGATGTGCCCACCGGCCTGAGTCACGATGCCGTGGCAGATGGGCAGCCCCAGACCGGCCCCGAGGCAGGCCTCCTTGGTGGTGAAGAACGGCTCGAACACGCGGCCGGCGACCTCCGGCGACATGCCGATGCCCGTGTCCGAGACGGCGATCATTGCGTAGCGGCCCGTCGGAACACCGTCGGCGGCAGCGTCGCCCGGCGCCTCGCTCGCGCGGACCTCGATGGTGAGCGTGCCGCCACCGGGCATGGCGTCCCGAGCGTCGATCGCCAGGTTCAGCACGACCTGCTCGACCTGGCCCGGGTCCGCGAAGATCCACAGCGGAAGGGCCGGCGGCACGATGTGGACGGCGACGGCGTCGCCTGCGGCCTTCTGCACGGCAGCGGCGACGCCACCCAGCAGGTCGCAGAGGCTCACGTTGCGCGGCTCGATGTTCTGCCGGCGCGCAAAGGAGAGGAGCTGCCGCGTCAGGCGCGCCGCGCGGTCGGCCGCGCCGCGGAGTTCGCGCACGTTGCCGCGGCGCGAGTCGTCCGGAGCCAGACCGGATTCGATCAGCTCCGCATGCCCGATGATGGCGGTCAGCAGGTTGTTGAAGTCATGTGCGATGCCCCCGGCCAGACGGGCTACGGTCTCGATGCGCTGTGCGCTCTGGAGTTGCTCTTCCATCCGCTTGCGCTCGCTGATGTCGACACCCGTTCCCGTCATGCGGAGGGGGTTGCCGGCGGCGTCGCTCTCGACGATCTTGCCGCGTACTAGGAACCAGACATGGTCGCCGGAAGCCGTGCACAGCCGTATCTCCGCCGAGAGAACGGGGGTGAGGCCCTGGATGTGGTCCTGTACGGCTTGAGCGAAGCGCTCCAGGTCGCCGGGATGAGCGTAGGGCTCCCAATCGGGGAAGGCGCTCTCCAGTTCCTCATGGGAATACCCCAGCAGCTCCGCCCATCGCGGGCTGACGGTCGACTGGCCGGTCACGAAGTTCAGGTCCCAGAACGCGTCGCTCGTCGCATCGAGGACCAACTGCAGACGCCGCTCGCTGTCCTCGAGGGCACGGGCGCTACGCTGCCGCACGGTGACGCCCCACATCCCGTCCATCAGGAGCGAGAGCTGACGGGAATCGGTCTCGTCGTAGTCCGTCGACTTGTTCGCCACGCCGACGAGCGCCACGATCCGGTCGCCGTCGAAGATGGGCACATTGAGCACGCGGAGCAGCCGGATGTGACCTGGCGGCAGCCCGCACTTGCCCGGAGCGTCGGCGTCGTAGTCGTTGACGATGATGGGGCGCCGTTCACGGACGGCCTGGCCCCATAGCCCAGTCTCGGACACCTTGTAGATGGTCGGTTTGCCTTCGACCTGGCACTGCTCGATGACGCCGCCCGCCCAGGCCCAGATCGTCAGGATGTCCCCGGACTCGTTAAGGAATGCCAGGTACCCCGACTCGCTGCCGGTGAGGCGCACGCAGGCGTCCAGGGCGAACCCGGCGATCTCGTCGGGAGTTGCGGAGGCCATCTGGTGCAACTGGAGCTGCACCGCCATCCGCTCCTCGTTGACCCTCTGCCGCTCTTCGCCGGCGCGGCGCTCGGTGATGTCCTGGAAGATGCAGTGCGTCTGCCGGAACGATGCGTCCGCGTTGCGCGCCACACGGCCGGTGTAGGTCGCCAGGAGCACGGAGCCATCGCGCTTGCGCAGGCGCAGCTCGCGTTCGCGCAGGTACCCGACGCTCTTGAGCCGCGGGAACGCCTGGCGGAACACGGCGCGATCGGGTTCGCACAGGAGCTTGGTGAACGGCTGCCCGATCACCTCATCGCGCGAGTAGCCCGTCGCCTCGAGCCATGCTTCGTTGACGACGAGGATCTTGCCGCCCGCGTCGAGCGACTGGTAGGGGATCGGCGCCTCGTCGGTCAGAGCCTGGAGGCGCCGGGAGTCTGCGTCATCTGATCTCGCGCGGAGTCCGGCGTTCTCGGCGCGCAGCTCATCCAGCTCATGACGCAGTGCGTCCATCTCGTCCATGCGGCTCATCCTTTGGGGGAAGCTGAGCTATGGTCCGCGGCGGCCGGCTGGGGACACGCCGCATCGAGAGGATCGGGCATCACGGCACGATCTGGTTGTCCTCGCGCAGTACGAGCGCACCGGTCGGGCAGGCCTCGGCGCAGGCTCTGGCTGCATCGTGCAGCGCCGAAGCCAGCGTCTCCCCGAGCGGCGCGCTGGTGCGCACGGCGAAGCCCCGGCCCACGAACGTCAGGCCGAGTTCGCCCCGGGCCTCCGCCGCCACGCGCACGCAGATGCCGCACGCGACGCACTTGCCCGGCTCATAGACCACGAACGGATGGCTGTCGTCGATCTCATACGCGCGGCGCTCGCCCTTGAAACGAGCCGGGTTGGCGTCGTATTGCCGCGCGATCGACCGCAGCTTGCACGTCTCCGCCTTACCGCAGTCGCAGCGCAGGCAGCGGGAGGCCTCGCGCCGCGCCTCTTCCTCGGTGAAGCCCTCCGCCTTGCCGCCCGTCGGCGCGATGCGCCCGGCCGGGCTTGCGAGGCGGATCAGCGGCTGAAGGTCGGCGGCCTCGAGCTTCCCGGTATGGACGCTCCACTCCCGGTCGTCGCGACCGGCGCCGCCGCCACGCAGGAACTGGTCGATGGACTGCGCTGCGGCCTTGCCGTCGGCAACGGCTCGGACGGCGTGGTGCGACGGGATGATGGCGGATCCGGCGACGAAGACGGCGGGTAGGTTCGTGCCCATCGTCGCGCGATCTGCCTTCAGGCCCTGGCGCGCGAACTCCAGTCCGGCGGCAGGCGCACTCTCGGGACGCACCTCGCCGACAGCGATGAGCACAGCATCATAGTCGGCAGAGAGGTCGTCCAGCGAGAGGTCCCGGCCGACGCGCGTGCCCATCCGGAACTCGGCGCCCATCTGCGACACGATACCGATCTCGCCGTCGAGCACCTCGCGGGGCAGCTCGTCTTCAGGAACCGCGTAGCGCAGGTTGCCGCCGGGCTCCTCGTGGTCGTCGAACAGCGTGCAGGCGTGGCCGTACTGCAGCAGGTAGTAGGCAGCGGCCAGCCCCGCCGGCCCCGCGCCAATGATGGCGACGCGCTTCCCGCTCGGTGGTTCGCATGGCGGCAGATACGGATTGCCCGTCTCCAGGTCCACGTCCGCGACGTACCGCTTCAGCATGCACACGCTGACGGCGCCGTCGGAGGCCGCGCGCTTGCAGCCCTTCTCGCACAGCTCCGGGCAGACGCGGCCCAGCACCGCCGGCAGCGCGATGGAGTCCTTCACCGTGATGAGCGCCTCGCGGAACTTGCCCGCCGCGATCTGCCTCATCATCAGGGGCGTGTTCAGGTGCGCGGGGCAGACGCCCTGGCATGGGCCGATGCAGTCGCCGAGGTGGTCGCTCAGCATCAGCTCGATGGCCGTCCGCCGCGCGCCGCGCACCTCCTCGGTCTCGCTCTCCACCACCATGCCATCCGTCGCGACGGTCGCGCAGGCGGGCACCAGCCGCACGAGTCCCTGAACGCGCACGACGCAGAGGAAGCACGAGGTCTGCGCCGGCTTGCCTGGCAGGTAGCACAGCGTCGGGATGTCGATGCCGAGCGCGCGGGCAGCGTCGAGGATCGTGGTACCCTCCGCCACCTCGATGGTCTGGTTGTCGATGGTCAGGCTGGGCATGGTCTATGGGTCACGCCTTCTCTCGGGGGCAATGGTGGTGCGTTGTACGTGCTGCAGTGCCACGGCACGCGCTCCATGACTGTCGCGCCTCGGTACCGTGTGCGTGACGCGACGCGCATGGTCGCCTGGCCGTCATCCCGTCAGGGATCTGTTCTTGACGTTTGCCATTCCGGCATGGCCCCTGCCCGCGCGCGTCTACAAGCAGATCCCTTCGGGATGACGGCCAGGCGACCATGCCACACCCGTCCGAGCCGGGAGCGTGAGCGACCGGTCTGTTGTAGTCGGCACACGGCTGGGCGTGTCACTCCACCGTGATCGCGTTCTCCGGGCAGACGCGGCGGCAGGAGTCGCACCGCGTGCAGAGCGCGTCGTCGATCGTGTGCTTCTGGTAGGGCGTCAGCGGGATGGCGTCGACCGGGCACTCCTGGGAGCACTTGGTGCAGCCGGTGCAGGCGTCGCTGATCGTGTAGTGGACCAGTGCCTTGCACACGCCCGCCGGGCAGCGGCCCTTGATGTGCGCCTCGTACTCGTCGCGGAAGTACTTCAGGGTCGAGAGCACCGGGTTCGGCGCGGTCTGGCCGAGGCCGCAGAGGCTGCCGACCGTCACCTGGCTCGCCAGGTCCTCCAGCTTCTCCAGGTCGCCCTGGCGGCCCTTGCCCTCGCAGAGGCGCTCCAGGATGTCGAGCAGGCGCTTCGTTCCGATGCGGCACATGGTGCACTTGCCGCAGGACTCGTGCTGCGTGAACTCCAGGAAGTAGCGCGCGATGTCGACCATGCAGGTGCGGTCATCGAGCACGACCATGCCGCCGGAGCCCATGATCGCGCCGACGCCGCGCAGCGCCTCGTAGTCGACCGGCGTGTCGGCCAGCTCAGCCGGTACGCACCCACCCGACGGCCCGCCAATCTGCACGGCCTTGAGCTTGCCGTCCGGAACGCCGCCGCCGATCTCCTCGACGATCTGGCGGACCGTGACGCCCATCGGCACCTCGATGAGCCCGCCGCGCGCCACCTTGCCGGTCAACGCGAAGACCTTGCTGCCCTTGCTCTTCTCGGTTCCGAGCGCCGCGAAGGCCGCCGAGCCGTGCTTGACGATCCAGGGCACCAGCGCGTAGGTCTCCACGTTGTTGATGTTCGTCGGCTTGCCCCAGAGCCCGCTCTCGGCCGGGTACGGCGGGCGCAGGCGGGGCATTCCGCGCTTGCCCTCGATGCTGGCCAGCAGCGCGGTCTCCTCGCCGCAAACGAACGCGCCGGCGCCCTCCATGATGCGCAGATGCAGCGAGTGGCTGCTGCCCAGGACGCGGTCGCCGAGCAGGTTCCGCTCCTCGCAGCGGCGGATGGCCTCGCGGATGCGCTTGACCGCCAGCGGGTACTCGGCGCGGATGTAGAGCACTCCCTCGTTCGCGCCCACGGCCTTCGCCGCGATCGCCATACCCTCCAGTACGCGGTAGGGGTAGCTCTCCAGCAGCATGCGGTCCATGAATGCGCCGGGGTCGCCCTCGTCGCCGTTGCAGACGACGTACTTCGGGGAGCCCTTGGCCGCGCGGACCGTCGCCCACTTCCGCCCCGTCGGGAAGCCGGCGCCGCCTCGGCCGCGCAAGCCCGAGGCGATGACCTCGTCGACGATCGCGCTGGGCTCCATCTCGCCCACCGCCTTGCGCAGTGCGACGAAGCCGTCGTGCGCCAGGTACTCGTCGAGGTCGAGCGGGTCCAGGCTGCCGCAATACTCGGTGGCGATGCGCTCCTGGCGGCCGAGGAACGCGCAGACCGGGGCGTCTCGCGTGTCGATCGCGTAACGCGTCACCGGCTCCCACGCCTCGTCGGTCAGCAGGCGGTCCATCGCCACGCTCCAGGCGGCCTTCACGCGCCCGGCCAGACCCTGCGGCTTGAAGTGGCGCTGCACGATGCCCGCCGCCTCGCTGGGCGTGACCTTGGCGTAGAGCGTGGGGCGCTGCTGGCCCCGCGGCACGACCTCGACGAGCGGCGTCTGGTGGCACATGCCCACGCAGCCGACCGGCTTCACCACGGCGGCCGCGCCGGTGGCCCGGACCGCCTCCTCCAGCGCGCTGCCGACCTTGAGGCTGCCGCCCGCGACGCAGCAGGAGCCCACGCCGATGCGGATCTCGGCCAGGCCCTCGGCCCGCTTGGCGCTGTCCTGTTGCGCCTGCCCGACCAGGCCGCGGCTCGCGAGGTGTAGGAAGTCGTCGAGCGACTTGGGCACGGTGTCCGGCGTGAGGTGCCCGTAGGTCACCCCGTCGATCTGCATAACCGGCGCGAGCGTGCAGCATCCCAGGCACGCCACGCTCTGCATGGTGAACACGCCGTCCGCGTCCGTATCCTGGTCCGCGCCGAGGTGCAGGTGGCGGCGGATGGCGTCGTCGACGAGGCCCGCGCCCTTCACGTGGCAGGCGGTGCCGTGGCAGACGGAGATGATGTGGCGGCCGACCGGCGTCAGGCGGAACTGGGAGTAGAACGTGGCGACGCCGGTGATGTCGGCCGCGGAGATCTCGGTGATCTCGGCGACGCGGCGCAGCGCCTCCCGCGGCAGGTAGCGGAAGGTCCGCTGGATCGCCTGCAGGATGGGGATGAGCGCCTCGGGCGCGCGGCCGGTCTCCTCGACCAGGTGGTCGACGAACGCGACGGGATCGGGCGTGGCGGGTGCGGCGACGGCAGGCATCAGGGCGTGGCCTTCCCCAGCACGTCGCGCAGGTTCACGTCCACCGGCAGCCCGCGATCGATCAGCTCACGCGCGGCGCGGATCGTATCCTCGCAGCCTTCCGGCACCTTGTTCTCCCACCAACTCATCTTCTCGCTGTAGCACCACACGTACTCCTCGGTGGTGAGGAGCGACATGTACGCATTGTGCTTCAGCCACTTCAGGCGGTCGGCGGGCTCCAGGTTGTGCGCGATGGCGTCGTCCTTCTTGTCGCGCAGGGCGAGCAGGCGGTCCAGGTAGAGCGCCATGCCGGGCTGCACGACCTCGCGGAAGCGCTTGCGGTTCTCGGGCGCCACGATGGGCAGCACGCCCTGCTTCATCAGGTGGTAGTCGCGGTAGAACTCCTCCGACGAGGTGTAGTAGTAGGACATCTCGTTGCCGTCGATGATCCGCACGCTGGGCGTCGACGCATCGAGCCACCCATTCACGAACGCGGCGAGCAGGCCCCAGTCGGCCGGCCAGCCGGCGCCGGACATGCGCGCCTCGCGATGCTTCTCGTCCGGGTCGCGGGCCACGTCGCGGAACAGGCTGAGGTGGAAGAACGTCAGCAGGCGCACGCTCGGCAGCTCGGACCGCAGGGCGGCCATGAACTGCGCGCCGCGCTTGCGTACCTGCGCGACGACCTCGGGGTAGGTCTTGCCGGGGTACTTGTCCTTGTAGACCCAGGGGTTTGGGCCGTAGGGCTCCGGGTCGAAGCAGATGCCCACGCACCGCCCGATCTTCGCGGCCTTCGCGGTCAGCTTCAGGTTCGCGACGATGCCCTTCCACTGCTCGTCGTTGAACCAGTCCATGTTCCAGCTGTTGGCCGCGTAGAGCGTGAGGAAGTTGTCCGTGAACTTGCTCCACTTGATCGCGCGGAGCTGATCGAACTGCGGCTTCAGCTTGGCGGCATCCCAGGGGCGCGGGTCGAACGCGTGGTTGTTCTCGTCCTTCAGTCGGAAGATGAGGCCGTCGAACGGGCGCTTCTCCATGTCGCGGATATGGTCGCGCACGAAGTCGGGATAGGGCACATCCCACCCGTACTCGATGAGCTTCTTGCGCGGCGGGTCCTGCGCCCGAGCCGGCTGAGCCACCGCCAGCGCCACCGCCGCCGCCAACCCCATCAGACCAATCTGGATCGCGTTCATCACTTCGCTCCGATGCAGAAGAGATGCTGCTTGCCCCGCATGTAGATGCGCCCGCCAACGAACGCCGGCGTCGCGTTGACTTCTTCACCGATCGTGCATTGCCCCAGGTCCTTGAAGGCGCGGCCGTTCGCGAACAGGTGCGTGACGCCCTTCTTGTCGGTGAGGTAGATGCGCTGCCCCGCGAGGACCGGCGAGGAGTGGAACTGCCCCTTGATCTTCTGCGACCAGACCTTCTTGCCGGTCTTCACGTCCACCGCGGTCACGGTGCCCATCGTGCTGACGATGTACACCAGGTCGGCGGTCGCCAGCGGGCTCGTGATGTCGGGCAGGTCGTCCTGGTACTGCCACGCCACGCCCGTCTTGGTGATGTCGCCGGTCCCCTCCGGGCGCAGGGCCGAGAGGTAGGCGGACATGTTCGCGACGTACACGTACGGGCCGCCGAACGCGGGCGACGGGGCAACTTCCCCGCCCATGCACTCGGCGCGCCAGACTTCGGCGCCGGTCTGCGCGTCGTGCGCGATGACGAGCGGGTTCGCGCTCGTGATGATGAGGTCGCGGCCGCCGGCCTTCACCAGCAGCGGCGTCGCCCAGGAGGCCGGCGTCGGGCGCTTCACCTGCCAGACCACGCTCCCGTCCTTCAGGTTGAGCGCCAGCAGGAGCGACTTGCCCTCGCTCGGGTCGGAGCCCTGGTCGTACTGCACGATGAGGCCCGCGCCGTAGATGGCGAGCGACGAGGCGTGGCCGTAGTTGTCGTCCGGCACGCCCAGCGACTTCGCCCAGAGCTGCTTCCCGTTGAAGTCCAGGCAGACGATGTCGCCCGTCGGGAAGATGGCGCAGACGCAGTTGCCGTCGGTGGCCATCGTCGAGGGGGCGTACCCGCTGTCCGGCGAGACCTGGATCTCCTTCGTGCCCGGCGCGATGGGCGCGGCGTGCTTCCACTTGAGCGCGCCCTTGGCGGCGTCGAAGCAGTAGATCTCGCGCGTCTTGGCGTCGGCGCCCGCCAGGAAGATGCTGCTGCCCCACACGATGGGCGAGTTGTGCCCCGGAAGCGGGATGGACGCCTTCCACAGGATGCCGGACGCCGGGCTCCACTTCGTCGGCGCGTCCGCGGTGAACGCGATGCCGGCCATCGTCGGCCCGCGCAGGGCCGGCCAGTGCTTGGCCCACTCGGCGGGCGCAACGGGCAGCACCGCCCCGGCAGGTCCCTTCGTCGGGGCGGGATGTGCCGGCTTCTGGGCGGTCGTGGTCGGAGCCGTGGCGTTCGTCGCGGCGGGAGCGCCGCCGGAGGTGACGGGCATCGGCATGAGCGTGGTGCCGCCCGGCGCTGCCAGCGAGCCGCCGGTCGGGGCTGCCGGTGCGAGGCCGCCGGACGTGGCTGTCGGCGCGGCGGGCGCCATCCCGCCAACGCCCGCCAGCGAGCTGCCCGGTGCGGGCGCCGCCTGGGTGGGCTGGGCGGCCTCGGGTGCCGCGATGATGGGCGGTCGACCGGTCTTCGCGGCGAACCGCGCGTACTCGGCCGCCGAGTCGTGGCGCGAGGTGACCGCGAGCAGCAGCAGGATGCCGCCCAGCGCCCCGCCAGTCACCAGCACCGAACGCCGGCCCTCGATCGACGCAGCTACGCTCGCCGCTCCCAGCGACGCGTTCGGCACCGGCGTGGTCGGGCGCATCCGACGCGCCGACTCGCTGGCGACGAAGTAGACGAGGATGCCGCCGAGAAGCATGTAGAAGCCGCCGCCCGCGAACGCCCGCCGCCGGAAGTAGTTGCGGCGGATCTGCAGGTCGAGCTTGCGGGCCTCCGCCTTCAGCGCGGGGTCGGTGGGTGTGCGGTTCAGCCGGTGCAGCAGCGTCTCCAGTTCTTGCGTCTTCAGCGGGTCGGAGGAGCGTGCCGCGATGGCGTTGACGCCCAGAAGCAGCACGACGACGGCGCAGAAGGCGACCGCGACGACGGCGACGCGCCTACAGGCGACATACCAGAGATCGGGGCTGGGTGCTACCGCGGCGGCATCGGTCAACGTTTCACCTCTTCGAGACGGACGAGCCCCTGGAGCCGCTCATGCTCCGCGGGACAGGACAAGTAGCAGCGGGCGCAGCTCAAACAGGCCGCCGGGTCGGCTTCATAGTCGGTGCGGCGGCGGCGGATGGACAGCGAGATCAGCTTCAGGCAGACCACCAGGCCGGCCCACGCTCCCAGCAGCGGCGTGCCGATGGCGAACTTCCGCTTCACATCGAGCGCGTCGCGGTACACCTCGCCAACGGGGCGGCCTTGCCGGTGGACGGCGGTGGTGTCGTCGGTGCGTCCCTTCGCCTGGCCGCTCTCCTCCTGGTACAGGCGCTCCGCCACGCGCACGGAGTGGTGCATCCGCGCGAAGCTCGGCGCCGCCAGGTACCCCGCGCCAGCGCAGACCGCGACGATCAGCGGGGTCAGCAGCACCAGCCGCGCCAGGCTGCGCCGGCCCGCCGCGCGGTCCTCGCCCGCCGCCTCGGGCGTTGGCGGCTTGATCGCGCCGAACGGGCACTCGTCCGCGCAGAGGTGGCACTGGACGCAGTTGGTGGGCGTGATGCGCACGTGCCAGCGCGCGAAGGGCGTCATCCACCGCAGGAGCACACCGTACGGACACAGGTAGCGGCAGTATGGGCGCGCGTAGACCGTGCCGACCAGCAGCAGCGCCACGCCCAGCACGGTCGCGGCCACGCTTCCACCGCACCGGTAGAACGGGATGAACGGGTCGTACTGGCAGATGACGAACGCGCTGCCCGTCACGGCGAACAGCACCCCAGCCCCCAGCACCACGTACGGCAGCACGCTCAGCGCGTGGTCGATCTTCGCCGGCACGCGCCGCGGCTTGAGCGCGATGAGATCCTGAATGGCTCCGAGCGGGCAGGCCGCCGCGCAGAACACCCTCCCCGCGAACAGCGCGAACACCAGCGGGATCAGGAAGAACGCTCCCGCCGCGAACGGCAGCGCGTACCGGCTGTCGAACAGGGCCAGCGCGACGTTCTGGATCGACCCGACCGAGCAGATGCACCCCTGGCGATAGAAGCCGAAGTACAGCGCCGAGAACACGATCAGCACGCGCAGGTCCCGCCGCGAGCGCTTGGTGTGCGTGTAGTACGCCGTCAGCCCGAGCACCGCCAGCAGCACCAGCACGTCGACCACCGCGAACATGGCCGCGCGCGGCGCCGGCGAGAAGACGGTCGGCGGCACGTAGCCCGAGGAGAACTCGGGTGGCGGCTGCTTCTTCTGCTCCTGGGCGAACGCAGCCAGCGACAGGCCGGCGGCCATCGCGCCAGTCGCCGCGGCGGTCCAGGCCCCGCGCACCCACCCCTGTACCAGCGTCTTGCTCCCTCTCACTTCTCGTGCGACCGGGACTTCAGTTGGTAGGGGCGGTCGACCGGCACGCGCGAGATGGCATCCGACGGACAGGAGGACGCGATCGAGCACTGGTTGCAGTTCAGGCAGCGGTCGTGGCGGATCTGCAGGAACATGGACCCGTTTCCGAACAGGTTGCACCCCTTCACGCACTTGCCGCACCCGATGCACAGCTCCTCGTCGATCTCCATCTCATAGTAGGGATCTTCGACGAACGTGCGGCGGATGGCATCGGTGGGGCAGCGGTTGTTCTCGGCGGCGGTCGTGTTGCCGGTGCGCTTGTCGCGGAGGAGGCCGAAGCAGAGCTTGCAGTACCCGCAGATGGCATGTGCGTGGACGCACTTCACCGCCGACGGGTTCACGACGCACTCGGTGGCGCACCTGCCGCACTGCGTGCACTTCTGCGGGTCGATCTGCCAGACGTAGCCGGTTGCGGAGCCGCGCACGGCCAGCGCGCCCAGCGTGCCGCTCGCGATGATGAGCCCGCCGGTCCGCACGCCGTCGGCGATGAACTGGCGTCGCGTCTTGCCGTTCCCGCTCTCAGGCATGGTCGCGCTCTCCTGACGGCCCCCCTGCCCCCAATGCTGGGGGAGATTGGGTTGTGCGGTGCGGCCCCCCTGCCCCCAATGCTGGGGGAGATTGGGTCGTGCGCTGCAGGCCGTCTGCACGGGCTTGCTGAGCAGGCGGCATCTCGCACATCCGCAGCTTGCCGCACTGGGCGCACGGGGTGGCCAGGCGGCATTTGCCGGGGTCGCGCGCGACGAGCCGCAGCACGCCTCCGCCCAGCGCGGCCGCCGCCAGCACGCGCCCGGCCCCGAGGAGCGCGTCGCGTCGGGTCACTCCGGTGTTGTCAGTTCTGTCGCGCATAGATCCGCACACTCTTCGTCTTGGGGTCGAGAACCAGCACGCGACCGCTCGGGTCAACCGCGAGGTCGAGCCCCGCCGCATCGTCCGCGAAGGTGTCCGCGCTGGCGACGATGCAGTCGAGGGCGCCGGCGGGCGTGTACGCACTCACGCGCGGCAACCCCTTCTCCGAGGTGATGTACCGGCCGTCGGGTGTGAGGGCGATATCTGTAGGGTTGCAGCAGCCGCAGAACGCGCCGACGTCGTTCCCCTCCTTGCCCCACGATCCGATCGGCGAGCCGTCGCGCGTGTAGGACTCGATGCGGTGCAGGCCCGGGTTGGTAATGCAGATCGTGCCGCCCTTCGCGACGGCGACGTCGAGGTGCGGGCTCGGCACCTGGAGACCCGGGTAGCCCTTCGGCTGGTCCTTGCGCCCGAGCGTCAGCCCGACCTTGCCCGCCTTGTCGCACCGGTAGACGAGGCGGCTGCCCGCGTCCGCCACCCACACGTCGTCGTCGGTCACCGCGATGCTCGTCAGGAGCGCCTTCGGGCCGAACGAGGGCCACTCCGCCGTCTGCTTGCCAGCCTTGTCGAGCACAACCACGCGGTCGCTCAGCCCAACGTAGAACGTGCCGTCGGACCCCACTGCCAGGCATTGCGGCGCGCCGCTGACATCGATGGTCGCCAGGGTCGCGTTGGCGTTGTGCGCGTGGATCTGCTGGTCGCCCGCCACGTAGAACGTGCCGTCCGATCCAACCGCGACCGCCCGCGCCTCCTTGAAGCCCGTGTCGATGCGGCCTGCCTCGCGGTACTTCACAAGCTGGGGGTCGGCCTCGCGCAGCTCGTCCAGGTCGTCCTTCGGGCGCGCCGTCTCGTTGGCGCATCCCGCCGCGGCGAGCTGGGCCAGCGCGCCCGCCAGCACAACCGTCCCGCGGCGCAGGAAGTCGGCGCGCGACGGGCGGCGGTCGGTGGATGGTGTTGCGGGTTGGTCCGTCATGTTCGGCTCCGGGCTCACTGGGCGGCCACGTCGAGGCACACGATGCGATTCAGGTCACGCGCGAGCAGGCGGCCGCCCGTCAGCGTCAGGGGTCCCCAGCACTCCGGGCCCTCCAGCACCTTCGCTTGCGACAGCACCTTCCATCCGGCGGCGCTCGCCTCGGCCATCGTCAACTGCCCGTTGTCGCCGATGGCGAAGAGCAGGCCGTCGGCGATGGTGTAGGCGCCGAGGCCGAAGGTCTGCGTGCTGCCGCTCGTCCAGACCGGCTTACCGTCCAGGCCCAGGCAGACCATCTCACCCGATGGCCGCACGCCGAACAGGCGCCCCTGGTACAGGATGGGCGTCTGCTGGTCCGAGCCGAAGACCGACGACGGCAGCTTGTAGAGCGTCTTCGCCGCGATCTTGCCGCCCTGGTCTTGCAGTTGGATCATCATCGCGCCCGAATCGTAGCCGCCACACAGGAAGACGCGCCCGTCGCCCACCGGGATCGGCGAAGGAACGGTGGCCGTGTTAATCGTCCACTCGGTCGTCTCCCAGAGGATCGACCCATCCTTCGCGGAGACGCCCGCCACGCCGCCGCTGCCGCAGTACACGTACATCGGCTTGCCCGCGAAGGTCATCGGGACGATCGACGAGTGCGTCATCTGCCAATTGCGCGGGTTGGGCGCCTGCCAGACCGGCTTGCCCGTCTCGATGTCCACCGCGATCATCAGCGACTTGCCGCCCGGCGCCAGGATGACTTTCTGCCCATCGATCAGCGGGCACTGGCCGGCGTACCACTCAGGGACAATAGCCCCATACTCCTGTACGAGGTCGATCCGCCACTTCACTTCGCCGGTCACCGCGTCGCAGCACATCACGTTGCACTTCGGCCCGAGCGAGATAACGCGCTTGTCGGTGACCGCGGGGATGGTGCGCGACATGCCGTGGTTGCGCTTGACGGTGACGGGGTAGGACTGCCGCCAGATCTCGGCGCCCGTCGCCAGCGAGAAGCAGCGCAGCGAGTCGCACTGCGCGGCCTTGTCGTAGTCGAGGAGGTAGACGCGCCCATTGCGCACGGCCGGCGCCGCGTAGCCCTCGCCGAGGTCGGCGGCCCAGAGCACCTTGGGGCCGGTGGCGGGCCACGTACGCGCCAGCTTGGTGGGCTCCGTGTTCAGCCCGTCGCGGTTCGGGCCGCGGAACTGGGGCCAGAGGCCGGGCGCGGGCGGGACGGGCAGCTCGGCGTGGTAGAAGGTCGGCACCGGCCCGGCGGAGGCGGCGCGCGCGACCATCGTCGCCGATGGCGCGACTTCCATGCCGAGGGCGCGCTCGCGGAAGCCGGAAGCGCGGAAGTAGCCGATGACCCAGACGGAGAGAAGGGCCGCGCCGACGAGGGCGACAATGGCCGGCACTCCCTTATCGATCCAGCCGGAACGCATGGGGCGACGACCTCACTCGGTGGTGAGCAGCCTGCCGGGCGGGGGAACGGCGGCCGGGCGGTGCTTTGTCGAGCAGACCTATGATAGAATGGGTCGGGGAGCGACGCTCGCTTCGAGCGGCTCCCTCGTGCCACATGGTACCACAACCGGCGGCGGACGGCCAGAGCGGCGGCGATGCGGCCGTCTGGCGATGCCGGGCAAGGGGGCATACCGTGACGATGACGCGACCTGAGCCGGCACTGAGCGACGGCCTGGCCAACGACTGCGCCCTGGTGCGCGAGCTTCGCCTCAACCGCTTCCTATCCTTCGGTCCGGACTCCCCACCTATCGCCCTGGGCAACCTGAACGTCCTCATCGGGCCGAACGGGTCTGGCAAGTCTAACCTGATCGAAGGGATCGCGCTGCTGCGAGCCTGTCCCACGGATGTCAGTCGTCCGGTTGGCGCTGGCGGCGGCGTGTCCGAGTGGATCTGGAAGGGCGAACCCACTGGCGTGGCACACGTGGAAGCCGTGATCGCGAACCCAAAGGGGCCGCAGTCACTAAGGCATGTGATCGAGTTCGGCACCGAGAACCAGGCGTTCCATCTCGTCGACGAGAGGGTAGAGAACGAGGCGGCGGCTCCTGGGCACGCCGGTCCAACCTTCCACTACCGACAACAGCGTGGTAGGCCAGTGCTGCGGATCCGCGAGGACCAGCGTCGGCTTCAGCACGAGGAGGTCGACCTCGGTCGGTCCATCTTGGAACAGCGGAAGGACCCTGAGAGCTACCCGGAGATCACCTATCTCGGACGCGCGTACGATGGCATCCGCATCTACCGGGAATGGGCGTTCGGGCGCAAGACCGTCTTTCGTCAACCCCAGCCTGCTGACGGCCGTCAGGATCGCCTCGAAGAGGACTTCTCCAACCTCGGCCTATGGCTGAACCGGCTGCGACGAGGCCCGGCTACGAAGAGGGTAGTGCGATCACGCCTAATGGACCTGTACGGCGAGATCGACGACTTCGATGTCAGCGTCATCGGCAACACCGTGCAGGTCCTGCTCACCGAGGGGATGTACGCGATACCTGCCACGCGCCTGTCGGATGGAACGCTCCGGTACCTCTGCCTTCTGGCAATCCTGTGCGACCCTGAGCCGCCCTCGCTCGTCTGCCTGGAGGAGCCCGAGGTCGGGCTTCACCCGGATCTGATCCCCAAGGTGGCCGATCTTCTGGTCGAGGCTTCGTCTAGAACGCAGCTGATGGTGACAACGCACTCGGACATCCTCATCGACGCCCTGACGGAGCAGTGGCGCAGTCTGATCGTCTGCGAGAAGCACGACGGGCAAACGGAGCTACGCCACCTGGAGGAGGCAGAAGTCGCTCCGTGGCTGGATCGTTACCGCCTGGGCCAGCTCTGGATGCGCGGCGACCTCGGTGGCAACCGATGGTGAGGGCGAAGGTCTTCGTTGAGGGCGGCGGCGACTCGAAGGATCTACGGAAGCGATGCAACGAGGGCTTCAGCAAGCTCCTCGAGAAGGCGGGCTTTCGCGGACGCATGCCGCGGTTGACAGCGTGCGGCGGACGCGGCGAGGCGTACGACAGCTTCTGCACGGAGGTCCGGCAGGGGTGCTTCGACTGGGTCGCGCTGTGGGTAGACAGCGAGGAGCCGATGCGCGACCTGAACGCTGCGTGGGCGCACCTCGCTGGGCGCGACGGCTGGAATAGGCCGCACGGCGTCACCGACGACCAGGTGCTTCTGATGGTGACCTGCATGGAGAGCTGGATCGCTGCCGACCGCGACACGCTGCGGGAGCACTTCCATGGCGAGCTGCTCGAGGGCAAGCTGCCTAGTCTGGTCGACTTGGAGGCCAGGAACCGCCACCAAGTCCAGGCGGCACTGGTCGCGGCGACGGCCGGCTGCACGAATAGATACGCGAAGGGCGCCAGGTCGTTCGAGGTGCTCGGCAAGCTCGCGCCCGATGCTTTGCGCCAGCGCTGCGCCAGCTTCGCGCGTTGCGAGCGCATACTGAACGAGAAGCTCGGGTGACGCATCGCCGTCACGGTCGCCCGCACGGTCACTGGCCCGCTGGTAGGAACCTCACGGAGGTCGCCATGCCCACCGCAGTTGCGCTGCCCTACGCCGACCGTATCAAGCGGCTTGTCGAACGGAAGGTCCGCCAGACGCGCGAGAAGGTGGCGCGCGGCGGGTACATGGACGGCGACGACCACGGCACCGTGGCGATGCCCGAGGGGTTCCGCTGGGAGCCCATCCCCAACCACCCGTGCGGCTCGTTCTTCGGCTTCGCGGGCTGGGCCGAGAACCTCCGCTCGCTCATGGCCGCGCACCCCACCTACGTCGATCCCGACGATGCCCTTGCGGGCCGCCTGCGCACGTACCTCACCAGCTACCGCAAGGTGCACTGGAGCCCGGACTTCGACTTCCCGCACCTGGCCGAGGACCAGCGCCGCTACGGCATCGTCTCGGGCATCGGGGCGATGCAGCACTTCGGGCCGGACTACTCGATCGGGCTGGAACTGGGCTGGGGCGGGCTGCTGGAGAAGATCCGCCGCTGCCGCGCCCAGCACGGGCCGGAGCGGGCCGACTTCTTCCAGGCCGAGGAGGACACGGTCCTCGCCATCCAGGGCTGGATTCGCCGCCACATCGAGGCCATCCGCGAGATGGAGGCCGTGGAGACCGACCCCGAGCGCCGCGAGAACCTGCGCCAGATGGCCGAGGTGAATGAGTGGGTGATCGAGAACCCGC
Source organism: uncultured Chthonomonadaceae bacterium (assembly GCA_964519955.1). Taxonomy (GTDB): domain Bacteria; phylum Armatimonadota; class Chthonomonadetes; order Chthonomonadales; family CAJBBX01; genus CAZFLM01. The sequence continues at coordinate 56,252 of CAZFLM010000019.1, read as the reverse complement.
CGCGGACGCTGCGCGAGACCTGCCAGTGGCTGGCGTGGTTCAACCTGGTGAGCCGCATCTATGACGGAGACGGGGCGGGCGGCCAGATCGACGAGCTGCTGCGGCCGTACTACGAGGCGGACATCGCGGCGGGGCGCATCGACGACGAGGAGGCCATCTGGATTATCGCCTGCCTCCTGCTCAGCGACGCCCAGTACTACCAACTCGGCGGGCCGGACGCGGACGGGCGCGACGTGACCAGCCACATCTCGTTCCTCATCCTGGAGGCAGCGCACCGGCTGGGCATTCCCTGCAACCTGACGGTGCGCGTGCATGACGGGCTGGACGAGGACCTGTTCCGCCGGTCCGTGCGGCACCTGCTGGAGGACGGCAAGGGCTGGCCGCGCTACTCGGGCGACAAGGGGCTGATGGGCTTCACCAAGAACGGCTACCCGGAGTCGCTCGCCCGCCAGCGTATCGCCGTGGGCTGCCACTGGATGGCGATCCCCGGGCGCGAGTACTCGGCCAACGACTGCGTCAAGATCAACGTGGGCAAGGTGCTCGAGGCGGCGTTCTGGGAGATGATCGACGACCCGGAAGCCACGCCGTCGGTTGCGGAGCTGTGGGCGCGCTTCGAGAAGCACCTGCGCCTGTCCGTCCGCTGCACCGCCGAGGGTCTGGACTTCCACCTGGCGCACATGAAGGACGTGGCGCCCGAACTGGTGCTGAACCTGCTCTGCCGCGGCACCATCGAGCAGGGGCGCGACGTGTCGGATGGCGGCGTCGAGTTCTACAACATGTGCATCGACGGCTCCGCCCTGGCGACGGTAGCTGACTCGTTTGGCGCGCTGGAGCAGCGGATCGAGCGCGAGGGTGTGCTTACGTGGGAGGAGATCGCACGGCACATGCGCGAGAACTGGGCCGGCCCCGACGGCGAGCGCGTGCGGCAGATGATGAAGCACAGCGGGCGGTACGGGCACGGCGGCACGCTCGGCGACGAGTGGGCGGTGCGCGTGTCGCGGCGCTTCACCGAGCTGGTGAAGGAGTCCCCCACCCCCGAGGGCCGCAACCTGATCCCGGGCTGGTTCTCGTGGTCGAACACGATCCCGATGGGCAAGGAGCTGAGCGCCACACCGAACGGCCGCCGCGCGGGCGACCCGATCTCGCATGGCGCCAACCCGGACCCCGGCTTCCGCAATGATGGCGCGCCCACGGCCATGGCGCGGGCCATCGCGGCGGTCCAGCCCGGCTACGGCAACACGTGTCCGATGCAGCTCGAGCTGGACCCGGGCACCGCGCGCGACGCCGCGGCCGAGGATGCGCTGGCCGGGCTCATCAAGTCGCACTTCGCGCTGGGCGGCACGCTCTTCAACGTGAACATCGTCGACGCCGACACGATCCGCGCCGCGCACAAGAGCCCGGAGGCGTACCCCGACCTGGTCGTGCGCGTGACCGGCTTCACCGCCTACTTCGCCAGCCTCTCGCCAGCATTTCGCCAGTTGGTGGTGGACCGGCTGATCGAGGAGGGGTGAGGGGGGAGGCGGGAGGAGACCTACTTGCGGGCTTCTTCCCGGCGCAGAGCCTCGCGCAGTTCGGTGATCTCGGGCCAGGATGCTTCGGCTTCGTCCGGGTTCCTTCCGACCCAGTCGGCGAGTGTCACGCGTACATCTCCGGCGTGAAGTCCCAGGCGGTCGGCGACGAACGCCAGCACGTCTTTGCCGGAGTACCAGGTCAGGACCGCCGCAGGTGCCGACAGGAACTCGGCAGTACCGAACCTGGCCAGACGCTCATCGAACTGCGCCAACACCGCGTCCGGGCCGATTGCCTTCTCCACATGCGATCGGAACTTCCCAACTCGCTCTACGAGCCAAGTCCGCGCCCCTTGCTCGGTCAACCCCGCCGCCACCGGCAGCGCGAACTCGCAGTTCCCCTCCACCTTGGTCTGCAGTTCGTAGTTGGGCGGAAGCTCGCGTCGGCACATCCCGATCGCCCAGCGCGCAGCCTGATAGGGTGCGAGAGCTGCCGCGGCGTCGGCCACGATGGCTGCGTATGGCTCGGGCGCGCACAGGCCCGATGCGAGCGTAAAGGCCGGCTCCAGCAGGTAGTTCTCGATCTCATGCCGGTGCCAGCGCCAGCCGAGGATGCGGCTCTTGTCATCGGTGGCATCGACGCACAGCCCTGGCGCGGCACCAGGGTCGGTGTCGAAGTCGCGGTCTCGCAGGTAGTACGGCCGGAGCATGTTGCCTGGCTCGGACCGAGCGGTGCGTACCTGGGGCGCGAGCGAGGTCTTGCTGCCGCGCCGCCGGACCGCCGGATTACCCGCGAGCAGGGCGTTTAGGATCTCCGCATCTAGCTTTCCCTCAACCCAGAGTTCTACTCGCATCTCTCACCCTCGGACAGGTGGACCTGTGCGGCACCAGGAATGACGTCCGACAGATACTGGCTGTGCGAGGTGATGATGAACTGGCAGTCGTTGCCCAGCTTCGGCAGCGCGGCCAGAAGCGCCTGCTGCTCTGGCGGGTGGAGGTGCAGTTCGAGTTCGTCGATCAGCACGATAGAGTGGTTGATGTCGAGGCGCAGGAATCGGTAGAGGAGTGGAAAGACCGCCTGCTCACCGGACGACATCTCCGACAGCTCGAAGACGCGACCGTTGCGCTCGAACATGAACCAGTAGGCGTCCAGGCTGTCGTCCACGGAGGATCGCCGCGGCTGAAGGCCGCGGATCGTTGTACCCGGCCAGATTCTGGCTAGGCGCTGCTCCAGCTCGGGTATCCGGTCGGGTCCCGACTCCCTGATGGGCTGAAGGTGGTACGTCCACATGCTGATGAGGCGTCGTCGAAGGTCGTCGACACCTGCCAGCCAGCTCTGCCCAGAGTCACTCGGCTCGCCGGCGGCGCCGTTCGTGCCGCCTGCGCCTGGCAGACCGCGAAACTGGTCGAACCAGAAGACGTCGCCAAGGCGCGTCGTGCCTCCTGCAAGTTCGCGGAAGCGACTGCAGTGACGCGAAGGTATGTCGCTCGGGTCGAGCAGATCCGATGATATGCGTGCCCATGTGCCATCGAAGATAGAGTCAGCACTTGTGCGCTCGGGTATGGTCCTCCCTTGCCGCATCAGCGACGCGACTCCGTCGCTTCCGCACGCAGCGGTGATCTCATCGGCGCCGAACTCGATCGTCAGAAGGACTCGCGTCTCACCGAGTGTCTTCATCCGCTCGGCGATGAACCCGTGCCACTGGAACTCGGTCGGGTCGCGGATCGCCTTTGTCTGCAGCGACATCGTGAGCGCGATTGCCTGCAGCACGGTGGTCTTGCCGGAGCCGTTGTCGCCGAAGATGGCGGTGACCGGGCGCGGCTGCCCGTCGGGGCCGAAGAAGTCGATCTCCACGTGCTTGACGCCGCGGAAGTCGTCGATGACCGCCCGCCTGAGTTTCATGGAACCCTCCGTTGGGACATTCGCCCCCATGGTCCCGCTCGACAGCACTAGTCTAGCAGGAATAGGACCGGCGCGCGCAAGATAGCCACCTATGCCGATCGCGTTCGCCCAAGGAGCCCACCCATGTCCCACTTCGCCGCCGTGCTTGCCGTGCTGGCCCTTCTCTTCCTGCCGCTGGCCGCGGGGGCTGACGCCTCCTCCTCCCTCCGCCTGGTGCCGTGGCCGCGGCAGGTCGCGGTGGAGCCGGGCGGATTCGCGCTGGCGCCGACGGCCGTGCTGCGCGTGACGCAGGGGGTGGCGGCGTCCTCGGTGGCGGAGGAGCTGCGCGGCGAGGTGAAGCGGGCGTGCGGGGTAGAGGTCCTCGTCGAGGCGGTGCCGTCTGCCGGTGCGCGCTGGAGCCTGCGGATCGGGAAGAGCGCGGCCGCGCTGACGGTGCCCGCGCACCCCGAGGCGTACGCGCTCCGCGTGACGAAGGGCGGCATCGCGGCGGAGGCGCGCGACGAGGCGGGGCTGGTCTGGGCGATGCGCGCGCTGCAGCAGCTCGTTCGGGCGAACCTGCGCGGCAAGTCGATTCCGTGCGTGACCGTCGCGGACTGGCCGGCGCTGCGCTACCGCGGGTCGCAGGACGACATCACGCGCGGGCCGAGCCCGAAGCTGGAGAGCCTGAAGCGCGAGGTGCGCCTGGCCTCCGAGCTGCGTCTGAGCTTCTTCACGACCTATCAGGAGAGCCAGTTCGCGTACTCGAAGCACCCCGAGTTCGGGCCGAAGGACGGCAGCCTGACGCCGGACGAGCTGCGCGCGTGGGTCGCCTTCGCGAAGACGCAGGGCGTGGAGATCGTAGGCAACCAGCAGTCGTTCGGCCACTTCTACAACCTGCTGGTCCACCCGCAGTACGCCGACCTGCGCGAGACCGCGGACATCCTGAACCCCACGAACGAGCGCACCTACCAGCTCCTCGACGACCTCTACTCCGAGATGGCGCCGCTCACGGACTCGCCGCTCTTCAACGTGTGCTGCGACGAGACGCAGGGGTTGGGGTCTGGCCCCTCCAAGGCGCTCGCGGACCAGATCGGCGTCGGCGGGGTGTACCTGCGGCACATCCAGCGCATCAACGCCCTGCTGCACGACAAGTACCGGAAGCGCATGATGATGTGGGGCGACATCCTGCTGATGCACCCGGACAAGATCGCCGAGGTGCCTGCGGATGTCGTCTTCCTCTCGTGGGGCTACGACGACCGCGCCTCGTGGGACGACGCCATCGCACCCTTCGCGAAGTCGGGGCACGAGTTCTTCGTCTGCCCCGGCACGAGCAACTGGAGCCGCATCCTGCCCGACTTCGGCGTGGCGATCACGAACAACCGCAACTACGTGCGCGATGGGGTGAAGCACGGGGCCATCGGGGCGCTCAACACGATCTGGAACGACGACGGGGAGATGCTCTTCGCGCCGAACTGGCCCGGCGTCGCGTGGGGTGCGGAGTGCGCCTGGACCGGCTCGAAGACGCCGTACGCTGACTTCAGCCGGCGGCTCGGAGGCGTGCTGCTCGGGGAGCCGGGCGACCACTTCGGCAAGGCGATCGACCTGCTCGCGAAGACGCACCGCCTGCCCGGCTACCAAGGGATGATGGACTCCCGCTTCTGGGCGCCCGAGGTGGCGCTCTCCGTGGTGCGTGCGGAGCGCATCCGCCAGGCGAAGGAGCTTCTCGCGATCGTCGATCCCGCCCTGACGCACCTTCGGGAGGCGAAGCGCGCGGCGCGGGTGAACGCGGACCTGGTTGACCACTTCATCTACGGGGCCGAGCGCATGCGGCTGATGGCGACACGGTCCCTAGACCTATTGCGGGCCGCTGACCTCTACGCGAAGGCCTGCGCCGCGCCGGCCGCCGACGAGGCCCAGCGCCTGGTGACGGAGGCCCGCGGAGTCGTAGCAACCGTCCGTGAGCAGCACCTCGCGCTCAAGCGGGAGTACGTGCGGCTCTGGAACACGGAGAAGAAGCCCTACGCGCTCGACCGGGTGACCGCGCGCTACGACGCGTACCTCGGGCAGTTCGACGCGGTTCTGGCGAAGCTGGAAGCTGCGCAGGAGGGCCTGCGGTCGGGGCGGGCGCTGCCGTCCGGCTCCGAAGTCGGGCTGACCACCGCTGATTCGGTCGCGTCGGGCATTCCCGTGACTCGAGACGACACGCCGCTCGCGCCCCGTGCGAAGTGGACCGCTCCAGGCAGCGCCACGCGCGTCGGCTTCGTGCTGCGCGCGGGCGAGAACGCGCGGACCGATCTGCCGGTTGTCATCGGCCTGCCGGGCCCTCCCGCAGGCAACCCCGCCGGCTACCAGCTCATGGCGCTCGACCCGGCGACCGGCGCTCAGACGCTCGTGCCCTGCCAGGTCGGCAAGGTCGGCGGCGAGTGGGCGCTGGCGTTCATGTTCCCAGGCGTTGTGCCGGCTGGCGGCGAGCGCGCGTTCCTCCTCTACAGTGGGGCGGAGAAGGCTCCGGCGTCCGGCGTCCAGGTCGCGGTGACGAAGGCGCCGAAGGGCGGGCTGTGGGTGACCAGCGGCGTGTTCCGCCTGCTCATCGGGCGCGAGGGCGGCCACATCTACCGGTGGGAGGTGGCGGGGCGCGACATCACCGAGCCGGGTGAGAAGGACTGGGCTGGGTTCGCGGACATCAACGGCCTCGCCCGCCGCGCACAGAACAGACTGGAGGTGCTGGCATCCGGCCCGCTCTTCGCGCGCATCCGCTGCACCGACACGAATGGCCTCTGCAAGACGCTCGACATCTGGGCAGGCCGGCCGTGGGTGGACTGCACGCTCAACGCACCGACCGCCTACTTCGCCTGCTTCGACGACGCCAAGCTCCTCGGCGCCGCGAGCCCGACGCCCGGCACGTTTCTTTTCGAGGACGGCTGGACCGGCCCGGTGAAGCCGCTCTCCTCGGGGACCGAGTGCCAGGCCCGGCGCGACGGCCAGCGCTGGTGCGCCAAGTACGCCGCCGGCCAGTTGCTCATGGGCCTCGCGACGCCAGAGGTGCGCACGCTGCACCTGGTCGGCCCGGGTGGCGGCATGGGCGGCGTGGTGGTGGAGGGCGGCGTGCCGGCCACGCACTTCGCGATGGTTGGCGGCCCGTGCCCCACGTCTCCTGCCGACCAGATGAACGCCCTGCGCGCCACGCTGGACCGCTCGCACCCGGTCGAGGTGGTCGTACACGCGGTGGAGGGGCGGTAGCGAGGAGCGTGCCGCTGGCGGGACCGCGGGGGGCCGGCGACTGAAGTCGCGCCTGAGAACGGCACAAGGTCCGCCTGCGCGGACCGGTCGGTGGCGGCACTGGCACGCGCGACGTAGGGCTTCCGGATGCCACTGGCGAACGTATCCGCAGCGAATGACCTGACGAGGAGACCCACGAGTTGAGAGCAGCCGTTCTGGAAGACCTGGACCGCCTGGTCCTTACCGACGTGCCGACGCCCGAGGTGGATGACGACAGCGCCCTCCTGCGCGTCGAGTCGATCAGCATCTGCGGTTCGGACGTGCGCATCCTGCACCACGGCAACCCGCGCGTGAGGCCGCCCGCGATCATCGGGCACGAGACGGCGGGCGTCGTGGTGGCGGCCGGGAAGAACGTGACCCGCGTCAAGGTGGGCCAGCGCGTGGCGATCGGCGCGGACGTGCCGTGCGGACAGTGCCGCTGGTGCCGCAATGGCATCGGCAACAACTGCTCGATCAACTACGCGGTGGGCTACCAGATCCCGGGCGCGTTCGCCGAGTACATGCTGCTGACGAAGCTGCTGCTCGACGAGGGCCCGGTGACGCCGTTCTCCGACGCGCTGGGCTTCGACGAGGCGGCGCTGGCGGAGCCCCTGGCCTGCGCCATCAACGGGCTGGAGCTGGCGGGCCTCTCGCTCGGCAAGTCGGTGGTCATCATCGGGCTGGGGCCGATCGGCTGCATGATGATCGACCTGGCCCGCATCATGGGCGCCACGCAGGTCATCGGCATCCAGCGCAGCGCCAAGCGCATGCAGATCGCGAAGGAGTACGGCGCTGATGCCTACATCGCGTCGGACGACGAGGACGTGGTGGCGCGCTGCCTGGAGCTGACCGGCGGCGAGGGCCCGGACATCGTCATGACGACCTGCGGCTCCGTCGAGGCGCACGAGCAGGCCATCGAGATGGTGGCGCACCGCGGCGTGGTGAACCTGTTCGGCGGCCTGAGGAAGGACGCGCGCCCGCTGAGCGTGCTGAGCAACACGATCCATTACAAGGAGTGCTTCGTGACGGGCTCACACGGCAGCGTGCCGCGCCAGCACGAGACGGCTGTCCGCCTGCTGGAGAAGGGCCTCGTGCGCGTGGCCCCGCTCATCACGCACCGCTTCCCGCTCTCGCAGGTGCACGAAGCCTTCGCCACGAGCGAGGGCCGCGACGGGATGAAGGTGGTCGTGCGGCCGCAGGAGGGGTAGAACGGCGGGCTGTTCCAGTGGTTCTGGTTGGCGAGCTGAGTTGACCTTGGTTGGACATCCGCTACAGGAGGCACCTGATGAACTGGTACAGGATCCGTATCGACGACGGCGACGATGGCTACACGTTCTGCGGCAGCACGGCTGATACGCTCGACGAGCTGATGGCGAAGGCAGAGCAGGGAGCCTATATTCGCCTGGACGACCTTGTCTACCACGATCGCGGCGAGATCAAGAGCTGGAGCGAGTGGGACAAGCGCGAGATCCCGAGCGTCGCGATCAACCCGCGCCGGATCGTCGCCATCGTGCAGTTCAAGGGCGATCCTCGGACCCTGGAGAAGTAGCACGCCGTCCAGCCTGCCAGAGGAGACTCCACGATAAGCTTCACGTCGATCGCGTTGCTGCTGCTGGGTCGAGGGCTGTATCGCCGGACGCTGCGGCCGTGGGAGGCAGGGGCTCTAGCCGCTGTCTGGGCATCCGCGTACGCCCTCTTCCTCGCCATGGGTTGGAGCCTGGCCACGTTCATCGCGCCCGTGCTGGTGCTGATGGGCGTCGCCATGACGCGCATGTACAGCCGGGACAGCCGGCTATAGAGGAGGGTCCACGATGGTCCCCTTGAGCATTCCGTCCGTCGCCTTCTGGGTCCTCACGATCTGGGGGCTCTACGACGGCGACCTCTACCCGAAGGAAGGCGGCATCCTCATCGGCATCTGGGCTGCCACCCTCGCCGCGTTCATGGCCCTCCACATCCAGCCCGTGCTCTTCATCGTGCCGGTCGTGCTGCTGGACATCGTGCTCATCCTCAAGGTCTTCGGCGGCGACATCGCGATCCGATGAGGTCACGGCTATGCCTATACCCTCGGAAGTCCAGTACGTCTGCGACGCGGGCGGCAACGTGACAGGCGTCCTCGTGGCCATCGTGCAGTGGCGCGAGATCCCCTCCGAACTGGAGACCGCCTACCTGCTGCGCAGCGAACCGATGCGGCGGCGCCTGCTGGAACCGAAGGAGCGCACCGGAGGGGTGTCCTTCGACGACGCGCTCGATCGGCTTGGCCTCAGACGCTGATACCCCTGCGACACCCAAGGAGCCACCATGTCCCCACGCATCACGCTCGCTCTTCTGCTTGCCACGCCCTTGGCCGCCGCGCTCCCCTGCCCCGCGCAGACGTGGGAGGCGCCGCTGGCGCAGGCCGAGTTCAAGGCGCAGCCGAGCTGGCTGGGCAACCCGGCGCCGGCCGGCAAGACCTCCGTCGCGCGGACCGGCGAGGGGGTGCGACTCGGCGTGGCGGTGACGGGCACCGGGATGAAGTTCTCCTGGAGCCTCCCCGGCCAGGTCGACCCCGGCGGCTACAAGGTGGCGATCTTGCGGTACCGGGCCAGGGCCGCCTCGCGCCAGGGGCACTACCTCCTCTGCTTCCTGGGTGCGCCGCGCGGGCGGACCGACGACTACCAGGTGACGATCGGCAGCGGCGAGGTCATCGCGGACGAGCGCTGGCACACCGTGTCGGCCGACCTCGCGCCGGTCGTGCAGAAGCTGCGGACCATCACCGGTGTGGCGTGCGACGTGCAGGCGGCGGGTCAGGGCGCGTGGCTGGAGGTGGCGCGCATCGGGCTGGCGCAGGAGGCCCCGGTGCAGCGGCCGTGGGACAGCAGCGCGCGGAAGCCGGGCGCGGCGTTCGGCGCGGTACAGCCGCTCGGCCTCGGGATGCGCACCGCACCCTACGCGACGGCCGGCATCCAGCCGGACGCAGGCGGGGGCGTCACGGTCGAGGGCATCCCGTTCAGGGTCGAGCCCGGGTTCGCGGCGTCGACCGGCCTGCCGGGGCATGGTAGTGTCCGCCTGGCTGCCGATGCGCGCGCGTCGGAGGTCTACCTGCTGCTCGAGGCCGAGATGCAGGGCAAGGACGACGCGATCCGGGGCGGCGGCAAGCTCGTGGCGATCTGGGATGTCGACCGGTTCGCGGTTCGCCTGGCGTACGCGGATGGCACGTTCGACGAGGTGCTGCCGGTCGGGGTGCCCGGCGGCTTCGCGGGCATCGGGGCGGGCGGCCAGGTGATCGCGGCGCCGGCGGACCATGCGAAGCGCCTTACCGGCGTCGAGGTCGTCGACCGCTCCGACCAGTTGGCGCTGCACGTGCTGGCCGCGTCGATCCGCACCGATGGCCGCCAGCCGGTGAAGCCTGCCGCATCGGTCGCCGGCCTGCCCGCGCACCTCGCGCCGAAGCCAGCGCCGGCCGGCCAGTCGATGGCGCTCCGGGGCAGCGTAGTCACGGTCGCGTCCGGCCGGTGCCTCGCATCGGTGGACTTGGCCGCCGCGCCGACCCTCCGCAGCCTGCGCCGGAGGCCGGACGGAGCGCAGATGCTCCCGCGCGCATCGCGCCTGCTGGGCGTCGAGGTCGATGGGCATCCGGTGGAACTGCTCTCTGCCGCTCCGCCGCGCGCGGAGCACGGCTTCGTCGCGGCGGACTACACCCCAGTCGGCATGGCGGACCTGCGGATCACCATGTGGCTCTCCGCGCGGCGAGACGGCCTGGCCCTGCAGGTCGCGGTCGTCAACACCGGGCAGCTCCCGCACAAAGTGGCCATCCGGGCTGGGACCGTCGGGCCATATCGGCTGGCAGCCAGCGCCGATGCCGAGTGGTACCTCTACCCGAAGCGCGGCGCGGCCCTGGACAACCGGCCTTGCTCCTACAACGAGCGCTACTCCGGCCTGTTCCCACTGCAGTTCGTCGACACGTTCGCGCCGGCGCAAGGCGTCGGGCTGTCGCTGCGCACGGAGGACCGCGCCTGCGCTCAGAAGCGCTACCGCCTCGACAAGGGCGACGCGGGGTTCACCGTGGGCGTGGACTTCGCCGCGCAGGAGCTGAAGCCGAGCGCGTCGGTAACGGTGCCCGCCACCATCGTCACGGTCACCGACGGCGCGCCGACGCGCGGCATGGAGGCGTACCGGTCGTGGCTGGCGTCCTGGTTCAAGCCCATCGCGCCGCGCAAGCCGTGGTTCCAGCAGATCGCCAACTTCCGGCAGCGCTTCCTGCACTGGGCCGACCCGCTGGACGACGGGAAGGTCATCGACCTGCAGCGCGCCGTCGACGAGGCCAAGGCGCAGTTCGGCGGCATCGACTACCTGCACCTGTTCGACTGGGGCAACGCGGGGCCGTTCGGCCGCTCGTACGGCAGACCGGGCGACACGGAGCCCTGGCCCTACGTGAGCGGCGGGCGCGATGCGCTGAGCAGGGCTGTCGCGCGCATCCGGGCGCAGGACGTGCCGGTGGGGCTCTACATCGAGGGCTACCTGCTGGAATCGAACGGGAAGCTGGGCAAGACCGACGGGGCGCGCGCCTGGCAGATCCTCGACGAGCGCGGCAAGCCGACGTTCTACCCGGAGAGCACGGAGATGTTCATGTGCCCCGCGGTGGAGGCGTGGCGCGACATTCAGGCCCGGACGTACGCCGACGCCAAGGCCGCGCTGGGCCCGGCCGGGATGTACGTGGACGAGTTTGGCTTCGGCGACGTGGGCAAGGACTGCTGGTCGCCGAACCACGGCCACGCCGTTCCCAGCTACTCGGTGACCGCCGAGGCCGGCATGCTGAAGCGCATCCGCGATGCCGTCGGACCCGGGATCGCCATCTACTCCGAGGAGACCCCGGCTGACGTGAACTCCGCGCTGCAGGATGGCAGCTTCACCTACGCGATGAACCAGTCCTACGGTACGGCGACTCGCGCGCCCCTGAACCTGGCGCGGTTCAGCCTGCCGGGCTTCAAGACGATCGAGATCCTCATCTGCGACCAGCCGACGGGGAGCTGGGCGACCGGCGTGAAGCAGGTGTTCTTCAATGGCGAGGCGATCTGGCTGGAGGGGCCGGCCGGCGAGTGGTTCGCGCCGCAGACGCGCGAGGCCATCCGCCGCTGCCACGCCGTGCTGCGCGCGCATCGCGAGGCCTTCGCCGGCGATCACCCGCAGCCGCTCATCCCCACGCTGAAGCCGGGCCTCTACTGCAACCGGTTCGAGGGCGGCGGCGAGACCGTCTACACGCTCTACAACGCGACGCCGGCCACCCTCCGCGGCGACCTGCTGTCGGTCCCCTGCCCCGCCGGCAAGTCGGTGCGCGACGCGTTCACCAGCCGGCAGGCTTCGGTGACGCGCAAGGCCTGGGCGGCGACCGTGCGCGGCGAGATCGGGCCGTACGACGTGGGGTGCTTCGTGGTGAAGTGAGCGGCGGCAGTTGCCGGCCCGGACGCCGCGGTCGGATGGGCCTCCGCGCCCATCCGGCGCAGCGCTGGGCCGGGGCGGGCTAGCTTGTCGCGGCTGTCGGCGGCTTCGGCGGCGCAAACTCCGTCGCGGTTCCATCGGCGGGCGTGGTCTTCGAGCTGCCGTCCGCGCGCCGCTCGATGCGGGCGGGCAGCGACGGCCCGTTCCCGGTGACCTGCCCCGTGCCGGACCCGTCCGCGTTGAGCCGGAACACGGCGGACGTGCCGTCGGACGTGCGCGTTCGCATCTCGCCGCTTCCGTCGGGTCCGACTTCGCCCTCGACCGTGCCCGAGGCTCCGTCCGGTCGATGCCACTCGGATCGCCAGGATAGAGCCCCGCTCGGGCTCCGCCGGCTGTTGCCCTTGGTTCGCGTCCCGTCCGGGCAAGTGGTCTCGAACTCGGACTGGCTCGCCCCATCCTGGCTCGTGGTTGCTCGGCTGGTCCCTCGGGAGCCGGCCATCGCGCCGGCCTCGAAGGCGTAGTCCTGCGTCTCCACCCTCGGCCAGACGCCATCCGGCGACGTCGTGGTCTTCGCGGACCCAGCCGGCGAGAGGTGCGCCTCATCGCCATAGAGGCGGCAAGTGCTGACCATGCCCCGGTCGGCCGCCTCCTGGATGTCCGGCTCGCCTGGGTAGAGACCGTACCGATCCTGTGCCATGGCTCCCTCCATTCCCGCCGGAACGCTGGGGACGCGACACTTACACGCACGACGCTCTCGATACTTCCACCGGCGCGTGCAGCGGTCAAGACAGGCCCCTACTTCGCGATCGGCCCCACGTACTCCGTCGCGACGACCACGTTGTCGAACCAGACACGGTTGATGGGGTTCGGCTTCGCGACGCTGTTCTGACGCGCGGCGTTCTCCGTGACGTAGAGCATCAGCCAGAAGAAGTTCAGCTTCAGGTCGGTGGTGCTGCGGAAGCGGAAGCCCTCGAATGGGGTGCCGCCGGTCTCCGGCAGCCGGAAGCCGAGCCCCGTCCAGGCGGCGCGCCTCGTCCCCTGCTCCACGCGCATCGCGAGCTTGCCGTCGAGCCAGAGCGCCAGCGCCCCGTCGGCCTTCTCCGGCGCCGAGTTCAGCTTCACCATCACCTCGACACACTGCCACCGGCCCTTCGGCACGAGCGGGGGATCGGCGGGCGTGATCGAGTTGCCCCAGTAGCGGCCGTCCCCCGAGATCTTCATCTCCTGCCAGTAGGCGTAGAAGTTCCACGCGCCCGGTGCCCGGTGCTTGCCGTAGTCGCCGAAGGGCTCGATGCCCACGGTGATGCGGTCGTCACCGCGCGGGCGCTCCCCTGCCCCGCCCTGGGGCCAGTTCGTCGCGGGCCGGTAGCCGCCGAGGTGCACGAAGTGGTGGACATACTCCGCGTCGTCCGCGAACTTCACGTAGCACCGGGCGTAGAGCGTGTCGACCTCGCGCGGCAGGCGCTTGTAGAGGTGCCCGCCGGTGTTGCGGCCCAGCTCGGCGGTCATCCGGATGCACTGCTTGCCGCCGCTGCCCGGCGCGGAGTCGGGCACGAGGTCGAGCACGCGGCCATCCTGGTCGCTCGCTTCCGTCCACCGCTTCGCCACGTCGGCGAGGGAGCCGCTCTCGAAGTCCTCGGCGAGGAGGACGCGCGGGTCCCTGGCGATGCCCCGATCGCCCGGATAGCGCGCGGCGATGCCGGCGGGTTGGGCCGCCGCGCCCGATGCGAGGAGCGTGGCGAGGAGTGCGGCGGCCAGTGCGCGTGTGCCGTTCATGGTTTCCTCCGATCCGATGCCTGCCGGACGCGGCGTTGGCGTTCCGCGAGGGGCAGGCGCTCGATGGCGTCGAGTTCGGTCGTGCCGAACACGCCCTGAAAGCGGGCCAGCGGCTCCAGGTGCTTCACCGTGAGCCACGGAAGCCACGCCTTGACACCGTGCCCCCGCAGCGGAGCGAGCGTCAGCGCCTCTGTCTGCAGGCCCCGGTGCGCGTAACCGAGCGATCCGTCCAGGTCGAGGAGCTGCTTCGTGCCGTGCAGCAGGAGGCGCGCGACGTCGAGGAAGTGCCGGTCGCCGCCCAGCAGGTAGAGACGGTAGTAGTCGTACGCGGCCCCGCTCATGAAGGTGTCCGCGCCCGAGTGCCCCGTCGCGATCAGGCTCAGGCCGACCGTCGAGCGGCCCGGCGGGAAGATGACCGCGGGGTCGCCGGCCGGCATCGGCACGTTCCACGCGTAGAGCCAGGTCTCGGCAAACTCGGCGGCGCGCGTGGCGGGCCCGATCCAGCGCCCCTTCTCGTCGATGTCGGCCAGCGCAAGGAAGGCGGCGAGCGCGGTGAGGCCGGCCTCCTTGTCCGTCACGTTTGGGTTGTCCGGTGTGCCGCCGATGTAGGTGTAGGCCTGATCGACCGTGCTCCTCGCGAACTCGCCTGCCTTCAGAGCCGCCCGCCGGTACGCCTCCGACCCGGTGGCCCGGTACAGCGCGGCGAGGAACGGGATTGCCTGGACTGTGCTGCCCTTGTCTGGCTCGGCGACGCGGCCATCGGCGGCAACCGCGCGCGGCAACGAGCCGTCGGCGGCCTGGTTCGCCACCAGCCAGTCGCCGTACCGCCTGCAGAACGCCAGCCACTCCGGGTGATCGCTGCCCGCGCGCTTCGCCGCCTGCCATGCTTCCAGCGCGCCGAGCATGCCGTCGCACGCGACGCGCAGGTAGGTTGGGTAGCCGCGCCACGTCACCTTGCCGCCGGGACGAACGTCGTACCAGGTCCGCGGGAGGCCCGAGGGTGTCAGGCACTCGCGCGCCCAGAAGTCGACCAGCTCCGCGGCACGCTCCGTGATGCCGGAATTGGCGGCGGCCTTCGGATCGCGCAGGAGGAGCGCGGCGGCCGGGAGCGCCTCGCCGACGAAGCCCATCTGGCTGCTCGTGTCCTTCGCCACGCCTTCGGGCACGGTGACCGTGAAGGGCATGCTGATGGCGCCGTCGTAGCGCCGGAGGTAGGCGGCGAGCACCCTCAGGCTCTCGCGGTAGACGGCCGCGAGGTTGCACTTCGGCGCGGCGGGCGCGTACAAGGCATACACGGTCCGCCAGGCATCTTGGACCGCGGATGGGTAGTCGGGGGTGCGGCCGGCCTTCAGCAGGAGCGTGTAGGAGTGCGCCACGCCTGTCCTGATCGGGTGGCTCCGCAGCGCCCACCGCCCGCCCTCGCGCGAGCCGCCGTAGACGTAGGTGCGCTCGCCCTCGGTGCCGGGGAACTGGAATGCTAGTGACGGAGGCCCCTCGTTCAGGATGCCGAGCGAGCCGTACTGGAGGCGGTCGTCGGCCAGCCGCGCGAGGCCGTCGTCGCGGGCGATCGTGCCCCCGTTTGCGTTCAGGTGCGCCATCGTGACGGTTAGGCCGCCGCGGGCACGCTGCATCACGAGCGGAAGGGCCAGCCGGTCCTCGCGGACGAGGATGGCGCGGTCGTCGAGGTGCGAGGCGAGGGCGGTCGGCGGCACGTGCTGGTTCCGCTGGTAGAGGACGCCTGGCATCAGGTAGTCGGCATCGGCGCCCTGCCCGAGCGGTTCGACGGCGAAGCGCGAGGAGAAGGCGGCATCCCCGTCGGCAGATTGGGCGACTGTCACGCGCCGGGCGACGGTGAACGCGGCCTGCTTCGGGAGCGCGCGGTAGGTGTCGCGCACCTCGAAGGCGGAGCCGCGCGTCGTTCGCAGCGTGGAGCGGCACTCGACGGTATCGCCCTTCGGCAGGGCCTCGTCGTAGCCAGCGGCCAGCCAGGTCGCGGCGCCGTCCGCGCCGACCACCTCGATGGCGGCGGGCATTGCCTGCCGAGCGGCCGGTGTTCCGGAGACGCTCAGCGCGATGCCGAACCGCCCGCCGTCGCCGCGCACGAACGCCAGGCGCGAGTCCCCGGCCCGCAGCGACGGGACATCCGCCAGGCCATGCGCCGCCGCGCAGAATCCGGCCAGCACGATCGCCAGCGCTGCCACCGTCCTCAACCCGTGTCTCCTCGATGCAGGTGCGTGCCGCGCCGATCGTACCAAAGCACGCGCCCCGCGTCAAGCGGCCACCAGGTAACTCCACCCTCCGCGCCGAACTCCTCCCGTGAACGCACCGTCTGCCCGGGAGGAACCCATGCGCCGTCTCGCCATCCTCGTCCTGCTCGCCGCGACCCTTGCCCTCTGCGCCGGAGCCTGTCTGGCCGACGGAAGCGCCGGGGGTACGCTCGCGCAGTGGAAGCAGCACCGCGACGCCGTCCTGCGCGACCCGAAGCTGCTGCGGCTCTACACGTTCGAGGGCGTGCGCGAGGGCGCTCCCGTGCCGAACCTGGCCGGGGCCGAGGGTGCGCTCGACCTGAACGTGGTGCCGCTGGCGCGCGCGCCGGAGGAGAAGCTCACCGTCATCGAGGGGCGCTGGCCGGGCAAGACGGCCGTGCGCGTCGACCGCGGCGTGTTCTCCGCGCCGGCGTTCGCGGTCGGCGAGGGCGGCTTCACGGTCGAGATGTGGTTCCGCAAGAACGGGTACGGCGCGATGCGCGGCAACGGCGGGAGCACGAACGGCACGCTGCTCTCCATCGGCGGCGGCTACTGGGACGGCTTCCGTGTGACCACCAGCTACCCGGAGCAGACGTTCGGCTTCGAGATCGGTCGGCCGCAGCCCTCGTCGTCCGTAGGGTTCGGCGGCGTGGGCCCGCTGCCGGACGGCATGTGGCACCACCTGGCGGCGACGTGGGACGGCAAGGAGTCGCGCCTGTACCTGGACGGGGCGCTCGCCGGCTCCACGAAGTATGACGGTGCGTTCACCCCCGCGGCACGCTTCCAGATCGGCTACGCGGATGCCGGCTGGGGCTCGACCAAGCTCGACGTGGACGAGGTAGCGGTGTACGAGGGAGCGCTGCCAGAGGCCGACGTGCTGTCCCACTCGATACCCGCGGCTCCCGTCACGGCGGGCGTGTTGGCGGCGTTCAAGGCCGCAGCCGACGCGAGACGGGCAGGCAACTGGTCGGCCGCACTGGCGCCGTATCGGTCGACATCGGAGAACGCGTCCCTGGCGGCGGATGTTCGCGCCTTCGCCCTGCTGCGCGTGGCCGAGTGTAGCCGGAAGCTCGGCAAGGGGGGCGACGCGACGCGGGCCTACGAGCGCGTCTGCACGATGCCCGGTGTCGCGGACCGGTTCCGCGCGTCGGCGCTGCTGGCGCTGGCCGGCTCGATCCAGTCCGGCGCCGATCTGGTCTCCATGGACACGCTGAAGCGGATCGCCGCGTCGCCAGGCGTTGCTCTGCGCGATCGCCTGGCCGCGCGGCTCGCGCTGGCAACGAGGCTGCGCCGCTCCGGCAACGGGGCCGCGGCAGACAGGATCGAGGCGGAACTGATGAAGGACGAGTCCCTCTCCTCGTCGGACCGGCTGGGCATGGCGCTGGCGGCGGGCCATGCGCTGCGGGCAGCCGGGCGCCACGCCGCGGCGCGGGCGCAGTACGGGCGTGTCGCCGCGCTGCCTGGCGCCCCGGCCGAGATGAAGACCTACTGCGCGCTGCTCTCCGCCCACACCTATGCCGCGGAGCACAAGCTGGCGGCGGCCCGGAACGCCTACAGGGCGCTTCTCAAGACGCCGGACCTGCCGTCGAGCCACCGGCTGGAGGCGGAGGAGAGCCTGCGGGAGGCGACGCGCCTCCTCGCCGGGAAGCCGGCGCACGACCCGATGGACACGCGCGTGCAGCTTCCGGCCTTCCCGAAGCCCGGAGCCGAGCTGTTCGTGGCGCCCGACGGCTCGGACTCCAACCCGGGCACGCGCTCGAAGCCCCTCGCGACCCTGGCCGGAGCGATCCGGGCCGTGCGCGCGCTGAAGAAGCCGGCCGGGGGTGTGGCCGTCACGTTCAGGGGCGGCACCTACCGGATGGCGGACACGGCGACGCTGACGGCCGAAGACTCCGGCACCGTGAAGAGCCCCATCGTCTACCGGGCGGCGCCGGGCGAGGGCGTGCGCTTCTGGGGCGGCGCGGCCGTCGGCGAGATGAAGCCGGTGACGGACGCGGCGGCGCTGGCCCGCATCCCCGAGGAGGCCCGCGGAAAGGTGCTGTGCGCCGACCTGAAGGCGGCCGGCATCGCGGACCTCGGCGAGATGGCCCCGCGCGGCGTTGGGGCGGCACCGACGCCAGTCGTCGGGCTGTACGCCGGCGACCAGCCGCTGGACCTTGCGCGCTGGCCGAACAAGGGTTGGGCGACCACGGGCACGATCGTCGAGGAGAAGACCGCCTCCGGTGGCTTCGCGTTCCAGTACGACGGCGACCGCCCGGCACGCTGGACCGCCGCGAAGGACGGCTGGCTGCTGGGCTACTTCGGCTGGCTCTGGGCCGACGGCGGCGTGGCCATCGCGAGCATCGACACCGCGGCGCACCGCATCGCGACAAGGCAGGGCTCGTCGTACGGCGCGCGGGAGGGCATGCCCTACTTCGCCTACAACCTGCTGGAGGAGCTGGACGCGCCTGGCGAGTGGTACCTCGATCGCGAGAGTGGGATGCTCTACGTGATCCCGCCGGCAGGCTGGGGATCGCGCAGCGGCCGGCCGGTGACGATGGAGCTGTCGATGCTGGCGAAGCCCTTCCTGTCGCTCAAGGGCGCGTCGCACGTCCGCTTCGAGCGCCTCGCGTTCGACTGCGGGCGGGCCGACGGTGCGGTGATCGAGGGCAGTGACCACGTGCTGCTGGCGGGATGCACCATCTCGCGCCTCGGCGGGGTAGGCGTCACGGTGAAGGGCGGGTCCAATTGCGGTGTGTTCGGCTGCAACATCTACGCTCTAGGACGCAACGGTACCTCCATCACGGGCGGCGACCGCAAGACGCTGAAGCCTGGTGGCCACTTCGTGGAGAACTGCCACATCCACGACTTCTCGCGTTGGGACCGCACCTACACGCCGGCGGTCTTCGCGGACGGGGTCGGCATCCGCATCGCGCACAACCTGATCCACGACACGCCCGGCCACGCGATGCGCATCGAGGGGAACGATCACCTGATCGGCTGGAACGAGGTGCATGACGCGGTCTACGAGACCGACGACCAGGGCGCGCTGGACATGTGGTTCAACCCGACGTACCGGGGTGTGGTCATCCGCGACAACTACTGGCACCACATCGGCGATGGCAAGGACCAACGCATGCGCGCGGGCATTCGGCTCGACGACGCTATCTCCGGCGTGCTGATCTACGGCAACGTGTTCCAGAAGGCGGCGGAGGGCTACTTCGGCGGCCTGCAGATCCACGGCGGCAAGGAGAACGTGGTCGACAACAACCTGTTCCTCGACTGCAAGTACGGCATCAGCTTCTCGCGGTGGGGGGCGGAACGGTGGCGGCAGTACGTGAAGACGCCCGAGTTCGTCAAGGCGACGACGGAGGCGGTGGACATCGCGAATCCGCCCTACAGCACGCGCTATCCGGCCCTCGCGCACCTGGCCGACGACCCGGACGTAAACCTGGTCTGGCGGAACGTGGCGGCGAACTGCGGCGAGTTCCTTACGCGGGACGGCGGTGTCGAGCGGACGATGGACAACCTGACGCTCGGAGGCGACCCAGGCTTCGTAGGCGCGGGGAAGCGCGACTACACGCTCAAGCCCGACTCGCCGGTCTTCGCGCAGTCCGGCTTCCGCCCCATCGCCTTCGGCGACATCGGCCTGTACCCCCACCCGCTCCGCGCGAGCTGGCCGGTGAAGCACGCGGTGGGCACGCACGGGGTGAAGTAACGGGAAGGGCATGTCGAACAGGATGGGTAGGATGGGTAAGCAGGTCCTCCGCCGGAGCGCGCGGAACACGACCGTGGCGGCAGCATTGCGAGGGGTATGCCCGGAGTTCGGCGAGACAGATCGCGCCACAATGGAGATGGAATCGACAAGGCACCGAGCCAGTGCCTCGGCCGCAGGGAGATGGCCATGAGCGTCATTCTACTGCCCGGCCAGACCCCGACATCCAGCATCGTCACTCAGACGAGGATGGGTTTCGAAATCCCGAACGTCCAGTCATTGGAGGCCTCCAACACCGCGGAATACGAGACGAGGCTCCATCAGGCTCGGTATCCGTCTGCTAAGTTCAGGACTGGCCCGATACCGATATATAACTGCCATGGCATGACGTTTGGCTGTCGGCGGACTGCCATCAGTGATCCAATCGCCGTCAGGCGAATCTTGGTGGATGACCGCTACGCCCAGATACACGTAACGAGTGTACGTCCTGGCGACGTAATCCTCTATGTGTCTGTTGACGGCGACATTGAGCACTCTGGCATCGTCGTGGAGATGCCGCCAACCCAGCCGGTCGTTCCGATCGTATGGAGCAAATGGGGCTTCCTGGGCGAGGTCGTACACCCGGCCAATTGCTGCCCCTACGACTTCACACGCGCCAGCTATCACAGGATTCAGTCATGATCATCAGCGACGGCCAAGTCCGTGACTTCGCGTCGGTGTATCTGGTGTCGAACACCCCGGCGTACTTGTACCGACACCTCAGGGCACTGCCTGCCGTACAGCAACTTGCCTGTGAGAACGACCTGTCTGACCTGGTGTCGGGGTTTGCCGACATCGCCGCTCGGGCTGACCGATCCGCAGAAGACGCAGCGTTGGCATATGCATGCCTGGTCGCGATGTCCTGCCTCGACCGCGCGCCGGCAACCCAGGCTCTGCTCTCCCTGGATGCGAGCGCGCTGCCGTGGGGGGGCCAGGTGCGCGACATCTGCGTGGCAAAGACGCCTGTGTTCCACGCCTCCTCCGTTCAGGGCTCGACGCATCCGACCGCTCAGCTAGCCTTCGTGCATGGCACATTCGGGCGCTCAGCGACTGTCTCCCCTCAGCGCCAACACCAGGAGTAGCGGACTAATGGTCAGATGCAGCCTGTTGTTGTGCGCACAGGGCGTGATCAGGGACGCTGACGACGGCAGCCTCTCGGTGTTTCGCATCATAGAGGGAGCGCAGGTGGTGGCGCTCCCGATCGTCATGCCCCAACTCGACGTGCTTGCTCTGCTGGGTCGTGACGAGGGCGACCCGACGGATCATGTGGTCCGGTTCGAGATCGCGCTGGAGCCCGACCTGCTGATCGAGCACGAGATGCCCATGACGTTCCAGGACAAGCTGCTCAACCGCACAGTGCTGCACGTGCAAGGGTTCCTCGTGCCGCGCCCCGGCGTGCTGACGGTTCGTGTCCTCGTGGCTGGAGCCGTCTTGGCCTCCTACAATGTCCGCATCGACCTGATAGGCCCCACACTCGTGGCGCACCAAGACTCTGGCTCCGTAGTGCCTCAGGGCAACCTGTAGAGCGCGGCAGCGGGCCTTGAAACCGGCGGCCGGAGCCGCAGGGGCAGAGGTCGAGGCGGCCGAGCTTCTCGGTGAGCACCTTGTCGCCATGCACCACGCGCAGGCCGCGGCCGACGTGCGTCTCGGACGGGTAGCCGCGGCGGCGCTTGCTGAGTGGGCTAAGGGGAGTCTCCGTCGTGTTGGTGCTTCGGGGTCCGCTCCATCGTCGTGTCCTCCTTCGGCTGTGGCAGGTACCCACCGGTATCGCGCGACGAAGGAGCAATGCTAAGCGCGCCGCCGCTCGACCCGTCCCGCGAGCCAGGCCAGCACCAGCACGGCGGCCGCGGTCAGCGCCAGTCCCAGCACCAGGCGCTGCACGTCGAGGTAGCGGGTATCGGCGGGCGGCTGCCGGACGAAGAGGCATGACCGGTGCCAGCCGTGGGAGAACATAGTGCCCCACTCGTCCCACGGCGGGAAGAGGAGCTGCCCGATCGCCGCGACCGTCCCGGCGAGCGCGATGGCGCGCTGCAGGCGGGAGAACCGCGATGCCGTGGCGGTGAGGCCCCAGACCGCCGCCAGGAGCAGCGCCACGATCGCCCACTCGCACAGGAGGACGGGCCACATGATCTCGAGGGTCTGGCCAATGCTGATGTTCACGCCGGGTGGCGGACGGAGGACCCAGGCGAATACCGGCTCGCCCTGGGAGACGGCGGCATCGTGCATCGGTGGGAAGGCGAGGGCAAGGGCGGCGAGAGCCAGCGCCGCGGCCGCCGCGATGGTGCGGATGCGCCTGGGGGCGGATTGGATCATGCCGGAGCCAACCCGCTGGTCGCTGCTCACCGCGCCTTCCACACGTTATCGTGCTCGACGCAGGTCTTGTCGCGGTCCTGCGCCTTGTTGTTCTGGTTGTAGGGCGTTGCGACGTTCGTGACCGTGTTGCCGACGATGTCCAGGTGCGCGGATCCCTCGTCGGTGTAGATGCCGCCCGGGATGCCGGGGTTGTCGTGGATGCGGTTGCCCTTGATGATCGTGCCGGGCATGTCGCCGAGGGTGTAGATGCCGCCGCCGTCGCCGCGCGTCAGCATGACGTGACGGATATGGTTGAACTCGATGCGGTTGTTGCGCGCCGTGGTCGGAGTGGTATACGCAAAGGGCATGACGTAGGCGCCACCGCCGGCATCCTGCTCGCCCCAGCCCCAGCCCATCGAGATGCCGCTGTAGGGCAGGTGGTGGATCTCGTTGCGCGCCAGGATGGTGCCCTCGGTGTAGCCGACGAAGATGCCCACGCTGTCCTCGTACTCCGCCCCTACACCGTGAATCGAGCACTTCTCCACTCGGTTGCCCTTCACGATCAGCCGCGGGTCCTGCGGGTGGTGGTCGTCCGTGCTCACGCCGCCGATCTGGATGCCGCTGCCGGAGATGTCGTGGAAGTGGCACTGGCTCACGACGACGCGCTGCGAGCCGCACTCCACGTCCAGGCCCGCGCCGCCCAGGCGCGTGAACTCGCAGCCGCTGAACGTCACCGCGTGCGCGGCGTGGGCCACGACGTTGGCGGGGCTCTTGGCCGCCTCGTTGTTGTAGGGAGCCACGTGCCCGTCGCGGTGGAAGAGGTGGTCGGGGCGGATGATGAAGTTGGCCTGCACGTCCGCGTGACCGATGCGCGAGGGCCGCAGCCACGTGGCGTCGGCGAACGCGATGCCCTCGAAGCGCAGCTCGTGCACCGGGCGTTCTACCGTGCCGCGCAACTCGACCAGCGTCTCCAGCACGGGCGCGACGACCGACGCACGGCGCATGTCCTCGCCCGGGCGCGGCTTGTAGTACAGCCGATGGGCGGCGCGGTCCAGGTACCACTCGCCGGGCTCGTCGAGCAGCTCCAGCGCGTTCTCGATGTACGCCGGCTCCTGCGCCTGGACTCCCTCCTTGTTCGCGCAGAGCCAGAAGGTGGGCTGCTGCATCACGAGGATCGCGCCGCCCGCCGGATCGCGCTTGATGGCCGCGACCCTGCAGATCATGTGGCTCCACGAGTTGAGGAAGCCCAGCTCTACCTCGCCCGGGTTGCGCCACGAGGCGATGCGGGCGTCATCCACGTGGAACCCGGCGCCCGCCGTCTGCGAGTGCCAGTCGCCGAGGGGCTTGGCTCCGCCAGGAACCGCGCCCCGCGCGCGACGGGCGCGCCGGCCGTTCACGTAGAGCTGGCGGAAGTCCGGCCCGCGCCACGGCGCCACCCACAAGCCGCGCGGGCCCCGCGTCCACCCGCCCACGACGCGCCCGCCGCTCAGGACGGGCTTCTCGCCGGGCCACGCGCGGTAGGCGATGGGATGTCCGCTGACACCCGAGTCCTCCGGCCCGAGGCGCAGCGCACCGCTCAGCCGGTACGTGCCGCCGCGCAGCCAGACGATCGCGTCCCTGCGCTGATCGGGCGAAAGGGCTCGGACGGCATCGCGGGCGCGCGCGATGGTGCGGAATGGGTGGATCTTCGTTCCACTGGCGGTGTCGCTGCCGGTCGGCGAGACCCAGATGCCGCGGCTGGGACCGGCGTGCGCGGGGGTGGTGGCAAGCAGCGCGACAACGAGAACCATCAGGCGCGATCGCATCGTGACGGGCCTCCTCTGAACGACAAGACAGGGCTTTTGGACAGGATGGACAGGATGGATAGGATGGGATCGGCTCTCGGCCCGCCTCAGGAGTGATCTGGTAGTTGGCCTGTCAGGTTGGCGACAGGCGCATCGGTGCGAACGCGGATGGACAGGACAGCCAGGATGACGACGACCGTGAGGCCCTCCACGCCGCCATCCTGTCCATCCTGCCCATCCTGTTCAGATGCCGTCTGCAGCTATGCGGCTACGCGTTCGTCCAGGGCATGTAGCAGACCTTCACCGCCTCCTGCTTCTCCAGCAGGTCGATGCCCTCGCGATAGCGCTCCAGCGGCAGCCGGTGCGTCACGAGCTGGGTCAGGTCCAGGTTGCCGCGGCGGATGAGGCCCACGGCGTACTCGGCGGCCGCGCGGCTGTGGCCGGGGTAGCCGACCAGGATCAGGTTGCCGTAGTGGTGCGGCGCGAAAGTGTAGTCCTGGCGCTGGACGCCGAAGAGGGCCACCGCGCCGACCGTGCGGTCCATCAGGAACTCGACCGACGACTTCGCGCCGACGCAGTCCACCGCACACTCCAGGTTCTTGCCGGAGTGGCGGAAGGGGACCTCGGCGCTGAGGTCCTCGCGCGGGTCGTAGGCGGCATCGAGCCCGCACCTGAGCGCGTACTCGCGGCGCTCCGGCGAGATGTCGAAGCCGATGACTTCCGTGGCGCCCTCCGCCCGGGCCATCTGCGCCGCGACCAGGCCGGCCGGGCCGAGGCCGGTGACGCCGAAGCGCTTGGCGCCGAGAACGCCCAGGCTCTTCAGGAGGAGGAAGGTAGCGCCGACGCACATGGCCAGCTCGACGGGTGCGGTGGCTTCGAGCGGCAGGTCGGCCGGCACTCGGATCACGTTGTCCGCGTCGATGACGGCGTACTGCGCGTAGCAGCCCCAGCGGTCATGACCCTGGTCGCGCCACACGGCGACACGGTCGCCCACCGCCACGCCCTGGGCGCCCTCGCCGACTGCCTCGACGGTGCCGGTCGCCTCATGGCCGGGCTGGCCGGGCGTGTAGGGCAGCACGAACTGGTGGCCGACGAACATCGGCTCGTTGTGCCGCAGGTGCAGGTCCCACTGCGGGCAGGTGGTCACGGCGAGGATGCGCACGAGCACCTGGCCGGGGCCGGGCTCGGGAACCGGCACGTCGAGCACGTGGAAGTCGGCTCCGCCGGTCACTTGAACGATCTTCATGGTCGGTTACTCCCAGTCCAGCACGACGCCCAGAACCGGTTCGGAGCGCGAGAGGATGAGGTCGAACGCCTCGCCGGCGCGGGTCGCGGGGAAGCGATGGGTGATGAGCGGTAGGGTCTGCAGGACGCCTCGCGCTACGAGATCGAGCGTGGTGTCCATGCGCGCCTGCGACCAGCCGGAGGGGGCGTGCAGCGTGGTCTCTCGCTGGCGCAGGTCCTGGATGTCGATCTTGCCGTTCGGGCCGTAGAAGCCCGCCGACGAGATGTGGCTCTCGCCGCACAGGAGCGGCATCAGCAGGTTGACGGTTGCGATCGAGCCGACGGTGTCCGCCACGACGCGCACGCCCTCGGGCGCCCACTCGCGCACCACCGCGGCCACGTCGACCTCCTTCTCGTTGACCAGCTTGTCGCCGTCGCCGCAGACGAACTTGGCCAGGCGCTCCGGGTGGCGGCCGAGCATCAGCACGCGCGCGCCACGGTGCCTCAACGTCTGCGCCGACCAGTGGCCGACCATGCCGTCGCCGATGACGACCGCCGCGTTGCCGGGGTCCACCGTCGGACGCGCGCCCACGTTGTAGCCCACCTGCGTGAGCACGAGGCCGCTGAACGCGACCGGGTCGATTCCGGCCGGCAGCTTCCAGATCTGCGAGCGATGGGTGACGGCCGGCGAGATGTGGCCGCCGTGGTCGTAGAACATGCCGTCGATGCGGGAGACGGTGGCGAAGACGGTCTCGCCGATCGCCAGGTCCGTCACGTTCGCGCCGACCTGCTGGATGACGCCGACCTTCTGGTAGCCGGACACGTGCGGGAACGGGCTCGGGTCGGTCGGGCGGATGGGCGTGTCGCCGGCGATGCGCTCGCCGCGGACGAACGACCCCTCGGTTCCGTTGCTAATCCACGAATGGGTGATGCGTACGACGACGTCATCCGGACCCGGCTCCGGCACGTCCACTTCGCGATACTCGACGCGGCGCGGCTCGACGGCGACCGCGGCATGGGCTTTCATCGGGTAGATGCTCCTATTCAGAACTTGGTTAACATCGATGCACAGGATTGGCAGGATGAGGGCAACGGCCCACACGTGACCCGGCGTTCCCATACGTCGCGACTGGCGGGTCGCCGACCAGAAGCTCTTAACGCTATCCTGGCCATCCTGTGCATCGCTGTTCGATAGGACGAGGCACGAGGGTTGGCCGCAGCGGCTAGCGTACCAGGTCGAGGGCGCGCTGCACGGCCGCGTTCGGCTGGTCGATCTCCTCCGCCGAGCTGATGGTGACGGTCGGGATGGCGTTGTGCTCCTCGTGGATGCGCATTCGCAGCGCCTCGGCCTCATTCCTCCCACTCAGGCCGCTGTAGCCGAAAGTGCGGCACAGACGCCCGAATAGGAAGTCGTTCAGCGCGCACCCGCCGCACCGCGCAAGCCCGTCCGCACTGGCGTGCCAGCTCGCGAAGAGGTGCGCCTGCGCGAACGTGAGGCCCTGCATGGTGATCTCGTTCAACCCCTCGCCGCCCACCGCCAGCCCGTCCTCGATGCCCGCGATCTGCGCGATGAGCCGCTTCATTCCCTCGCTGGAGGTCGTGCTCTCCACGAGGCAGTTGTGCAGGTTGAAGCTGCAGAGGGTCACGTCGATGAATACGGTGTCGGTGCCGGCCTCGATCACCGCGCCGCGGATGCGATCGGCCAGGATGGAGCGCCACATGCTGAGGCCGGGGTGGACCTTGATCATCACCTTGCGCGCCCGGTTGTGTGAGAGCGCCTCGTTCGAGTTCGGCACGCCGAGCACGCGGCCGGTCGCGGGGTCCCAGCCCCACCCCAGCAGCCCCTTCGACTGGATGTCGCGGTACTGGAAGTCGCGCAGGACGGCGTACGCGGGGTGCGTCGGGTCCATGTCGACCGAGTTGCAGTGCGGCATCACGTGGAAGCCCATCGCGTTCGCCTTCTCGAAGAGCGCGCGGGCATCGGCGGAGGGCTCGTAGGTGGGGTAGTTCTCGTCGTAGGCGTCGGTGCGCCAGTTCGAGTAGTGCAGCAGCACCGTGTACGGGTCGAGCCGGCGCGCGAGGGCGTCGAGGATCGCGGGGTCGCCGTTGTACCACGACAGCGCGAAGCGGATGTCGCCCATCCAGGGCTTGCGGGCCGCCTCCGCCTGCTGGAGCCCGTAGGCGTCCCACAGCCAGTCGCGGTAGGCGCCCGCCGGCACCTCCCAGCCGCCCTCGTACACGTTGATGCGCCACGCCAGGCCGCCGGCGCCCAGGCTGGTGTCCACCGGGCCGTAGGCGTCCGTCTCGAAGCCGAGCAGCCCGCCGTGGATATCGAGCGCCTTGTAGCGGTAGCGGTCGTCCTGGCAATGCACCCAGAAGCCGCCCGCCTCGCCCTGGAGGATGGCCAGCCCGGCCTCCCAGAACTGCGGCCAGAACCAGCGCCGCTCCAGCAGCGGGTCGTCCAGCTTCAGCCGCACGCCCTGGAAGAACGGCGCCACGAGGTCGAGGCTCGGGCGCACCCCCGGCAGGCTCCAGCGCACAGCCATCACGCCCGGGCGCGAGGACGCCGCCGCCGGCTCGACGATCAGGTCGCCCGTCTCCGCGTCCTCGCTCACGGCCAGCACGCCATCCGCGTCCCACCCGTGGAAGCGGAACTCGGCGGCATGGTCGTTCAGGCGGTGTGCGGTGACGGTGGCGGCCAGCTCGCCCACCACGTCGACCGCGCCCTGGTTCGCGTAGACGAGCTTCAGCGCGGAGGCGGGCGGCTCCTCGACGCGCACGTACCGCTCCCCGTCGAGCTTGCTGGTCAGCGCGGTGAGGACGCCGCGCACGAGGATCGCGGACAGGGTGCGGGTCTCGACCTGGATGACATCGTCGCGTACGGTGATCATGGCAGGCTCCTTGCTGGCCTATTCGCGAGTGCGAGCGCCGTTCCCTTGGACGGCTGACGATGGAACCGCAGATGAACGCGGAGTACGGCAACGGCGTGGCTGTCCACCGATGAACGGAGATGCACGGGGATGTAGGGCCAGGCACCAGCGTTCCGAGCGGGGAGCGTGAGCGACCCGTCAGGTTGGAGTTGGCAGGCGGCTGCGGCGATGGCGCTGGGTGGTCGCGGCGTACGGCAGACCGCTCCCTCACGGTCGCGGCTCGGCTCGGTGTGCGTGGCGGGAGGTGTGCGCCCAGGCACCTACGTTCCGAGCGGGGAGCGTGAGCGACCCGTCAGGTTGGAGTATGCAGGCGGCTGCGGCGGCCGCGATGGGTGTTCGCGGAGTACGGCAGACCGCTCCGTCACGGTCGCGGCTCGGCTCGGTGTGCATGGCGGGAGGTGTGCGCCCAGGCACCAACGTTCCGAGCGGGGAGCGTGAGCGACCCGTCAGGTTGGAGTATGCAGGCGGCGGCGGCCGCGATGGGTGTTCGCGGAGTACGGCAGACCGCTCCCTCACGGTCGCGGCTCGGTACCGTGTGCGTGGCGGGGGGCGTGCGGCCAGGCACCC
>CAZFLM010000019.1:0-27537 GCA_964519955.1 uncultured Chthonomonadaceae bacterium | reverse complement strand
TCACGGTCGCGGCTCGGTACCGTGTGCGTGGCGGGGGGCGTGCGGCCAGGCACCCACGTTCCGAGCGGGGAGCGTGAGCGACCCGTCTGATGCACCAGGCAGGCGGCTGCGGCGATGGCGATGGACGTTCGCGGAGTACGGCAGGCCGCTCCCTCACGGTCGCGGCTCGGTACCGCGTGCGCGGCGGGAGGCGGCAGGCGGCGATCCCCGAACCCCTAACCCCCAACCCTCAGCCCCCAGCCCCAAGTCCCAAGTCCCAAGTCCCAGATCGGTTACCCGTACGGCCACACGATGAACGTCTTCTGGCCGGTGAAGGTGCTGATGAGCATCCAGATGGTGCCCATGACGCACTCGCCGAGGATCACGCCCAGGCAGATGGGCACCGCCCGGCGGTAGGCGCGGAGGCCGCCGTACTTCACGAGCAGCGACTTGATGATCCAGGCCACCGTGATGGAGAGCCACATGTTCGTCATGCACCAGTTGCTGGAGATGGCGTAGCCGACCGGGTGCAGGAGGAAGCCCGCGAACCGCAGCCGCATCGCGCCGAGCGCCGTCGCCACGAGGAAGCCGACGCCCATCGCGCCGAGCACGCTGCGGTGCTGCGCAGGCGACACACCGTTGCGGATGAGGTTCGTCACGTGCTCGTAGGGCTCGCGGCCGAAGATCGTGCTGACGTAGGGGGCATCGGCCTTCGACGCGGCGCCCCACGCATAGTGCAGGTGGATGTTCGCGACGAAGCCGCTGAGCGCGCCCCAGAAGACCGCGAGCAGCAGCACCCAGAACATGACCGACTGGCGCGTGCCGGTCTTGCTGGCGGCGCGGAGGCCCTCGGCGTTCACCGCCATCTGGCAGGCGCGGTAGTTGCGGTTGAAGCCGTGCATCACGCCGAGCGTGGCGAGGTCGACGCGACTGAGGCCCTGCGTGCCGAACGCGTTCGGGATGAGCCGCATCGGCCCCATCTGGCCGAGGTCGTGCGCGGGAGTGCCCAGCTCGGCGCGCAGGCGGGTGATGGCGATGGCCGCGACCACGTAGATCGCCAGCGCGGCCACGATGACCCACGGCGTCATGCCGCACGCGTAGAAGAACGCGAACGCCCCCGCGAGACAGAGCAGCAGGCCGATGCTCGCGGCCCGGTACGAGAGCGCCTCGCCCTGGTCGGAGCCGTCGCTCCCCCGCCAGATGCAGGCGAACCCGTGTGCCAGCGCGTGCCGG
Organism: uncultured Chthonomonadaceae bacterium; assembly: GCA_964519955.1. GTDB lineage: Bacteria > Armatimonadota > Chthonomonadetes > Chthonomonadales > CAJBBX01 > CAZFLM01. The sequence goes on along the minus strand of CAZFLM010000019.1, from coordinate 26,325 downwards.
GCGGTGTAGAGCGTGTAGAGCGCGATGGCCATGTACGCGCCGAACGACTGCTCGAAGACGAACGGGAAGTTGGGGATGTCTGTGTAGCCGTAGCCGGTCGCGATAACAGGCTGCAGCTTCCACACCCAGAAGAACACCGCGCACGAGAGGAGCAGGTCGACGGGCAGCAGAACGCCCAGCGCGGCGATCCACGGGAAGAAGGCGATCGGGATCGACGGCAGCGCGGTCCATGGCGCCTCGGTTACGTACTGGTTGAGGAGCTGGTAGCGCGTGTAGGGCTCCGGGAACGACGGCCAGAGCGCGTGGAGGCCGAAGAGCATGTCGTGGGTGCAGGCCAGGCCGAACGCGATCCAGAACCCGCGGTGCCCGAAGATCGGCGCCCGGGGCTGCACCAGGTCGATGGGGAGCTGCGCCAACGGGTAGCTGAGGCGCTCGTGATCGTTCCACTGCTTGCGGAGCAGCACGTTGAGGCAGAACATGCCCGCCGCCAGCACCGTGAGGAAGCCGGTCCAGAGCAGCACCGGCCGCGCCCAGATGAGGAGATCCCGGGTGGCCCAGAGGTTCGCGTTGCCGATGTAGTACCGTGCGATTGCGTCCGGGTCGCGAACCGTGAGCCAGGCAGGCAGGTACGGGGTTATCTCCGTGTTCCAGCGGTTGGCCGCGTTGCCGTAGCGGAACGGGTAGCTGATAATGGGGACCAGGACCTCGATCTGGTCGTGCGAGGACATGACCGCGGCCATGAGGACGAAGAAGTAGACGACGATCAGCTCGGACGGGGCCATGCGCCAGCGCGGCCGGAGGCGCCCGACGAGGCTGTTCGCGGCCAGCAGGCAGAGCAGCACGAAGAGGACATGCAGGTACAGCGAAACCGTCGTCGGCTGCCCGGCGTAGCGGATGGCCTCGACGGAGATATTGAGGGCGGCGATGCCTGGGGCGAGCAGCAGCCCCAGGATCACCGATCGGAACGTGACAGCGCCAGAGCGCCGGCCGACCCCCGGCACCCGATCCCCAGTACCCGTCGTTACCCGGCTCCTCGCGGATCGAACGGAGCGGCGCCCAGCAACTCGCCAAGCACGTCGTCGGCCGGATGCGGGTGGCCGCGGTGCTGGCAGAAGCCCTCGGCGTAGGTCGCGCCGATCAGCTTGCCCCGCCGCGCGGCCCACTCCTTCATGTGGTTGATGTAGTCGTCCATACCATGCTGCGCGCGCAGCCACTCGCGCTGGCTGGCGTGCTTCGCCAGGGCGTCGACCTTGCGATCGATGACTGCCGAGACGTCCACGACGCAGCTAACAGGCGCGCGGTTGCCGAACAGGTCGAGACCCTCGATCGGATCTGCGTAGTACAGGTAGGGTACCCCGCTGCCGGGCTTCTCGCCGCCGGGCGTGGCGTAGTTCGGCAGCGACGAGTTGAACACCGCGTCGCGGACGAGCTGCGAGGTGATGATGTGGTCGTACATGTAGTCGCCAGGCGCCGTGGTGAACACGAGGCCCGGGTCGACGCGGCGGACGACGGCGGCGACGCGGTGCCGGGTCGGGTTGTCGAACGCGATCTCCACGTCGTCGAACTCGAGGCACGTGTAGCTCTTCGCGCCCAGCGCGGCTGCCCCGGCCTCGGCTTCCACGCGGCGGATCGCCGCGATCTCCGCGCGCCCGAGGGTCGGCGAGCCCATGTCGCCCGCGGTCATCGTGGCCACGTGGATCTCGAAGCCGAGGTCCAGCAGGCGGAGGAGCGTCCCCCCGCACAGGATCTCGCAATCGTCAGGATGCGGCATCAACGCCAGCACGCGCCGGCTCTTCAGAGGCATACCTTACTCCCTAATGAAACCGCGGATGAACGCAGAGCAATGCGGACAAGGTCAATGGCCGAGTGAATCCACCGATGGACACGGATGAACACCGATCACGTCAACGGCGGATGCAACCGCAGATGGACGCAGATGAACGCCGATGAGGAGAAGGGCATCCAGTACATCCGCCGCCATCCGCCCTTGTCCGTGTTCATCTGTGGTTCCGCCGTTGACGTTGTCTGCGTCCATCCGCGTCCATCTGCGGTTGCGTTCGTCGTTAGTCCGTCTTCTGCGTGGCCAGGAGGCCGAAGCGCTTGCCGATGGCCAGGGCCGGGTCGAGCGGCACGTCGGCGTGCTTCACGTCCGGCGAGACCACGATCGTGGGCGTCGCGCGCAGCGTCTTGCCGGCGAACTGCGGCAGCCACTGGGCCTCGGCCTCGAGCATCTCGGCGGCCATGTCGCGCGCCTCCTTCAGCGTGCAGCACGCCGAGGTCAGCGGGTCCATGCAGATGGCCTGGGCCACCAGCTCCGGGTCGCCTGCGAGGCTCGCCTCGACCGTGAGCGTTTGGACCTGCACGTTCGTCATGTTCAGCGCGGCGCACTGCGGTGGGATGGCGCCCACGCGCAGCGGGTGCAGCCCCTCGCGGTCGACGTACACGGGCACCTCGACGCAGCTCCCGTCCGGCAGGTTGCTGATGTACCCGTCGTTGCGCACGTTGCCCTGCAGGCGCCAGGGCTTGCCGGTAAGGTGCGCCTCCAGGATGTAGGTGCAGTACTCGGCGCTGCGCGGCTGCAGCTTGGGGCTCTCGAAGAGCAGCGGGTCGACGTCCTTGTACTTCGTGGCGATCGTGTGGCACCACTCGTAGTAGGCGCCGGACGCACCGCCGAAGCCGGGCTCGTCGCAGTAGAGGTCGAGGGCGCGCTTGCTGCTGCGGAACCAGGGGATGTACTCCGAGAGGTGGCCCGTGCTCTCCGTCATGAAGTAGCCGAAGTGGCGCATGACCTCGATGCGGACCTTCTCGTTCACGTAGTACTCGGGCTTCTCGCAGATGGCCTTGAACTTCGGGTAGAGGTCGACGCCGTTGTGCTCGATCTTCAGGAACCACGCCATGTGGTTGATGCCCGCGACGAAGTAGTCGATCTCGGGCTTCGGCACGCCCACGTACCCGGAGATGAGGTCGAGCGTGGTCTGGACGCCGTGGCACAGGCCGATGGTGGGCACGTTCGAGACCTTGCCCATGTACATGCAGCACATCGCCATCGGGTTCGTGTAGTTCAGGAGGATCGCGCCCGGCTTGGCGACCTCGACCATGTCCTTGGCGATGCCCTCGAGCACCGGGAAGCTGCGGAGCGCGCGCAGCACGCCGCCCGGCCCCATCGAGTCGCCGATGCACTGGTCGACGCCGTACTTCAGCGGGATCTTGTAGTCGAGGCCGAACGCTTCGACCCCGCCGACCTGCACCATGCAGACCACGTAGTCCGCGTCCTTGATGGCCTCGCGGCGGTCGGTGGTCGCATAGACGGTGCAGTCCACCCCGTTCTCCTCGACCATCCGCTTCGCGAAGGCCTCCATGCGGCGGAGCTTCGGCTCGGCGGGGCTCATCAGCGCATACGTGGCGCCCTTGAGGGCCGGTGTGGCCATCATATCGTTGAGCAGCGTCTTGGTGAAGACGATGCTGCCGGCGCCGATCATGGCGATCTTGGGCATTGTCGGTGGCTCCTTCGCGATGGTTCGCCGGCGCCAGGGCCGGCAGGGCACGGATGTGATGGGCCGGTCGCGGCCCTTGGTTACCCTCAACCTACGGCCTTCAGCATCTCCTGGAGGATCTCGGCCGCATCTCGCACGAGCAGCGAGCAGACGAGCTTGTGCTTCTGGTGCTCCTGGGCGAACTGGCGCCCCTCGTCGGTCGAGAGGTCGCAGCCGATCAACTCCCGGCACGACATCGTCCCGTGCTTCTCCTTGAACCGGCGGATGAACTCCTGCGACTCGGCGTAGACCCTCGCCTTGCTCTCGGCGTCCGGCTCCGCGGAGCCGTACACAAGCCCGAGTACCACGAGGGCGCCGGTCACCGCTCCGCACGTCTCGCCGGAGCGGGCGATGCCTCCGCCCAGCGGCGCGGCGGCGCGGATTGCCTCGTCCGAGGCGTTCGGCACCTTGTCACCAAACGCGGCCACCAGAGACTGGGCGCAGTTCAGCCCGGATTGGAATGCACGCTCGGCCTGTGCGGCTCGATCGCCCATGAAACGCATCTCCTTGCTCTCCCGTACACGACTCACCGGTGTTCTTCATCGAGGCCCCGCGCGATCCCTCCATCGGAAGAGCCATCGGGTATGCTATCGCTACCGCGAATGCCCGCAGCACACCCCCGCGCGACGACGGCAGGGACGCCGCGTCCCAGGAAGGACTGTTGGCCGTGACCGAGGTCGACCTGCCCTACGCCGTGCCGCCCCGGCGATCCGTCCAGATCACCGACGCGCCTGTCGAATACCCGCTGGCCCAGGCCGCTCGCCTTGCCTCCCTTTTCGACGTCCCCACGCCGCTCGAGACCTACGACTTCCCCGAGAAGGGCAACATCAACCAGCACACCTTCGTGGTCGTCTCGGGGCGCCGCGATACGGATCGCGTCTACCTGCTGCAGAAGATCAACCAGCAGGTGTTCGTGAAGCCGCGCAGCGTCATGGCCGCGATGATGGCGTGCATCGATGCCCAGAACCGCGCCCTGGCCCGTGGGATGCTCGGCCCGGACGAGGAGTGGGAGGCCATCACGCTGCTGCCCACGCGTTCCACCGGCTCCTACCTCGATCTTCAGGACCGGCGCGGCGAGTCCGTCTGGCGGCTGATGGTCAAGATCCCCGAGTCGAAGACGTTCAAGAGCCTGAGCGAGATCGCGGACCCCGCTGAGCGGCTGTCGGTTGCGAGCGAAGCCGGGCGCGGCCTGGCCCTGTTCGGTGACATGACCGCCGACATGGACGTGTCGGGCCTCGCCAACCCGCTGCCGGGCTATCGCAACACCCGCGTGTATTTCGATCAGCTCCACTCGGTGCTCAGGGGGAACCGGACGCTTGAGGAGGTCGGCGACGCCCTGCCTGCCGACCCCGAGGTGCGCGCGAGCACTGAGCGGCACTTCCTGCTGCACATTCCGGATGCCGAGTACCGGAAGCGCACCCAGGACCCGGTCATCCGCCCCTTCATCGATCTGGCGCTCGCCCAGGAGACGCTCGGCCTGACGCTGAGCACCGCGATGGCGTCGGGCCGCATCCGCACGGTGGCCATCCACGGCGACACGAAGCTGGACAACTTCCTCTTCAGCTCGCGCACGGGCAAGGTCAAGGCGCTCATCGACCTCGACACGATCATGCCACACACGTGGCTCTCCGACTGGGGCGACATGGTCCGCTCGCTCAGCAACGTCGCGGGCGAGAAGGAGACCAACCTCGATCGCGTGCAGGTGGATGTGGACATCTTCCGCGCGGTGGCCGAGGGCTTCCTGGGCGCGGCCGGCGCGGTGACAGAGGAGGAAGTCGGCCTGATGGTCGACGCGGTGCGCATCCTGGCCTTGGAGCTTGGCGTGCGCTTCCTCTCCGACTACCTGCGCGGCGACAGCTACTTCCGCCTGGGCCCGGCCGACCCGCCCGATCTGAACAAGACCCGCGCCATGGCCCAGTTGACCCTGTTCCAGCGCATCACCGATCGCGCCGGCGAGTTGCAGGGCATCATCGACGAGTTGAGGACCAGAGGACATGCGTAACGCCTGGCGGGCCGCCGCCACACTGCTCGTATTCTGCGCCGCGCTGTGCGCCCAGTGCGCGTCGGCGTCGCTCACGCCCAAAGAACGCAGCCAGGTCTTCGACATCGTCTGGACCCGCGTGCGCGACCGGCACATGGACCCGAAGCTGGGCGGCGTCGACTGGAACGCGGTGCGCAAGCGGTACGAACCCAAGGTGGCCAAGGTCAAGAACGATTCCGCCTACTACGCCCTTCTGAACTCGATGCTGGGCGAGCTGAAGCAGTCGCACTTCGGCATCATCCCACCCGATGTGTTCCTGGCCGAGGACGAGGGCTCCGGCACGACGATGGGCGCTGGCACGATCGGCGCCGCCGTCCGCCTGGTCGAGGGCAAGGCCGTGGTCGTCTCGGTCGAGGCCGACTCCGCCACGGCGCGCGCCGGCGTCAAGCCAGGCTACGTGGTGACCGCCGTTGACGGCAAGCCGCTCGCTCCGGCGCTGGCGGCCATTGCCAAGCGCGGCCTGCGCCCTGCCGCGATGCGCCTGCAGTCGCTGCTGCTGGTGATGCACCGAACGTCCGGAGCGATCGGCAGCAAGGCGAAGCTGGAGGTCGTCGACGAGGCCAACCAGACGCGCACCATCGAGGTCGAGCGCGAAGCCCAGCGCGGCGAGCCGGTGCAGTTCGGCCAGTTGCCCACGATCACGACGCAGTTCGAGGCGCGCCGGCTCGAGGGCGGCATCGCCTACATCCGGTTCAACGTGTTCCTCATGCCGCTGCTGGAGAAGTACAAGCAGGCCGTCGCCGAGATGAAGGACGCGCCCGCGCTCGTGATCGACATCCGCGGCAACGTGGGCGGCCTCGGCGCGATGGCGTCCGCCGTGTCCGCGGTGCTGTGCGACAAGGAGGCGGCGTTGGGCACGTTCAAGATGCGCACCGGCGAGATCCGGCTGCCGATCTTCCCGGCTCCCGATCCGTACAAGGGCAAGGTAGCCATTCTGACCGACGAGATGTCGCTCAGCACGTCGGAGATCCTGGCGGCCGGGCTGCAGGAGATGGGCCGCGCCGCCATCGTCGGCCGTGCGACGGGCGGCATGGCGCTGCCCTCCGTGGTGGAGAAGCTGCCGGGTGGCGTGCGGCTGCAGTACGCGTTCGCCGACGCGAAGACGCCCAAGGGCATCCTCATCGAAGGGTGCGGCGTCACGCCGAACGTCCCGGTCGAACTCACGCGCAAGGCGCTCCTGACGGGGCGCGACCCGGTGCTGGACGCAGCCGTCCAGGTGCTCACGAAGCCGTAGCGACGCAGGCGCTTCAGACCGAGGCGCTGCCAAGGGAGAACCAACGATGAAGAGATCTCTGATAGCCGCCGCCCTGTTGTGTGCCGTCGTCGTTGCGCCCGGCAGCGCCCAGACCAAGAAGGTCGCCCCCGCGAAGCCGGTCGCCGGCGTCACCGCGGAGCAGGTGCTCAACCGGTTTGTCGAAGTGACCGGCGGAGAGGCGGCGTACAAGAAGCTGACCAGCACCGTCACCAAGGGCACAGTCGACCTGAAGGGCCAGGGCATCAAGGGGACGATGGAGGCGACGTCGAAGGCGCCGAACCTGTTCTACACGGTCCAGAAGATCACTGGCATCGGTGAGATGGCGCAGGGCTGCGACGGCAACGTGGTGTGGTCGAAGGACCCGATCAACGGGCTTCGCAAGTTGACGGGCGTCGAGAGGGCCATCGCCGTTCGGTCGGCCGCGTTCAACGCGCCGCTTCGCTGGAAGGAGCTGTTCAAGAAGGTCGCGCTGACCGGCATCAAGAAGCTCGACGGCGGCGACGCCTACGTGATCACGCTGACGCCGGCCGAGGGCAAGCCGGTGATCCAGTACTACGACAAGAAGACCGGGCTGCAGGTGCGGATGGATATGGTGATGGAGGGGGTTCAGGGCACGATCCCCACCGAGACCGTCATGTCCGACTATCGCGAGGTCGATGGGGTGAAGACGCCGTTCCGCGCGGTCACCAAACTGGGTCCAGCCATCGAGATGGAACTCGTGACGACCGAAATCAAGAACAACGTAGAGGTCGATGACGCCATCTTCGCCAAGCCGGCGAAGTAGGGTCGCCTTGCCCGGGGCGTAGGCGCCGGGCGACGACGGGAGCGTGATGGCCGTGGTCTGGACGCTGCGCGCCGCGTCCGGCCCCGGTCCGCGCGGAGGACTGGATGCGGCAACTGAAGATCGGCACATCCTGGGTGCGCGGCGTGGTCGGCGACGGGCTCACTCCCGAGCTGGTGGTCGACTTCGCCTGCGCGTTCGGCACCTGGTGCGACGGCGGGCCGGTCGTCGTCGGGCGCGATACACGGCGCTCGTCTTCCATGGTGCACGCCTCCGTCACGGCCGGGCTGGTCTCTACGGGGTGTGAGATCATCGACCTGGGCGTCTGCCCAACCGCCCTCGTCTCCTTCGGGATCCGAGAGCTGGGCGCGGCCGGCGGCATCTCCATCACGGGCAGCCACAACGATGTCCGCTGGAACGCCCTCAAGTTCCTCGGTCCGGACGGCGCCTTGCTGAACGCGGTCAAGAGCGAGGAGCTGCTCGACATCTACCACGCTTCTGCCTTCCGGACCGCGCCGTGGAACGCTCTGATCCGGCCGACGACCGCCGAGGGCGTGACGGAACGCTACCTGGAGTGCCTGCTGAGCGCCGTCGACGCCGAGCGGATTCGGCCGCACGGCTTCCGGGTGGCGGTGGACTTCTGCAACGGCGCATGCGGCCCGACCACCCAGCGCTTCCTCGAGGCGCTCGGCTGCACGCTCCTACCGATCAACGACGAGCCCTCCGGCGAGTTCGCTCACAGCCCCGCACCCAACCCCACCAATATGCGGCAGCTCGCGACGCTCATCAAGGCGCTGCGGGCAGACCTCGGTGTGGCGATGAACGTGGACGGCGACCGCGTTGGGTTCGTCACCGCGGAGGGCGAGCCGCTCTCGGAGGAGTATGCGCTGCCGCTCGCTGCCCAGCACCGGCTGGAGTGGCGGCCCGGGCCCATCGTGACGAACCTTTCGACTTCGCGCATGGTGGACGCCGTCGCGAGCCGGCACAACCAGCCGGTCCTGCGCACATTCGTCGGCGAGGGGTACGTGGTGGACCGGGGCATCGCGGAGGGCGCGGTGCTCGCCGGCGAGGGCTCCGGCGGCATCGCCCTGCTGCCGATATCCATGACGTACGATGCGCTCCCGGCGATGGGCCTCGTCCTGGAAGCCATGGCGGTCTCCGGCCGGAGCGTGGCGGAGTTGGCCGGCCGGCTGCGCGTCGCGGAGATGCGCAAGGGCGAGTTGACCTGTCCCGCCGACCTCGTGTTCCGCGTTATGGAGGGTTTCCGCACGCTGTACGCGCCCTTCGAGCCCGACTACACGGACGGCGTGCGCGTCGAGTGGCCCGATGCGTGGCTGCACGTCCGCGCCTCCAAGACGGAGCCGATCCTGCGGGTGATCGTGGAGGCGGAGACCGCGCAGCGCGCCGATGCGCTGTACGACGAGGCGATGGCGTTGGCGCGCCGCCGCGCCTTCTCGCATGGAGGGCCGTAGGATGCCAAGACGCCTGTCGCTCAAGATCGGCATCTCCGGGGTGCGCGGGGTAGTCGGCGAATCGCTGACGCCACAGCTCGTCACGGCCTTCGCCACGGCCTTCGGCACACACTGCGGCGCCGGGCCTGTGCTGATCGGCACGGACAGCCGCCCGTCGCGCGTCATGGTGAAGGAGGCGGCGATCGCCGGCCTGCTCAGCGTGGGGTGCACGCCGATCGACCTGGGCATCGTGCCCGCGCCGACTCTGCAGCTCCATATCCGCTCGGTTGGCGCGTTCGGCGGCGTCTGCGTCACCGCGAGCCACAACCCCATCCAGTGGAACGCGCTGAAGTTCTATGGGCCGGACGGCATCGTGCTGCGCCCAACCCAGGCCGCCGAGCTGACGGAGCTGTACCACCAGGGCGAGTTCACGCGCGTCGGCTCGAACGACATCGCGGTCGCGCGCACGGATGACACCGCACCGCGCCGCCATCGTGACGCGATCCTGGCCGCCATCGACGTGGAGCGCATCCGGGCTCGCCGCTTCAAGATCGTGGTTGACTGCTGCAACGGCGCCGCGTCACTGGCGACTCCGGAGTTCCTGCGCGCCCTCGGGTGCGAAGTCGTTGAGCTGAACACCGACTTCGACGAGCCGTTCCCGCACCATCCGGAGCCGCTGCCCGAGCATATCGGCGACCTGTGCGCCAAGGTGCGGGAGACCGGCGCGGACATGGGCTTCGCGCAGGATGCCGATGCCGACCGCCTGGCCATCGTCAACGAGCGCGGCGAGGCGATCGGCGAGGACTGCACCATCGCGATGGCCATCCGGCACCACCTGGCGCGCGACCCCCGCGGTCCGGTTGTGGTGAACGTGTCGACGAGCCGCATGGTGGACGATGTTGCCGGAAAGCACGGCGTCCAGGTCCTGCGGACCAAGGTGGGCGAGGTGAACGTCGTGCAGCGGATGCTGGACTGCGGCGCGCGCATCGGCGGCGAGGGGAACGGCGGGGTTATCGTGCCCGCGATCAACCCGTGCCGCGACAGCTTCGTGGCGATGGGCATGATCCTGGAGGCGCTCGCGACCGAGGGCGGCACGATGGGCGAGATGCGGGGCCGCATCCCCACCTACTCGCTGCTGCGCGAGCGGCTGGACTGCCCCGCGCGCGAGGTGGTGCCCTGCCTGCGCAAGCTGCGCGACCTCTACCGCGGCTGTGAGCTGGACATGACCGATGGCCTGAAGGTGCTCTGGTCCGACCGATGGCTGCTGGCGCGCGCCTCCAACACGGAGCCCATCCTGCGGGTGGAGGCCGAGGCCCCGACCGAGTCCGACACGCGCACGCTGCTCCGCGATGCGCTCGACTGCCTGTGCCCGTCCTGAGCCGTACCCGACCCATGCAACTAGAGGAGGTGCTCCTTTGAACAGATGGCGCTGTCTGATCGGCCTGGTCGTCCTGGCCACGGCCGGGTGCGGCGGCGGCAAGTCGACGCCCGAGGCCTTGTTCACGCTCAAGGCCGGTGATAAGTGGGTGTACCAGTTCGCCGGAACCGTCACCAAGACCGGCACTGGCGCCCAGACGGCCAAGTCCGCGAGCAGCACGGTGACGATCCAGGTGAACTCGACCACGGAGACCGACGCGAACGGCGCTGCTGTGATGGCGCTCGACCGCATCTACGACATCGAGCTGCTCGATGGGAGCAAGGTGAGCGCGATCCAGCGCCTCTACGTCACCCAGGACAGCTCGGGCATCTACGTGCACGGAATGAACAACACGCTGACGCCGCCGGTCGCTACGGCCGACAGCAAGTTCATCCCGTCCACCGCGAGCCCGGCCTACAAGTTCCTGTACCTGCCCAGCCCGCTCATCGACGGTCTGACCGTGACCTACACCAACCCGTTCGCCCTCACCACGGCGAAGGCCTACGACCTGGCGGTCAGCTCGGCGGGCTGGACGATGGTATCGGTGCCGTACGGCAAGGTACGCGCGAAGGTCTTCGCCATCGACGAGGAGTTCAGCGGCTTCACGCTGACCAGCGCGGCCATCTCGCCGTCGGTCGGCATTCTGGGCGGCTCGCTGACCGCCACGGTCTCCACCACCACGATCGAAGGAACCATCGCGCTCAAGAGCCGGTAGACCGCACTGGTCGTACGTAGACGTAACGAAGGGCGGCGAGCCCGGTGCCCGCCGCCCTTCGTTACGTCTGCTCGGTAGCGACTATGCGTTACCGGCCAGGCTGGCCCTGGCCGCCTTGGCCCCCGAACATCTGCTGCGCGTTGCGCATCGCTTCCTGCATCAGGGCGTTGCGCTGCTCGGCAGGCATGTTCATGAACATCTGCATGCCGGAGCGCATCATGTTGCCCATGAACTGCTGGCGGGTCTGCGGGTCGGCGCTCATGAACATGTTCATGCTGTTCTGCATCGCGCGAGCCATGCTATCCGGGTCCATGCGCATCATCATGTCCATCTGCTGGCGCTGCAGGTCCATGAAGCGGTCCATGTCCGGCGTGCCACCGGCCTCGGCGGCCGCGTAGAGGACGTAGACCGGCGCGGTGTTGAACGACTGCGCGGCCAGATCGTCCTTGAAGGTCGAGGAGACCGCGTAGTTCTTCATGTAGGCTGTGGCGCGCTTGGTGGCCGGGTTCTCCAGGATGATCCCGCTCTGCTCCACGCGGTCGAGCGCGCGCACGACGTCGACGAGCTTCTCGGGCGCTGGCACGGTGTTGGCCTGCGTCTGGTTCAGGTAGGCACGCCGCCAGGTGCCGCCGCGGACCTGCTTCGCGAGCGAGTCCATGGCAGTCTCGATGGTGGTTGCGTTGCTGGCGATCTTCGGCGTGGCCGCCACGAATGCCGCCGGATCAACGACGATCTTCACCTGATAGCGCTTGGCAACGTCGTCGGCGACGGTCTTCAGTTCGGCGAGGTAGTTCTTCGGCGGCTGGCGCTGGCCCATCTGCCCGCCCTGGCCGTTCTGACCAGCGGGCCCGTAGCCCTGGCGGTTCTGGCCGGCGGGACCGTAGCCCTGCCCGGTGCCCCCGAACTGCGCGGTCGCTGGGACGGCAAGCGACAGCCACGCGGCCGCGCCGAGGAGCCCGGCGGTCATTGCGTGGTAACGTGTTCTCATGGAAGTCCTCCTCATTGTGTGCCAGAACCTATGACGCGGCATCCGCAAGGGCGGTTACACGCGGCGCCATGTCCGCTCGGAGCCCCGTGACGCAGAGACTACGGAGCGCACTGCCGCCCGGCTTCGCGATCCATCGAGACGGGAGGGAAAGCCCGGCTCCGAGCGGAATAGCTGTCCGCCCACCTACGCCTGACCTGCCGGAGGCAAAGCATGTTCCGTCGCAATCTCCTCGCTGCTGTCCTGCTGCTCGCCGCACTCAGGCTAGTCCAGCCCGCGGCCGCCCAGAAGCTGGACGTGAAGCGCCTCAAGCTCGACAACGGCCTGACCGTGCTCGCGCTGGAGGACCGCGCCCTCCCTTCGGTCGCGTTTCACGTAGTCTACCGCGTCGGCTCCCGCAATGAGCGGCCCGGCATCACAGGGCTCTCGCACCTGTTCGAGCACATGATGTTCAACGGGTCCGCCAAGTACCCGCCGAAGGTCTTCGACCATGTCATTGAGGCAGGCGGCGGGTCCTCCAATGCCTTTACTACGTCGGATACGACCGAGTACATGGAGGAGTTCTCCACAGCCACGCTGGATTCCGTGCTCCGCATGGAGGCCGACCGGATGCGGGCGCTGAAGATCGACCGCGCCAACGTCGAGCAGGAGCGTGGGATCGTGAAGGAGGAGCGGCGCGCCAACCTCGACAACTCGCCCGGAGCGGAGATGTGGGAGCTGCTCTCCAACCACGCGTTCCGCGCTCACCCATACCGCTGGGACACGATCGGCTTCATGAAGGACATCGACGCCATTCGCGTGGAGGATGCCCGGGCCTACTTCGCCACGTACTACGCTCCCAACAATGCGGTCGTCGCCGTCGTGGGCGACTTCGACACCAAGAGGCTGTTCGAGGCGGTCCGCCGGTACTTCGGCGGCATTCCCCGGCACGCCCCGCCGAGGCCCGTCGTGAACGCGGAGCCGCCGCAGCGAGGGGAGACCCGCGTCTCGCTGCACCGCGCGGCCGAGCTGCCGGAGGTGCTGATCGGGTACCACGGCGTGGCGCAGCAGACGCCCGACGAGCCGGCCCTCGACCTGCTGGCGTCGATCCTCTCCGCGGGCGAGAGTTCGCGGCTCTATCGCTCGCTCGTCTACGAGAAGCAGATCGCGACATCGGCGTGGGCGGGCAACGACTCGCGGTTCGACCCCGGCCTGTTCACGTTCTCGGCGCAGGCTCAACCGGGCCACACGGCGGCAGAGTGCGAGGCGGCCATCTACGCGGCGATCGACGATGTGCAGAAGTCCGGTGTCACGGCGCGCGAGCTGCGCAAGGCGAAGAACATGCTGCGCGTCGGACAGGTGGGCGTCTACAAGACGAACCTGGGCCGCGCGGGCATGTTGGCCAGCTACGAGGCCAAGTTCGGCGACTGGCGGGTCTGGACGCGGGTGCTGCCGCGATACGAGAAGGTGACGGCAGCGGATGTCCAGCGCGCCGCCAAGCGCTACTTGACGGAGCGGAACCGCACCGTCGTGACCCTAGTCCCGGAGGCGGACGATGCGGCGACACGCTAGCTTGCTGGCCCTGCTCCTCGCGGCGGCATCGTGTGCCGCATCCAGCGGGGCGCAGCAGGTGCATCTCCCGCGCGTGACCCGTGCCACGTTGGCCAACGGGATGCGGGTGATTCTGATGGAGTACCGCCGGGCGCCGACCGTCAGCATGTCGCTTACCTTCCCAGGGGGCGACGCGCAGGACCCGGAGGGCAAGGCCGGCGCCATGTCCATGATGGCCGGGCTGCTGCGCAAGGGGACGACGACGCGCACCGCTCAACAGCTCGCCGACGAGATCGAGTACCTGGGCGCCGACATCTCCTCGGGCAGCGGCAGCGACCGTGTCACGGCGCGCGTCGAGATGCTGTCGCGAGACATCGATGCCGGCCTCGACCTGCTCGCGGACGTTCTGCGGAACCCGACGTTCCCCGCGGACGAGCTGGAGCGCGTACGCAAGCTGACACTGGCTGGCCTCCAGTCACTGGCCGACGATCCGGGCAGCATCGCGAGCCGCGTGGCGACCGAGACGGCCTTCGCCGGCCACCCGTACGGCCGGCAAGAGACGCAGCGCAGCATTGCGGCCATCACCGGCGACGATCTGATCGCCTGCTACAAGGCCACCATCGTGCCGAACCGGGCGATCGTGGCGGTGGCGGGAGACTTCAAGACCGCCGAGATGCTGGCTGCCCTGCGCAAGCGGTTCGAGGACTGGCCCCGCTCCACCGAGGCGGCTGCAGCTCCGCTGCCGAAGCCCGCGCCGTCGCCGCGCCGCATCGTGCTGGTGGACAAGCCTGACGACACGCAGACTCATGTCGTCTTCACGGGGCCCGGCGTGCCACGCAACAGCCCGGCGCGGTTCCCGATCGCGGTCGCCGACACGATCCTGGGCGGAGGGTTCACTTCGCGGCTCGTGGAGGACATCCGCATTCGCCAGTCGCTGACCTACGGCATCGGGAGTTGGTTCGACAAGCGTCTTGCGGGCGGGCGGTTCGAGATCTCCACGTTCACCAAGGTCGAGACGACGCGCCGCCTCATCGACTCCGTCGACAAGCTGCTGAAGAGCGCCGCATCCGCCGGGCTGACCGCGCAGGAGCTGAACAAGGCGAAGGGTTACCTTGCCGGGCAGTTCGCCATCTCGGCGCAGACGCCCGAGGCGATTGCCGCCCTCCTGGTCGATGCCGCGTTCTACGGCTTGCCGGACGACGACCTGAGCACCTACCTGAAGCGCCTGGACGCGGTAACGCTGAGCGACATCAACCGGGTGGCGCACAGGTACTTCGATCCCAAGGGCATGTCGCTGGTGCTGGTAGGCCCTGCGGCGAAGGTGAAGCCGATGCTGAAGGGGCTAGGCGAGGTGAAGGTCGTGCCGGTAGCCGACGTGACGAAGTAGGTCGGTGTGCGGGAGGGGTCGGGCCGAGGTGTCGGTGGGCAGAGATGCCACTAGCCGGGAGTAACCGGGTTCCAGATAGCGCACGATCTCGGCGCAAAGAGTCTCGTCGGAGCCGCCGCCGTCAGCCGTGACCGGGGCGGAAGCTCGGCGACCAGAGGTGGAAACCGATCACTCCCGGCTAGCGTTCGTTAGAGTGTCCGGTGGGGTCACGATGTGGACCTCCCTTCCTCCAGCGAACCCGGTGATCGCTAGACAGTCAGTCGTCACGTCACCGTAACTCCAACATATCACTGTCTCATGCTCTTGTCAAGGGGCGCACGCAGGGCCGGCACATCGGCCGGGAGCGCGGCCCGCGCCGAGCATGGGCGAGGCCCTCTCGATGACCGAAGCGTCCCGCATGTACCTGATCGTCGGCCTGGGCAACCCGGGCACGCAGTACGCCGGCACCCGCCACAACGTCGGGTGGGAGGTGATCGAGCGCCTGTCGAGCCGGCACCGCATTCCGGTGAAGCGCCGGACGATGCGCTCCGTGCTCGGCGACGGCGTCATCGAGGGCAAGCGCGCGATCCTGGCGCGCCCGATGACCTACATGAACCTGTCCGGCGAGGCCGTCGGCGCCATCAGCCGGATGTACCGCATCCCGCCCGAGCAGATCATCGTGGTGGTCGACGACGTGGCGCTCCCCCTGGGCAGGCTGCGCCTGCGTCTCAAGGGCTCCTGCGGCGGCCACAATGGGCTGGAGTCGATCGAGCGCCATCTGAGCACGCAGGAGTACCCGCGCGTGCGCATCGGCGTGGGCGGCGCGCGGCCGGGCGAGTTGATCGACCACGTGCTCAGCAAGTTCCGCCCCGACGAGCGCGCCGCCATCGCAGAGGCGCTGGACTTGGCCGCCGACGCCGTCGAGATGGCCCTACGCGACGGCTTCGAGCAGGCGATGAACGTGTACAACAGGTAGGGACTTGGGACTTGGGACTTGGGGGTTGGGGCGGGCGGAGTAGGGCTCGTTCAGATGGAGGAACGTTGACGATGATGCTGGCGGCGGTTGCGGGACTGGTGGTGCAGACTGCGGCGGCGCCCCTGCAGGTCGCGCCGTTCACGGATAGCTTGTACGGTCCGGCGGCCTCGCGGCTTGCCATGTCGGGGCAGGCGCGCCGTGCGCCGGGAAGCTGCGGCACGGGCGTCAGCGGGACAGCGCGCCTCGACGGCCTGGCCCTGAACCCGGTCGAGGGGAGCATCGGCGTCTGGGTGAAGCCCGCCTGGCGCGGCGACGACGGCAAGCGGCACCGCCTCTGGGCAACCGAGGAGGCGGGCGGCCGCCGGCTCGTGGTGGAGAAGTCGGAGCGCGGCCTGCTGCGGGCGGAGCTGACGACGCCGGCGGGCCTCACCGTGGCGCGTGCGGACGTGAGCGGCTGGAAGCCGGGCGAGTGGCACTTCGTCGTGGTCGGCTGGGTGAGCAACAAGGGCGCGAACGTCGGCCTGCCGCTCTGGGTGGACAAGGTGGCGGTCGACGGCCCCGTGACCCCGCACGGCGTGTTCGATCCCAAGGCGATGCCCCCGGCGCTGATCCTGGGCGACGGGACCACCGGGGCGGCGTTCGACGAGCTGGTGGTGCGGCCCAACCTGAAGGCCGAGGGCGCCTACGGCATGGTCGCGTGCGTCTACCGCGACTACTTCCGCGGGGCGCCGTACGATGCCATCCAGATCGACCTTGAGCCGACGCGCGTGCCGTCCGAGCGCCGCGCGGTGGCCGGCATGCAGAAGCAGCTCGGCGTGCTGGCGCGGCGCGGCGGGCAGTGGGAGCCGATCGTCGAGAACGTCGTGCGCTACAGCCAGTGGGCCTACTTCGACGCGAAGCCCCTCATCACGTGGTCGTCGAGCGACCCCTCCGTCGCCACCGTGGACGCGAACGGGCGCGTGTCGGGGCTGAAGCCGGGCTCGTGCGCCATCACGGCGCGCTTCCGCGGGCGCCAGGCATCGTACCCGCTGACCGTCATCTCCGCCGACAAGCCGGATGCCGACGCGATCTGCATCGAGCTGCTGCCCCGCTACCGCAGCGACGCCGTGAAGGACCGCCCCGCGCCCGGCGAGACGGTGACGGCCCGCGTGCGCATCGGGAACTTCGGTCCGGAGACGCTCCGCGCAGGCACGCACGCTCGCCTGTCCCTCGTACCGCACACGCCGCGCGACTACCGCTTCCACGCATCGACGAGGCCGAGCCGCACGATGGAGGCCGTCCTGGAGAAGGCGCTGGCGCCCGGCGAGGAGGCCGCGGTCGAGTTCCGCTTCCCCTTCCCCGCTGCGTCGACCTGGATGAAGGTCGACCTCGACCCCGCCAACGCCGTGGACGAGCTGTGCGAGGCAAACAACTCCGTCTGCGAGCTGACGGATGCGCGGCCCGTGCACATGGGCTATCGTCCCAAGGACCTGCGCGCGTTCCTCGAGCAGAAGCGGGTCAACCACATCGGGTCGCTCAGCCTGTACGACTGGATACGCGGCGAGAAGCTGCGCATGGACGTGATGCTGCGCGAGGCCGTCTACCCCACCACCGGGCCGAACGGGGTGGAGGAGGCGTACCGCATCGACGCGTTCACCCCGCTGCAAGGCGGCAACTGGGACGACGAGCCGTACAACAAGGAGGGCGTCTGGTTCGACGGCGGCTTCCCGGTGAACGAGGACATCGACCCGATGGCGGTCGACTGCGCCATCATCCACGAGTTCGGCCACGTGATCCTGAGCCAGCCGGACCTGTACGGCTATCCGGTGACGGCGCAGAACGTGTTCCTGACGGATGGCGCCGGCAAGCCGGCAGCGGGATCGCCCGAGCTGCCGATCGTTCGGGGCGACAGCACGCTGCCTGCATCCCCCGGCGTCAACGTTCCCTGCTACGTCGGCTACCCGTCGCTGATGGACGGCTGCCAGCTCTGGCTGCACCCCTCGCAGGCCGGCCACGTGATGCACTACCGCGGCTACCGGCCGGACCGCTTCTGGGGCACGCAGGGCAGGCTCATCCCGACGCGCGCCAACTGGCTGATGGTCACCGACGCGCAGGACCAGCCGCTGAAGGGCGCGGCGGTGTACGTCTACCACGTTGCCCAGGCGCCCGTGCAGGACAGCGGCGCCAAGTACTTCGCCGACCGGCCCAAGTTCATGGGCAACACCGACGACGAGGGGCGCTTCACGTTCCCGAACGACACGGACGAGGATTGGGACGACCCGGAGACCGACGAGGCGGACGGCGCCAAGCCCGTGTGGAACCCGTTTGGCACGCCCGCCACGGACACCGCGTTCACCCCGAACGTCTGGGAGGTCGAGGGGCTGCTGCTGCTCAAGGTTGTCTCAGGCGATCAGGTCGAGTACCGGTTCATGGACCTGACCCAGTTCAACACGGCGTACCTATCCGGCGACACGGTCTGCGGGAAGCACACGCTGCGCACCAGCCTGCTCCCGTCGCCCACGCCCACGCCGCTCGTGCGCAAGACGGTGCCCGAGGCCGTGCGCAAGGTGAACAAGGCGCCGGTCGCGGTGGCCCCGTCCGAGCTGACCGTGAAGTGCGGCCAGGAGTTCGAGATCGACGCCTCGAAGAGCTACGACCCGGAGGGCCAGCCGCTCATCTTCCGCTGGAACCTCAGCGGCGAGTGGCTGCGAGAAGACCTGGGGCACGCAGCGGTCCTGAAGCTGACCGCGCCGAAGGAGCCGAAGGAGATCGCCTACCGGCTCTGGGTCCTCGACGGCGTCCGGTGCAGCCAGGCAGTCGACATCAAGGTGAAGGTGGTTCGATGATGGTGGATCGACGTACTCGTTGGGCGGTCCGCGCGCAGGCAGTGGTCTGGGCCGGCGCGCTGTCGGTGCTGGTCTCGGCGGCGCAGGCTGCGGGCGTGACCCTGGCGGCTGAGAACCGCATGCCGAAGGGGTGGATGCCGGGTGGCTGGGGCAGCTACCGCTTCGTGCTGAAGAACGACGGGAGCGCGCCAGCGACCGTGGTCAAATGGACCGCGCACTGGGAGGCCCAGGGCAAGACGATGGGCGACGCGTGGGGCGGCGATGTCGGCGCGGCGATCGAGCCGGGGAAGTCGCTCACGCGCGACGAGGTGGGCCTGCTGCCGGAGGACGTGGTGGCGAAGGCTAGGCCGGGCGCGCCGGTGATGGCGGGCAGCTTCACCGTGAAGCAGGGCGACGCTACCAGCGAGCTGGCCTACCGCATCGAGGTGCCCGGCGCGGTGCTGCCCGAGCCGCTGAAGCAGGTGAACGGGAAGACCGCCGGCATGTCGCTCATGGCGTCGCGGTTCAAGACGTTCAAGCACCTCGACCGCACGCTGAGCTGGGTGGATCAGTGCTACGCCGCGATGATCGACCTGACCGGGGAGAAGCCGTTCGGCGGCAAGCTGATGGTGTTCAAGGAGTGTCCCGAGCACCCGTGGTGGGCCTACGCCGGGCAGGAGATGATCCTCAACACGAAGTTCGTCGGCGACACGCTGAACGACTTCGACGACGGCCTGATCTCGTTCGGCTGGATCCATGAGGTGGGCCACAACTTCGACGTGCTGGGCGACTGGTACATCTGGAGCGGGCCGGCGGCCGAGTGGCAGGCCAACTTCAAGCTCGCCTACGCGTTCGAGAGCATCCAGGACCAGTCGTTCCGCATCAAGTGGACGTTCCAGGCGCCCGGCTATCCCGCGCCCGACAAGAACGCGCGCCTGACGGGGCAGGAGCTGGTCGAGCGCTTCTTCACCTTGTTCGGCGACGCCTACCTGGCCGACCCGAAGCGCACCTACGACACGCTCTCGTCCGACGAAATGCACACGTTCTTCCAGCGCATCCAGCGTGCCTACGGCTGGGACGTGTACAAGCGCTGGTACCGCACCTATCGTCGCCTGGCGGACAAGGGCATGAAGCCGCCGGAGAAGCCCGAGGAGAAGATCAGCCTCATCGCGGCGATCCTGAGCGAGGAGAGCAAGGTGGACCTGGAGCCGCTCTTCGTCCGCTGGCGCTTCCCGGTGACCGCCGAGAGCGTCAAGGCCGCCCGCGAGCGCTACGGGATCGGGCAGCAGCCGTGAACGCCGCGCTGGGCCTCGCCCTCATGCTGGCGCTGAGCCGCGCTGGGACTTGGGACCTGGGGTTTGGAGCTGCGGCTCCGGCGGGGCCTGGCAGGGCTCGGCCGTCGGTGCGCTATGTGAGCTACGTCGCCAACCCGCTTCGCGCGGTGTACGGGGATGGCTCTGGGACCGGCGCACCCAGTCTGTATGGCGACGTCATCGCCCGCATCCGCTCCGGTCCGGGCGGCTACTCCGCGTTCGAGTCCGATGGCGTCGTGCGGGTGTACCGCTACGACCGGTTCGTTGCGGCGATCCGGAGGCCCGACATCACGTGCGTGGGGTGGATTGGGCGCGACGTGATCTTGAGGATCGGGAGCGGCACGGCCGCCCGGACAGAGAGCGCGCTCTGGCGCTACGACACGGGCCGACGCGTCTTGTCGCCCGTGCGCACTTCCGCGCAGATCACCGACGTGGTGACCGTGGGGCGCCGCGCTGCGTGCATCTGCCAGTCGGGCGGCGGCGAGGTGCTCTCGCTCCGCGACGCGCGCACACTGCGAGAGGTCGCGCGGCCCTGGCCGCTGCCGAGAGGCATGGACTCCTCCTCGCCGATGGTCGTCACCGCAGGACGCTATGTGTCTCTGGAGCTTCGCAGGCGCGACGGGGCGGGAAGCGCTCTCTGGATCGTGGACACGGCGGCTCGTCGAACGCGCCAGGTGCAGGTGCGCGGGCTGAGCGGAATCTGCGCCGGGCGGTCCGACACCGAGGTGCTGGCTTCGTGCGACGGTTACGGACGCAAGGGGGCGGCGCCAGCGATCGTGTCTGTCTCCGTCCGCACCGGGGCCATGGCAACCGTGCGCATGCTGAATGGGACGTACAACCTGCTCGGCCTGAGCACCGACCGCCGCTGGGTAGTGGTCGAGCATGTGACGCACGAGGTCGGCCCGATCCCGCTGGAGGCGATCCTCCTGGCATCGGGCACGACCGTCGTTCTCGAACCGCAGGCGTACACGACATGCATCCTCGAGTGAAGCACAGAAGGCTCTCGCGTGCAGGCGCCGCGTCCTGGTGCGGCACCGCTCTGGTTGCGCTCCTGGTTGGCGCGGCGCTATCGGCGGCCTCTGCACACCCCCCGGCCCCCAATGCTGGGGGAGAAGTGCCTCTGTCCGGCTTCGTCGTAACTGACCGCTTCGGGCGGGATGTCACGCGGCATGGGCTGACGCTGGTGGACTGGGAGGGGCAGATCGCGAACCCGGCCATCCGGTTCACGGTGAAGCCGCCGGCCGGTACCGCGCCGGGCGTTCGCGCGACGCTGGCCGCGGATGGCGGGCGGCTCTACTTCGACCTGCCGAGCGAGGTGGGCGAGAAGGGGCCGAGCAAGACCATCGCCTTCGCCGACGCTTCGACGCCGGTCCCCGTGCTCATCTCGATCTTCCCGGACCGTGACGGCCTCGACGAACGCTACACGCTGACCATTCGCGCGGAGGGCGGCGGCGCGGTCAATCGCGTGCCGATCCGCGTGATCGACCAGGATCGTCCGCCGATGGGCGAGCTGAAGATCACCCTCGACTACTCGCAGGACCGCACGGGCTTCTTCTCCGACCCGCGCAAGCGCGCCATCGCGCAGCAGGCCGCCGATGACTGGGGCTTCTTCTTCCAGCACATGCACCTCGACCCCGTGCGCGCGGGCGCGGAGAGCACGTGGATCTGGAACCCCGACGGGTTCGTCTCCGGCGCCGAGGTCGCGAACACGGCGGGCTACCGGGGCTTCCTGCTCTACGCCTACGGCATCGCGGGGATCGAGCAGCGCTCCGGCGGCGAGCCCGCGATGACCGGGTTCCAGACGAGCCAGGGCGCGCCGCTGCCGATCCGCCGCTCGGGCGGCCTCGAGGTGGAGACGACCGGCAACTACAACGCGCTCGGCTGGTACCTGACCACCGGCGACGGCGACTGGGCGCACACGGGCAACCTGCGCAAGGAGGCCTGCGACCTCTACTCCATCGTGCGCCACGAGATCGGCCACGCCCTCGTGTTCCACCCCCGGCACACGCTCTTCGGCAAGGCGCAGGCGACCGGCACGTGGGACGATCCCGACTTGGTGGCGTACGTGGGGACGCAGCCGAAGATCGATCGGTTCTGCCATCTGACCGGCACGGTCGACCCCGCCAGCCGGCGCGGCGCGTTCGGCTACGACTACTACGGCGACATGCCCAAGAAGCGCTGGCTCACGACGAAGACCGACCTGCTCGTCGCCAAGGCCATCGGCTACCGGCTGCGCCCGACGTCGGCGTTCGAGCCGCTGCGCTTCGCCGCATCCACACTTCCGCCGGCCCGCGCGGGCAAGCCGTACGCCGCGCATCTCCGCGCCACGGGCGGCATCCCGTTCTACTGCTGGGAGGTGGTTGGCGGCAGCCTTCCGCCCGGCCTGGCGCTCGACACGTTCACCGGGCGCCTCTCTGGCACGCCGCGCGCCGCCGGCCGGTTCGCCTTCACGGTGCGCGTGCGCGACTACGACGAGAAGGGCGCGGGGGTGACGCGCAGCCAGGTGGTCGTCGTGGCTGGGGCGCGCTGACCGGCTACTTCGCCGGCGTGAGCACCACCTGCACCTCGTGGTGCAGCCCATATGGGACATCGCACGTGGCGGAGCCCTTCAGCGGCGGCGCGGATGCCTCGATGGTGCAGAGGCCGACGGGCAGCATCAGGGTCCGCAGGCGGCAGCCGCCCCCACTCCGCCTCGTCCTCCCCTCGTACAGCAGCTTCCCCTGGGCGTCCCTCACCGTGACATCCGCTTCGATCGGGCGACCGTCCTTGTCCACGGTGGCGATGGCCACGTCGGAGTGCACCAGCCACTGCATCGACACGGCCTCTTTGCACGGGGTCATGACCTGCAGGCATCGCATGATGTCGGTGCGGTCGGCCGGGTTGCTGGTCCCAACGACCGCGAAGGAATGGCCCTTCGGGAACAGATGAGTCACGGTCGTGCAGCCCGGCGCGAACTCGATGGGCACGCTGATCTCGGGCACCGGCTTCTCGGGGGCCCATGGGGAGGGAATGGCAACCGCCCGACCCATCTGGACGCCGTCCGCCGCGACTGCCTCCGCCGGGAGTGAGAAGGTCACCGCGTCGAGCATTGGCTCCTGGATCGCAAGACGCTGCTCGTCCGCCTCCGTCGAGATGGCCGTGATGCAGGTGCCTATTCCGAGCATGTCGGCGTCGAGGCCGGACTGCACGCCTTCCGGCGTCTTGAGCCACTCCCGGTAGCCCTGCCAAGTGGCGATGGCCCAGAGGAAGCAATCGTGCTGCCGGCTCGCCAGATCGCGGACGACTTGCTGCAGGCGATCGTAGATGGCCGTACAGCGCGTCACCCCGTAGGGCACCTCGAAGTAGGCCGTCATGGTGCCGCGAAGCCGAACGCGCCAGTAGCCCGTGCAGGTGGTGAACGGCGGCATGGTGATGGCTCGCGCGCTCCACTCGGGGCTGCCGATGTCGTTCGACCTCGCATACTCGGCCAGGTACTCGGCGCTCAGGATGGGATGTACGGGCGGGTACGAGAACCAGCCCGCGGCGAGACGCGACTCCTTGGGGAGCATCTCGAGCGCAAGCGGCGGCAACAGGGACAGAGGGTAGCCGGAGTCATTGGAGCCATCTGCCGCCGCGGTCACCACGCTGAACTGCCCGTCGGGCGTGGGCAAAATGGGAACGCCTCGGAGGTCCCAGGCGTTGCCAACGGGGCCTGAGCCGGTCTCGCCGACGCCGAACCGTGGAGACGAGACGCACTCCGGGCGCTTCGGGGCGAAGTAGCCCAGCACCTTGAAGTGCACCACACGGTTCATGCCGCCGTCCGAAGCCACCAGGCGCGCCAGGAGCCTACCGTCCTTGGCGTAGAGGTCCAGAAGATAGAACGGGTGGCCCCAGGGCACGGTGACGCGGCCCTGGATCAGCTTTCCATCTCGCGAGGCCCCCAGCCCGCCATACGCGGTGCCCTTCTGCGGGTCGGTGACCGACACGACACCGAGGCGTCCGCGGCTGTCGGTGATGCGCACGGCGAGGCCCACGGTGTCGCCGATGGGCGCCGCGCGGTACCACCGACGCACACGCGGCGGCGTCACGTAGGTGATCTGGTGGCTGTAGAACGCCTTCACGTCAGGCGCGGCGTCCGGCGGGTAGGCTGCGACCTCCGTCGCGATAGTGCGCGACCGGGCCAGCAGGCGGCCGTCGATGTGGCTCTCCCACGCGGCGCGGAGGCCCACCGAGACGGTGATCGCGCTGTCGGTGGGAAGCGGCGCCCAGGTCGGCAGAGGCCGCGGGGCGTCGGCGGAGGATACGGCGGCGAGCACGAGGAACGAGGCAGCGAGCACGGCGCGCATCTGGATCATTGGTCTCCTCCATCCGAGGCTACGGGAATCCCAACCTGGAGAGCAAACGGCAGCGCCTGGAACCAGTATAGGGCGGCGCCCGCGCGGTGTCAATGGCCATGGCGGCCCGCGATGTGGTTCGACTACGTTGGCGTGGCGCATACGTGACCTGTGCGACTGGCTCAGAGCCGCGGCGTGGCCCTGGCCGCGCCCACTACGGAAGGAGCAGCGAGGATGCTGGCACCCACACCACCGATGGGGTGGAATAGCTGGAACACGTTCGGCGGCGAGATCAGCGACAGCCTGATCCGCGAGTCGGCGGACGCCTTCATCTCGGAGGGCCTGAGGGAGTTGGGCTACGAGTACGTCGTCATCGACGACCACTGGGAGGCCTGGGAGCGCGACGGCGAGGGGCGGCTGATCCCGGACGCCGACAAGTTCCCGCAGGGCATCGCGCCGGTGGCCGACTACGTGCACAGCCTGGGCCTCAAGTTCGGCATCTACTCCTGCGTCGGCACGCACACCTGCGGCGGCCGGCCGGGCAGCTTCGCCAACGAGGAGCAGGACGCGCAGGCGTTCGCCTCGTGGGGCGTCGACTTCCTGAAGTACGACTACTGCTACAAGCCGGAGGGCGTCGACGGCAAGATGCTCTACCGCCGCATGGGCCAGGCGCTGCGGGCCACGGGCCGCCCCATCCTCTTCAGCGCGTGCAACTGGGGGCGCGAGGAGCCCTGGAAGTGGGCCGCCTCCGCGGGGGCGCACATGTGGCGCACGACCGGCGACATCCTCGACACGTGGAAGAGCATCTGCGACATCGGGTTCTCGCAGGCGGGGCTGGAGAGCTACGCGGGGCCCAACCGCTGGAACGACCCCGACATGCTGGTCGTGGGTATGTACGGCAAGGGGAATGACCCCATTCATACCGGCTGCACGGACACCGAGTACCGCACGCACTTCAGCCTCTGGTGCCTGCTGGCCTCCCCGCTGATGATCGGCTGCGACGTGCGCGCCATGTCGCCGGCGGCCAAGGAGATCATGACGAACCGCGAGGTGATCGCCGTGAACCAGGACCCGATGGGCCGCCAGGGCTTCCGCGTGGGCGAGAGCTGGCTGTGGGGCGAGGTATGGGCCAAGCCGCTGAGCGACGGCTCGTACGCGGTCGGGCTATTCAGCCGCTCCGACGACAACACGCACCGGGTGTCGATTGCCTGGGAGTCGCTGGGCCTGCACGACCGGCGTCCGGCGTTGGTGCGCGATCTGTGGGCGCACGAGGACGCTGGCGTCTTCCGCGGCAGCTACACGGCGAAGGTCGAGCCGCACGGCTGCGCGCTGGTCCGGCTGATCCCGCAGGGGTAGCGCTCCCGGCGCGCCGCGGAGGGCGCGCCCCACGGGCTGGTGCCGCGTGGCGGTTGTGGGGCGGGGCCTCCGCGCCCCGCCGGGTGGTTGCCGTTGGTCGCCGGGTGAGTGCGTGTTCCGGCGTTCCCGGCGCGCCGCGGAGGGCGCGCCCCACGGGTTGGTGCCGCGTGGCGGTTGTAGGGCGGGGCCTCCGCGCCCCGCCGGGTCGTTGTGGCGGTGCGCGCGGTACGGCCACCCGCTCCTTCTGTGCCCGGCGCGCCGCGGAGGGCGCGCCCCACGGGTTGGTGCCGCGTGGCGGTTGTAGGGCGGGGCCTCCGCGCCCCGCCGAGTCGTTGGCTTCGTTGCGGGGATGCTGCCTGCTCCTACGTTCCCGGCGCGCCGCGGAGGGCGCGCCCCACAGGCTGGTGCGCGAGGCCGTTGTAGGGTGGGGCCTCCTGACCTTGCCCCGAATTGGTGGACACCTAGTTAAGGTAGCCCGGTTGGTCCATA
>CAZFLM010000018.1:59440-90915 GCA_964519955.1 uncultured Chthonomonadaceae bacterium | reverse complement strand
ACGCGACGGACGGTGGCCAGATCGTCCGGCCGCCCTTCCCCGCACGCAACGCGGTCCAGAATCCGCAGGACCTGCTTGCCGCCGATGCGACATGGAGCGCACTTGCCGCACGACTCCTCCACGCAGAACCCCAGATAGAACCTGGCGAGGTCCACCACACTGTCGGTCTCGTCCATGACGATCATGCCACCGGAGCCCATAATGGACCCCAACTCGCTCAGGTGCTCATAGGTCACAGCAGTATCCAGCAAACCGTTGGGGATGAGACCGCCCGAGGGGCCACCGGTCTGGACCGCCTTGATCGGTCCACCGGACGCCGTGCCGCCGCAGATGCCTTCGACGATCTGGCGCAGCGTCGTGCCCATCGGTATCTCGATGAGGCCGGAGCACTTCACCTTGCCTGTCACGGCGAACACCTTCGTGCCCGTTGACTTCCCGGAGCCGATCGACGCGAACCACTCGCCGCCCCGAATGATGATCTGCGCGATGTTGGCCAGCGTCTCGACGTTGTTTATCATGGTCGGCTGGTCCCACAGCCCCTTGACCGAGGGATACGGGGGCCGCGGCCTTGGGGTGCCTCTCTTGCCCTCAACGGACGCGATCAGCGCTGTCTCCTCGCCGCAGACGAATGCTCCGGCGCCCAGGCGGACCTCGCACGTGAAGCTGAACTCGCTGCCGAGGATGTTGTTACCCAGCAGTCCGGCCAACCTGGCCTGCCGTATCGCCATCTCGATGCGCTTGACCGCCAGCGGGTACTCGGCCCGGATGTAGAACACACCGTGGCGGGCGCCGATGGCGAGACCGCCGAGGATCAGCCCCTCCAGGACGGCGTGCGGGTCGCCCTCCAGGACGCTCCTGTCCATGTAAGCGCCCGGGTCGCCCTCGTCGCCGTTGCAGATGATGTAGTGCTCATCTCCGGCCGCCTCACGGGTGAGCTTCCACTTCAGCCATGTAGGGAACCCCGCGCCACCCCGGCCACGCAGCCCGCTCGTCTTTAGCTCGCCGATGATCCCCTCGGGGCCGAGTTCGCCGAGAGCCTTCTCAAGCGCCATGTAGCCACCGTGAGCGATGTAGTCCTCGATGCTCTCGGGATCGATCACGCCGCAGTTCCGGAGGACAACCCGGTACTGACGCGGCGGATGCTCGTCGTCGATGGTAGGCAGCGCCTCGCCGGCAGTGGCCGCAATCTCGGCCATGCCGGCGGTCTGGAACTCAGTGACGGGCTTGCCGCCGCCGACATGCTCCGTCGCGATGCGCTGGGCGATCCGAGGGGTCACGTTCGCATACATTACCGATGCACTGCCAGGCAGGGAGACCTCGACCAGAGGTTCCATGCTGCACATGCCGGCACAGCCGGTCTTCTTCAGGAGGACGCCTGCGCTTGCCGGCGGCAGCAAGGCGGCCAAGCCGTCGTAGACCTCCTGTGCGCCCGCTGCCAGGCCGCAACTGCTCATGCCCACCCGCACGGTCGTCGCCTTGGCGTCCACGCCCTGCTGGCGGATGGCCTCCATATCGGCAGATGTCAGTTTTGGCATTGGACAGCCCCCTTGGCTCCGCATACGCGCTCGACACACTCATCCTCGGTGAGCCTCGCGAGGGGCTCGCCGTTCACCGTCACGACCGGCGCCAGCCCGCAGCAACCAAGGCAGCGAACCAGGCGCAGGTGGTACTCGCCATCGGGTGTTGTCTCGCCAGGCCCTATGCCGAGATGTGCGCTGAGCCGATCGAGTATCTTGCCCGAGCCCTTGAGGTAGCACGCCGTTCCCATGCAGATGCTGATGGTGTTGCGTGCCGGTGGTTCGAGCTTGAAGTAGCTATAGAAGGTCAGGACCTCGTAGACGCGCGCGAGCGGGATGGACATCTGGCCGGCCAGGTCCAGCGCGGCGTCGCGCGGCACGTAGCCGAACCGGTCTTGCAGGTCGTGCAGAGCCATCACGAGGGTGCCTGGCTTCTGCTTCCACTTCCTGGCGACAGCAGCGACGTTCTCCTGTTGTTGGTCCATTTCCGGCGCACGGTCCTCCCTATGTGGTATGGCCCCGGACGTAAGCTAGGGCTGGCTGCCTTTGCTCCTGAGCTTAGGGGGCGGTCATCTCAGAGGCGTGCCGCGACGAGGTGGGGGCTCGCGGGGACTGCCAATCCGGTGTTACGATAGTGAAACTCGTAACACGATGTCTGAGCATACCCGGGTACGCATGCCAGAGTCAACGCAGACAGACGGTCTTTTGCCGCTCAGGCGGCGGCGTGCAGAGCTACTCGGCAGGCCGTGACCGAGGCCATCGAAGGCGTGGGCATGCTCGCCACCGCGCATGCTGTGGGCCAGCCATGCACATGCGAGCGGCCGGCGGGATCGCGTTGCCGGCACAGGAAGCGAGGGATGGGTGATGGATGTGGCAGGGTCTGGACGCATCGTGGTCACAGGAGGCGCGGGCTTCATCGGGAGCGTGCTCCTGTGGAAGTTGAACTGCGAGGGGGTCGCCGACCCCGTGGTGGTCGACTCGCTCGGGGAGGGCGAGCAGTGGCGGAACCTGGTCGGCAAGGCGTGTAGCGCCTACCTCGACAGGGCTGCATTTCGCAGGATGGTCCTGGCGGACGCCGTCCCCTTCGACGTGTCCGCGATCGTCCACCTCGGCGCCTGCTCATCGACAACCGAGCGCGACGCCGACTACCTGATGGATAACAACTACCGCTACACGCTCGACCTTGCGGAGTGGTGTCACCAGCGCGGCGTGCGCTTCATCTATGCCAGCAGCGCCGCCGTGTACGGGGACGGCAGCGGAGGGTATGAGGAGCGCCGGCGCGATCGAGTCCTCCGACCGCTCAACGCATACGGGTTCTCGAAGCTCAGCGCCGACCTGGACATCGGTCGACGGGGCCTACCTGCCACGGGTCTGCGGTTCTTCAACGTGTACGGCCCGAACGAGTACCACAAGGGCGAGATGCAGAGCGTCGTTCGCAAGGCGTGGCAGCAGGCCAAGTCCGGTGGCAGCGTCCGGCTGTTCCGGTCGTACCGCGACGACTACCCCGATGGCGGCCAGATGCGGGATTTCGTGTACGCCAAGGACTGCGTGGAGGTTATCTGGTGGTTCATTCAGCACCACGAGGCGGTTGGGGTGTTCAACGTTGGCTCGGGGGAGGCTCGGTGCTGGAGCGATCTGGCGCGGGCCGTGTTCGCTGCCCTGGGTGCGCCGCCCTGCATCGAGTACATCGACATGCCCGAGGCCCTTCGCGCACAGTACCAGTACCGAACCGAGGCTGATCTCACGCGGCTTCGGAGCGCGGGTTGCGATGTGCCGTTCAGACCTCTTGAGGAGGGCGTTCGCGACTACGTGCAAAACTACCTTGAGCGGGACACGCCCTACCTGTGACACCGCGGCCGGCGCGAGCTGCTTATCGCGAGGCCCGGTCCGCGAACACCCCTACGCCGGCCGCCACGTGACGGCTCCGCTGTCATCCGTCACCCGCTTGCGGCGTTGCGGCGCCTCACAAGGGCGCGGTACAGATGGTGGACGAAAGCCACGTTGTGGCACTGCACATAGCTCATCCGACCGCCCATACGCGCGAAGCTCTTGCAGAAGCGGAGGTAGTAGGCCGCGCTCGTCTTGGGCGGCTCGCCCTTGGTCCAGTCCCACCTGCCGCCATCTTGGAGGTCCACCACATAGATGGAGTGGCCCGAGACAGCGGATCGGCCACAGCCCAGCCGCAGGTTGTTGACGCAGCTCAGGCTCTTCTCGAAGACCTGGGGCGCCATAATCGCTGACCCGATCGAGAGCACCACGCCGTTGTCGAGCGTCTCGACGCTGTCGCCGAACAGGCGCATGTCGATGCCCGCGCCGCGCCCGATGGCGGCTCCGCTGAACATGGGGTGGTTGGCGATGATGTCGTAGCCGATGCTGGGATGCACGGTGAACGGAACGTCGTTGCGGAACGCGTGCTGCAAGATCGAGGCATGCTTCCACCGGTGCTCCACCACGAGCCTGCCGGGCGGGATCGAGAACCGCGAGATGGTCTGCAGCAGGTCGGCCCATGCCGATGCCATTGGGTGGCCGGGCTCCGAGCGTATGAGTGCGGCGAGGGTCTCGATCGAAGGCAGATCGGCGCCGTCCTCGGAGATGAACCGCCCCAGCGCAGTGCCATAGCCCTCGCCGGCCAGCGCACCAGCCATGATGGCCAGGTGCAGGTAGCGGCCGGTCTCATCCCAGGCGCCGAATGTGCCGGTTGCCACGTTCTGCCTGACGCTCTCGGTCGAGCGCCCCAGGAAGGCGTACTCCCAGTCATGGATGGTGCCCGCCCCATTCGTGGCGAGATGCGTCAGCCAACCTTCGGCCATCATGGCGTCCAGAAGCAAGGCCGCCCCGTTGCGCAGAAGATGAGCCCCGTACATCAGGATCACACCTGCTCCGCGTGCCCGAGCATCGATGATGCGATCGGCGCAGTCCTCGACTGCGGCCAGCACGTCGTCGGAAGCAGGCGGAAGCGGCGAGTCCAGCGGCACGAGGATGCTGTCGGCCATCGTCAGGCTGGTGCGCTGCTCTAGCGGAAAGGTCCTCAGCCTCGTCCAGTCCTGGGCGGCGGGCCATGTCGCCATCGTGTGTTCTCCAGTTCGCGGCAGTTCACAACGGCAATCAGCGAGCCGATGCCTCACGCACCGCGTCCGTGGGCGCCGAGCCGGCAGGCCGATCTGGCCGTGACATAGAAGCGGACCATTGCTGCCGAACCGATTGTCGGAGCACGGCGGTGCATTCGGTGCCGTCGTCAGCCATGCCAAGCAAGGTCGGTGTCACGGCCTACGGCACCGTGACGCGAGTGGTCTGAGCATACCCATCGCCCCCTCGCAAGTCAATGACGGCCATCGGGGCCGCGCGGCGCGTGCCGCCGCACTCCCACATCGTCCCGATCAGCGCTCTCGACCTTCTCGCCGACACGTCCGGCCCCTCCTGAGTCCCGCGCCACGTCGCGTTGACAGCGCCGACACGCGCCGGGTAACCTAGGCGTGCCACTCGTCTGCATATCGTGGCACGAGTGTAGAGGCCAACCCGCTGGAAGGAGAGCATGATGTCCAGCATCCGTCGCGCGTTCACCCTCATCGAGTTGTTGGTTGTAATTGCCATAATCGCGATATTGGCAGCCATTCTGTTTCCGGTCTTCGCTCAGGCGCGCGAGTCCGCGCGGAAGACCGCATGCATCTCCAACGTGAAGCAGTTGTCATTGGCCTACAAGATGTACGCCACCGACTACGAGGACACCAACACGTGGGTAAAGTACGTCGGATCAAGCAGCTGGTGGATGACGACCATCCAGCCGTACGTCAAGAACTGGGACGTATACCGCTGCCCGTCGGCGCCTAACATCAAGGACGGGTACTCGGGGCTCAACCTGGGCTATGGGGTCAACACGTTCAACTTCAAGGATGGCTATGCGTGTATCTCAGCGACGCAGTGTGGCTTCTGGTACGGCCCGCCGGACGCCGCGATTCCTGACCCGTCCGGCACCCTCCTTATCGCTGACTGCAAGCCCCTGGTTGGCGCCTCCGGCTGCTACTGGGTGGGCTCTGGGGCGGTGTTCAAGGAGCCGGTCCCGTACGTCGACTATCGGCATCAGGAGGGCTTTAGCGCGCTGTTCTACGATGGGCACGCCAAGTGGCTCAAGCAGACCAAGAAGAGCCCGTGGTCGATTGACCCAACCGACTAGAGGGGACAGATGGCCATCTACAAGGCAACCTACTCGGAAAAGTACCGCCGCCTGACGTTGCACAACCATCTCTGCAACTTCCGTTGCACTTGCTGCACATACAAGCTCAAGGGCAGCCCCAGCCCGGAGCGCTTCTTCAGCCTGAGCGAGATCGCGGACGCAGTCAGGGGCTTGGAGTATGATGCTGTCCATTTCATGGGCGGGGAGCCGACCACCAACAAGGACTTACCGGAGCTGCTCCGCTATTTCAAGCAGGAGGCCCGCAAGGTCACGTGGCTCGGGCACACGAACGGTTCGAAGCTGGTGACAGAGGACCTCGACGGCACCAATGTGAGCCTGAAGTTCTTCCGTGATGACCACTACGTGAGCTACACCGGGCATCATGCGGCCCCGATCTACTCGAACTTCGAGGCGGCCCATGCAGCCGGCCTGGAGATGAAGGCCAGCACGGTGTTCATCCCCGGTCTGATGGACTATGCTGAGTTCGAGCAAATCGTGTCGTTCGTCGGTGCCCTCGATCGCCGCATCCCGTTCCACATCATGGGCTTCGTGCCCACTCCCGGGGCGGAGTGGCGGCGGCCCACCGAGGCCGAGATGCAGCAGACGGTCGATGTCGCCAGACGCCATCTCGACAACGTCGGCTTCTCGCACCTAACGGTCGAGCAGTTGATGAACACGGAGTCACGCGACGACCGCTTCGTCGTTCGCCGAGTCCTCTAGCGTGATCTGCCTGCGCTCGGTGTCGGTGGCGCACGCCGGGTGCGACAGCCCGGCAGTGCGGGGCTTCAGCCTCGATGTGCTCCCCGGCCAATGCGTCGTGCTCGCCGGCGCCTCGGGGTGCGGCAAGTCGACGATGCTGAGCGCAGTGAACGGCATCATCCCCCATGCGCTTGATGCGCGGGTCGCAGGCGAACTCACGGTGGCAGGCTTGGTCCCCTCCGAGGTTCCCTTGGCTGAGCTGAGCCGGCACGTGGGCACTGTGTTCCAGAACGCCGACTGGCAGCTCTTCATGCCGGTGGTTGAGGACGATGTGGCGTTCGGGTGCGAGAACCTGTGCATGCATCCGGACGAGACCGCCCGACGCGTTGACGGAGCGCTTGGCTGCCTCTCGCTGACGTCGCTCCGGTCGCGCGCGGTGGCGGAACTCACGGCGGGACAGAAGAGGCGGGTGGCTCTCGCCGGTGTGCTTGCCACCGGTCCTCGGGTGCTTGTGCTCGACGAGCCGACGAGCGACCTTGACTGCGACGGCAGGCTTGCCCTGGTCGAGGCCCTCGGCGCCCTTAAGGCGCGGGGACACTCGCTGCTGCTCGCGGAGCACGATCTGGTCGGTCTGGAAGCGCTCGCAGACAGGGTGGTTTGGTTGGAAGACGGCGTGATCGTAGATAGCGGCGCCCGTCGCGACGGCGGGCCTCCGCCGAGACGGGCCCGGTTGCCTGCCGGCACAGGAAAGGCCGTGGTGGAGGCTGAGAAGCTCTGTTTCCGTTACTCGCGACACGGGACGGCGGCCTTGGAGGGCATAGACCTCGCGCTGTGCGAGGGCGAGGTCGTCGCCCTCCAGGGGCCGAACGGCTGCGGCAAGACAACGTTGCTGAAGGCGCTCGCCGGAGTGCTGCGCCCCACATCGGGCGACCTCCGCGTCGCAGGCGTTCGCCATCCCGTACTCCGCGACCTCGTCGGCCGGGTCGCTTACCTCTTTCAGAACCCCGACGAGCAGTTGTTCTGCCAGACGTGTGCCGAGGAGGTCGCGTTTGCGGCTCGCAACCTGGGGCGGTCCATTGACGTGGCGGCAACGCTGGAGCGCGTGTCGCTTGGCCGGTACGCGGGAGCACACCCGATGTGCCTCTCTCGCGGCGAGCGCCAGAGGCTGGCTGCGGCGGCGCTGATGGCGCTCCGTCCCAAGGTGGTGCTGCTCGACGAGCCGACCAGCGGTCAGGACACCGCATCGTGGCGCGCACTGATGACGATGGTGGTCCATGATGCAGCCGAGTGTGGAGCGGCGGTCTTGTACTCCACGCACACGCCCGCCGTCGTGTCGGAGTTCGCGACCCGCGGCCTTACGATGGCAGATGGGCGGATTGTCGATGATCGCGTCATCTGATCCCCGTTGCCAGACGTGGGTGCACCGCCTCGATCCCCGCACGAAGATCGCGTTCAGTATCGCGGTGGCCGTGATGGCTGCCGTCCTGCCCCGGCCTTCGGACCTCGGCGCTCTGCTCATGTTCGCGGGCCTGCCTTGGGGCGTCCTCCGGCCCCGTGTGGGGCAGATCGGGCCGTTCGCCGCTGTTGCCGCGGTCGCCATATCCGGTAACGTCGTGTCTCAGGGGCTTTTCTACGGGCTGCAGCCGCGAACGGAGTGGTTCGCGGTCGCGCCTGGGCTGTCGTTCTGTCGGGAGGGGATGGGCTACGGAGCCGTGCAGTCGCTCCGCCTGCTGTCCGTGGCGCTCTCCGGCCTACTCGTGGTGCGCACGACGCCGATAGGCGAGATGCTGGTAGCAATGACGCGGATGCGTGTGCCCCATGCGTTCGCGTTCATGCTGGCCGTTGCGCTGCGCTTCCTGCCGGAGACGGTCGCGCAGGCGCACCGGATACTGGTCGCGCAGCAGGTGCGCGGGGTGCGCGGTGTAGGTCTTCGCGGCGCGCTTCAGCGTTACGTGCTGCTGGTCAGTCCCCTAACCGTGAACTGCGCCAGGGCGGGGCGCCTGGTTGCCCTAGCCGCCGAGGTACGGGCCTATGGGCCGCACCGTGTGCCCGCTCGTGGGCTGAGGTTCACGTGGGTTGACGGCAGCGTGCTGTGTCTGCTGCTGGTTCTGGTCAGCGCATCCATCTGGCTTGCCGCGCAGTCGCATGGCGGGCCGTTAGGGGGCATACGGTGACACTCGTCGGCATCTATGCATGTACCGTGGTGGCCCTGGCCGCGGTGTCGCTGTGCTTGGGGGCGTTCGTCCTTCGGGCTCGGTCGCATCAGGCGTTCAAGCTAGGAGAACTCGCGACACTGTCGGCGTTGATCTGTCTGATGTACGTTAGCGTGATGCCCTGGAAGATCGGGCTCGCGAAGGTGCCGGGCCTGGATGCGCTGATCTTCTCGATCCCCTACACGACGGTGTTCCTGTTGGGGCTCCGCCTGGTGCCGAAGCCGGGCACTGCCCTTCTCCTCATCGCCGGTCAAGGGCTCCTCGGGCAGCTCGTCGGCACCGGTCTCAACCCCCTGTGGTGGCCGTACTACCTCTGGTCGGCCCTGGTGGTCGAAGCCTGGCTGGCGATCTCGTGTGACTATGCCCGCTCGACCAGGTCAGCTCTGGTGATTGGGCTTGCCCGCGGCCTGACTGCCTACTCCTACATGTACTTCCTCCTTGCTCCGCTAGCCTGGAAGCAGTTCTACGCCCTCTGGTACATCGCTCTAAAGGGCGGCCTGGGTCTCGTCGGATGTGCGATCGGCGCTCTCGTCGCCGTTCGCCTCGCTCCCGGTATTGAGAAGGCGACCCATGTCGTGGGCTAGGCACTGCGTCTCGGGCGCAGTAGTCTGAAGAAGTCACGCAAGTGATTGGTGAGCAGTCGGACTTCGGCACCCCCGGCCTGAGCGTGCGGATGAACAGAACCCACCGGAGGCCGACGCGGCCGCAGTCTCGGCAACGAATGTCACCTGCATGCTGGACCTGACAGGGGCGGCACCAGGCGCCTACGCAGTCGTGGCGATGAACCCGGACGGGCAGAGCGGGACCAGGGCGGGTGCGTTCACCATCAAGCGGCCGCCTGCGCCGAGCGTGAGCCCCATCGCGCCCGTAGTCCGGGCTGAACACGAGCACGGTGGGTACCAGCGTGGCCGGCGCGAGCTTCCAGGCCGGCGCGTCGGTGAAGCTGACGCGGCAGTACGGCGCTGGCGAGTAGTACGCGACCACCGTGATATCGTGCTGCGCCCGAACTCGCTCCCTCGGGTACCATCCATGCGGCTATGTGGCGCGTGGCTGCAGCGCTGCAGGCCCACATGCTCCCCAGAGCCGATGTGCCTCCGGACCCTCGGCCCATCGGCAACCGATGCTTCCAGGAGATTGAGCGTGTCCTTCCCAGGCCTGCAGGTCCCGCCCGTCGATGCCATCGCACAGAGTGCCGCGCTCCGGCGCCAGTCCATCCTTACCAAGCCGCTCGGGGCACTCGGCCGCCTGGAGGAGCTTTCCGTTCGGCTGGCGGCGGCAACCGGAGCCGCTCGCCCGTCTCTCGATCGGAAGGCCGTCATCGTGATGGCCGGAGACCACGGCGTGACCGCTGAGGGGGTCAGCGCGTACCCAAGCGAGGTGACGCCTCAGATGGTTGCGAACTTCCTGCGGGGCGGAGCGGCCATCAATGCACTGGCGCGCCAGGCAGGGGCTCGCGTGTGCGTGGTCGATGTCGGGGTGGCCCACGTGATGGAGCCCCATCCGGCGCTGCGCATCGCCAAGGTGCTGCCCGGGACCCGCAACATGGCGCATGGCCCCGCAATGACGCGCGAAGAGGCGAGCGCCGCCATCAACGTGGGCATCGACACCATCCGTGAAGAGGTCGCCAAGGGTCTGGACATTGTCGCGGTGGGCGAGATGGGCATCGGGAACACGACGGCGTCGTCGGCGATCACCGCCGTGCTCACCGGCGAAGCGGTGCGCAGAGCAACCGGGCACGGAACCGGCCTCGACGACGCCGGCGTCGAGCGAAAGGTCTCCGTCATCGAGCGTGCGATCGAGCTGAACCGCCCGGACCCGTCCGACCCGATCGGTGTGTTGGCGAAGGTCGGAGGACTGGAAATCGCCGGGATGGCCGGAGTGTTCCTCGGCGCGGCGGCGATGCGAGTCCCGGCGGTCATCGACGGGTTCGTCTCGGGAGCAGCTGCGCTGGTCGCCGCGGAGATCGAACCTGCCGTCAAGCCCTTCCTCTTCCCGTCGCACGAGTCGGTCGAGATCGGCCATAGGGTCATACTGGAGCGACTAGGACTGCGCGCGCTGTTCGATCTGGAGATGCGCTTGGGTGAAGGCACCGGCGCGGTTCTAGCATTTCACGTGCTAGAGGCAGCCGTGCGGACGCTGAACGAGATGGCGACGTTCGACGAGGCTGGAGTCAGCAACCGCGAATGACCGGACTGGTGCAGGCGCTGACCTTACTGACGGTCATCCCGACCGGGCGCTTGGGCTGCGGGCGTGCCTACGACCCGCGGGCAGCGGTCCCGTGGTTTCCGTCTGTCGGCCTCTTGCTCGGGCTCCTACTTGCCGGCGCGCGAGCCGCGGCGCTTCACTGGTTCGCGCCTACGGTCTGCGGTGTGTTCCTAGTTGCCCTGTGGGCATACCTGACCGGTGGCCTGCACCTGGACGGCCTGTGCGACAGCGGCGATGGCCTCTTGGCCTCCGTTCCGCCTGAGCGTCGCCTTGAGATCATGAAGGACCCTCGAGTCGGTTCGTTCGGCGCAATCGTGCTCGTGATCTATCTGATGCTCCAGGCTGTCGCGATCGCGGCGCTCCCGCCTCGGGGGTGGTACGCCCTGCTGCTTGCCCCGGTGATGGGGCGCTGGCTCATCCTGCTCGCGGCCACACGGCCCCAAGCCCGGCCAGGCGGTATGGGTGCCAGCATAGCCGGAGCACTAGATGCGCGAGCGCTTGTCCTGGCCGCGATCGTCCCTGCCGTGCTGCTCGCCCTCGGCGGCACGAGGTCGGCGATCGCGGCGGTGGTTGCGCACCTGGTGGCCTTCGCTGTGTTCCGTGTGTCGCGGAGTAAGCTGGGCGGAGTCACCGGGGACATCTATGGGCTGACGGTTCAGCTTGCTGAACTGAGTGTCGTCCTGGTCTACTGCGCGCGAGTTGTCTGAGGAGAGCCCCATCCTTGCTGCCCTTCCGTATCGGTACGACATCCTATATCATCCCCGACGACATCCTCCCCAACGTGCGCTGGCTGGTGAGGCGGGTGCGGGACGTGGAACTGGTGTTGTTCGACGTGGACGATGGGCAGAACAACCTGCCATCGCCCGGCGTCGTGCGCGATCTGCGGACTATCGCCGCGGACAACGACCTGACCTATACCGTGCATCTGCCCCTGGACCTGAAGCTCGCGGACGATGGCTGCATGCGGGATGCGTCGATCGACAAGGCGCGCAAAGTCATCGAGTGTACGGCGTCTCTGGCTCCCTGGGCGTACGTCGTGCACCTCGATGGACGCGAGGTGCTCGGGCAGTCCGATCCCACCGCACTTGAGCGGTGGCGCACGCGTGCCACCCACGCACTGGAGATCGTGGCTGAGTGGACGCGAGGCGCCGCTCAGTTGGCGGTAGAGAACTTGGATCGGTACCCGCCGCGCCTGAACGACGAGGTGCTCGACCGGATTCCGGTCTCGCGATGCGTCGACCTGGGTCACCTCTGGCTCGACGGGCATGATCCCATCCCCTATCTCGCCGAGTGGCTGCCGCGGACGAAGGTCATTCACATCCACGGCATTGCTGAGCGCGACCATGCCTCTCTCGCGCATGTGCCGGTTGAGCGGCTGCAGACGGTTGTGCGCGTTCTCGTCGAGCAGGACTACACCGGAGTCGTGACCATCGAAGTGTTTGGCGAGGAGGACTTTCACTCATCGATGGAAGCACTCCGCCGCGCGGGAGAAGGCATATGGCAGGTCGACTGACGCTGATACTGGGCGGGGCTCGGAGTGGGAAGAGCACCTACGCTCTGCGGCTGGCCGATGAGTCAGGGCAGGGGGTCACATATGTCGCGACGGCCACCGCCAGTGACGGCGAGATGGCGCAGCGGATCGAGCGCCATAGGGCCGAGCGGCCAAGGAGTTGGAATACGGTCGAGGCAACTTGCCGGATCGGTGAGGTCGTGGCCGGCCTCGCCCCTCCACCTTCGGTGGTTCTCCTGGATTGCATGACCATGCTGGCGTCCAACGTCATCATGGCCTTGCCCGAGCCCGTGGGCTATGACGAGGCCGACCGCGCACTCAACGCTGAGGTCGAGGGACTCGTTGCTGCCATCCGGTCGGGTAGCGCGCATTGGATCGTCGTCTCCAACGAGGTAGGACTGGGGCTGGTCCCGCCGTACCCACTGGGCCGGGTGTACCGCGATGCCCTGGGCCGCGCCAACCAGCAGCTCGCGCAGTCGGCCGACGAGGTGCTGTTCCTGGTGGCGGGCCTTCCCTTGAAGGTGAAGTAGACCGCCCGGATGCCGGCAGATCGTGGCGCGATGGGCGCCGTGTCTCTTGACTTGGCGCCTCTGGCGTGTTATCATCTCGGCGTACGTCGTCTGGACTTTGAGGTCCGGCACAACCGAATATGCATGCAATCGCAGTGACCACCCTGCATGGGGTGGTTGTGATACGGGGGAAGTCCGGTGCAAGTCCGGCACAGTCCCGCTGCGGTGAGGTACGCGGTCAGTTCCCCTGCGTACCAAGTCCGAATGCCCGCCTGCGATCCATCACGCTGCCCCTTCGCGAGAAAGGGGGGTGATGACTCCGGGCACCCGTAGAGGGACTAGTAGGACGAGGCGCCCGAGTAGCCACCCACCATCCGCGCGATTGCCGGATGGTTTTTCGCGTTTGGGGCTCCTGAACCCGTCGGCTACCATGCGTTCCCAGTTTGTCCGGGCGTCTGCTCGGATGCTGAGGGTGTTGCGCTTGGCGGGCCGACCACGCGCAACAAGGAGCCCAGAGCAATGGTAGCCCGCACGTTCCCTGCCACAGCCCGCCTTCATGTGGGCCGAAGTAGTCGCAGCAGAGCAGCATTCACCCTGATTGAACTGTTAGTCGTTATAGCCATAATCGCGATACTTGCCGCGATTCTGTTCCCTGTCTTCGCCCAAGCGCGTGAGAAGGCCCGTCAGGCGTCATGTGCGTCCAACGTGAAGCAGATCGGCATCGGGGCGATGATGTATGCCCAGGATTACGATGAGACCGTCGTGCCCGTTCAGGCCGGCCCAAGCCCAGTCGTCTACTACTGGTTTGGCGCCTACGACTCCAGAACGTCCACTCTTGACGAGAGCAAGGGGTTGCTGTACCCCTACATGAAGAACAAGCAGATACAGGCCTGTCCCTCGTTCCGGAGCACGCTGCGAGCGGCCGTCGGGTTCACCGGCTATGGGTACAACTATGTGTACCTATCTCCCCTGACCTACGACCCGACCACTTGGGACGCCATTCCGCATCCGGTGTCCTTGGCGGCGATTCAGTCGCCATCGGAGACGGTCCAGCTCGCCGACTGCGCACGGATCAATACCTGGAGCTACAGCACACCCACGCTCGAGGGAAGCGTCTACCTCGATCCCCCGTCGAACAACTATCCGGGCTTTCATGGCCTGCACTCCGAGACCGGCAATGTGCAGTGGGCGGATGGGCACGTCAAGGCGTGGCGCCCGGCTCTTCGTCCCGCCGGCTCTACATTCGGCTATGGGTACAGCGCCGACGACTTCATAAAGAACCACCTCGGTGACATCGTAAGGACTGGATCTCCGCTCAACGACGATCTCTACGATCTGCAGTAAGGTAGCTCTCGATCCAGGGATCGCCCCGCGCGGGCCGGCATGCCGACAGACCAAAGAGAACGCTCACGAAAGGTCAGTTCCTGTGGACAGACAGTACTATCTCGACCTGGCGGCAGCCGGCCTTCGTATGCCCATCGGCACGGACATCGTGCTGCGCGAGCACGATGACAGCGAGGCAATTCTGGTGGACGGGGAGCGTCTCGGGGCCGTGGTGGCCGAAGCGGCCAGGCGCTACAAAACGCCTCTTGCGATCCCCCTGATGGACTTGACCGTGGAGAAGGAGGCGCTGCTCACCATCCTGGGCATCCCGGCCGCGGACATCCCCACCTACCACCTGCACGAGGCGGTTGGCCCCGATGTGATCGAGCGAGTGGAGGCGGAACTGCCGGACGCAGTAACCGCCCGCATGAAGGCCAACTGCGACGCGATACGTCATGTGGTCTGGCACACCGATCTCGTGCCCTGCGGGATGTGCATCGGGCCGTTCTCGCTGATGACCAAGCTGATCGCCGACCCGATCGGCCCCGTTTACATGGCCGGAGCCGGCATGACGGCCGAGGACGACCCCGAAGTGCTGGCGGTCGAAAGGGCACTGCAACTCAGCACCATGTCGGTCCTCGCATCGGCGCGCGCCCAGATCGAGGCAGGCGCGAAGCTGATGATCGTGTGCGAGCCTGCTGCAAACCGCGTGTATCTGTCGCCCAAGCAACTGGCACAAGGAGCCGACATCTTCGACCGCTTCGTGATGGCGCCCAACCGCCGCCTGAAGCTGCTGCTGGATGCACACGGCGTGGACCTGTTCTTCCACAACTGCGGCGAGTTGGTCGACGACATGGTGCCGCAGTTCGCCTCCTTGGAGCCCGTCATCATGAGCCTGGGCAGCTCGCGGAAGCTGTGGGAAGATGCCGCTCGCATCCCGAAGGACATCGTCCTCTACGGCAACCTACCCACAAAGAAGTTCTTCTCCGACGAGTTGTCCGTCGCGGATGTCCAGGACCAGGCGTGCGATCTGCTGAGCAGGATGAAGCAATCGGGACATCCGTACGTCCTTGGAAGCGAGTGCGACGTGCTGAGCGTCCCATCCGCCCACGAGGCGATCGTGGAGAAGATCAATGCGTTCATGGGTTGCCGATGCTGACGGCAGAGCGAGATAACCGCGCGTTCCTTTCCTCCTGGCGCCGCAGGGCGCGGCATCACGGTGGCGCTGGCAGCGTGAACGCCAGGGAGGCAAGGGGATGAGGAGAGCTTGGCCGGCGGTGGCAGCGGCGCTGGTCGTCTGCCTTGGGGTCTTTGGCGCCAGACTGGCGCAGAACGCGGTCCATCCTCGTGCGAACCAGGGCACCGGCGTCTCGGCCAAGGTGCGCCGCGTCGTATCGCTCGCTCCGAGCGTCACCGAGGTGGTCTTCGCGCTGCATGCCCAGACGAAGCTCGTAGGGGTGACCCGCTACTGCGAGTATCCGCCCGAGGCGAAGCGCATCACTCAGGTCGGTGGCTATATCGACCCGAGCTTCGAGACCATCGTTAGGCTCAAGCCCGACCTCGTCATTCTGACCTCGGGCAACAGCGATAACGCCAAGCGCATGGGTGATCTTGGGCTGCACGTGCTGATCGTCGATCACAACACGATCGCAGGCATCGTCGGCTCGATACGGGTCATAGGCGACCGGATCGGCGCCGAACAGCAGGCCAAGGCGCTAACGGATGAGATCACACGACGGATCGAGGCTGTCAAGGCACGGACAGAGGGTCTGCCGCGGCCGAAGGTGCTGCTGTCCATCGGCCGCTCGATGGGCGGCGGGGTAGGCGACATCTATGTGGCCGGGAACCACAACTTCTACGATGAGATCATCCGGATTGCCGGCGGCATCAACGCCTATGACGGTCGAGTGGTCCAGACACCGTCTCTGTCCGCGGAGGGGGTCACGAGACTCGGCCCGGACGTGATCCTCGACCTGGCCCCGAAGAAGGACCGCAAGACGGCCGACAACTCGCTGCGTGCTTGGAATAGCCTGCCCCAGGTGCCGGCCGTCAGGAACAAGCGGGTCTATGCCCTCATTGGCGATTATGTCGTCATTCCGGGGCCGCGGTTCATCGATACGCTGGAAGAAGCATCTCACGCAATCCACCCGGAGATCAACTGGAGCAAACCACAGTGAGTCTGGCGCTCGAAGCCCGCAATCTTGCATACGCTTACGACCGTGTGCGGGTGCTTGCCGACGTGTCATTCGCCGTCCGAGAAGGCGAGTACCTGTCCGTCATTGGGCCCAATGGAGCAGGGAAGTCCACCCTCCTCAAGTGCTTGAACAGAGTGTTGACCGGATGGTCGGGCGAGGTTTCGGTACTCGGAACACCGTCGGAGCAGCTCAGTCAGCGGAAGCTCGCAACAATGCTGGGGTATGTCCCGCAGCCTGGCGGGCGCACGATGCCGTTCACGGTGACCGAGTTCGTCCTTATGGGGCGATACCCGTACCTCAGCCCGTTCACCCTTGTATCGCGCGAGGACCGGACCGCAGTGCGCGAGGCGCTCAGTCAGGTTGGGGTCGAGCACCTCGCCCACAGGCAGATCGACAGCCTGAGTGGTGGTGAGCAGCAGATGGCCTACATTGCCGCCGCACTCGTGCAGGGCGCGCGGGTTCTGCTCCTCGATGAGCCCACCGCGTTCCTTGACTATCGGCACCAGGTCGACAGCTCGCGCCTGCTCAGGCGCCTGAATCGTGACCAGGGGGTCACGATCTTGGCGGTGACCCACGACATCAACCACGCGGTGGCCTTCAGCGACCGCATACTCGCGATCAAGGACGGCCGCATCTCCTTCAATGGCACCCCAGAGGCCCTCGTGGCGGACAGCCGGCTGGAGGCGATCTACGATACACCGTTTCGGCGCTACATTGCTCCAAGCGTGGAGACGCCCGTCTTGATGCCGTGCTGCGGAGCGGCGCTTTGAGGAGATGGCCGCTGCTCGCTGCCGCAGCCGTGTTGGCTGTTCTGTGTCTCGCAGCGGCGCCGCTCATCGGGCCGCGATTGACCCCCATCGGCGCCGTGCTGCACCCCAACATGCTGGACACCGAGTCGTCGATCTTCTGGTCGCTCAGGGTGCCGCGTGTGCTAACGGCCTTTCTAGCCGGCGCCACGCTTGCGGTGAGCGGCATGGTCT
Source organism: uncultured Chthonomonadaceae bacterium (assembly GCA_964519955.1). GTDB lineage: Bacteria > Armatimonadota > Chthonomonadetes > Chthonomonadales > CAJBBX01 > CAZFLM01. The sequence goes on along the minus strand of CAZFLM010000018.1, from coordinate 73,593 downwards.
TCCAGGCCATGTTCAGGAACCAACTCGCCACGGAGTCGACACTGGGCGTCGCCAGTGGGGCATCATTCGGCGCGGCACTGCAGGTGCGCCTTGGGGCATCCGGCATCCTGCCTGGGCCAGCTGGGGCCTCCTGGTTTGCGTTCGCCGGCGCTGGTCTCTCAATGGTGCTGGTATACGGCCTGTCCCGCATCCGCAGAGGCTTCACCACATCGGCGATGTTGTTGGCTGGAGTGGCCATCAGCTTCTTCTTCTCCAGCCTCATCCTGATGGTCCAGAGCACATCGGACTTCCACAACTCATACCGGCTGCTTCGGTGGCTCATGGGTGGACTCGTTGGAGCAGACTACGGCAGCGTGGCGAGTCTCATCCCGTTCTCCGTCATAGGCGCTGTCATCATCGCCTACTTCACGAACGAGTTGAACCTGCTGACCACCGGTGACGACATCGCGGCCAGCAGAGGTGTGCAGGTCGGCCGCGTCAGGGCTGCGCTCTTCTTCGCCACCTCGATGACGGTGGGAGGGGTCGTGGCGATGTGCGGGCCGATCGGGTTCGTGGGCATGATCGCTCCGCATATTGCCAGGTTGCTCATCGGACACGATCACCGCTACCTGCTGCCGATGACCGCGCTCGTAGGCGGGGCCTTCCTAACACTGTGCGATACTGTGGCGCGTCTGATCAGTGCGCCAGCCGAGATGCCGGTCGGCGCAATCACTGCGCTGCTCGGCGGGCCGTTCTTCATCTGGCTGCTGGTCGGGAGCGCCGGAAGGAGCCGGTCCGAGTAGCTGCGCCTTGCTCTGACTGTGGGGCGCGCATCAAGAGATAGAGCGAGCGATTGCCATGACTGAGGGGTATGTGCACGTCTACACGGGAGACGGTAAGGGCAAATCCACTGCTGCGTTCGGGCTAGCAGTGCGTGCCGCCGGGGCCAACCTGCGCGTCTATATCGGCCAGTTCGTCAAGGGAGCACGATACAGCGAGATCGAGGCGCTAGAGTGCTTTGGCGACATGATCACTGTTCGACAGTATGGTAGAGGCTGCTTCTTAGGGGCCCTGCCCGAGGAGGAAGACCAGCGTCTCGCGGCGGACGGGCTAGCCGAGATCAGGCAGGTCCTGGCGTCGGGTGAGTACGATCTGGTCATCCTCGATGAGATCAACATAGCGACTCACTTGGGCCTGATCGACGTTGAGACGCTTCTCTCCGTCGTCCGATCACGTCCGTCCAGTGTTGAGCTGGTACTGACTGGTCGGTCCGCCGATCGACGCCTCATCGAGATGGCGGACCTGGTTACCGAGATGCGTGAAGTCAAGCACTACTACGCGAAGGGCGTTCTTGCGCGGAAGGGTATCGAATTGTAGTCTCACTGGCGATGGCAGTGTGCTTGTCGGACAGCGCTCAGGAGGCGGCCGAGCGCGCAAGCTCGGGGCGGTATGCTTGGATCCGGTACTCGGCCTGCCCCGGCAGTTGCGCGCGGATCGAGGCTGTGTCCGCGTCGCATAGAAGGGGTCTTGCAAGGGTGGTTCGGAACTCGTGGCGGCAGCCCGACGCGGCGAGCAGCCGAACGCTCTCCTTCATCGCTTCCACAGGAGCGATACCCCCAACGAGGGTGTCGTACTTGGCCCAGGGAGCTTTCACGTCCATCGCGACATAATCGACGAGCCTCGTGCGAAGCAGTCGGGCTAGCATGTCGGGTCTGCTGCCATTCGTATCGAGCTTCACGAGCATCCGCATTGCCTTGATGGAGACCAGGAACTCAGGCAGGTCCTCGTGCAGCGTCGGCTCACCTCCGCTGATAACGACGGCGTCCAGTTGGCCGCGGCGAAGCTGAAGTCGATCGAGCACATCGCGGGCGGTCAAGGTGACGCCCCCTGTCGGCCGCGGCTGCCAGAGCCCTCCGTTGTGGCAGAACGGACAGCGGAAGTTGCATCCCTGCGTGAAGACCACCGCTGCGACATGGCCTGGAAAGTCGCACAGGCTGCAGGGCTGGTACCCGCCGATCAGCACCCCCCGCCCTCCAATCGGTAGCGCGTGCGGGCCGCGAACTCGGCCTGTTTGCCTGCGTTCCACTGGCTCACGGGGCGCAGGTATCCAACCACTCTCGAGTAGACCTCAGTCACGCTCCCGCAGTCCGGGCATGCCGCAACTTCTCCGCGGACGTAGCCGTGGGTCGGACAGATCGAGAACGACGGCGTGAGCGTGAAGTAGGGCAGATGGTAGCGCTGACACACGGTTCGCACGAACTGCTTCACAGATAGCGGGTCTGGCGCGGCCTCGCCGAGGTAGACGTGCTGGACGGTCCCGCCCGTGTACTTGGCCTGCAACTCGTCCTGAAGGTCCATCACCTCGAACAGGTCGTCGGAGTAGTTCACCGGCAGTTGCGATGAGTTCGTATAGTACGGCTCGCCCAGCCCGTCGTTGGCGGAGCGCATCTCCGGGTACCGCGCGTGGTCGAGCCGTGCCAGGCGGTAGCTCGTTCCCTCTGCCGGCGTGGCCTCCAGGTTGTACGGGTTCCCGGTCTCATCCTGGAAGACGCCCAACCGCTCACGCATGAAGTCCATCACGCGCAGCGCGAACGCCCGCCCTTCGGCTGTCCCGATATCCAGCCCCAACAGGTTCTGGCTGGCTTCGTTCAGACCCACCAGACCGATCGTCGAGAAATGGTTGTGCCAGTAGCATCCGAAGTGTGTCGCGATATCCCGCAGGTAAAAGCGAGTGTACGGGTATAGGTCGCCAGCCGTGAAGCGCTCCAGAGCCTTGCGCTTGGTCTCCAGGCTTGTGCGCGCAATCTCCATCAGCGCTCCGAGCCTGGCCAGGAAGTCGACCTCGTCCTCGGCAAGGTGGCCGAGGCGCGGCATGTTGATCGTGACGACGCCGATCGAGCCGGTGAGTGGGTTGGCCCCGAAAAGGCCGCCTCCTCTCTTTTCCAACGACCTCAGGTCAAGCCGCAGCCGGCAGCACATCGAGCGCGCGTCCTCCGGCGACATATCGGAACCGACGAAGTTGGCGAAGTAGGGGATGCCGTACTTGGCCGTGCACTCCCACAACCGGGCGAGGTCGGGGTTCTCCCAGTCGAAGTCCGCAGTGATGTTGTAGGTAGGGATGGGGAATGTGAAGACGCGGGCCTTGGCGTCTCCCTCCGAGAGCACCTCCAGGAAGGCGCGGTCTAGGATGCCCATCTCGTGCTGATACTCGCCGTACGTGGTGATCTGCGCCTCGCCGCCAATGATGACCGCCTGATCCTGAAGCCACGCAGGTGGCTGCAAGTCCATCGTGACGTTGGTAAACGGCGTTTGGAAGCCGACACGCGTGGGCACATTGACGTTAAAGACGAACTCCTGCAGCGCCTGCTTGACCTCCGCCTCGCTCAGCCCATCGTGCCGGATGAACGGGGCGAGCAGTGTGTCGAAGTTGGAGAACGCCTGAGCCCCAGCCGCCTCGCCCTGCAGCGTGTACCAGAAGTTGACGATCTGCCCGAGTGCGGAGCGGAAGTGCTTGGCGGGCTTGCTCTCGGCCTTCCCCACCGCGCCCGTGAATCCCGATCGTAGGAGATCCTGGAGGTCCCAACCGACGCAGTACACGGAGAGCTGGCCCAGGTCATGCAGGTGCAGATCGCCCGACAGATGGGCGGCACGGACGTCAGGTGTGTATATCCGGTTCAGCCAGTAGACCTCGCTGACATGGCTCGCGACGTAGTTGTTCAGCCCTTGCAGCGAGTAGGCCATGTTGCTGTTCTCTTTGACCTTCCAGTCGAGCCGCTCCAGGTACTGGTCGATCAGGTCCATGTCCGCTTGCTTAGCCATCTCGCGGATGCGGGCATGTTGGTCGCGGTAGAGGATGTAGGCCTTCGCAGTCCGCTTGAACGGTGAAGCAAGAAGCGTCTCTTCCACCAGGTCCTGGACGAACTCGACCGCCGGTGGGTGCGCGATGGGTAGGCTCTGTGCGAGGGCGAGCACGCGGCGGCACAGCGCCGCGGCGGTTTCGGGGTCATATTCGCCGGTGGCCTGTCCGGCTCGGGCGATCGCGCTAGTGATCTTGCGCGCATCGAAGCGAACGACCCGCCCATCGCGTTTGCGGATGGTCTCAAGCGGGGTTGAAGCAACGCGAGGTGCGTTGTCGGTCTGCGCGACCACGGCCATGTCCAAGCCTCCAGTGCGGGCGTCGTGCGCCGGTGAACATCACGTACGCGGCGTGCGGAGGTGGAAGGAGGCCGACCGGAGTGAGCGCACTGGCCGACGCCGCGAGCGTCGGCGCATGCTTGCGCCACACCATGACAGCGCCTTTCCCTCGAAGGCTGCGGTCGCACAACCGCGCGGAGCGCGCGCGTTCCTGGCAGGTCTTCGGACTTGGGGACAGACCGGCGCGTGCGCGCCGGGAGCCTATAGGCCGCCGCTTCCCACCTTGGCAGGCAGTGCGATTCCGCGACCTTCGTTTCCCCATACCGCTGCGGGGCAGTCCCGGCTTTGCACCGGGTTCCCTCTTATGCACCCCAATATGTAGTGGGTGACCAAGAACTGGGGCACAGTATATAGCGCTCAACTGGAGTTGTCAAGCGGCGAATCCTGCCCGGATATGCAGTGCCGGTGCCACCGATCCTGCGATGTGGGCCTTGGCCCAAATAACCCATCCAGACTCAACCGGCACCCTTGACAGGGCTAGACCACGATGCGATAATAACACCGTTGCATAACCTATCGTGCTTGCTAGCGATGCGCCGCGGTGTACGCGCGCTCAAATGGGGAAGTCCGGTGAGAATCCGGCGCTGTGCCGCAACTGTGATGGGGTGAACCCCCTAAGCCAGAATGCCAGTCGCTAGTGTGGTACCACTCCCAGTGGTGCCCGCCTAATCTGCCTGCGCGCGACAGGCGGAAAGGTCGCCAGCTATGGCTGGTCTTGTTGGTTCCACGTCGCCCTCGGCGGCGTCCACGGATCTCCCTCATTCGTCTCGTCGGTGCGCGTTCACCCTCATTGAGTTGCTTGTCGTCATCGCCATCATCTCTGTGCTCGCCGCGATCCTGTTTCCGGTCTTCGCCGTGGCACGGGAGAAGGCACGCCAGATCAGTTGCCTGAGCAATCTGCGCCAGATTGGGACAGCGTGGCTGATGTACGCGCAGGACTACGACGAGTCCGCCTGCCCATCCTACTACTACCTCGGCAACTTTCGGTACGAGTTCGCTTGGGACTTCTGCCTCGACTGGGGATCGGTTACCAACGACGTTCCCGCGTGGCGCTATGGCCTATTCGGACCGTACACGAAGAGCGGTGAATTGCACCGCTGTCCCTCGTTCCACGGCAACGCCTGGGGGCGCCCATTCACGGGTTACGCGTACAACGCGTCCTACATCGGAGGGGACGTGCTGGCCGGCCAACCGTACGCCACCCTGGCGGCGATCGCTGACCCCAGCGGCACGGCCATCCTGGCAGAAGGCGGCTTCGGCCAGCCGGTCAGCGCCGAGAACTACCTTCGGGCACCCAGCGACATCCTCTTCATGGCGGGCAAGGTCCACTTCCGCCACAACGGCACAGCCAACGTCGCTTACGGCGATGGGCATGCCAAGGCAGCAACCCACAAGTACAGGTATAGCGCAGCCGAGCCTGATTGCGGCGCACTCTCGGAAGACGACTCGGCCTACGATCTCCAGTAGGCACGATCGACCGTGAATGGTTCGGTCGCGGCAGGTCGTCCACCTCCGCCCTGGGACCGCCCACGCCCTTCACGGATAGCCCTCCTCCGGGAGTGCGCCAGCGCCGGCTGCCTCGGCGCGCATGCGCGCTTGTACCACCGTCGTGGCAGTCCGGCGACCGCACTTCCTGGAGGCATCTCCCTACCAGGAAAGGTGAAACGATGAGGAGCAAGTTGTTACCAGTGGCTGCGGCGCTCTCGCTGCTGCTCGCCGTCGGCCGGTCCGCCAACGCGGACAGCCCGTATGCAACGGAGTTGATCTCGTCGACCGGCCTAACGGGTTCTTCACTGTACAACGACCCATATGCCGTTCTCGGCGCCCCCACCACGTACTTCTGGAACCAGGGCTTCATGGGCACTGGCACAGGTGCGCACCGCGTGAAGCTCGTGGAGCCGGCTTACAACGTGGCGCCCGACGGCTCCAAGCTGATCACGACCCTGAACGTCGGCCAGTCCGTGACGGTGAAGTTCGACCATCAGGTGATGGACGATCCGCTGAACCCGTACGGCCTCGACTTCATGGTATTCGGCAACTCGTTCTTCGTTGGCAGCGGGACGGTGAGCGATGCCACCAACATGAACACCTACCGGTTGACCGGGGGAGGCTTCTATGAGCCCATGTTGATCTCGGTGAGCCAGGATGGCGCGAACTGGTATACGTACAACAGCGGGCCCTACGGTGACGCGCTCTTCCCAACCAACGCGTTCCTGTGGGATTCCGCCGATGCCGCGTGGACCGATGTGCAGTCCGACTTCACCAAGCCGGTCAACCCGGCTCTGACCGACGCCGACTTCAAGGGCCTGACTGCCGCACAGGCGATCGCGCTATACGATGGCTCCGGCGGCGGCGCGGGCTTCGACCTCGGGGAGTCGGGGTACGACTGGATCCAGTACATCCGCGTAACCGGCGTGAGCGGCTACTCGGGCGGCGAGATCGATGCGTTCGCCGACGTGTCGCCGCTGTCGAAGTCCGGTTCTGTTCCTGAGCCGAGCAGCGCCGCGGTCCTCGGTAGCCTCATCACCGCTGTCGGCGTATGCCGACGCGTGTGGCGGCGGCGCTAGAGGCGCCACAGAACCTCCCGTGGGCGGTCGGCTGTGTGCGCGGCCAGCCGCCCACGGGAGTACCCCCCCGCTATGCCCCAGGAGAGCCCGTTGATGCTCGTCGTAACTACAGCGCGCTCCCGATGCCTTGCCCCGGCAATTCCTGGCGTGGCCCTCGGGCTCCGAGCCAGGTCACGCGCGTCGCTGCTGTGCATGGCCGCGGCGGTGCTCGGCAGGAACGTCACAGTCACGCTGCAGGCGCAGCTCCACGATGGCCAGCCGACCCCAAGACTCCACCTGTGCGAAGCAGGAGTTGACACCACCGCGCAGCAATGGATCTGTTGGCCCGCACTTCTGGCGCGATGGGGCGTTGCGATCGATACCGGGACCGACCGATGGCCAACGCCAGCCAACCACGCCGTGAGGGCGACGTAGATGACCGCTTTCGTGCTTGATCGCCTGAGTCCATCTGAGCGTGCGGTCTCTCCTCGGGCCACCGAACTCAGCAGTTGTTGGCCGGACTACACGTTGATGTTCGCGATGTCTGGTCCAGAGGGCGTCTGGGCATCCCACTCGGTGCATGTCGCCGAAACCCACGTGGGACCGCTCGCAATGATCATATCGCAGGCGCAGGTCCCAGGCCATCGTTGTGGAGACGGCCATGTGCACAGCGCAGCGATCGAGCAGCTCGCAGATGACCATCGGAGTGGCGCCGTCCATGTACACGTTGTAGATCGCGTTGCACTCGGAGAGCCAGTCGAGGACACATGAGCAAGTGTACGCCCGAACGCTCTCGCAGTATCATTGCTCCCGCCTAAGGACGCCACCTAGATGGCTCCATAGGGCCGCGTTGTACGGACACAGGCGTGCCGCAGCTACGTACGCACCCGTCTCCGGGTGGGCATCGCAGACCTCTATGGGATCGGCGCGGTCGAGTATGTCGGGTGCCGCGGACCGGTAGCCCGCAGAGTCCTGGCCGACCAAGCACTCCGTCAGCATGGTTAGGAGCAGGGCGAAGGTCGCACGACAGCGCCCAGTATGCGCCATTGTCAGTATCGATAGCGACGACATCAGGAGTGCTGAGCCCTGCGGGGGCGCCGCTCGCGCGGCCTATCATGGCTCCGTCCACAGCGTTTTCCCGCCCTCGCGGCACAGAAGTGCTGCGAGAGTGCGATCGCTCCCGTCCGCTTGCCTGTGGTCGGTGGAGCTACATACCCTTGGCTGTGTGCCTGGCCCCAGCGCGGCGATCGCTGCTCCGGCTGGCGCCAACAGGCACACAGTCCAGCACTTGTGCGCGGTGCACTGGGACGTGGGGGCCGTCAGTCCGAAGGAACCGGGTTATACGTCGTCAGATGCAACGGGCCTGGGCAGAGCACCGAGAACCGTACTATCGGACAGTCGCCGCACGAGTTGCGAGGTGACCGGACAGGCCGGCTGCGGTGCAGCGTCGAGCTGGGCGCGGCACAACGGAGCGTGAAGTCGTCTTCACCGGGATGTAGTGGCGGCCATAGCGAGCAGAGCCTACACCGGCACAACGTCGGAGTGGCCCGCAAGCCGGCCCGCCCATTATGCTACTATGATCATGGCGTCGCTTGGTGCCGCGGATCGACCGCAGTACCTGGCACGAGCGGCCAAACGAGGCGCTGACTAGGCTCCTCGAAATGACCGCATCGTTGCACCAAACCGGAGGGCCGACTCCTGGGGATTCGAGATCAGTTCTGAGATCAGCGGGCGGATTCTGACCTCTTCATTGCACTTCCTCGTTGACACCGAAGAGGCCACAAGTTCATATCTTGTACTGCCCACCCACACAGGCCACACTCGCGTCCCTCCCGTCTCCGGGGGGGACGTAGTCGTCTCTGCCCCGCCTCGCAGGAAGATGCCCCCTTCGTGGTGAACGCGACCGCGGGCAGAACCCCAGCCACGCAACTGACCGCGGGGGCCGCCAGGCCGATCCCGCTGATTGGAGCCATCGCATGAAGGTAGGCGTCATCCACTACAACTTCCCGCAGTTCAACTTCGACCAGTTCCTCGACTACTGCCCCGGCGCGGGCTTCGAGTACGTGGAGATCGAGGCGGGCGACGTCTGGGGGGCGGGTGTCGCCAACCCGGAGGCGGAGGCCGAGGTCGTGCGCCGCAAGGTGGACGCGCGCGGGCTGAAGGTCTCCGCGTTCGCCGCCTGCAACGACTTCGTGGTGCTCGGCGAGGACGAGGTCGCGTTCCAGGTCGAGCGCATGAAGCGGTGCTGCGGCCTGGCCAAGATCCTGGGCACCAACGTCATCCGCACCGAGGGCGGCTCGCCGAAGGAGTCCGTGCCGGAGGCGCGCTGGGCGGAGGCCATCGCCGGCTGCTTCAAGCCGCTGGTCGACTTCGCAGAGGCCGAGGACATCCTCTTCGCGATGGACAACCACGGCTACTGTACCAACGATGGCGACCGGCAGTTGGCGATCATCGAGGCGGTCGGCTCGAAGCGCGTCGGCGTGAACCTGGACACGATGAACTACCGCTGGTTCGGCCACGAGATCGCGGCGATCAACCGGTTCTACGAGATCCTGGCCAAGCACGTGTTCCACGTCCACTTGAAGGATGGCACCGGCGCGCGCGAGAAGTACGTCGGCGCGGCGCTGGGCGAGGGCGAGATCGACCTGAAGCACGCGGTGAAGTGCCTGAAGGATGCGGGCTACGACGGGGTGTGGTGCGCGGAATACGAGGGCACCGAGCCGACCGACATCGGCTACCGCAAGTGCGCGGACTGGATCAAGGCGAACGCGTAGGGCTTGCGCAGTCCTCCGGGCCGCCGCTGTGCCGCCGAGAGCGGCGGCGGTCCATGGCCGGCTGGGAGTACGTGGCGTGCTGGACAAGGATGTCAAGCCTCATGTGGGTGGTGCGGGACGGGCAGGGACGCCCATCCCACCACGGCGTTGGCGCCGGAGAAGGGCGAACAGCGCCGGGCAAGCGCCCCACCGGACGGGCGGGGACGCCCATCCCACCACGGCCGCCTGCGCTGTGTGCTCCTGTACGGGGCCTTGGCGGTTATCCCGCCGAGGTTCTGCCCTTGACGCTCGGCGTCGGCGCTTCGCCTCGCACTGACCACTGACCACTGACCACTTCCCTCGATCCGCAGGACACTGCGCCCCCGATGGTGAACGCGACGGCGTGCACGGCGCGCGTCGCACGATGCATGCGCCCAGGAGGTGCCGCCCGATGAAGCACGCCGTCCTCTGTCTCGTTCTGCTCCTGCTCTCCGTACTGCGGGCCACGGCGGAAGACAAGGTGGTTGCCGCGTGGGAGTTCGACCAGCCCGGTTCTGCCGGTGGCTGGTTCGCCGCTCACTCGCTCGCCCCGCTGCGGGTGGTCGGCGGCGCGCTGAAGACACGCGCTACCGACAGCGACCCCTACATGATCTCGTCCGACCGGAACTCGCTCGACATCCAGGCGAACGACTTCCAGTACATCGAGATCCGCATGAAGTGCGACAAGGAGGGCGGCGCGGAGTTCTTCTGGGCGAGCACCACCGAGGGCAAGGACGCGGGCTTCGTCGCGGGCAAGGAGCGCGGCTTCTCCGTGCAGGGCGACAAGCGCTTCCACGTGTACCGCGTCTACCCGATGTGGCAGGGGCGTGTGACGCGGCTGCGGTTCGATGCGCTCGACGGCTCGGTTCTCGAGATCGACTACATCCGCGTGAAGCAGGGGGTCCCGAGCTTCCACGACCCCGCGAGCCCGCGCTGGGACTTCCGCGCGGAGGGGGCGGGCGGCTTCGTCCCGACGAGCGGATGCCGGCTCGATACGGTGAGTGCGGGCGCCAGGCTGACGCTCGATGCGCCCAATGCCGTCCTCTCGAGCCCGCCGCTGAGCCTGGGCGCGTCGTCCATCCCGTACGCCACGCTGCACCTCACCGCTACCGCGCCCGCCCGGTTCGTGATCAACTGGTCGGACGCTGCCGACGGCACGTACTCCGGCGTCAATGCGCTCCCATTCGAGGTGGGCGCCGGGGATCAGTGGGTGACGCTGCGCCTGTCCGAGATGCCGACCTGGTCGGGCGCGGTGCGCCGCCTCGGGCTAAGCATCGGCGGCGAGACGGACTCCGTCGTCACCTTCCACTTGCTGGAGTTCGCGCGCCTCCCGGTGGGGCCCGCCAGGCTGACCATCGACTCGCTGGCCGCGGACCAGAGCGTCTGCGCGGTGGGGGAGCGCGTCGGCCTGGCCATGCGCGTGCGCAACGACGGCGGCGCGGCCGTCGCGCCGCTGCACCCCGAGTTGGTCTCCGATCCCTCGATTCTGGCCGTCGCATCGCCGGCCGAGGCGCTGCCCGAGCTGCAGCCGGGCGAGAGCGCGACGCTTCGCTGGACGGTGGCGCCGCGCAAGGCGGGCGTCGCAGCCGTCGCCGTGAAGCTGGCCGGGAGCGGGCTGTCCGCGCCGGCGCGGGCGTCCACCAGCCTGATCGTGGCGAGCGCCCGGGCGGAGGTGGCGAGCACCGGCACGTTCGCAGTGGCGCGGAAGTCCGTGGCGGCCATCGGCAGCGGCCGCGTTCGGCTGGTGCTGGTGGCGGGCCCTGGCGGCTTCCAGGCGGCGCGCGTCGATCTGCTCTCCGGCGGACGCGCCCGCACGATGGGCTACCTGCCGTATCTGGCGCGGGTCGCCCTCAGTGGCGACCACGAGCCCGTCTCGGTGCCGCTGACGCCAGTCTCGGCCTCATCGAACGGCAAGTCGGCCACGCTCAAGCTGCACGGTTCGCGGGCGGGTGTCGCGGTCGACGCGACGTACTCGACGTCGACCGGCAAGCCCTGGATCGATGCCAACTACCGCGTGTCGGCCGCCAGACCTGTCTCTCTGCGTGCCTTCCAGGGGCCGTGGCTGTGGGCGGGCGAGGGGAGCTTCGGCGACGAGCAAGACCATGCGCTGTTCCCAGGCGTCGAGTGGCTCGTGAAGGGCGAGCGCTCCTCCTCGGCGCTGGACATCGCCCCGCCGATGCACACGCGCTTCGCGCCGCACCCGAACTGGGTCACCATCCCGGCGATGGCGGTGGAGAAGGACCGCGCGATCGTGGGCGTGATGTGGGACCCGCTGCAGAAGTGGGACGGCCGGCGCACGCGCCCGAGCGCTGTCTTCGCCTCGCCGAACTTCGTCGAGAGCCGCCGCAACCATCTGCTGGGAGTGTTCCTGCCCTCGATCCCCGACTACGTGGCGACCAACACGCTGCTGGCCGCCAGGCCGTACCACCTCGCGCCCGGCAAGCCGCTGACGCTGAGCGCGTCCATCTTCGCCGAGGCGGACGCGGACGTGACGGCGGCGCCGCTCATCTGGTACCAGCGCTTCTGCGGTGGGGCCGCCAAAGCGCCCGCGATGCCGCCGAAGGCGCGCGACTACCAGGCCACGCTCGACATGTGCATGAAGTCCTACGAGACAGTGCTCTGGCAGGCGTCGGCGATGGCGTGGATGCCGGTCGTGGGCTGGGCGCCGGGGCGCGACCTGAACGTGGCGGCGATGTACGACACGATGGCGCGGCTGCGGCCCACCCGTACCGATGCGGCCGCCTGGAGCGCCCGGGCTCAGGAGGTCGCCGCCGGAACGAACGACCTCACCTTCGCGCTGCGGGGCGTGGGCGACCCGACCGCGGCCGTCGGCGCGGCGCTGCTGGCCGGCCGTGGCGCGGCCGAAGCGCAGCCCGAGGGCGCCCGCTACGTGTTCCACCCGGACGGCCCCCGCAAGGCGCTCGGCCTAGACGGCGACACGGCGGTCGGCATCGTGGCGGGGCCGACGGAGAACCTGCTCAACTGGGCGCTGCGCACCGGCGATCGCTCGACGCTGGAGGCCGGGCTGCGCGGGCTGGCGTTCATGGACCGGTTCGACGTGCCGCGCGCCTCGCAGGTGTGGGAATGCCCGCTGCACTCGCCGGACATCCTGGCGTCCGGGCAGGCGTGTCGCGCCTATCTGGCCGGCTACCGCATGACGGGCAAGCGCGAGTACCTGCAGCGAGCGATCTTCTGGGCGCGCACGGGCCTGCCGTTCGTCTATGCGTGGCGCGCGCCGGACATGCCGCAGTTGATGGCGTATGCCACGATCCCCATCTTCGGCGCCACCTTCTACACCGGCTCGTGGTTCGGCGTGCCGGTGCAGTGGAACGGGCTCGACTACGCGAACGCCTGCATCGAGCTGGCGCGCTACGACAAGTCGTTCCCGTGGCGGGCGATCGGCGAGGGCATCACCATCTCCGGCATCAACCAGCAGTCCACGCGGCCCAAGGACTACGGCACCTACACCGACAACTGGAACATGGTCACCAACGTCGAGTGCGTGGGGTGCATGCTGTCGCCGAACGCGATCATGGGCAACGTGTTCCGGCTGCAGGGAGTGGGCTGGAACTCCGGCGCCGATGGTGTGCGGGCCGCCGACGGCTGGATCGCGGTGAATGGGCCGGGCAACGTGTCCGGCGTCTCGCTGCGCGATGGCACGCTGACCGCCCAGGCGAGCTACTTCGCCGGGCAGACCGGCACCGTCGCGATCCTGCCGATCGGCAAGCCCTCCGCGGTGTCGGTCGATGGCAAGCCGCTGGCGGAGAAGACGGGTGGAGTCCTGGCCGATGGCGAGTGGAAGTACGTTCCACGCCTCGGCCTGCTCACCGTGTGCCTGAAGTTCGGCGCGGCGCCGGCGTCCATCAGCGTGTCGGGCGTGCGCCGCGTGGAGCCGGCGCCGGACCAGACGGAGTGGCGCTTCGGCGACGGCGGCGACGCGCTCGGATGGGCGCCTGCGAACGACCTGACGCAGCCCGCCGCGGCCGCTGCCTCGGTGCGCATGGAGATCACCGGCGGCGATCCGTACTTCGTCAGCCCGCCATTCGCCATCGCCGCGGAGAAGGTGACCGGCTTCGCGATGCGGGCACGGGTGAGTAAGCCCAGCGGCGAGTTCTTCTGGGCCAACAGCGAGGGGCCGATCGCGCCTGCTCGCTGCGTCTCCTTCCACCTGCCCGCCGACGGCCAGTTCCACGACGTGGTGGTGGACCTGACGGCGCACCCGCAGTGGCGCGGGACCATCCGCCAGTTGCGCGTCGACTTCAACGGCGGCAAGGGCGATGCGGTGGAGATCGAGTGGATCCGGGTGGTGAAGCGGTAGGGCAGCGGGCGTCGGCTTGGGCGTCGCGGGTCGAAGGTCGAACGGCCAACGGCGAAGGTCGAACGTCAAGAGCAGATCCCTAACGGGATGACGGCCAGGGGATGCGGCGCAGTGGGCCGTGGTGGGGCACGCTGCGCGACGCGAGGTGTAGGGTGGGGCCTCCGTGCCCCGCCGGGCCGTTCTGCCGGATCGCGAAGGGCCGTGGTGGGGCGGGCGTCCCTGCCCGCCTGGTGGGTGGTCTGCTGCCGCGGGCGGCGGTCAATGGCGGCCTGCGCGACGCGAGGTGTAGGGTGGGGCCTCCGTGCCCCGCCGGGCCGTTCTGCC
>CAZFLM010000018.1:0-59340 GCA_964519955.1 uncultured Chthonomonadaceae bacterium | reverse complement strand
GGGCCTCCGTGCCCCGCCGGGCCGTTCTGCCGGATCGCGAAGGGCCGTGGTGGGGTGAGCTGCGCGACGCGAGGTATAGGGTGGGGCCTCCGTGCCTCGCCGGGCCGTTGTGCCGGATCGCGGAGGGCGGCGGCGGTCGAGGGCGGGCCCTGGGGCGAGATCCACCGAAGGAGGTTTCATGTTCCCATTCGTAGCTCTGCTGTGCCTGCTGTCGGCTGGTCCCGCGGCGACGCAGCCTGACATCTTCATCGAGGCGGAGGCCTGCCGCGACCACGACTTCGGTGGGCCGGCCGAGTTCCCCAAGGTCGTGAGCGGCGACCAGATCCTGCGGCTGTGGACGGGTACTCCGCCGCCGGGTGACGGCTACCATGCGCGGTTCCCGTTCGAGGTGGCGGAGCCTGGCCGGTACCACGCGTGGGCGGCGGCGTCGCTGCCGGGCGCCACCAGCAGCTTCTGGTGGCGCATCGACAAGGGGCCGTGGGGGCACATGACCGTCGACACGCTTCCGGCGGGCATCGCTAGCTTCGGCGTCTCGACCGCGATGGGGTGGATCGAGCTGACGACGACATCGCTCCAGCCGGGTCCGCACGAGCTGACCATCCGCGTGAACGAGCGCCGCGACGGGCTGGAGCGTGCCTACCTGCTCTACCTGGACGCCATCCTGATCACGCCGCGCAACGTGTACCCCTCGGGGCTGGTGACGCCCGCCGACCTGCCGAGGCTGAAGCCGCCGCCCGCGCCCCCGGTTCCCGTGCGCCGGGCCGGCAAGCCGGGGCCGCCGATGCTGCTCGGAACGAGCGTGATGGGCGCGGTGCAGAACCACGTGGTGCGGTCCATCGGCTTCAGCCTGTCGCAGACCGACTCGCAGCACCTCGACGTGAACGAAACGTCGCCGGGCGTGTGGGACTGGACGGAGGCGGATGCCGGGCTCGCCGCGTGCCGCAAGGCGGGGCTGCAGTGGCAGTACTTCCCGCACTTCCACTGGCCGCCGGCGTGGTACCGCAAGACGGCGGCGTTCGTGCCGTGCCGCGGGCTGCGCTCGGGCAAGGTGCTTGCCTGCATGTCCATCTGGAGCCCGAGCATCCTGCGCCGGTTCGACGAGGGCTACGCCGCGATGGCCGCGCACTACGGCGGCAGCACGAAGAACGTCGCGGCGATCTACCTGAGCATCCACGGCGACTTCGGGGAGGCGACCTATCCGGCCGGCTACCACCCGGACGAGACGCGCCTCTTCGGCAAAGAAGGCACCGCCGAGCCCGACTACTGGTGCGGCGACGACGACGCACGCACCTCGTTCCGCGACCTGGCGCGCGCCCGGTACGGCAGCGTTGAGAAGCTGAACGCGGCGTGGGGCACCTCGTGGGGCGGTTTCGACGCGGTCGACTACCCGCCCAACGCGTACGGCCGGCCCTTCGACGTGCGCGCATCGGCACGGAACCGGCGGCGGTGGCTCGACTTCATCGACTGGTACTACGACAGCATGACGCGCTTCACCGCGGATGTGACCCGCATCGCGCGGAAGCACTTCCCGCAGTCGCTGCTGGTGGTGCCCCTGGGCAATGGCGACGAGAACGTGCTGCTGGGTCAGGACAACACCGGCATCCCGAAGGCGCTGCGGGGCACGGGCGCGCAGATGCGCTCGACGCACGGCGGCTACCTGCCCTTCGCCCAGAACTCCGCCTCGATGCTGAACCGCATCGCGACGGCCGCCCGGTTCTATGGCGAGGCGTACTGGTCGGAGCCGCCGGGCGGCATCACGCCGGAGGGCGAGGTGGGCCGCTTCATGGAGGCGGTCTCGTTGGGGAGCTGGGGCTACTGGGACTGGGGGCAGAACCCGGTTGGCGCGGTGCGCACCTTCCAGGAGTTCGGCGCGTTCCTCACGAGGGAGCGTCCGCTGATCGACGCGGCGCTCTTCTACCCGACCACCGACCACCGCCTCCACCCGGAGACCGGCTATCCGCAGGGGCTGGCTGCCGTGGGCCCGGTGCTGCGCGACGTGCTGGCCTACGACATCGTCGACGAGCGCCTGGTCGAGGACGGCGCCCTCAACCGCTACCGGGTGCTGGCGTGGCCGGAGGGCGACTACGTGAGCGCCGGCGCGTTGGCGGCCATCGTTCGCTGGGTGAAGGCCGGCGGCGTGCTGGTCGTGCCCGCGGGCCTGGCGCCTCGGTTCGTGGACGGCGACGAGACGGCGGGCACGGAGGTAGCCGGCAGGGCGAGTGGGCCGGTTCGCGTCGGCGCGGGCCTCGTCGTGCAGGCGTCGGCGCCGGTGCCCGGCCAGCCCACCGCAATCCGCGCGTTCTGCGAGGCCATTCGTTGGGCGGTGCGCAGGAAGGCTCCTGCCCGCGCCGAACTTGATGCGGCATACGACGGCGTGTACGCGACGCCGCTGGCGAACGGCGAGGTGATTTTGTACAACTCGACCGCCGGTCCGGTCACGAAGGCGATCGGGCGCGCGAAGGTCGTGGTGCCCGCACATTCGCTGCGGAGTGCGATGATGGGCGGGGCGGTGCGCGGACGGTCTCGCTGACCCGGCCTGTCCACGCGCGGTACTGGACGGGCACCCTTCGGCAGGCTCAGGGCAGGCTCAGGCCCATCCCACCACGGCGCTCGTGCGTCATCCTGGCCTGGGCCACCATCTGCCATGGGCCGGGCGTGCTCCTAACGTCAAGAGCAGATCCCTGGCGGGATGACGGCTACGGCGCGCGGCAACGGGACGGGGGCGTGCCGCGGCCAACCCGACTCCCCCACGGTTGGGGGCTGGGGGGCGCCGCGCGGGCGCTCAACGTCAAGAGCAGATCCCTGGCGGGATGACGGCTACGGCGCGCGGCAACGGGACGGGGGCGTGCCGCGGCCAACCGCACTCCCACAGGATTGGGGGCTGGGGGGCGCCACGCGGGCGCTCAACGTCAAGTGCAGATCCCTGACGGGATGACGGCTACGGCGCGCGGCAACGGGACGGGGGCGTGCCGCGGCTAACCGCACTCCCCCAGGATTTGGGGGCTGGGGGGCGCCGCGCAGGTGCCCAACGTCACATGCAGATCCCTGGCGGGATGACGGCCAAGGGATGGTGGCGGATATGTCTGGCTGACATCACAACCGACACACGAAGAGGAACGCGATGAACGCACGAACCGGCCGGGGGCTCAGGCTCTCCTGGCGCGTTGGGCTGCCGCACTACGAGACGGACCAGGCCTTCGACGAGCTGATGGAGCAGGTGCGGGCCAACCGCGACTGGCTCGACGAGGTGGCCTTCTTCGAGTCCATCACCCACCACCTCTACCTGCCGATGGACGTGCTGGAGGCGCGGGCGGAGCTGCTGGGGCGGCGCGTGGCGGCGATGAAGGCCGCTGGCATCGCCAGCGTCGGCATCAACGTGCTGACCACGATCGGGCACCTGAACGAGGCGTGGGAGACGATGGCGCCGCTTCCGTTCCAGCCGATGGTCGGGCCGGATGGGGCCGCGTCGACCGGGTGCGCCTGCGTGAACACGCCCGAGCTGCGCGCCTACGTCCGGCGCAAGTACGAGCTGATGGCCGGCGCGCGCCCGGACTTCATCTGGATCGACGACGACATCCGGATGGGCAACCACGGCGTGCCGTTCGCCTGCTTCTGCCCGCTCTGCGTCGAGATGATCTCCAGCGCGCTGGGAGAGCGGTTCGATCGCGGCTCCCTCGTTGCGGCCCTCAACGACCCGGCGCGCGGCGATGTGCGGGCTGCCTGGGTGCGGCAGAACGCCGACTCCATCACGTCGCTCCTGGAGGACGTGGAGGCGGCCATCCACGGGGTCGACCCATCGATCGCCACGGGCCTGATGACCGCGGGCGCGGGCGACCTGTACTCCGGCGCGCCGGCTCTCCGATGGCTCGAAGCGCTCAAGGCGACGAAGCTGCGGCCCGGCGGCGGCTTCTACAGCGACGCCACTCCGGGCGCGATGATCGGGAAGGTGCTGGACATCGGCAGAGGGGCGCGGGATGCCGCCGCCATGCCGGAGATCGCGGACATCCAGTACGAGCTGGAGAACTTCCCCTACCAGAAGCTGCGGAAGTCCGTTACCGCGCTGCTGTCGGAGTGTACGCTCGCGCTGGCGACCGGCTGCGAGGGCGTCGCGCTGAACATGCTGCCAATGTGGGGCGGCCCGTTCGGCGAGTGCGAGGCGTTCCTGCCGGCCATCCGCAAGGTGCGCCCCGAGTGGGAGGCGTTCGTGGCCCATGCCGCCGGTCTGCCCGCCGCGGGGCTGTGGCCGGTGTGGCACGGCGACGTGGCCGCGCGGTGCAGCGTGCAGCCCGGGCAGCCGTGGCTCGGAGCGCACTGGGACCGCGGCAGCGCCATCACCTACTGCCTGGCAGAGATCGGGCTGCCGCTGAGCGTCGAGCCGTGGGATGGCGTGCAGCCGCCGCCGTGGGGCGCGGTGCTGGGTGGGCGCATGGCGGAGGCCGTCGCCGACGACGAGCTGCGCGCGCTGCTGTCCGGCGGCGTGCTCATGGATGTCGAGGCGCTCTCGGTCCTGGCTGAACGCGGCATGTCGGACCTGGCCGGCGTGCGCGTGGCGAGGCAGGTCAGCAACGGCGCGATGGAGCAGTTCACCGCCGACCCGATCAACGGGGCGCACGCCGGGCAGATCCGCGACGCGCGCATTGAGTTCTGGGCCGCCAAGGGCATGGGAGCCGTGCTGGAGCCGGTCGCCGATGGCGTGCGCGTACTGGCGGAGATGCGCGACTACTTCCGCCGGCCCATCGGTCCGTGTCTCACAGCGTTCGAGAACCGGCTCGGCGGCCGCGTGGTGGTGATGGGCTATGCCCCCTGGATGTTCCTGCAGTCCGTGCCAAAGCGCTCCCAGCTCGTCGAGATGGCGGACTGGGTGACGCGGGGCGGGCTGCCGGTTCGCGTCGACGAGGTGGTGCCGCTGGTGCCCTTCGTCCGCATGTCGCTCGACCGGTCCAAGGCAGCCGTGGTGCTGCTGAACGCCGGGCTCGACCCGATCGAGCGGGCGGACGTGCGCATCCGGATGGCGGGTGGCGAGCGCACGGAGACGGTATCCGGCCTCGCGCCGTGGTCCACCAGCACGCTGCTGCTGGGCTGATGGGCTCAGGCGGGCGCCCGCGGCTGCCGCGACGGAGCCGCTCGGCGCCCGCCCCGCAAAAACACCGGGACCTCGCACCTTGCCATGCAGGAAACTGCCGAGCGAGGTGCGAACCCACTAGCGTCCATGTACGAGCGAGGTCGCCGCCTGCCTCAACGGGCGGCGCGTGAAGGCAAGAACCCGCGCTGCATAGCGTGCCGCCTACGGCGGCGCGCGCAGTGTCCAGCGGACGGTGCGGTCTAGACGCGGCACACCAGGTCTGGAAGCAATGCCTCGCACTCCTCGATGGCTCGTTGCCAACGGGCTTCTTCGCCCGGTCGGCCCCGCTGACGGCTCTCCCCGTCGGCGCCCACTGTCGCGCCTCGCTTCTTCCACCGTGTGTCTGCGTCGTGACGCCTCGGCCGTGCTCCGCAGCGCGGCCTCCCGAGCGGTACCGCTGCAGCACTCCGTCGCGGCGCTTCTGTCGCCAGGGCGCCCACTCGGATGTCCCCCCCCCACGTGCTCCGAACTGAGGAAGATGCCAAAGGAGACGACATGATGCATCCGCTATCGTGGCAAGATGGGCCGCCGCGCAACCGCGGGATGGCTCTGTGTGCTGTCTGGGTGCTGTGCCTGATGCTGGCGGCCGTTTCGCCGGCACTGGCGGCGCCCTGGGCAGACATCGTGAACCCTCAAACCGACGACAACGTCAGCGTCGTCGCCAATCCGAACACGTACCTCGTGAACGGACGCTGCTACCAGGCCGATGAAGTATGGGTGCAGCTCGACAGTGGCGCGGCCCAGCAGGCGACGCTGATGGGCAACACGTGGGAGTATGCTCTCGCGCTCGACGGGGGCATGACCACCGGGGCCCACACGTTGACGGTGACGGCCGTGAGCCAGGGCATCGCCGCCGAGACGCCGGCAACCGTCAGTTTCAACGTAGTCAATGACTACCCGAGCGGCAGCCTCATGCTGATGCCGAGCTCGATCGTGCCCACCATCTACGCAGGCACCGGCGGCCCGTGGGGGGAGGGGGGGCTGCCGCTGAACGTGCAGATACGCGCGATCGGCGGGGAAGCGGTCATCACCTCGGCCGAGCTATCGAGCACGACCTCGCCCACGGTGACCTACACGCTCGACCTGCGAACGGTGAACCAGGACGACAGCGGCGCACTTTGCGTGCCGGCGCTCTACGCGCTCACGATGGGACCCGACGGCCTGGTGACGGTGAGCGCGCGGTACCTGGAGGGCGCGACGTGGTCGGCGACGTACAACCGGTCGGTCATCGTCGACACGACCCGCCCGACACTCGCCGCGACCATTCCCTCCTACGCGACGGGCCTGCCGGTGATCACGGGGACCACCAGCGACGCGAACGGCGTGGTGCGTGTGAGTGTGTCGCTGCTCTATCCGGACGGCACGACTGTGGTCACACACAACGCCGAACTGGCGCCAGGCTCGGCCGCCGGCATCGCCGATCCCGCAGCCTGGGGCTGGACCCCACCATCGGCCCTCGCCGCCGGCACGTACCAGGTGACGATCACCGCCACCGACTCGGCGGGTA
Source organism: uncultured Chthonomonadaceae bacterium (assembly GCA_964519955.1). Taxonomy (GTDB): domain Bacteria; phylum Armatimonadota; class Chthonomonadetes; order Chthonomonadales; family CAJBBX01; genus CAZFLM01. The sequence continues at coordinate 52,711 of CAZFLM010000018.1, read as the reverse complement.
ACCTCAGCCTGGCTCAGACCGGAAGCATCGTCGTCGATACCACGGCGCCAACCGGCGCACTCGCAGTGGATCGGGTGCTCGACGCGGACGGCAACTACTACTATCCGGACGCGGTGACGGACAACATCGTCTTCACGATCACCGCCAACGACGCCAACATCGCATCGTGGGTCCTGCAGGACAACGGCGCCGCCACGGCTATCAGCGGCGTCGCGAACGTGGCTGCACAGACCTACAACTACCCCACCGCCACCAAGGATGGACGACACACGTTCCGCCTCGTCGTGACCGATCAGGTCGGCACGTCGACCACGGTCGATCTGGCCAACCCGGTGATGATCATCGCGCCGCCCACGCCCGTCGTCACGGCTCCGACGGCCGGGCAGTATCTCAAGGGCAACGTGACGGTGGCCGGCTCGAACGGAACCGCCTACGCCGCGTCCTGGACCTTGCTCGGAACCGGTTTGGCGACGGCTCCCAACGGGACGGGCAGCTTCGTGTCGTACAACTGGGACACGACCGCATCGTCCGACGGCTCGCACTCCGTGCAACTGCGGGTAACTGACAAGGCGGGTGTAACGGCCACGAGCGCCGCTGTCGCCGTGACCATAGACAATACGGCGCCTGCGGTCACGATCACCTCGCCACCGGACGGCGCCATCATCAGCGGCACGGTGTCGGTGACGGCGACCGTCGTCGAGGCCAATCCGTCCGCCTGGCGCCTACTGGGTACCGGTCTGGCGACAGACCCGAGCGGCGCGGGGGCGTTCCCGGGGTATAGCTGGAACACCACCTCGTCGGCCGATGGCGCCCACGCGCTCCAGTTGCAGATCACCGACCTGGCGGGAAGCTCGACGCTGAGCGCGCCTGTCGACGTGACCGTTATCAACACCGGAGCGGCACCGCAGATCACCAACCCCGTGGATGGCTCCTTCGTCAAGGGCACCGTGACCATCGCTGGCACCAGTGGGACCGCTACGCCGAAGTCCTGGCGATTGCTTGGGACAGGCATCTCGCCCGACCCGAGCGGCCTCTTGGGGTTCACGTCCTACTCGTGGAACACGGTTGGGCTCGATGGCCCCCACGCGCTCCAGTTGGAAGTGACGGATCTGGTCGACAGCGTGCAGACCAGCACCACGGTCAACGTCACCGTCGACAATGGCACGCCAGCACCGACCATCTCCGCGCCGGCGGCGAACGCGTTGTTCAGCACGGCGACGGTAGCCATCGCCGGGACCGTCGGTACGAGCCACCCGGACACGACCAAGGTCGTCGTCCTGGTGGACGGCTCCTCGGTCACTCCGGTCGCCGTGGCTGCGCCGGACTTCAGCACGACCTACACGACGGCCGCTGAGGAGAGGACGCACACCATCGTGGCGCAGGTGACGAACCTCGCCGGCACGATGGGGCAGTCCGCGCCGCGGACGTTCCGCGTCGACCGCACTGGCCCGCGCCTCAAGATCGACATCCCGGTCGAGGGCGCCAGCGTGCGGAACCCCGTCACGATCTCCGGCTCGATCATCGAGACCTGGCCGGGGTCCGCGACGCTGACCGTGACGCCTGCCCCGCCCGGCGGATCCACGGGCGTCTACGACCTGGGCACGACGACGGGCAGCTTCACCGTGACACTTCCCGATCTGACCGTCGGCCAGGTCTACACCGCCACGCTGACCGCCACCGACGAGGCCGGGAACGCCGGCGCATCTGTGACGGCGGGCGACGAGACGGTCTCGTTCACCGTGGTCAGCACCCCGACCGCGAAGCTCACGCTGCTGGCGGCCGCCGGCGCGGTGAACGAGAACGGCACGCCGGTAACGCCGATCGCCGATCCATCGAACTCCATCTACCCGGACGCGGCGATCTACCTCGGCGCGGCCTACCGCGTGGCTGTCACGGGCGCCCAGGGCATCCTGCGGGGCGACTTCACGAACCAGAACGGCTGGCGGCTCCAGCTCAACGGCACCACGCTCGACCAGCAGACCGCCGCGACGAACCCCAAGACCTGGTCGTGGGCGAGCCCGCCGGCATCGCTCACCACTGAGGGCGCGCTCGCGTTCAGGCTCGTCGCGCTGAACGGCGCCGGCGAGCAGTCCGCGCCCGCCACCATCACCGCGACCTACAGCGAGACGCCGCCGACCATCGGCGTCTCGTACCCGCCGCTCCTCGGCTATCCGTCGCCGAGCCAGTACGCGACCAAGGCCATGTGGGTGCCCATCACACCGGGGTCCAGCATGGGCCTGAGGTTCAGGATCACGCCCACGAACGGGGTGCCTCTCAAGGTCGTGAGCGACGTGCCCCAGGTTACGCTCCAGATCCGGATCGCCGTGGTCGACAAGGTCAAGAAGACTTGGTCGGAGGGCGCTCTGGTGGGCGCGACCTACAACCTGGCCGCCGCAGTCCGTGGCACCAGCTCCACGACGAACGGCACCGCGACGCTGTCGGGCAGCGCCAAGACCGGGTACACGGTGGTCTGGAACATCCCCATCGGCAAGAGCGTGTTCAAGGTCGGCCAGCAGTACGTGGTCACCGTGTCGAATGCCGAGGACGTGGTGAGCAACCAGAGCGCTGCTGTCAAGCGCTTCATCCGGATAGGGCTGAACTAGTGGGCGGGGCACGCCCCGCAGCGCACCAGCGTTCCGGGCGTGCCCTTCGCTCACTCCCAGCGGAAAGGAAACCGATCTGATGACACGAGCCACACCTTGGCGCCGGATGTCGGTGGCGGCGGCCTGCGCGTTCTTGGCGCTGGCGCCCGCGGGCCGCCTGCTGGCGCAGGATCTACCGGTGGCCTTCACTCAGCCGGCGAAGAAGTTCGGCCCTGACCTGCTCCAGACGATGGGCGTGGGATCCCGCTCTGTCGGTATGGGCAGCGCCTTCACCGCGATCGCGGACGACGTGAGCGCGACGTTCTGGAACCCCGCCAAGCTGGGCCTGCTGACCGTGCCGGCCTTCGAGGCGGAGATGCGCTCGGTGTCGCGGAACAAGGTCTTCGCCGTGAACACCGCCGCGTCGCTCTCTGTGAGCATGAAGCCGCCGCAGTTGTCGTTCGCCGGGGTGACCTACCCGGTCAAGAACCTCGGCACGTTCGGTCTCAGCTATGCCCTGGGCGGCTACGCTGACCTGGCCCTGCACTCGGACATGACCGACCAGCCGACGGGCGTCAGGACGGTGACGGACCTGCAGTATCTGGTCCGCAACTCCTTCGTCACGCTCGGGTTCGGGCGGCAGGAGATGCTGATGCGCGGGCGCCTGACCCTCGGGTGGGGCCTCTCGCTGTTCACCACCAACCAGGACCAGAGCGTCGCCAGCACCACGACGACGACCGAGGGTGAGAACGTCAGCACCAGCGCCTACCAGGGACGCACGAACGGCCGCGGCACCGGGGTACTGGTTGGCGTCGCCGTCCGCCCGAGGTATCCGATTAGGGGCACCGAGGAGATGGAGGACGGCCAGTGGTCGGCCGGCCTCACCTATCGGCTGGGCCCCAAGCTGCACCGCCTGAACGATCAGGGCGACATCTTCAACAACGAGCTGCCGGACCGCTTGACGTTCGGAGTCGCCTATGAGGGCTACTCGGTGGCGGTGAAGGACGACAAGCGCGACAAGAAGGACAAGTTCGTCGGCTCGGCCGAGATCCAGTACTACTCCAGCGCCAACGGGCCCGACCGGCTCGACTCGCGCCGCGCGGTGACGAACTGGCACCTCGGCGTCGAGTACGTGCCCGGGTTCTTCAACACGACGATGCGCTATCGGATGCCGCTGCGCCTGGGCTTCCGGACCGTCGCCAACGCGAACGACCGCCTGTTCGAGTCGGACAATGCCGTCACGTTCGGCATGAGCTACCAGGCCAAGCGCCCGGGCTACCAGGACACGCTCTACGCCGCCGACTGGGCGATGGAGTACCTGACGAGCAGCGGCCTGCTTCAGTACACCATCAGCGGGCGGCTGTTCTTCTAGGCCGGATCGCCCTGGCGGCCTCGCGGCCGCTCGACCGTTCCTTGCTGCCGTGCGTCGGGCCTCCGGTGCACGGCAGCAAGGTCACTGAGCGCCGCATCGCCTTCGTATAGGTAGGTGTGCCCCCGTGATGCTGTTGCGGCAGGCCACCGGCCGCGCACTGCGACAGCAGGAGGAGCCCGTGAGAACGCCGCGCTTGCGTACGTGGGTCTGGCTAGCGCTCGTCGCCTGCTGGTGCGCTGTGGCTCGGCCGGCCGCGGCCCAGAAGGGGCTGGACGACAACGCCAAGATGGCTGCGTGGACCAAGGTGGTCGACAGGCTGGCCGCGGCCCAGAAGAGCGCCCGCGAGGCTGGGAGCGACGCAGCCAAGCGCCGGGCCGCGCACGATGCCTTCGAGGCCGCGGGCGCCGCCGCGTGGCAGCTCGCCGCCAGCGTGCCCGAGCGCGTCACCGGGACCATGCGCAAGCAGTTCCCCTCGCCCCAGAGCGACGAGATCGTCAAGGACGACGTCCCTGCCGCGAAGGCCTACTTCCCCCGTCTGGCCGCAGGCTACGCGTACTGGATGGCTGCGCGCCTGGCCGACACGCCCGATGCCGCGAACGCCGATTGGGCGAGCGCATACGACTACCTGGGCTCGGCCTATCGGGCAGGCGCAAACGGGGCGCTGGAGGCCCTGGTGGAGCCTTACGGCAGCTCGCGGGACGGGTGCCGCGACGACGTCTACATGTCTCCCGCCGTCCTCCGCATGCTGGTGCAGGCTGCGCTGGGGCTGTGGCACGGCAAGCAGCGGTTCCAGGAGGAGCGCGAGAAGGAGCGGGTGCTGGCGCTGTTCGCCGCCCTCTCGCAGGCGGAGGCCACGTCCAAGGCGACCACCCAGATGCCCATCCCGACTGAACCGGTGCTGGCCGCCTGGGTGTATGCCCTGGCCGAGGAGGAGGCTCGGAAGGCGCAAGACCCGCGGACCAAGCGACAGAGCGTCCAGAAGCAGAACCTGCCCGTGGCGCGCCAGGAGTTCGAGGCGGACGTCCAGTCCGGGATGACGCAGGCGCTGGCGTGGGTCGTGCGGCCGCTGAAGGCCTGGCCTGGCCAGCCCGCTGCCGGGCAGCTCGTGGCGCCGATCAGCGTGTCGGTGGACGACAGCCCCATCCCGCTGGAGGTAACGGTCGTCGACGCGCAGGGCGGGGCGCCGCTGCCCGACGCCAAGCGCACCGGCAGTGGCGACGTGCCGCTGCCGCGGGGCACGCGTGTGCTCACGGTGAAGGTCGTCTCGGACATCCCGGCCGGCCGCAAACTCGCGGATGCGTATCGGAGGGTCTTCGTGCGGGAGGAGGGGCCGATCTCGGTCCAGACGCTGCCGTCGCTGAAGCTCGCCGAGGGGTTCGCGGGCGAGATCGCCGGGCGCACGGTGAGTTCGCTGGCCTTCGACGTGGAGAACGCCGCCGAGGGCGACGAGCTGGTTGTGCGGGAGCAGGCCGGCAAGGCGGAGCGGGGCAGGCTGGCGCTGAAGGCCGGCAGCGCCCGGGTGCCGGTGCCCGCATTCGATGTCGCTATCAACGAGTCGACCAGCCTGGAGGCGGTTATTCGGCGCGGCACGCCGCCGGCGGAGGTGGCTGCTCTGTCGGGGCCGATCAGGATCGCGTCGTCGAGCCAGCCGGTGCTCAGCCTCTCGGTGCGCAGCCTCAAGGAGTCGCCGGTCGCCCTGGTGCGGGCCGAGGTGACGGACTACGAGGCGGTGCAGGAGCTGCGCGTGAATGGCGTGCCCTACGCGGACCTCGACCGGTGCAGCAAGTCCGGCGGCGAGGGCGGGCGGCCGACCACGCGGGTGTACCTGTTCCCCAGGATCGATGCCTCCTCGGGCGTCTCAGTGTCGGTCACGATGGCGCACTCGGGCAAGTCCGCGAGCGGGCGGGTGAGCGCGGGGCCCGCGCAGGCGGCTGACGAGAAGGAGTACGGGGCGACGGTGGGGGCAATGCCCGAGGCCGAGCCGATGGCCAGGCTGGCGCGCGTCAAGAGCCTGCCGGGCGAGGACAAGCCAGAGGAGCGGAAGGCCGCGCTCGCCCTGGCCGAGGGGGCCGCTTCGGCGTACAAGGGGCTGCTCGGGGATGCGGCCCGCGGAGAGGAGGCCCGGTCCGCGGTGCGCGCGCTGGTCTCCGACGTACTCGTGCCGGGCTACGCCAAGGCCAAGCCGGACCTGGAGCGGGTGAAGAAGGACTACGCCGACGGAGTGGGCCTCGGTGATCTGGTCGTGGCGGCGCTCGACCGCATCAAGCCGGTGCCGGAACCGCCCAAGTTTGTGGACGTGGCGGCCCTGGAGTGGAACCCCGACTCGAAGCTGGCGTACGTCAAGCTCGCCATCCCGAGCTGGAAGGCCGGGCAGTCGAGCGTCGAGAAGCTGAGCATCGCGGGCGTGGAGATCGCGAAGGGGCCGGCCCTCGACGATATGGTGGACAAGAACAGCGGAGTCGTGAGCGGACTCGTCTACCTGCCGGCGGGCGGCATCTCGGCGCCGCCCGCGCCCCTGCCTGCTCTTACCGCGAGCGTGCGCCTCGAGGGGTCCGCGGCAGCGCCCCAGGTGCTGACTGCCAAGGCGGACGCCGCCAGGCGTGTCGAGCCGCTGAACTCGGCGGGCTGGCCGGCTGACTGGCAGAACCAGCTCAAGGCGATCCGCGCGCCGCTGCCGGACGGCCTCAAGACGGTGAAGGTGTATCTGCGCGACGCGGCGCTGCGGAACGCCGTCGACCAGGTGGAGGGCGCGGTCGCCGCCATCCAGGACCCGAGCCCGGTTCCGCCCGTTGCGGAGCGTGTGGCGAAGGCCATCGCCGGGGTCTCCGCGCTCGCTGCGTCGGACGACGAGGCGCTGCGTCCCAGGGCCAAGGCTCTGGCGGGCAAGCTCTTGCACGCGGTGCTGCAGTCGGAGGACGTCAGCGGCCATCAGCTTGAGGTCACGCAGGGCAAGTTCGGGGAGAACCTGTGGTTCAGGAGCGATGTCCCGACCCTGGCTCTGCGGTGGCAAGGGCAGACGGCCCCGATCACCGGTGCGCGGGAACGAGGGGTGGTCACGTTCAGGATCAAGGGGCAGGATGTGCCGCCACTCGAGCAAGGCGCGAAGACGCTCAAGGCGGAACTCTATATCCCGGAGAAGGGCATCGACAGCGCGACCATGCCGGTCGAGATTGCGCTCGACGAGGTAAAGGTGGTGCAGCAGATCGCGGTGCAGGTGCGGCCCCAGGCATACGAGGCCGGCGTCGGCGAAGGCGGAACGAACGAGGCGGCGATCATCTCCTGCACCCTCAGCGTCGCGGCGGCGAAGGTGGAGTGGCGAGCGATCAACAAGCTGCGCCCGACCGAGGACGTGCCGTGGACAGCCGCGGACGATCCGGCGAAGGTCTTCAGCGTCAAGCGGCTCCCGATACCGGCCGGTCGGCTGCCTGTCGGGGCGTACGATCTGCAGGTGCGGGCGACGGCGCCGAACAGCGACCCGAGCCCGCCCGCCACGGCGACGCTGAACGTGGTTGGGCCCGCCGTCGCACTCGTCGTGGGCAATGACTACTATGCGGACAAGCGGTACCAGTCTCTCAGCTACGCGGTCAAGGATGCCCAGACGATCAGGGCGCTGCTCAAGGAGCGTTTTGGCTATCAGGACGCCAACATCGTGTACGTGTACGGCAAGAACGGCGGCGGCAAGCCCTCGCTGGACACGAACGGGGTGGGCGAGGACTACAAGGCGGAACTGGGGCAGACGGTGACGGCCCGCGTGCTCCATAGCGCCGTGGCCCGGCTCAAGGTGCGCATCGAGGCAGTGCACGCGCGCCATGTTCTGATCTTCTTCTCCGGTCACGGGAACACCAAGGAGAACGAGGGCGGCCCGCCCTGCAACGCGTTCGTCTGCGCCGACGGCGAGCAGTTCGCTCCCGTCACGATACCGACGCTGATCGGCTCCTCGTTCGGCCCCGGCAAGAGTAAGCCGACCATCATCGGCCTCTACGACGCGTGCCGCTCGGCGGACGTCTCCAAGCTGGTTCTCGAGTCCGGCACGCCGCCCGCGTACGACTACTTCCCGCTGTACTCCTGCCGGCTGGACCAGACCTCGAAAGAGAACAGCCCCGACCCGGCCTACGCCATCGACTACGGCGATGTCGGCAAGTTCCGCAACGGGTTCTTCACGTTCGCGGTCGACCAGGCTGTGCGGGGCTTCGGCGACGGTGCGGCCGTCTCGGTGAAGGACCTGATCGAGAAGGTGGGGCCCGTGCTGTCCGACCTCGTCAAGAAGGCGGCGTCCATCGACAAGGGCGCGCCGAAGCCGCACTACCCGGGGCCGCAGGACCTCATCGAGCTGAAGGACGTGACAGACCGGAACAAGGAACTCATCGTGTTCGGGCCGCTGACGTCGGGCGGCAAGTGAGCGCTGGCTGGGTGGGCGTGCCATGTCCGTTGCGAGGTATCTGTCGGTCGCGGCCTCACTGAGTGCGCCCGGCCACCGGGACCGCCCCGGCGACCCGCTGGCGACGGCGCTGCTGCTGGCGGGTGAGGCCCTCGCTGCGCCGTACAGAACGCCCGGTCGCCCGGTCCCCGCTGCCGAGCAGCGCTGCGCCGGACCCGCGAGCGACGCCGGATCGTCCGCCCGCTGGCTCCTGGACGTGGTGGACGCGGTGGTCGAGCGCCTGGGCGGCGGCGAGCAGCACGCGGAGTTCGTGGCAGCCCTCTCGGAGGCTTACGGCGAACGCGACGTGCTGGCGCATGCGCTCGCCAGGCTGTTCCCGGAGCGGCGCGCCGTCCCGCCCCCATGCGGCGAGCGCCGGGCCCTGCTGACCAGGCGACAGGTCGAGCTGCTGCGCGAGGCCAGCCGCGACGTGCCGCACAAGGAGATCGCCAGGCGGCTGCGCATCGCCCCGCGCACGGTGGACACCCACTTCGCCCAGATCTACCGGCGGCTGGGAGTGAGCAAACCGATGCAGGCGGTGGCACGCGCGGTCGCGCTCGGCTATCTGGAGATGGACACGCTGGAGTTTGTGCACCGGACCACCGACCACGATGTGCTGGACGAGGATGTGCTCTACCGGCTGCTGGCCGGCATGACCGACACGGAGAACGCCACGAGCAGCTCGGCGCTGCGCCGGGTGGCCGACGTGGGCCTTGCGCTGATGCTCGTCGGAGGGGCGGCAGCAATCCCGCTGCGGTCGGACAGGCTGGCGCGCTCAAGGGACTGCGGCGTAGTGCTGCACCTGTCGCGTTCGGGCGAGGTCCTGGGAGCGCTAGGTGCGGGCCGGTTGGCGGCGGCGCGAGGCGTGTGCGTCGCGCCACCGTCCGCGGCGGACCGTGGCTTCACACCGGGCCACCTCTACGTGGTGAGCGACGGCCTGGCGCAGCGCGATCTGAACACCGCCGAGATCGTAGAACTCGCGCCGGACGGCAGCAGCGCTCGCGCGTTTGCCGGAGCGCCCAGCACGAGCGCTCGCCTGGCGGACGCGGCGTGCCTCGCCTTCCATCTCGACGGGCGCCTTCTGGCTACATCCGGCTGGCTCACCGACGGCGTGCTGGCGTTCTCGGAGGGCGGGCGGCGGGTGGAGCGCTTCGCGGATGGGCGCGTGACGCAGCTCGCGGCGGGGCCGACCGGCAAGGTGCTCCTGGCGCGTTCCGGGCAGTGCGCCGCGCCGGTCGGCGTGTTGGCACGCTCGGGGGCGTGGGAGCGGGACATCGGCGATCCCCTGGAGGAGGGCTCGTACGACGGCATTGCGGTGGCGTCGACCGGGGAGATCGCGCTGCACCGCGTTCACCCGGGCCGCAGCGCGATCGAGACGTACAGCGCTGCGGGGGCGCCGGAGCGGCTCTGGTCGCTGCCGGGCTCGACGTACGGGATGCTCGCGGTCGACCACCTCGAGCGTCTCTACGTCCTGTCGCACAATCCGCGCCGGATCGTCGTCTACACAATCGGGGGCGAGCTGGTCGAGCGGATCCCTCTTCCCGCGGGGCTGGCCGCCTATGGCGTGGCGATCGGGGCGGACGGCTCGCTCTGGGTGAGCGGCGAGGCGCGCCTTGCTGCCTCGCCGGACCAGTGATATAATGGCATCGAGGTGGTTCGCGTCGCCATCGTGGGCGTGGTGAATGCCCGAGCGGATGTGCGGGGCGGCCCGAGGGAGGCACTCCCATGCTGCGTATGGCATCACTGACCTGCCTGATTGGCATGCTCGCGTGCGTGCCGGCTGCGGCGTCTACGCCGAAGTTCACCGTCAAGCCAGCCGCCGCGGACGGGCAGACGTACTATGTGGTCGTCGCCGAGATCCCCGGCGTGAAGCGCTGCATCCTGGAGGTGCTCTCGCACGCCGGCCGGTACACGAAGGAAGAGCGAGCCAACAAGATCGCCGAGCGGATGCAGCGGCTGAGCGAGGACGACCCGTCGTGGGCGGACCGGCTGCGGCTCGAACGCATTGGCTCGGAGAAGTACGTTGGGGTTGCAGGCTCCGGCAGGACCACGATCCTCGTTACCGCCGACGCGGGCTCGGTGGCGCAGTCGCAGGCCGGCAGCAAGGACGAGCTGGCCAAGCAGTGGATCGACCACATGAAGCGCATGTACTCCAGCATCGCGGCCGTGGACAAGGGCGGCGCCGCGCTGCCTGCCACGGCCCTGCAGTTGCGGATGGATGGCGACGCGCTGGCGGCCGGCGGCAGCTCGGCGGCTGCGATGGATGCGTACAGGAAGGCGCTGGCCATCGACCCGCACTTCGTGGCGGCGCGCACGCGGCTGGCCGGCCTGGTCGCCAGGGCGGGCGAGCCGGATCGCGCGCGACAGATCCTGCAGGATGGGCTGAAGGGCACGAAGTCACAAGCCGCGAAGCGGCGGCTGACGACCGCTATCATCAGGCTCAAGCAGTAGGATGGCTGGGAGGGGTAACCCATGAAGACGAGATGGATCGCAGCGTGTGGCTCTGTCGCCGTGGTTGCCGGCCTGATCCTCGTGGGCGGCGCACGGGCTGCCGCGCAGTCGCGGGCGCAGTTCTGGGCCGAGCGGGTGACCGTGCCCGGCGAGCCGGAGTTCTACGTGGTGCGGCTCAAGTACCAGGGCGTGCAGCGGTCGGTCACCGAGGTGAAGGCGCAGGTCGGCAAGGCGTGGCCGATGAAGACCCGGGCCGAGACAATCGCCAAGCGCTTCGAGAAGCTGCAGGACGGCGGTCAGGTGTGGTTCAAGAACCTCAAGAAGGCGCGAGTGACCGCCGGTGGCAAGACGACGGTCATCGTGACCGCGCCGAACGCCGGCCCGACGGGGCTCGTCACGGCGGATCCAGGCAGCCTGCGCGCGATGGACGCCCGCTCGACCGATGAGCTGGCATCGATGATCATCTCCAGCATCGTGAACGCGTGCACCATTCTGCCGACGGCGGGGCAGTCGAGGGCTGAGGCCGGCCGGGCCCAGCAGAGCGCCGCGTCCTGGCGGCTCGACGGCGACGTGCTGATGAGCAAGGGCGACATGTCCGGGGCGCTCGACGCGTACAAGCAGGCCGTGGAGAAGTCTCCGGACTTCGCGGTGGCCTATGTGCGCCTGGCGCGTCTGTACGACTACCAGGGCGAGCGGGCGAAGGCGGTCGAAGTGCTGGAGAGCGCGCTCACCCACAACCCGGATGCTCAGACGCGCAAGGAGATCGACGGTCTGCTGGCGCAGTGGCGCTGACGCGACGGCCGTCATCGGAACACAGCGAGGAGGCGTCTCCACACCGGAGGCGCCTCCTCGCTTACGCGGGCCCGCACCGGCCTACCGCCGGAAACGCTGGATGAGCCGGTCCAGCCCGGCCTTGCTCTCGGCGTCGCTTAGGCCCGCCTTGCGGTAGGTATCCCTCAGGTAGGCCCGGCCCTGCGTCCAGTCGCCCTCGATGAAGGCCATGAAGCCGTAGCGCCACAGGTAGGGGTCGACTGCCTTCTTCACCGGCGTCATTGGCTGGTTCATGGCGCGCCGCAGGCTGTCCTTCCAGTCCTGCTCGTACTTGGGCGGCGCGTGGTTCAGGTCGTACAGCGCCATTCCGATCGCGTTGGCGGTCTCCGCCAGCACGAGCGCATCGCCGCTGGGCTCCTTGCCGAGTGCTCGCTGCGCGGTCTGCCACGCGGCCGCGAACTCCGCTCGCCTGCCCGCGTTGGCCCGATCCTGGTTGAACGCGGCGGCCATCGTCTTGTAGGCGGTGGCGGCCATGTACTCCGCGCTGCGCTGGTCGCCCGAGTAGTGCTGGATGTAGGCGTCGATCGGGTCGCCACCGGTGACAGGTCCTCCAGTCCCTATGACCGGCTTGCCACCACCCACGACCGGCTTGCCTCCGCCCACGACCGGCTTCCCGCCACCGTCCTTGACGACCAGCTTGCCGTTCACCGGGAACGGCGCAGGGTCACCCTCGCGCTGGATGGACACGACGTACTCGCCGGCTGGCGGGGCCATGAAGGTCGGCGGCGTCCAGGAGACCACATTCGCCTCGACCACCGTCAGCCCGCGCAGCCAGATCCGGCCTCCTCGTCCGAGGTTGCTCCCACCGGCGAGCTGCACCGTGGCTCCAGGCTTGACCGGTCCGGCGGCCTTGAGCGACATGGGGCCTGGCGGCGGCACGGGCGGCGCTTCGACGGTGATGGGCGGCGAGCTGGCTCTGCCGCCACCCTCGTAGTCCACCTCGACGGTGTCGTTGTTCTTCGCGTTCGCCGGGCACGCAAAGCTGACGTTCGTGCCCGCCTGCGTGAACTGCTTCACCGGGTCCCCGCCGACCGAAACGCCGCGCACGCGCGGGCAGTTGTCGGCGCTCGCCTGGATCTCGAGCCGGATCTCCCCACCAGGGCTGTACGTGGTGCGGGCCATCTTCACCGCGGGCGATACGGACGGCGCGCCGAATATCATCTCCGTCTTGCCCGCCCAGGACTCCGGGATGATGGGGTTCTTCCAGAGGCGGAGCATTGCGGCGCGCTGGAACCCGACGCGGACGCTCTTATCGTTCAGCGCCTTGTGGGCTTTCAGGTCGACCGGCACTTTGTAGCTCTGGCGCTCCTGCCCGAGCGTGACAAGCTCGACGTTCTTCGGGCTGAGCGGAATGCTGTCCAGCTCCTCGCCCTGCTTGTTGTCGCCCTTGTCCTCGTAGAAGACCAGTCGGCCGCCGTCGAGGTAGCGGCCCGACAGCGGGATGAACTGCTCCTTGCCCCGCGAGCCAGGGTCGCGCCGCGGCTGGTTGATGGTCACTGCCAGATCGTGCCGGATGAACCTGTCGACTGCGTAGCAGTACATTGTGTAGAGGAGGATGAGCCCGACGAGGGTCAGGGCGAGCTTCTTTGCGTTCTGCACCATCTGGCCGAAGCAGCCGGACCAGCTTGTCGGGATGAGAGGGCAGTAGACGAGCTGCGCCTGCTCGGGCGCCTTGTGCTCCTGCGTCGGCTCCTCAACGACACCGCGCGTCAGGTTGGCGCTGGGCACGCCGGCGGTGACGTCGCCTTCCAGCTCCGGCACGGAGGGCGCCTCGATGCGGCTGGCCTGCAGCGCGAGGCTCAGCGGAGTGCGCTCGCCGCGGAACTGGCGCATCTTGGCGGTGGCGCGGACGGGGACGCTGCGGGCCATGCTGCTGGCGCCCGCCGGCGGAGGAGGCACTGCGACCTTAGACGTGGGCGTCTGCGCCAGCAGGTTCTGCTGGTCTCCGAAGCTCAGCGCGCAGTAGAGCCAGTCGTTGCCCTCGTTGACGATCTGCGCTTCGTAGCCGGCGGACCGGCGGAAGATGCCCACCCGCCTGGCCGGCGGCGCGAGCGACACGCTCCACTGGTAGAAGGGGCGCACGATGGCCTTGGCGTCGAGGCGGCGGATCCGCCCCTCGCCTGGGGGCACGCCCGGCGCGAGGATGCGTGTGTTCACCACGATCTGGAACGGGTAGACGCCGGCGCGGGCCTCGGGGGTGCGCGGCACGTTGAACCGAACCATCACGTCGCGGGTCTGGTGCGCCTCGACGAACACCGTCACCGACCGCTTCTGGGCGCCGTACTGGTCGGGGTGGACGGCATTGGGGGTGCCCAGGGCCTCCATCGTGTACCAGGCGTCCTGCCACAGCGGCGCCTCGGATGCCACGTGCACGACGAAGGAGTTCTGCTGATCGGTGTCGTTCTCGAGGCGCACGACCGCGTGGCCCGCTCCGACGACGCCAGTCGCGCCGCCCGCCACCAGTTCGAGCCGGCCAGGGGCGCCCGGGACGATGTTCACCTCGGGGTTCAGGAGGATCATTGGGCTCTCCCCTTGGGCCGGATCTTGACGATGGGGCTGTCGGCGTCGGTGGTCAGGATCACCAGGCTGTCGGCCTCGGGGTTCCCCGACAGCGCGTCACCGTCGATCTTCAGGTCGCCCGAGACGTCACTCGTTCTCACGACGTCCCCTTCCGGCTTGATGGCGGCCACGTTCTCCGGGAACACGGTCTTGGGCCATTTGAGCGGCCACCAGTTGATCTGCAGGTCTCCCTTCGGCGAGTCCCGCCGCCAGTCGTTGCGGAGGCGCACGAAGGCGAACTGGCCGTTGATCTTGGTTGCGTCCACCTCGTACGTCTTGCAGGGCGTGTCTGGCCGGTCCGGCAGGTCCACCTTGTCGTCGATGGGCTCGATGGCTCGGCCGCTGCGATCGACGACCGTCAGATAGCCCTTGGTGCGGCGGGCCACGAACCTCACGGTGACGTTGTCGCCGCCGAAGCCGAGGAACGCCGGGCCGATGGTGTAGAGCCGCTCCGTCTGGTATTCGGCGGAGGCAACCGTCACCGGTCTGGCCCTGTGCGGCGAGCGCACGCCGACCTCCGACGTCTCGACCGTCTCGCCGTGCTTGGCGGTGAGCCGTTGGACCGACACCAGGTTGGCCTTCCACTGGAACTCGGCCGCGACGCTGACGTCGGTCTTCGCGCCCCCGCCCTCGGGCTCCTGCCCCGGATCGTAGACGTAGGCTGTGCGCCGCGCGTCGCCAGTGTCTGCGTAGTAGGCGTTGCCGACCTTCAGGTCCGTCGCGCCGCTGCCCATCACGAACATCAGGAGCAGCAGCAGGGGGAGCGTGAGGAACAGCGGCAGCGGGGAGAGGCGCCACCGGACGGCGGTGATGTCGAGCGCGTTGCCGCCGTTTGCGGAGTTGGTCGGATCGGTGACCGGTACCGCAACTACCCGGGCGCCGTGGGTCTCCTTGAAGCCGAACCACCAGATGCCCTTGCGGACCACCTTGAGCGAGACGGCCTTTGGCGGCGCCTGCCTGGTGCCCTGGCTCTCGACCTTGTCCGTCTCCTTGTCGAACAGGTAGCGCCACGTGGGCGTCTCGTAGAGTTCGCGGCGCGCGCCCTCCGCGTCGGCCTCGGACTGCGGGTCCTTGACGGCGATGCGGAAGGAGGTCGCGGTGTTGCCGCGGTTGGTCACCTCGAACGGGAAGGTGACCGTTCGGCCGACGGGGCCTATCTTGACGACCTGTGCTGGCGTCGTCAGCGCCACGGTGGCGACAGACTGCACCTCGAGCTGGAACGTCCGCGGCTTGAGCGGCTCTCCGGACAGCCCGGTGCTTATCTGGACGAGGTAGGGGTTCTGGTCCGGCGAGGCGTTGGCGGGCACGCGGATGCGGGCGCTCACCTCGTCGCTCCCGCGGGCCGCGATGCTCACCTGGTCCTGCACCAGCTCAAGCCAGCCGCGCGGCAGCGTCTCGTCGTTCTGCAGCACGTACACGCGCCGGCGCTGGGCGGTGTTCTCGAACCGGAAGCGCAGCAGCAGCGTGTCGCCCGGCTTCACCGCGAGCACGTCGCCCTCGCGGTACTCCTCGCCGTAGACCCTGAATGGCTCGGTAGGCGGCCCCGTTTTGGCGGGCTCCGGCGGCTCCTCGGGCACTGGCTCGGGCGGCAGAGGAGCAGCCGGCTGCGGTGCCGATCTGGGTGGCGTCGGTGCGGGCTGCGCCGCGGGCGGCGTGGGCGATGGAGCGGGCGTCGTCGTCACTGGGGGCGCGACGTATGGCGCGGGAGTGGGTGCGGGCGGAGCAGGCTGCGGAGGCGGCGGAGTAGGCACGACCGCGGGCTCGGGCGGTGGAGGCTGCGGCGCCACAGGGGTGGGAGCCGCGGTGGCTGCCCGCTCGGGCTCGGGCGGCGGAACTGGCTCCGGCGGAGGCGGAGACACGGCTGCGCCGGCCACACGGAGCGTGACGCGGTGCTCCGAGACCGGCGTGGAGAAGAACGCGGCGTCCGGCGGGCAGCACATGATGCGCAGCACCAGGGGCGCATCCGCCGGCGAGGTCGAGCCGCGAGGGCGCAGGGCGGCGGACACCACGGCGCTGCCGCCGGGAGGCACCGACTGCATGGCGGCCTGGCCAAACCCGGAGCCCCAGTCGGCGCCAGGCAGACCTCCGACCTCCAGGTAGTAGGCCATCGGCGCCGGGTAGGTGTTGCTTACATCGAACGAGACCTGGACTTCGGCCCCGGCTGCCGCTTCGACAACCGATCCGTCAGGGGGATTATGCACAGCGTCACTCCCTGGTAGGCGTACGTGAGTCTTGGTCTATCGCTGTCGGTACATTCGCCGGCGATGGCGGCTGCACCTGCCGGCCATTACAGGGAGTTGGGCGCGGCGCGCGATACCGCAGATACCATTCAACGGCGCCCCGGGGGGAGCGCCGTTGAGGTTCGCTGCGCAGAGCGGATCGCGGCTAACCCATCCGCGCCAACTCCATGCCGCGGCGTCGCGCGGATGCGTATGCGACGAGGTTCAGACCGAACTCCTGGGCCGCTCGGATGCGCGTGCGGGCGAGCGGGTCGTCGGGCGAGGGCACCGTGCCCTGCCAGGCGCCGCCGTAGTCGAACGAGCTGAACACGACGCCGACGGCGGGGTCCGCGGCCAGGAGGCCCTCGTCCGCTGCGCCTCGCGGCGGCTTGCCGAAGGTGCAGTGGGCGTTCAGCAGCGGGTGACCGGCCTCGACGGGCTGCAGGTTGGCACCGAGTTCGCGGGATAGGGCGTAGAAGTGCATGGCGAAGTCGTTCTGGCCGCCGCTCGACTCCCCGACGAGCACGCCCCCATCCTCCAGGTAGCGGCGCAGCCCCTGCACCTGGGGCGCGGCCAGCGAGATCTTCATGCCGGCGCCGCCCGCCATGTAGAGCAACAGCGGATCCGGGGTGTCGGCCTGCGACTGCAGGTCCATGGGGCCGCTGAAGTCGAGGCTGAAGCCGTTCGCGTTCGCCTCCCGTATCAGGTTGAGCAGCCCGGCGCGATTGGGCTTCCATGCGCCCTGACCGCCCTGCGCCACGTAGTCCACCTCGCCGATGGCGCCCGCCGCGAAGCACCTTGGGAACGCCATCCGCCGGTGCAGCGGGTCGACCTCGTCCTTGCCGGGGTCGCAGGCGCTGGCGGCCACGCGGATCTGCGAGGAGGCCGACGAACGGAAGACGCGGGCTAGCTCGAGGTAGGGCCCGCGCGGCAGCGCGTTCGCGTCGACGACGGCGCAGCTCTCCTTGAAGCGGTACTTCTGCTTCCCGCTTCCGACCGACACGGCGGACTTCGGGTCCTCGACGGCCTTGTAGGTCATGAGGATGAACGTCTGGCCCGCCTTGGTCAGGGTGAGCTTCACCGCCTCCGACAGCACGAGCACCTGCCCGTCGTCATCGATGCCGACGCCAGGCGCCACGACCACGGCGCCCGCGGTGGTGGCCGAGGGAACGACCTCCAGGCCGTAGCCGATCCCGGGGCGGTGCGCGGCCAGTGCGTGCAGCCGCTGGTGCGCTCGGTGGTGGTCGTGGGCTTCGCGCCAGATCTCGGCATCGATGCGGAGTTCGTTGAACGGGTTGATGCCGGTGATGTCGCGGGTGATCATCTCGTCAAGCGGCATTGGGGGCGTCTCCTTGGTCGGTGCCCGTTCGGCCAACGATGCGCGCGGTATAGGTGGTGTGGGCCGGCTTCTGCGCATCGATGATGTCGAGGATCGTCTGCAGCTTGACCTGCGCCGTGTCCGGCACCGCGCAGGTGACCACGAACGTGTGCGGCATGACGTCGCCGAGGACCGTGTCGCGCCCGAGGAGCGTGTCGGGCCCGAGGCGCATGCCCTGCACCGGCTGGTCGTCGATGCGCGGGCGAACGCCGGTGTAGATCTCGAGGTAGCGGGCCAGTCCGCGCCGCGTGCCTCTCCACTTGTACAGCTCGACGGCTTCCTGGATGAGCCTGCGCTTCTTCATTTCCGGCCAGTTCTCGTCGAGGACCAGGCCGACCCACGTGGAGAGCCAGGGCAGGAAGTCCGGGGCTGTGTCGAACGCGCCGAAGTACAGGTGCAGGCTGTCGAGGGTGTCGGCCATTGGTCGCGCGGCGTCTTCGAACCCGAGGAGGAAGCGCGTGAAGAACGCCGGCTCCGCGCGGCCCCCCGAACTCTCCTCCAGGTTGGCCAGGTCCTCGGCGTACATCGACGGCAAGCGCGACAGCAGGTCTGACTGGGGGTGGCGCAGGTGCAGAACCCCAGGCGCCGTCGCCGCGGAGCCGTCCTCCACATCGCTGACGTGCACGCGGAACGGGTAGCTGCCGGTCTCCGTCAGCCCGTCGAGCGCCGCGGTGAACTCGATGCGCGCCTCCCGTCTCTCGCCCGGCATCACGAGGAGCGTGAGTGCCTTGGCGTCCTCGCTGACCGAGTCGTGCGCCGCGACGGCCCGTCCACCCTCGAACTCCGGCGGGCGGCGCACGGCGAACGACCAGCGCACCCACTGCGCCGACCACTCCGGGGTCGCCCCCTGCACGGTCAGCCGGACGAGCCGGGGCTCGCCGTCGTGCGAGGTGACGAGGACCCGGATGCCCGGCAGCTCTCTGGCTTCGCGCCAGAGCGGGCGCATGCGGGCGGGCAGCTCGCCGGCGGATGGCGGGCGCAGCTCGACAGTGGCCTCGGACGGCGCCAGGTCGACTGCCATCGGCAGCACGCCGCCGGGCACGGGCGTTTGGCGTTCGCTCGCTGTCAACTCGGTCTGGCTCCTGTGCGGCTGCGGCAGGTGGTTAGCCTGCGCCGCCGCGAACGGGCTAGACGGTGCCCACCTGTGACATGGGCACGCAGCGGATCCGGTGCTCGCGTGTGCCGAGCATCAGGAGGTCGGCGGGCACGGCGCGTGTCTTCTCCTGGTCGTAGAACACCTCGATGCGGCCCCGCTCCAGGTCGAGGGGCTCCTCCGCGCCGAGCAGGCCGCGCGCGGGATCGACGACGGTCGAGTAGAACACCTTGGCGTCCAGCAGGAACGCGACCCCGCCCACTGCGCCGACCTGGGCGTAGACGTCGGCGAGCGTGAGCGCCCGCTTGAACGGCCATCCGTCGCCGTTGGGGCCGCCGGTGAGTGGGTGAATGTAGGTCGCCAGCCGCTCCCGGACGCGCTGCTGCACCTGGTCCGCGTCGGCGTGCGGATCGGCCACGAGCGTGATCTCGGTCGAGATGAAAACGTAGTGCGGCTCACCCACATCGAGCACGGTCGTCAGCAGCCGGCGCTCGTCCAGGTACTCCTGGACCTTCTCGACGGTCGCCTGGGGCACGCGCAGGTCGGTGGGGCGGGGGACGAGCAACTGGCGGCTGAGGGCCGGCACGATGAGGACGCGGACCACGCCGGGCGGGATGTTCTCGCCGAAGTCGCCTCGCACGTGCAGGGGTGGCGGCTGGACGCATCGGGCCCGCCCGACCCCCGACGAGGCGCGGCGGGCCAGCTCCTCGAAGTCCTCGCCGGTGACCGCTCGCTCGCGAGTCTTCAGCATGGCGCGGCCTCGCATCTTGGCGCGCTCGATATGCTCCAGATCCTGGCCGCCGCGCGCCGGGGAGGGGTTCGTCACCTCGGCGATGTAGGGGATGGACGACTTCAGGACGCGCACCTGGTTCTCGCGCACGTTGCCGTGCGTGCCGCCGCCGTAGCGGTAGGACGAGAAGTAGATCGTGAGGTCCTTGGGCGGTATCGCGCCGTACTGCCGCGCGGTGCCGTCGGGCTGCGGGATGCTCGGGCCGAACGCGATGCGCCCCGTGAGGGAGTCGCACGTAAAGTGCAGGTCGGAGGGGCCGCTCTCGGAGAAGTCCGGCTTCTCCTCCCACTGCTGCAGCTCCGCCGGAGGGGCGCCCCGCTCGCCGATCAGGATCGTCTCCTCCTTGCCGCGGTCCTGGATCGAGGCGTTGCGCAGGCGGAAGACCTGGCCCGGCGTGCCGGCGCTCTGCCCGATCTCCTCCATGGTGACCGTCGTGCTGTTGCTCGCGGGCGCCATTCCGCCAACCACGCGCGCGCTCAGCCGGGTGACGAGAGGCGACGCGCTGTAGCCGGGAGGCCCATGCGGGTGCGTCGCTCGCGGCGGGACGTCCTCGGGGTCGGTCGTGTAGCGGCACCGGACCCAGTAGGCTCGCGATCCGCCGAGGACGCGGCTGACGAGGTTGAGCGGCATCACCAGCTCGACGGCGCCGGTCTGGTCGAAGCCGGACGTGGTGTCCGACAGCAAGCTGAGCCGGCTCCAGATGGCCTCGCTGCCGTCCCAGACCTCCCACACCTGCGCCGGGTAGCGCGGGTCGAGCCCGGTCGCCGCGGCGGCTATGCACTCGGCGTCGATCGCCACGACATTGCCCGAGACGTCGGCCTCGAAGCCGAGGTAGACGGCGCTGTTCTGCCGGGGCGGCGGCGTGTCGCCGAAGACCGCGAACCCAACCGGCTTCGCCTCGCCCGGGCCGGTCGACGCCGAGCGCCGGCCCGCTGCCGGGGGCTCGAAGCCATCGGCGGCTCTGTGCAGCCCCTTGGCAGCGGTCAGGGCCTCGTCCTCGCCAACGCCTTCCTCCAGCACGACCGCCTTCACGGCAGCCAGACGCGGCCGAACCAGTTGCAGGCGGGCATCGGTGGTGAACTCGATCGCCTCCTCGGTCTCGGTGCGCACGGTGGCCGCGACGGTGTCGCCCTCGCGCAGCGTGCACTCGTAGGACTCCTCGCCGTCGGTGTCGCCGATCGGCCGGGAGAGCCTGAAGAGCAGCTCGGTCTGCGCGGGGCGCGGGGTCTCGAGGGTGACGCCCAGCATCTCGAGGAAGCGGATGTAGTTGCGCTCGGGCACCTGGTTCAGGCGGAACAGCGTCATCTCCGTCATCCAGGCGAACAACTCGATGAGGGTCACGCCGGGATCGGAGACGTTGTGGTCGGTCCACTCGGGGCACCGCAGACCGATCTGCCGCTTCACATCGTCAACGATCTGCTGGAACGTGCGGTCGTCGAGGTTGGGCGCGGGTAGGGACATGGTCGCGGTCTCTCAGTCCTCTCCGGGAATGGTGTAGAAGGGGAACACCAGATTGCGCTCGGAGTTGGTGGCCGGGATGCGGTAGTCGATGCTGATGAGGAGCTTCGCAGGGTTGGCGTCGCCGAATCGGATCCGCTCGGGGTCCTTCTCGTCGGTCCCGACGCGGACCTCGGTGACCTCGATCCGCGGCTCCCAGCGTGCAAGCGCTTCGTGGACGTAGCGGCGGGCCAGTCCGGCTGTGGCGGCGTCGTTTGGCGCGAATACGAGGCGGTGGAGTTCGGAGCCGAACTCGGGGCGCATCGGGCGTTCGCCCTTCTGCGTCCGCAGGATCATGTGGATGGCTTCCTCCACGTCCTGTTCCTGGTGGACGAGTTCGATGTGCCCGCGCGCGTCCAAGCGGGGAGGGTACTTCCAGCCTGATCCCAGGAAGTCTTTGGTCGGCGTGGGCATCGGTGGTAGGCCTCCAGGCCACGTGTCCGATGGGCTTCCCCTGCCGGGGGATGGACTCAGGTTCCAGTCCGTACGCGAGGCCAGGGCGTGGCGCGCTGAGGTGTCGCCCTGGTCGGGTGCTGGTTGTCGTCTGGTCTAGCCGCCGATGATGACCGTCGGACAGCCCATGGTGATGATCCCGCCATGCGCGGTGGGATCCCCGAGCCGAGCGGCCGGCCGCCCGCCGATCATCACGGAGGTGGAGCCGCTCACGATGACATCCGGAGGGCCGACGCAGGTCGCGTTGTCGCCAACCACGGAGGCGACGAGCATCCCGATCATCACGGTAGGCACGCCTGGGCCGACGATAGGGCCCCCCACGTGTGGCACGGGCGGCACGCCGGGCGTTGCCATCGGGCAGTTGTGCATGTCGGTCAGTCTGGCTGCTGGTGGCATGGCTTCACCTAGTTGATCGTCACGGGTAGGCCGCGGACCGTCGTCTGGCCGGCGGACCTCAGCTCACAGCTCGTGGTGCCCCTCACCGACGCCGCCATGTTGGCTTCCATCGTGGCGTTGAGCCCCTTGGCCTTGAAGTCGGTCAGCGTCAGGAGGTCCATCTTGTCCTTGCACTCGATGGATACCTTACCGTCCGCCTGCACGGTGAAGTCGCCGCCGGTTCGGATGTCGATGCCCGACGGCGAGAGCGTGATCTTGTGCGAGGCTGAGCTGTGCTCCAGCACTATCTTCCTGTTCCGGTCGTCCAGGATCAGGTAGTGGCCGTCCTTCGTGATCGCCTTGATGTTCTCGTTCTTGTCGTCGAGGATGACCTTGTGACCACTCTTCGTCGTGAAGCTGATTTCTCCTTTGTCATCCGTGTCATCTAGCAGAATCTCGTGGCCAATTCTTGTCTTGATAGTCCGGCGGTTCACCTTGCCGCCGCTGATGGCGACGCTGCTCGGCTCGACCGGCTTATCCTTCCCATTCCAGAGCGCCCCGATCACGAACGGGCGGTGGATGTCGCCGTGCTCGAACGCCAGGAGCACCTCGTCGTCGACCTCCGGGATGAACTCGAAGCCCCGGTCGGGCCCGGCCATCGGGCAGACCAGGCGCGCCCAGAAGCTCTCGTGCTCCTCGGTCAGCCAGGGGTACTTCACCTTGACCCGAGCCAGGTCGTCGGGGTCCTGGTTGTTCGTGACCACGCCGACGACCACGTTGCCGCCCAGCGGCGCCCGCCTGACCATCCCCTCCGTGTTCAGAATGGAGAGCAGCGTGCCCGCCCCCTTGCCGGTCACCGTGAACTGGGTGGCGTACCCTTCCGCAGGCGTGTAGGTGTGGGTCGTGGAGGTCGCGTAGTACTTGCCGCTGAAGCGCTTGCCGATGTTCGGGACCTCGACCTCCATGCCGGGCTTGAGGTTCGGCATCGCGTAGCACAGGCCCTCGGCCTCGAGGTAGTCGCCCGCGATGTGGTCCAGCACGGACTGGGCCATCTGGTCGGCCTCGGCCTGGGTGTGCACGGGACGATCGACGACCACCATCTTGGCCTGGCCGTACGCACGGCTGGAGATCTGGCCGCCCGACGAGCCGTCCTGCGTCTGCGGGGTGCCGCTCGGCGAGGTCTTGCGGCCGACGATGGCCTGCTTGGTCTTCGGGTCCCACCCGCGCACGATGACCTGATCGACCTGCGGCGACGCGGCGACCTTGGGCCGGAAGGAGCGCAGCGTCTTGCCCCATTCCACCTTCACTGCCTGCGCGCCGCCGGCCTCCACCTTCTTGAAGCACAGCTCGTCCTCGCCTTTGACGTAGAGGCGGTACCCGACGCGCGCGGCGATCTGCTGCAAGAACTCCCAATTGGTCTGGTTGTTCTGCATCACCCAGTCATGGACCTGCGAGGTGTCGTCGGCCGTGACGCGGAAGCCCAGCTCCTGGCCGACCTTGCGCACGATGTCGGTGTCCGTCACCTGGACGAACGAGCGGCTGAGGCGGCCGCGGTGGAGGCGGTGCGCCTTGCTGAAGCAGCGCACGACGATGGTGGGCACGCCGTGGCCCGCAAGGTCCATCTCGATGCCCGTCACCTCGCCTTGGAAGATCGTGGTCAGGGCATCGCGTCCCTCGCCGGCCTGGACCTCGACCTTCTTGCCCTCCTTGAACGTCTCCTTGTCGAGCCACTGGAACTCGGCGTCATGGATGCGGATGGTGCAGACATCGGGGAGGTGCAGGCTGTTCTCGACCACGCAGTCGAGCATCGCATCCATGCACTCTTTCGGCACCACAGCGCCGTCAATCTTGAGGTTGAACTGAGGCAGATGCGGTTCGTCCGCCATCGTCGTATCTCCCGATGCCCGTCACCGGGCGGTTGCGAGCGGCACCCATCCGTATCGAGGCGGCGCCGGCGCCCTCGGCCTTGTGTCTACAGCGGCGGTATGGACAGGATCTGACCGGGCTTCAGGCTGAGCGGGTCGTCGATGCCGTTCTCCTCGGCGATCGTCCGCCACAGACCCGAGTCGCCGTACTCCTCGTACGCGATCATGGCGAGCGTGTCCTGGGGCCGGACCTCGCGACGCTTGCGTCCAGGCGGCGTGAACGACGTCGGGTTGGTGCCCGGTTGGTCGCTCTCGTCCTCCGCCTCTTGCAACGTCAGGTTGGCGACCGCCCGAACGGGCGTGCCGTCCTGGCGGAAGAGCGTGTAGCGTACGGAGAGGTTCGTCACGGCGGCCTTGAAGCTCCAGTTGGGGCCCCACTGGAAGATGCAGAGCGGCGGGCGGGCTCGCTGCGTCTCGCGGTTCTTGGTGCGCTCGTCGATCATGGTGAGCGCCCAGACCTTGTTCACATCGGTCCGCACGTCAGCGCCCTGCTTCTCGTAGACGTCGAAGAACAACTCGATCGTCAGGGATCGGGAGCCGCCGCCCGTGAAGTCCATCTTCGGCACGTTCTTGCCGACGACCGGCTTCGGCTGCCACGAGTTCGCCTTGGCGAGCGTGTACTCGGTCGGGTTGAACATGCACTCGATGCGGTCGCCGTTGTCCACGTTGGTCAACGTCGCTTTGGTGAGTCCCATGACGGTCCTTCCTTATCGGTCTCCGGCCTGACGGACTACCAGCGTCCGCGGCGCTCCGATTCGGCCGCGAGCCGGCGCTTCAGGAGCGACCAGACTTCGTTCGCGAGCAGATGGATCTCGTTGGCCGCCGCGCCGCGGTCCTGCGACGCGAGCATGGATGCCTTCTGGGGCTCCGATGCGCGCGGGGCGGCGGTCGCCGGCCGTGCCACGTCTCCCGGCGATGCCTTCTGGATGGCGAGCGGCCCGGCATCTCTCCGCAGCGCGGGCAGGAGCATGTCGGGCGCCCGGCGGGAGACGGTCGAGACCATGCGGGTTGGGCGGGGCGCAGCGGCGGCGGCGGACGGCAAGGCCATGCTCGGTGCGCTGGCCGCGGGCGGCGGACTGGGCAGGCCCAGCGACGGCATGGCCACCCTTGGGCTAGCGGGGATGCCGACGGTGCGCGACAATGGCGCCGTGCGCGTGCCGATGGTCGCTGACGATCCGGCAGGCTGCGCGGACCTCGCCCACGCGGGCGCTGCCGCCAAGGTGGGTGCCGGCCTCGGCATCGCGGTCGGTGATGGTAGGCTCACCGGCGCCTGCGCCGCAGCGGGCGTGTCGACGGCGGGCTCGGCCTCCGGCCGTGCCTCGCGGGCGAGCAGCGGCACCATATGGGGTGGCGCTGACGGCGGCGCGGCATGCTGGGTTGGCTGCGGTATCGGGTCCGGCAGTGCCGCGCGAGGCCCGCTCAATGCCACCGTGGCCAAGGGCTCGGGATGCGGCAGCAGTGGCTCCGGCGCCGGCATGCTCGCGACCGGCCGGAACGTCGCGCGGAGTGGCGGCCCTTGCCCTGCCGGCACCGGCTCGGCGCGGAGGGCGCTCGTGGCCGGCAACGGCTCAGCGTGCAGCGTCCCCGCCGGGGGCCGTGCGCCGGCCATGTCGGGCAGTTCCACCAGCCTCGTGGGCGGCGGCGACAGCGCCACGACCGGCTCGAAAGCCGGGCGAAGTGTGGGCGCCAGATGTCCCACCGGATGAGGTGCCGGTCCCAAGGCCCACGAAGACGTAGGCAGCCCTACGGGCTCGGCGGAGGGCAGCGGCGGCAGGTTCGGTGTGGGGCCGATGGGCGCTGTGGCCGGCGCCACGCCTGCCCCAAGGATAGATGGCGCGCGGTCGGGTGTGCCCAACCACGCCAGCGGTGTCATGGCCTGGGCGGACGGGATGCTCACGGGCATGGCGCGGGAGGACACGCCGGCCAGCGCTGGCTGCGCGGCGACCGGGGGCGCCGCCAATCCCGTGGGCGCTGCGTTCGGCGTTCCGAGCGTGCCGAGTGTGTCCCGAACCATCGGCCCGGCCAGAGACGGCGGCAAGCCGAAGAGCCGGCCCGTGCCCCCTGTGGCGGTCTGCGGCAGCGGCGACGTGGCGGTTGGCACCTGGGCGCGAGCGTCGGGCGCCAGCAGCGTGGTCGGTCGGGCGTCGCGCAGGCCGTAGCTTGGCGCGGCCTGCGACCAGGCGCTCAGGTCGGGCTCCGCCTCGACGCTGTGGAACGACGGGAAGAGGCGCTGCTGCAGCGGAGCGAACACCTGCGGGCGCACCGTTGCCGCCGCCGCGCTGCCGGCCGCCGCGCTCCGAAGCGCGACCTCTTCTCGCAGCTCGGTCTTCGCGCCGAGGCTGGGGGCCAGGCGAACCGGAAGCCCTAGGAAATCGAGTACGTTGCCGCGCGTCGCCTGGCCGGCTCCAGCATGCGCCAGTGCGCCCGCGCCGGTCTCGTCGCCCAGGACCGCCGTCTGC
This sequence comes from uncultured Chthonomonadaceae bacterium, assembly GCA_964519955.1. Taxonomy (GTDB): domain Bacteria; phylum Armatimonadota; class Chthonomonadetes; order Chthonomonadales; family CAJBBX01; genus CAZFLM01. The sequence goes on along the minus strand of CAZFLM010000018.1, from coordinate 26,310 downwards.
TGCCCCATCGGCCGGCTGGTGGGCACGAGGGCGGCGGCGAGGGGCGCGGAGGCCGGGGTGCCGCCCGACTGCGCTGTCGCCAGCGAGGCCGCGCGTTCGGCGATGCCTGCTGCCCGCGCCCCGTAGCTCTGCTCGAGCAGCGGCGCCAGCAGGGAGGGCGCCACCTTCAGGTTCATCGCCGATGGCCCGAGACTGCTCCTCGGAACGGCGGGGTAGATGGCCTGGGCTCCTTCGGGCAGCACTTCCTTGAGGCGCGCGAGACCCGACGCGTCGAGTTGGCCCGCGCCGCCCATCAGGGTGCGCCAGTCGAAGGCGACCGCCGCGCCGCCGCGCTCTGCCTTCTCCGACGCGACCCGAACCGGCGGCGCGATGAGCGTGATCTCGCCCATGTTCGCGGTGACGGCGGCCGCGGAAGCGGGGCGCGCGGCGGGCCCCGCGGCACGCGCGAGCAGGTCGACCTGGGGCATGGCCTGCGCGACCGACCCGCTGGTGGACACGCCCAGGAACGCGCTGCCCGTGCCGCGCACTGCGACGTCCTGGGCAAGGGTGAGGCCCATCGGTGAGGCCGCAGCCGAGGGGGCCGCTTGCGACAGCGCGTAGAGCACCATCCCGCCGACTACGACGGGTCGCATGGTCGATCGCGTGGCCGACCTAGGAGGCTCCGTTTGGATCTCACCGCGCGTCGGAGGGCCGGCCGCACTTGGTCCGCCGTCGCCACGCCCGGCCGGACGGAGGGCTGGCGCGTGCAGGGCGGGCCGCACCGGCATCATCTGCGCCGCCGGGAGTGGCTGCAGCGCCTGCTGCGAGGTCGCGAGCGGCGTCAGGGGCGGTTGCCCGAGCGGTGGCTGCGTCGACGTGAGGTCCGCGGGCGCGAACCGGTCCGGCTGCCGCGGCGCGGTCCCGAGCCACGAGGCGGTGGGGATGGGTGGGCGCGACAGCGGATAGCCGAATGCAGCCGCTGGTCGCTCCGCGAGCCCGGCTGCGGCGGCGCCGAGCGGCTGGGGCAGCGCCGCTCCGCCCGCCTGGCCACGGCCCAGTGCGGCGCCGACGAGCATGCTGCCGAGCGACAGGTTGCCGGTCCACACCGCGCGAGAGACCACGTCGAGCACGGCCTTGGGCGTGACCGCGGCGAGCGGCGACGCGCCGACCTCCGGCGGTGGTGGCGCCCCCGGAGCGGCTCGCTCGGCTCGCCACGCGCGCGACAGGGCGTCGGGTTCCGTCGGGCGCCCGCGCCGTTCCTCGCGCCAGACTGCCCGCTCCTCGCGCGTCAGGGGCCGACCGGGTGTGCTCGCCGGCTCGTCGACGAACCGCCGCCGGACGACGACCTCCTCGCGCACGCGCTGCCGAACGACGGTGGTCTCGGCGCCCGCCACGGCCGCCGTGGGCGACACCGCGGCGATGCGCCGCCGAACAGCGGGGGCCTCCGGCGCGGGCAGCTCCTGCGGGGCCGGGCGCACCAGGTCCATCAGCAACTGGCGGTCATTCCACTTCGCCAGCCACAGCGAGAACTCGCGCACCTCGGCGCCGCTCACCTGGTGACGCTTCATCAGGTCGCGCAGCACGTCGGGCCTGTGCGCGGCGGTGGTCCGCGTCAGTCCCATCTCGATGGAGCGCCCGAACGCTGCCGCGTGCAGGCCGACCTCGCCGGGGCGAGCCGACGGAGCCCCGGCGACGGGCTCGGCGGCGCTCAGGTAGGGTCTCGCTGCCAGGTCGTCCACGAAGCGGTGGATGCGCTCGATGGACTTCGGTGGCTTCAGTTGTTCGAGCAGTTTGGCTCGCTCGTCGGCGGATGACATCGCCGTGTACTCCTCAGGCGCGGCTGGCGCAGATGCAGTTCGGTTCGGCCAGGTGCCGGCGCCGGCGGTCCAAACCGCGCCTGCGAACGTCACGAAGTCCGCCTGCGCGGACCGGCCAAGCGACCTGCATCGCGGCTAGCTGCGGGTGTTGCTGCTCACGATGCCGTTGTGCGCGAACTCCAGCGTCTCGATGGCGACGGCGCCCGCGTCGGTCTTCAGATCGGGGCCGACCCACTTCACCGGGTAGGCGTCCATCAGGTCCCACTGCCGCACGCGCTCGTTGGGCTTGGGGCCGTAGACGATGATCGAGATGTTGCGACGCTTCGTGTTGCCGTCCAGCGTCTGCATGTACCAGCGGTGCAGGTCCTGGCCGGGGTCGAGGCCGCGCTTCAGCGTGATGTTCGTGTACTTCGTGCGCACCGGCAGCTTGTGCGTATGCGTGTTGAGGCCGCCCTCGGCGTACTCGAAGGTCTCCGTCTCGATGCTGAAGCCGGAGCAGTCCGAGAACCCGGCGATCTCCACGTTGTCGATCTGGATCCAGAAGCGCAGGCCGAGGTGCGGGTCTTTGCCTCGCTTGTCGTCTTCAGCCATCGATCGTCTCCTTCTAGTACGGCTCGCCGCGCTGGCGGCCGATCGCGATCTCCTGCCGCATCAGGTCGTAGACCCTGTCGGCCACGAGCTTGGCGTCCACGTTTCGGGGCGAGAGCACCGGCTTGGTGTGGGCCGCGGCGCCTCGCTCCTCGGTGGCCGTCTGCACGGGCGCGGGCTCCGACTCGGCCTGCGGCTTGGGCATCGGCATCGCGTAGGCCAGCGCCGGCCGCTCCGGGCGGCTCTCCGAGTGCAACATCGGCTTCGCCCCTTTGGTGCGGACGGAGACCTTGCAGTTCAGTTGTCGTATGCGAATGGCCATCGGTACCTCGGACGCGCGGCCGACGCGCCGCCGCCAACTAGTCCTGCTCCTGCTCGTCGGGGCCCCGGAACCCTGGCTCGACCGCCGGGTCGTACGGCGGGTCCTTGGCCGCCTTGGTCGTGTTGCACGTTGCGCACATTAGGACCAGGTCCTTGACGTTGTTGTAGAACCTCCGCCGCCGCGCCTGGTCCTGCGCCCGACCGGCGGAGTTCCAGTGTGCGGCGACGGACATCGCGTTATGGTCGCGATGGGGTTTGCCGGTCCGCCTTCTGGCGAACGCGATGTGCGGCACGCCATCCTCGCTGCCGTGGCAGACGTAGGCGTCCGAGCGGCCCTTGGCGATATCGGACCACCGGGCATCACGCGCCTCCTGCTTCAGCTTCTCCAGTTCCCTGGCGCCCCAGGCATCGGCATCGCCGTTGAAGGCGCCGTACATCCTCCTGCGGATGTTCACGTTCGCCTTGACGGCTCCGCCCTTCACGTACTTCGACCTGGTCTCGCTCAGCCGCTCCAGCGAGTGGATCTGGTACCTTCGCCCGATGTTCTCAAGGCGAACCGCAATGGTGCGGAGATCGTCCATCACCTGCACCACGCGCGGCCTGGTGAGGCCCCGCTGTTCGCGGTCGACGGCGTGGGTCATGTGGACCACCGGCTCCTCGCCCTTCGCGCGTGCCTCCTTGTCGAGGGCCTTCTGTTCGGCCTTTCGCTGCCGAACCTCGTCGCCGATCTCCAGCAGCTCGTCGTGGACCTTCTGCAGGTCTTGTACAGCATCCGAGTTGCCCCTGCCGCTGGCCCGCAGCTCGGCGAGCCCCCGCTTCACGGCTTCCATCAGGTCCTGGCGCCTCTCCGACGCCATCTCGATGTGAAGCCTGGCGCCGCGCTCAACGACGAAGATCTGATGGGCCTCGCCGTCCATCTTCAGCGGCACCGTCGCCTGGGCCGGCTTGAGCAGCGCTGGGGAGGCGGCCGGCTTGGCGGCGGGATCGGCGGCAACGTCGATCTCTGCCGCTCTGGGCTGCGGCACTTCGATGTGGAACGCCGGATCGCTGGGTGGCGGGATGAAGTGCTTGATCCGCCCCGCCTTCTTCGCGGAGGTCAGGGCCTGCTGGAAGGCGGCACGCTTTGCCTTCGGTATCGAACTGGGCGCGATGTCGATGACCTGGAGCTTGGAGAAGTCGGCGATATGGCGCGAGACCTTGGCGGGTCCCACTCGGTCGATCTCGGCTTGCATGGCAGCCTGTACGTCGGCCGGCGCCTTGCCTGCCTGGGTCTCGCGCTCGTAGACACCGATCACCTTACCGCCGGTGGGGCCGTAGAGCCTGCGCTGAGCCTTGACGCCCTTGGCGACCAGGTTGCCGTACATGATGCGGGCCTGATCCGCCGACGTGCGCCTTGCGCTGGTCATCTTGGCCGACGCGATGCCGGCCGCCCGCATCACATCGCCGAGCACCTGCAGGGTGTGTGTCGAGAGGCAATCTGGGTCCACCGCTTGCTCGTAGGTGATGGTGGCAGCGTCGCCGTCGGTTGGAGCGCCTTGCGCGGCCGCGGCCTTCGGTGGCACGGTCGCGTTGCTGGGCGTGACCGCATCGGGCGCCGGCGCGGGGGCGGCAGGCGCGGAGTCGTCCCGATGGCGCAAGATGTCCCGCAGCACGGCCCGCTGGCGGCGGCTCCAGAGCGCATCCGGGTCGACACTGGCGCGCAGGGTCGCCAGCTCATCGTTGCTGCATACCGACGCGATGCTTCGGATGGCGTCAAGGTCGTAATCCGAGACCCAGCCGGAGAGAAGCCCCTCCACCGCCTTTGCCCGCACTTCCATCGGCGGCTTGGCCAGCGCGACCAGACGTCCCGCGGCGGCGGCCTGTTTCTCGGAGGTGCGTCCCCACAGCAGGCGCGACACCATGCGGTCGACCTCGTCGGCGGGCACGCGGGCCAGCGCCGCCTCGCTCTGGGTCTCGATCCACTCGCGGATCGACTCGTCGGCCGAGTACTTGGCCGAAATCGCGCCTGGGCCTTCCTTGGCGGCGAAGCTGACCGCCTCGGCCGTCCACAGGTCGGAGTAGACCTCTGCCGGCAGATCCGACGCGGCGATCCCTTCGGAGAGAGCCGGCACGGGCACGAGCAGCTCCGCGGCATATGGCTGCTCGCCACCGCCGCCGGTCGCCTTGCCGGCCAGCGCATCGTCGATGTCCTGCCGCGACGCGCGGACGGCCTTCGATACCATGGCGCGGTTCGGAGCGTTGTCTGGCCGCTCCAGGTCGCCGTCGCCGAACGCGATCCACGCATCGCCTGCGCGGTTGCGTGCTCGCACCCCGATCCGGTTGTCGATGTTGTGGCTGACCGCCGAGAGGGTCCCCTCCGTGTCGCGCGCCGTCAGGATGTGCCCGCCGCAGAAGGCGTCCATCAGGAAGTGGTCGGCGGCGGCGTTCATGGCATAGGCCGTGTCGCCGTCGCCGCGCTTGGCGGCCGCGAGGGCCTCGGCGTGCACGCGGCGCCACTCATCGACAGCGCCCTTGCCCGGCGCCACGTTGCTGAAGTGCGAGATGTTCTCGGCGGCGAGGGCCAGGTATCGCCCGCCCGTCGCGCGCTCCGCTGCCGCGGTCGTGTCCCTCCCGGAGTGCATCAGGCCGAGGATATCGACGATCTCCTTGAGCGGCGCGGCGTTCAGGTGGGCGAAGTCCTTGTAGAAGTCGCCGGAGAGCGCCGCGATCTCGCCGTAGGTCAGCCCCTCGGCCGCGGCGCGCTTCTGCTCCTCGCTGAGCGGGCCCCACTGCTTCAGCTCTGGGAGCTTCTGCCGCCGCGCGGCCTCGTCCTCGCCCAGGTCGCGGTGCGCGGTGAGCACGAACCTCCTCGCGCCACCCTCGGCCCGCGCCGGTCCGGCCTCGTTGCCCAGGGCCATGTGCTCCCGGCTGCCCCAACGCTGCACGAGCGCACGGTTCATCTCGGCCGGGGCGGCCTGGCGGGTCGTGCGCGCTCGGACGGCATCGATGATGGCATCCGCCCAGATCTGCGCCGCCTCGGCATCGCCGAACGCCTCGAGATCGATCGCCACGTGCACGTCCACGGCGGCCAGCGCCTGACCGGTCGTCGTCTGGCGGCGCCCGAGCTTCTGCCCGGCCATGTCCAGCGCCATCGCGGAGATGCGGTCGAGGCGCTGCTGGTCGTGCTCCGAGAGCGCGTCGCCGTCCTCGACCACGTAGTCACGCACATACTCGTCGACCAGCAACCCGGAGCGCTGGCCCGCATCCGCCAGGACGCGCGTCGCCGTGCCCTGCGCTTCGGCCTCCATCTCGTCGCCGCCGAGCGTGCTGTAGTAGCTGGCCTTCGGGCGGCTGACGCCGGTCTGCTGCGCGACGTGGGTCAGCTCATGGGCGACCAGCCCGAGCCCGCCCGCCGCCGCGGGGTCGTAGCGGTTCGCGCCGAAGAACACGTCGCGGCCGATGGTGAACGCCTCGGCATTGAGGTCCCGCGCTGCCGCGGCTGCCGATGGCCCCGTGTGGAGGCGCGCGCCGGACAGGTCGTAGGCGAAGTGCGTGGACAGGCGCTCGCGGGTGGCGGCATCTGGGGGCGAACCGGGGCCGCCGCGCCGCAGCAGGGACGCGCGCAGGGCCGCCGGGTCCACGTCCGGGTGCGGGCCGGAGCCCTGCCTCTGGAGCCGGCTCCACTCCTCCAGCCCGCGATCGGCGGACCGCGCCAGCGCCTGCCCGCCCGCAGCCACCGCGCTGCCCGCGCCCCGCAGACCGGCGTCGGCAGCGCTGCCCGCTGCATGGAGCGCCCACGCGGCATGCGTGCCGCCGATGCGCGCTGCCTGGTCGGCGTGAGCGCCCGCCAGGTCGAGGGCAGCCGCGGCTCCGGTGCCTGCCGTGCGCGCGAGCCGGTCGGCGCCTCGCCCGATCGCGTGCAGGCCGGCGCTCGCGGCCGTGCCGGCCCGCCTGAGGAGCCAGTCCATGCCGCGCCAGGTGCGCCCCGCGATTGGCGATGTGGTCCGCGCAGCCATCCACCGGCTGAACCGGTCGTAGGACGCGCCAATGCCGGACTCGGCCGTGCCGGCCGCCTGCGCCACGGACCCGGCGAGGTGGCCATAGCCCGTGCCGATCGCCGCCTCGGCCTGGTGCACGCCCGTCGAAGTGGCGGCCGCGAACCGGTCGTAGGTCGACGCGATGCCCTGCTCGGCGGCGGTGACGCGCCGTCCGGTCATGCTCGCCACGCTCTGGTAGAGCGCGCCGACCTTCTCGGATGCCCAGGAGCCGGCGCCGCGGCCCAATCCCAACGCGGTCGCAGCGGTCGAGCGGACGGGCATCGCAATGTCCTCGGCGGCGGTCAGCGCTTCGGCGCCCGTCGGGCCCAGCGCGGCGTGGGCGGCCTTGAACTCCTGCTCCTTGCGCTGGAACCGCGGCAGCGCTTTGATGTAGTAGTCCTCGCTGTCGTAGACGCGCTGGCCGTGCGCGTCGAGCTTGTACCCCTCCGCATCCACGCGGTCCTTGCCCGCCTCGCCCTTGATGGCGTCGGGCACCACGCCGTGCGGCCGGATGCCGGAGCCCGCGTGGTGCAGCACGTAGGTGCTCGACGTGGTGCTGTGGAGGCCCATGCGCGCCAGCAGCGGGTCCGCGGCCCGGAACGGCAGCGCCAGGGGGCCGGACGAGCCGACAGCCGTGGACACCGGGTCGCTGTCGAAGACGAAGTGGCGCTCCCCGCGCAGCCCGGTGGGCATGGTCCACGCCGCGTTGCCGAACGTGGTCACGTCGACACGGCCCAGGTCGGCTCCTTTGCCCCGCGCCTCGCGCAGCGCCTCGGACACGATGATGCTGCCCTGCGAATGGGCGTAGATCTCGATGCCTCCGGTCTCCTTCTTCGGGTCGCCATGCCGGCCGATGATTCCGGATAGCGTGCGGATGGCGGCGTTGCGCCTGCCGAGGCCCAGGAAGCCGATCTTGTCCGTGATGCACTGGCCGAAGTCGCGCAGGCCGTCCGCTGTCGCGTTGAAGATGCCGACGACCGGCTTGCCTACCTGGTTGGCCAACTCCTGGGCGGCGCGCTGGTGCGTCGGCATGTCGGTGCGGATGCCGTTCACGTACAGCGCGACGGAGCCCAGGTCGCTGTCCACGGCCTGCTGGGGCGTCGCATAGTGCTTGCCGTGCCAGGACTCGCGCTCGGGGTAGAAGGGGCCGGTCAGGTCGCCGTCGTTCGCCACCGCGGCCGGGGTGGGGAGCACCCGCGCAAGCACACGCTCGGCGAAGCCCTCCGCCGACTCGGCCACCCGCGAGGCCTTGTGCCGCATCCAGCCCCAGGCGGCGCCGGCCTTCCCCTTCACCCAGTCCCACGCTGCCACGCCCGCTCTGCCCACCGCCTTCGCTGCTTTGGCGATGCCCTTGCCGATGGCAAGGATCGGACCGATGACCTTCATCGGGTTCAGGAGCATCGAGGCGATGCTGAAGACCGTGGACGCCGTCGCGAGGCCGGCTGCCACCGGTGCGCCGACGCCGGTGAGCGCCACGATGCCGGCGGACAACTGCAGCACGCCGGACACGAAGCCGGACCACTGCGCTAGCGTGGCCGCGAACTCGATGGCCTTGTGGACGCGCGGGCTGATCCACCGGGCCGGCAGGATGTCCTCGATGGTCTCGATGCGCGTGCCCAGTACGCCCTTCGAGAGGACATCGCCGATCGTGGAGGCGCCGGACACGATGCGCAGCATCGGGATGTAGTCGGCGACAGCCTTGAGCGCGGACCATACGGGCTGCAGCTTCTCGATGAACAGGATCGTGGCGCTGGCCGCGAGCGCGAGCTTGCCGAGGACCTTCTCTCCGAACGTGAGCGCCGACTTGAGGGCAGGATGCCGCTCCACGAAGTCGTGTGCGCCTTGCTGCGCGCGCCCAAACGCGTGGCTCGCCGCGCCCGCAACGCTCCCGCAGAAGTCGCGGACTCGTGCGCACCCGGCGCTCACCGCCGAACGCCCGGTCTCCGCGATGCGGTGCGCAAGGTCGGCGGCGGCGTGAGCGCCCCGAGCCGGCAGCGTGGCCGCGGTGTGCGCCACCGCCTTCGCCTTCTCCCTGGCCCAGATGGCCGCGGCCGTCGCGGCGTGTCCCGCTTGGGTCACGCGTTTGCGGATCCAGTCGCCCGCTCGCGCCGCCGCTCCGCGCGCCCATTTCGCTGCGCCGGCTGCCCCGGCCGCGGTCGCCTGCCACGCTGTCGCTGCGCCTGCGCGGACCGCCTTCCAGGCATGCGCGGCGACTTCGCCTGCCCACTGGGCCGCATGTGCCGCCCCGGCGCGCGTGCCTCGCCAGGCGGCCGTCAGCATCCGATTCGCTCGCGCCACGGCCCGCGTGGCCCCGGTGCGGGTGGAGTGCAGCGCCTGCGAGGCGGCGTGCTGAGCCCACGCAGTGGCGCTCGCGGCCGCCCGGCCGATGGCGCGGCTCGCCCGCGATACGACGGCAGGGAGCCAAGCATGCCGGTGCGCCCCGATGGCCTCGGGTCCCGTGGTGTGCTGTGCGATGTGGGCCGCGAACGCACCCGGGCCGGCCGCACCGGGCGAATCCGCCGGGTGCGGCGCCGGCGCCGGCGCTGGATGGCCGCCGCCGATCCTGGCGACGATGTCCTCGGCGAGGCCGGCGGATCGCTGCCTGGCCCGGGCGCTCTCCGGGCCGCCGACGGCATCGACGGCGCCGTGAGCTGCGGGCGGGCTCGGAGCGGTGGCGTGTTCGGGCAGCACCGCGCCGTGCGGGTCGAGGTCGATCGCTGCGAAAGCGGAATGTGGGGGCGCCGCGGCCTCCGCATGGGCGGCGTCCGCCTGGTGCGCCGGCTGCAGGCCGCGGTCGTCGACCACCTTCAGGTATCTCGGGCCCTCCGGAGCGGCCTCGACGCGTCCGCCCACGAGGTCGGCTTTCACCTGGGCGATATCGTGTCCCTGGTGCTTGGCCTGCCAGAGTGCCTCGACGATCACCTCGGTGCCGTCGGAGTGTCCCACGACGTGGAGGGCGGGCTGGGCTTGCAGCAGCGCGACTACCCTGCGAACGGGCTCGCGGACCGCGCGGCCCTCGTCGGCGGCAGCGCCTGCCCGGGCGGCGCCCGCCTGGTTGTACACGCCGACCACGGGCAGCCTGCCCGGGTTGGAGCGCGCGAGCGCCTGGGCCGCGAGCCTGTGATCGCGCGAGTCGTCCTCAATACCGTTGATGTAGATGATGGCGCCGCCGCTCTCGGCGAGACGCCTGGCTTCCTCGGGCGATTCGCGGGCCGGGCCGGCGGCGTGGAAGGGGCCGGTGAGCTGCCCGTCGACGTAGGTCGGACTGTCGAGAGGCGGCGCCGGCAGCGGAGCCGCCTGCGATGCCGGACGCGCGGCGGCGTGCGGACGCGCAGGTGCAGCCTCGCCCCCTCCCGCAGCGGCGCGCTGGCGGTTCGATAGCCACTCGGCGAAGCTCTGCGCCTTCGCCGGTCCGATCGCCGCGGCCGACGAGCTTCTCATCGTCTGTTATCACCTCCTCTCTTGCCTGTGTGGAAGAACACCGGGGGCGGCCGAACGCCCGGGCCGCCCCGCACGGTCAGTCGCCCCCGGTCAGTCTGCGGTTGATCTTGCTGATCTCCTCCACCCACTTGTGCCGCTCGGCATGCTCCAGCTCGAGGATCGTGTCGAGCGGCCAGTGGAAGTGGTAGGCGATGTAAGCTACCTCCTCGTACAGCTCGTCCGAGGGGTAGCGCCTTATTCCCCCGTTTCGTCCGTCTCCTCGCCTGCCTCAGGCTCCCCCTCGTTGATCTTGCGGTAGAAGTCCTGGAGGAAGGCCAGGTCTGCCGAGAACAGGTTCTCTACGACGCCGGTGTCGATGACCTCGACCGTGCCGAGTTGCGTGATGACGCGCGACAGCAGGATGATGACCAGATACGCCTGGTTGGCGCGGACGCGAGGGTCCCTGAGCGGGGCGATCTCGTCCATGGCCGTGGCGAGGCGCATCCGGCCCTTCTTGTGCAGCGTGCCGTCCGGCGCCACGTAGCCGCGCGGGAGCACGAACTCGAACTCGGTCTGGAGACCACCGGTCTTCGCGGGCTTGTTCATGTGTTATCCCTGGGTCCTATTGCTGGCGCTCGAGGCCCTCGTGCGTGATCTCGAGCTCCTCGACCGCGATCTCGTTCTTGGCGGAATCGAGCGCCGGGCCCTTGAACTTGCTCGGCCAGCCCTTCTTGAAGGTGTAGCGCGCGACGACCTTCTGATCGGGAGCGTACAGCGTGATCGAGCCGTTCTTGCGATTGCTCTCGATCTGCCCGTCCTCGATCTTCTTGCGCCAATCGTGCAGCTTCTTGTCGTCCGTGACGCCGCGGCGGCAGACGATGGGCGGCCACTTCAGCGCGCCCGGGATCTTGTGGACGACGAGGTTCCCGCCCTTGCCGGTCACGCGGTGCTCGATGACCTCGGTCTCCGAGTCGAGACCCGATACCTCCTTGAAGATGCCCTCCGTGATGCCATCGATCTCCAGGTACCACCGGAGTGCCCCTACGACCTCAGCCATAGCTATCCCGTCCTTTCGTTCGGTGTCGTATGTAGGCTGCGTGTCCTACCTTGGGAGCGCGAGTCGCTGAGCCTGCTCCCGCGGTAGCCAGGTCAGGCCCCTGGCGCGTCGATCCGGCCAGGGGCCGGATGCGACTACTGCTCGACCATGGCGCCGCCGCTCGACCACTGGCCGATGCGGATGATGACGAACTCGGCGGGCTTGACCGGGTTGACGCCGATCTCGACGTACAGGCGTCCGAGGTCGATCATCTCCTGCGGGTTCGTCTCGGCGTCGCACTTCACGTAGAAGGCCTCGGCGGGCGTGCTGCCGAAGAGCTTGCCCTCCTTCCACTCGGTCCACAGGAAGGCGGCCAGGTTCCGCCGCACGCGGCCCCAGAGGTCCTCGTCGTTCGGCTCGAACACGACCCACTGCATGCCGCGCTCCATCGACTTCTCCAGGTAGTTGAAGAGCCGACGGACGTTGACGTACTTCCACGACGGGTTGCCGACCGTGGCCAGCGTGCGCGCGCCCCAGACGCGGATGCCGGTGCCGGGGAACGAGCGGATGCAGTTGACCCCGTTCGGGTTCAGGATCTCCTGCTCGCCCTTCGTCACCTTCACCTCGAGGTCCACCGCGCCCAGCAGCGCCTCGTTCGCCGGGGCCTTGTGCACGCCGCGCTCGACGCCGACCCTCGCCCAGACGCCCGCGACGTGGCCCGACGGCGGCACGAAGAGCTGCTTGCCCTTCCGGTTCGGGTCCACGATCTTGATCCACGGATAGTAGATGGCTGCCTGCCCGTGGTCGCAGTTGTACGGCGTGTCGAGGGTCTGCGCCCGCATATCGTCGGGCGTCAGACCGGGGATCGGGTCCAGGATGGCCATGCGGTCGCCCGAACGCTCGCAGTAGGCGACGAGGTTGCACTGGATGTCCAGGATCTCCTGTTTGCGCTCATCGGTCAGGGCCAGGACCTCCTGCTCGACGCCGTCCGCCGAGCCCGGAACCCGCTCGCGCTGGAAGACGCCGGCCATCAGGTCTGGCATGGCGATCATGTTGATGTCTTCGAAGACCGACAGGCCGCCGGTGCCCGTCCGGGTGGCTTCGCTGCCGATCCAGTCGTCCGGCTTGACGCGCGCCAGGCTGCGCTTGAAGTCGGCGGCCATCGGGGTGAGCGCCGTGCCGGTTCCCGTGGTCGTCAAGGCGGTCGTGCCCGTCACGACGTACTCGCCGGTAGCGGGGCGCGTCGCGGTTGCCGTGGCGACGGACTCCACCGAGACGAGCCTCGACTTCTTGAGCACGTCGGGAGCGGTGGCCGGCGTTAGCTTGTCCTTGCCCGCCGGGAAGGTCTCCGTCGTGTCGCCCAGCGTGATGGTCGCCTTGAACTCATCGCCTTCGCCGGGCGCGTCGATGACGACCTTGGGGCCCTCGCCGCCGGGGGCGGACTTCAGGGCCTTGTAGGCCAGACCGCCGATCATCGTTGGCTTGGGCTCAGGCGGGGCCGCCCCGGCCGGTGTGTCGGTCGAGAGGGCTTCGAGGTCGTCGGCGCGCGCGATGCGAACGATGTAGGCTCTGCCGCCGCCGTTGTCGTAGTAGCCGCGCACGGCGTGCGCCAGATAGGATCCCTCGATGTACGGAGTGTCCGCGAGGGGGATGCTGTACGTGGAGAGGAACTGCGGCCAGTCGGCGACCTTCTTCGGATCGGCCTTCCCAGGCTTCTTGCGCTCGTCCACAGCCTTGAGGATCTCGGCGCGGGCGAACTCCATCCAGCTCTTGCGCGACGCCCGCTTGGCCGATACGATCTCAGCGGCGCTCTTCCCAAGTTCCGTGGCGAGGGCCTTGACGATCGCGTTCTCTTCCTCGCCGAAGGTCTGGCAGAACTGCGTCCAGTTCGAGATGAACGTCGGTTTGTTGAACTCGCCGCTCTTCGCATAGCCGATGAACGCGGCGGTGTTGACGCCGACGCCTTCGATCGGTTTGCTGCCACCATCGATTTCCTCGACAAACACTCCGGGTGCGAGATACTCGGGCATCTAGGTCCTCCTTGTCCCTACTGCCTTGGTGGGTGCTGACGTATGCCCAACTTGGCCATGATGACTGCGCGCGATGGGCGCGCCGACGCAAGGCCGCCGCAGTGCTCGGGCCAGGACTACTGGCGTCTCATCCCTCCTTCTTGGCCGCTTTGCCCTTCTGCGGGGCCGCGGGTTCTGGGTTCGGGGGGAGCGCCAGGAGGCTTGTCCCCCGTTCGGTCTTCACTTCCACCTCGCCGCGTCCAGGGATCTCGGCGACGATGGGCGCCTCGGGCCGTCCGACGTCGTAGAACGCGTAGACGCCCTGCGCGTCGGTCGTGGTCCACTGCCGGTCCGATCGAACCGGGACGAACGCGGCGGGCTTGCCATCGGGGTATCGCAGGGTGCCGACGATCGACACCCGGTACTCGCGATCGCACTCGACCAGCGCCGGCGCGTTCGCCGATGCCCGGACGAGGGCGGCTTCCTCGGCCGCGCGCGGTTCGTCGCCGAGGCGGGCAAGTGACCGCGTCACCGGGGTCAGCCGGTCCGCCCGCCCGAGCGGCGGCACATCCACATCCACCTCGTCGGCCTGGTACCCGCGCTTCTCGATGCGGATGCGCTGGGGGCCGGGCGGCAGGTTGAGCATGTAGAAGAACCCGCGCTCGTCGGTGCGCGCCCGCTCGTCGCGGTCCATGATGCTGACCGTGGCGCCCGGCAGGGGCGATACGCCGTCGCCATCGGTAACGACGCCGGCCACGCTCACGCGCACCCCGACGACATCCACCGCGTGCCGGGGCTCGCCGGGTGTGGCGCCCTGGCCGACGCTCAGCAGGGCCTCGCGCACGACGGACGTCTGCACCGGCTCGAACGGGTCGAAGAACGGTGTGGCGATAAGGGCGAGGGCGGGGCGCAGGCGTCCTTGCAGGGCCGCCCAGAGCGTGTTGACCTCGCTGAACTGGGGGCGGTTCATGTCGGCGACCGACAGCGGCAGTGCGCTCGGGCCCCGCTTAGTCAACTCACCCACCAGGAATCGCTCGGGCACGTTGGGCGCGAGCAGGAAGACCCGCAGCGCCTCGGACAGCAGGCGATGCTCCAGCGCGTCGTCTCCGGGCGCGTGCGCCGTCACGATGTACGATAGGTCGAGGCGCACCGGGGCGCGCTTGCGTTCCGCCACCACGCGGGCCGATCCGGTCGGGTCCTGCGTGGGCTGGCGGGCCGGACGGGTGTAGTGGACCGACTCGTCTCGCAGGGCGAGGTTCTCGCGAACGTCGTGGAGGTAGAGGTTCAGGCGCGGCGTGCGGGCGTCCGGTCCGTCGGCCGTGCCTGGCGGTCCGAACGTGACTTGAACGGAGATGTCCGGGCCGAGATACTGGGGCAACTCGCACTCCAGCAGACGGCGCAGGGACTCGTCCACGTCGTGTATCATCGTGTGCCCTCTTGGGCCTGCCCGGCGGCTGCGGCCGGGCAGAGTGTCACCTGCTCAGCCGCAGCCCCTTCTCGCACCGTCGACATCATATCGCGGGCGGATGTGGCCGGCAAATACGTAATCGTACGTATGGCAGGCGCCCAACAGGAGGCGCCTCGACGCGATCCTCCAACGGGACACAGTTCTCAGTACCGTCCGGTGTCCAGGCGCACTAAAGCGTTGCCGGGCGGCGTTCGGCTCAGTCGGTGAAGCGTTCGGCCCTCGCTCCGCCGAATCCTTCTCTGGCGTTCGATACAACTCCATCCTTATGGCTGGTCGCCTGCTCATCCAGCGTCCAATCGGCCTCCAAGGGCAGGACTCCGCGGCATCGATGGGCAACACGTGGCCCATGAGATACGCGATGGTCGCCTTCCTGGCTGCGCTCAGCCTGGCCGCGCCGCACGCCGGAGCCACTGACCTCACGTGGCGCCTGGACGCTCGCGACGGCAGCGTTTCGCTGCACCAGTTCTCCTACTCGCACGCCGGTTCGGACGGCATCCGTGGCTCCGTCGTGTGGGACCCGTTCGTCTACCTGCGGCTGCCGCGCGAGGGCATCGACACGACGAGGATGCGGTACCTCGAGGTGCGGCTCTACTCGTCGGCTCCCGCGGACATGCTCGACGTGTACTACCAGTCGCCGAACGGGGACTGGGCGCTCTTGGGCGGCCCTCCAATCCGGCGCGGGTGGGCGACCTACAGGATGGACCTCTCGACGATGGTCGGCCACGAGGGCGCGGGGTCCGCGAGTTGGGGGCGTTGGGGTGGCTCCGAGCATCGGGCGGCGAGCTTCCGCCTCGACCCCGGCAACCAGGCGGACCGCTGGTTGGCCATCTCCAGCGTGCGGTTGACCGACGAGCCCCTCGCCGACGGCGTGACCGAGGAGCCGCGCGGGTCGCTGAGGAGTACGCGGGTCGCCGGGCCCCAGAACGTGACGGCGGGCTCGACGGTGCGCGTCTCGGCCACCGTCGAGCCCGGCCCGAACGCGCCTGCCGCCTGCACGGCCTATCTCCGGCTGATGCGCGGCGCCATGGTGATTGCCGATCGCGAAGTGCGGATCGACGGCCGCAAGCCCGCCACGCAGGTGACAGCTACGTTCCCCACCTCGCGCTACCTTGCCACCGGGCCGCTCTCCGTGCATGCGGGCGTCTACGAGTTGGACGGCCCGGCCGCCGAATGCGCCATGCAGTTCCGCAACCGGCGCGAGGGCGTGACGAAGCCGCCGCTCGTGCGGGTGCGCCGGGTCGGGGGCGACCCGACGATCGTGGTGGACGGAAAGCCGCTGCCGGGGATGGCGTACCTGACCGCGGCGGGCCGACGGGTCCCGGAGCACGCCGAGTTCGCGCGGGCCGGCATCCACCTCTACACCGATTGGTTCGGCTCGTCGACTGAGGGCAACCTGGGCCATGTGGCCGCGGATCGGTACGACTACGGCGAGTTCGACGCCTACTTCGCGGAGATCCTGGACGCCGACCCCGAGGCGCGCTTCATCCCGCACGTCTACATGACGCCGCCGATGTGGTGGCAACAGGCCAACGCGGCGGAGATGTGCCGATACGCGGACGGCGGGCTGGGCGGGCAGTCGTTCGCCTCGGCAAAGTGGCGGGCGGACATCGGCGAGGACCTGCGCCGCCTGATCAAGCACCTGCAGTCCACGAGCTACGCCGACCGCATCCTGGGCTACATCCTGTGCAGCGGCTACACCGCAGAGTGGCAGCAGTGGGGCATCTGGGAGGGGCACCTGGCGGACTACAGTGAGCCACAGCGGCGCGGGTTCGCCGAGTGGCTGGGGCGCAAGGGGCGCGGCGGAGCGGAGGTCGCCATCCCGACGCCCGAGGAGCGCGCGGCGAGCACCGCCTTCGGCCTGCGCGACCCGGCTCGCGAGCAGCGCGTCATCGACTACTACCAGTTCGCCTCGGAGACCATTGCCGACGCCATTGCCTACTTCGCGCGGGTCGTGAAGCAGGCGTCGCGTGGGCGCTCGCTGGCCGGCTCATACTACGGCTACCTCACCCAGCACGGGCCGCACCAGCAGGACTCCGGGCATCTGGCGCTGGCCCGCTTGCTCGACGCGCCCGAGATCGACTTCCTGATGAGCCCGCCGATGTACACGGGGCGCGAGGCTGGCGGCACCAGCACGTTCATGTCGGCGATCGGCTCGGTGCGGCTGCACGGCAAGCTCTGGCTGAACGAGTCCGACATCCGCACGAGCCTGAGCGACCCGGGCGCCGACTTCAGCCGGGCTGCTACACTCCCCGCCAGCCGCGCCATCCTGCAGCGGGAGTTCGGCGAGATGCTGGCGCACCGCACCGCGACCTCCTGGTTCGACATGGGCGGCGGCTGGTTCTCGCACCCGGCGATCTTGGGCGATATGGCGGCGATGCAGAGGCTCGCCCGGCAGTCCATCGCGTCGCGCAAGCCGACCCATGGCGACATCGCGGTGTTCATCAGCGCCGAGGCGGCGTACCGCATGCCGCCCGCCAACCTCTGGATGCCGGCCGTGCAGATGCCTGTGGTCGACTTGCCGCGCGTGGGCGTGCCGGCGGACGTGTATCTCCTCTCCGACATCAAGCGGCCGGACTTTCCGCGCTACAAGGTGTACGTGTTCCTCAACGCTGCCTATGTGGACGCGGAGACACGCCGCGCGATCGACGCGAAGGTGAAGAGGGGCGGCGCGACGGTGGTATGGGCGTTCGCGCCGGGTGCGGTGACCGACGCGGGCCTCTCGACCGCGAGCATGCGCGAACTGACCGGCATCGGCATTGGCATCGAGATGCGCACCGGCGTGCAGCGGGTGAGGCCGGCATCGGGCAATCTCGGCGACCTCGGGCCGATCGGGTGGGATCAGGAGTATGGCCCGCTGTTCTGGGCCGACGACCCCACCGCCGAGGTGCTGGGCAAGCTGGTCGGCAGTGGCAAGCCAGGCCTCGTGCGGAAGCGGATGGGCGGCTGGACCTCCATCTACTTCGCCGGGATCGGCATGCCGCCGGCCCTGCTCCGAGAGTTGGCCCGCGAGGCTGGGGCGCACGTGTACCTGGACACCGGCGACGCGCTCGACACGGATGGGCAGTGGGCGTGCATCCATGCGCACGCCGCCGGGCCGAAGACGCTGCGCCTGCCGACAGTCTGCCGCGTGGAGAACGCGATGACCGGCAAGCTGGTCGCAGCCCGGACAAAGGCTGTCACCCTGACGATGCAGGCCGCCGAGACGGTGCTGTTGAAACTGACTCCTACCGAGCCGCAGAGCACGGTTCACACGAAGCTGCCGACCAAAGAGAGGCGATGACCCGATGCGACTAGCCCCGGCCCTTACCGCAGCAGCGACCATCCTGACGTTGACGTGTACCGCGGGAGCAAGCATGAACACCGAGAAGAAGCAGGACAGGAACGGCGCGTGGCAGGGCGCGGAACTGGCGGGCACACCCGTCGACCTGGCGCCGTGGACCTACCAATGGCGCGCCGACCGCGACGTGCAGCCGCAGCCCGAGGCCTACTTCATCCCGCGGCGGCTGGAGCGCCTCGACCGCGTCTACCGCACGGCGCACGACGCGCTGCCGCCGGACCAGCTCAAGAGCATCTACTACGACATGCCGGACCTGCTGAAGGTGCTGCCGCCCAAGCCCAGGGGCCGGCTGCAGGTAGGGCTCCTGTGGACGGGCGGGCTCAACGACTATCGCGTCGAGCTGCACTGGCCAGCCGGCAAGCCGGTTCCAGCGCCCGAGGCGGTCGAGGTGCGCTCCTGTCCGACGTCCTTCGGCTGGTTCGGGTTCACCGTCGACCGCATCCTGGCGAAGCCCACCGTCTCCGCCGACGGGCGCGTCTGGACGTACCACAGCGACCCCACCGAGACGATGGACTCGTCGTACAACGCCCATCCGCCCGCCGCCACCGAGATGGTCGCGGTGTTCTGCGAGCCCGACGCGTCCGGCGCCTACCCGGCGGTGCCCGAGGCCGCGATCACCGGGCCGAACCTGGGCAACTGGCAGCGCATGGACGTCGAGGTGGAGTGGGGCTTCGAGCCCGGCGCCGAGGGGAGCGACTTCGACGGGCGCATCGAGCCGGACATCGCGCAGCTCGGGCCGATCGTCGCGCTGCCGGGGGATGCTGGGACGACGGTGGCCGGCAAGGGGCGTTGGCGCTCGCAGGCGGCGGGCGGCGGAAGGCGCGGCATCGTGGTGCCGCTGCTGGTGGCGCTCGACGCGCGGCCGGGCCTGGAGAGCCGCATTACGATTCGCACGAAGTCCGGCGCGGTCACGGTGGGCCTCAAGGACGTGGAGAAGGGGCCGGTCTACATCCCGCGCTCTGGCCTGTTCGTCGCGAAGGCGGGCAGTGGCCAGTCGGCGCGCGCGTTCGTCGAGGAGCTGGCGGCGAAGGGCGGCAAGAGCTTGCGCCAGATGACGCGCGAGCACCGCGAGCCGGCCTCGTTCGAGGAGCTGATGCGCGAGGTGCGCCTGTGGACGGTCGACGGCGCCACGCTGAAGCCGTTCCCGGCCGTGCCCGACACGCCGATGCGGGTGCGCCTGAGCGACGAGGGCTGGACGAACGCCTGGCGCTGCGCCGCGAACCAGCTCACCGGCGCGCACATGTGGGGCGGCCTGGCGTTCGAGGTGGCGCGCGTCACGCACACGATGGAGCAGATCGGGCTGCGGGAGCAGGCTGACCACGTCTACCAGCACTTCCTCGATAGCCCGGGCGTGAAGCCGGACGGGGACTACTCCGACGGCAAGGGCGCGCTGGAGTGGGCGACCTCCCTGCGCCACGACATGGGCTACAGTCACGACGGCACGCACGCCTCGACCGGGCGGCTCCTCTACTCGATGGCCGAGCGCTGCTTCCTGACGGGCGACGATGCGTGGTTCCTCAAGAACCGGGACCGCCTGCAGGCGGCCGCCGACTGGATCGTCCGCCAGCGCACGCAGTACATGCGCGGCATCCCGAACCGCGAGAAGCTGCTCGTGGCGGGCCTGATGCCGCCGGCCATGCTCGGCGACTACGCCATTCCCTCATGCGACTGGCACTGGTACTACGTCGACAACGCCCTGGCGCTGCAGGGGCTGCGGCGCTTCGCCGAGGTGCTGGCCAAGCACGACGCGAAGGCGGCCGCCACCTACAAGCGCGAGGCCGACGCTTTCGCCAGGGACCTGCGCCGGGTTGTGGAGCGCGACGTCGAGCTGTCGCCGGTCCGCCTCGGGCGCGACGGCGCGTACCACAGCTACCTGCCGCGGATGCCCTACCTGCGCGGCATGACGGGACCCGAGATGGGCGCGCCGCAGTTCCCGGACACCGACCTCTGGATGGGATCGCTCCCGCTCGCGGAGCCGGGCGCCGGCCTCGACCCGAACGACCCGATCATGGTCGACACGCTCGACGTGACGGACGAGATGGCGCTCACGCCCGCCTCCGCCGAGCCGAAGGCCGACGCGCGCCGGAAGAAGGGCCTCTCCGCGGACGACGCCTGGTTCTGGCAGGCCTACTCCATCCTGCCGAAGGCGTCGCACACGGCCAACACGTACCTGCTGCAGGACGACGTGCCGAACTTCCTGCGCTTCTGGGCCAACTCCTACGCCTCGATGGTGGGGGCGGACGGCAAGCTGTGGGAGCACTGGCACCTGGGCAACTTCGACGCGTGCGCCTCGCCGGACAACGGCACCGCGGGCTGGTTCCTGGGCTGCTTCCGCACCGCGCTAGTGAAGGAGGAGGGGCAGTCGCTGTGGATCGCCCGGGCCACGCCGCGCGCCTGGCTGGAGCAGGGCAAGCGCATCGAGGTGGCGAACGCGCCCACCTACTTCGGGACGCTGGCCTACGACATCGCCTCCGACGTGGACCACGGCCGCATCACGGCGCACGTGGCGGTGCCCAGCCGCGCCCCGGCGAAGAGCATCGTCCTGCGCCTGCGCCACCCCAAGGCGGCGCCAATCCGCAGCGTCACGGTGAACGGCAAGCCGTGGCCCCGCTTCGACCCGGCCAAGGAGACGATCACGCTGACCGGGGTGAAGGGCGAGGTGACGGTGGTGGCGGGGTACTGAGGGGGGCGGTGCCGTCTGCGACCCGGGTTGAAACCCGGGCCTGCGGGGCGCGAAGTCCCCTGCGGGGACTGGGGCGCGCGGGTGGCGCGGCGGGGTCGCGGGCCGTGAACGACCCGCCTGGTGGGCCTGCGGCCGGGCGTCCTGGCGGACGCGGGTGGTGCGCGGCGGGGTTGCGGGCCGTGAACGGCCCGCCTGGTGGGCCTGCGGCCGGGCGTCCTGGCGGACGCGGGTGGTGCGCGGCGGGGTTGCGGGCCGTGAACGGCCCGCCTGGTGGGCCTGCGGCCGGGCGTCCTGGCGGACGCGGGTGGTGCATCGTGCGGCCCTCTCTCGTTGGCGGGAGAGGGCCGCTACAGGGGGTGCCGGACCGCTGGGCGGCACGCCGGTGCTCGAACACCACGGCCTTGCCCGCCGTGCTGCCGCAGGCCCCTGCTGGGGCCCTGCAGACGCCCACCACGTCACATGGGCGAGTGTCCGCGCTTTCGGCCTCGCCCCTTGCTGGACCCACCGCGCAAGTCTGGCGGATCGACCTCTCGCATGCCGGGACTGGCTAGCATGCGGTCAACCAGGCTCGCCACCACAACCTGGATCCTCGGACTCATTGACTGATCCTCGTATTCGTCAAGAAGCTCCTGCGCGCTCGATGATGGCTCAGCGGTCAGGCATGACGCGATCGCACTCGCTTGGCGCCGTCCGAGCATCATGTCATCCCACCCATCGGCATAGCCATTGAGCCAGAACCCATCCCCGCATTGCAGGTGGTGGAACTGCAGGACGCCGACCAGCCCCACGCATTCCTCCCGGGCCAAACACTCACCCAGGAGCCCCGCCAGCCGACACGCAACTTCGCGGGCCACGACGTAGTCCCGATTCTCTTCCGAGTCTGTCCCACACTCCATGGCGAGTCTGTTCAGGTCCACTGATGCACCTATCGCTTTCTGGATCCTGTTCGCTGGTGCGCGTAGTGTGGAGGTTGGTTCAGCACCTAGCCGATGTAGGTGCGGACCTGCGGCTGCACGCCCACCGTGCCCGTCTGCCGCGCCGCTCAAAGCCTGGGCGCTGGCCGTCCGTCCAGCCGCCCGCGTCCTTGCGGCTCCAGCGCTTGGCGCTGCTGTTGCGGACCTGCCTGCCGGCCAAATGCTGCTAGCGCCAATCGACGGCGGACATGGCCCCGACCACGGAGCGCCATACCGGTCCGTTATCGGGGCCAGCCAGCGGGCGCGGACGTCGGAGGTCCACCGTTCAGGGCCGGCCCGAGTGCTACACCCACGGTCGTGACTCCTCAGCGCGCCTGATCTCCAAGAGCGCCACCTCGTGGCCGTTGGTGCAGTACAGCCCAGGGTGAACGCCTGCCCCAAGGCCGACCACCCTGACCTCCGCGCCGCATTCCGGGCACGGCACCGCCTCGCCGCGGGCGAATGCCGCAAGCATGGCCTCCAGAGACGCACCGCCCGGCCGGTCAGTGCCCCGTTCACGCTCGGTGTCGATCCTCATTCGGGGTGCCCTCTGCTCAACACCTTGTGCCAAAGCCGCCCTCATTGCTCGTCGGCTCCAGCTCCGGGTAGTCCCGGTCCACCGCCCCCTACGATCACGCGCACGTCCCCAACGCTCGCCTCGCTCACCAGCTTCATGGCGCGCATCGCAGCGATCGCGTCCGCCCTCTGGCTTCTCTCGACAACGAGCCCGTGAGTGGCTTCGCGGCCCACGTCCGGCCCGTCCGCCATCAGGCCCGCTAGTAGCGCTCTACGCGGCATTCGACACGGCCGGTCTGGTTGTCCACCCAGCACAGCCCGCGGCCACTACTCCATCCCGCCTTCAACCGGAACGAGTACCGGCGGAGTTGCTCCCGGCAGACGACCGGTTCCGCCCAGAAGCCTCCTTCGCGCACCCAGGCCTCGCGGGCGAGGGCGAGCCCTTGTACCCGGCTGATTCGAGGCGCCGGCACTCCCATCAACGTCCTAGCGATGCGAAGTACAAGGCCCATCCAACACCGCCCTCGCCGTGCGGGCCGACATCCTGCCCATCCTGGCCATCCTGTTTGCCGGTCGTGCTGGCTCCGCACGCCCCCAGCCTACAGTCTCCACCCCTTCCGGTAGGGCAGGTTCGGGTAGGCGTTGGCGGCGCGGTTGATGGTGAAGCGCTGCGCACCAGCACGAAGCGACCTTGTCCCAGGCGTCCGTGCGGTGCTTGACACCCGTTCGACGCCCATCACGTGCCGACGCGCCGACCTCGCTGACCCGGTGAACTGCTCGCGGGAGAGTACCGCGATAGTAGCGGAGCGTGTGGCTCGGCCCTCTTGCCGGCATTGTGAGAGGGCCGAGCCGGTCGGAGCTAGCGCTGACCGCGTGCCGCGGCGATCAGCTCCTCCTCGGTCTTGCCGGACCGTATGGCCGCGTAGAGCGCCTCATACTGGCGCTCCTGCTCCATCAGGGCGGGGGGGCATCGCATTGCCGCGACCTTCTTCGCGTCATCGAACCCGGCGATGCCGGTCTTCGCCATTCCGAAGCCCGGGTACCCGGCACCGTACCCGAACCGCGACATCGTGGTCCACACGCGCATGTAGGCGCTGAGCGCGAGGAAGGGGCTCGCCGCGTGCATGAACGCAGCCCGCGGCGCGGGAAAGACACGCAGCCGGCTCACCGGCGCCGACCGGATGGCGGACGCGACTGCAGTCGGATCGTTGAGCACCCAGGCGTATGCCCGAGCGTCGAGAGCGCGCCTGGCCTCGGGGAGGCCCTTGCCGTACTTGGTCAGGAGCCATAGCCCCTCTTGAGCGTGCCCCCTGTTGGTGGCGCTCGATCCCTTGATACGCTCGGCCTCCGGGTCGAACGTCGTCTCGGTCGATGCTCGACACGTGCATCCCGCGTTGAAGGACCTGAGGCCGCTCAAGTGGTCGAGGGCCATCGACAGGTCCGCGTAGTCCTTGCAGACTCCCTTCAGCTCAGGCTGGTCCAGTATCGCCTGGGCCAGGCCGCTCGCGTACGCGTGGCGCCCCGTCTTGATGTAGTAGCCGTACGAGTAGCCAGGCTTGGTGCTCTTCCACGCGTCTGGCATCGCGCCCTTCCCGTACGCCATGTTCACAGCCACGAACGTCAGGTTCCCGGCCGAGCGTAGGATGGCGGCGTGGTCCTCGGATGGCCTGTAGGGGAGCGCCGCGATCACCGCGGAGACGGCCCGGTCGATGCGCGCGTGGACAGTCTCGATCGGTTCGTGCGAGACCCACTTCAGGCCCTTGCAGGCGTTCCACACCCGGTTGATCGACGACAGCACATCGGCGGGCGTGGCGGCGCCGAAGTCGGGCGCGGGCGCCGTGCTGCGGAACTCGGGCGGCGCGGCCGGGAGGTAGGTGCCGTCGACGTACTGAGGCGTCTCCGGTTGCTGGGCGCCTGCGCGGCACGGCCCGGAGGCCACCCCCGCTGCGAGGAGCACGGTCCACAGGAGGAGCACGGCACCAGCCCGCGAGGGCCTCAAGCGGGATCTCATCGTTTACAGCCTCCACCCCTTCCGGTAGGGCGGGTTGACGTAGGCGTTGGCGGCGCGGTTGTTCGTGAAGCCGTGCGTCTTCTGGTCCCAGTGCAGCGTCTCGCCCGGGAAGCGGATGGCGATGGCGCCGAGGAGGGCGATCTGCGTGAGGCGGCCGCCGTAGGAGAAGTCGGAGCCCGCCTTGCGCCCGGTCTTGATGGCCTCCAGGAAGTCCCAGTGGTGCCCCTTGACGCGCGGGATCTTCTGGGGCGGCGCGTTGCTGCCCGAGTACTGCTCGCGGACGCTGTCCGGCTGGAGGTGGCAGCCGCCCGCGCCGTGGGAGCCGTGGACGATCATCCCCTTCTCGCCGAAGAGGATCGCGCCGGTGCGCGGTACCTGGTCGTCCGTGGGCAAGTCCGCGGGGGTGGGGATTGGGTTGTTGCCGTCGAACCAGACCAGCTTCACCGGCACGCGGTCCTTGCGCGCGGGGAACTCGAACGTGATCTTCGTGGCGGGCGGGTAGGTGAGGCCGTGGATGGCCGGGTCGTAGTCGGTTACCTCGGCGCACACGCTCGTCGGGGCGTCCAGGTCCAGCGCCCAGAACGACGGGTCGAAGACGTGGCAGATCCAGTCGCCGATGGTGCCGGTGCCGAAGGGCATCCAGCCGCGCCAGTTCCAGTGGACCCAGAACGGCGTGTACGGGCGGAACTGCGCGGGGCCGAGCCAGCGGTCGTAGTCCAGCTCGGCGGGCACGTCGAAGTGCTGCGCGAGCTTCTCCAGGTTGCCCTTCTGGCAGTAGACGTCGCGGAACTCGCCGCACGCCGCGTGGACCGTGTGCACCTGGCCGATCGCGCCCGCCCAGACCCATTCGCACGTGCGGCGGATGGTCTCGGTGGAGTGCCCCTGGTTGCCGAGCTGCGTCACGACGCCGTACTTCTTCGCCCCGGCCATCAGCGCCTGCACCTCGTGGATCGTGTGCGCCAGCGGCTTCTCGCAGTACACGTGCTTGCCCCGCCGCATCGCCTCCATCGCAATCACCGCGTGCGTGTGGTCCGGCGTGCCGATGACCACCGCGTCGATGTCCTTGCCCAGCTCGTCGAGCATGACGCGGTAGTCCTTGAACTGCTTGGCCGATGGGTACTGCGCCAGCTTCTTGCCGGCGTAGTTGAAGTCCACGTCGCACAGGGCGACCAGGTTGCCGCCCTCCGCCACGATCTGGTCGACATCGCTGCCGCCCTGGCTGCCCACTCCGATGCCCGCGAAGTTCACCGTCTCGTTCGGCGACTGCCGCGCCCCGGCGCTCCTGGTGCTGACCGCCGCCGCCCCCAGCGCTGCGCCCATCAGGAACGTGCGGCGCCCCAGGCGCGGCCTCTCACTCTCGTTCATGTCTGCTCCCATCCGAGGGCATCCGTCAGGCGCCCATCCCGACCCAGAGTTCGCGCATGGGGCGGCGGGATTCCTGCGTGGAGACGAGCGGGCGTGCCGCTACGGCTGGCTGTCGCGCCACAGATGCGTGCTGTGGCCGGCGAACTCCAGCCAGGAGATGCGCCAGTGCATCTGCTCCTTCACGAAGCCTGCATACCAGTACACGCCAGAGTGCAGCTTGCCGCAGGCCCATGGGCCGCAGAGGAGTTCGCGCGCAGCCTGGCCCAGATAGAACGTCCGAGGGTGGTACGCGTCGATCTGGTCGGACATCCGGGCGAACGTCGCGAAGGGGCGCAGGAGGCTTCGCGCCAGGTGCGTCTGGTACCTGGACGCGTCGAGGTAGTAGGTCTCCTCACGGGTCACGTGGCATTGCAGGCCGTCGAGGGACACGGTGTCGGCCGCATCGTAGTCCTGGTCCGTCTTCATCACCTCTTCGGGCGGATCGTGTACGGGCTTGTTGGTCGCCGGCCAGTCGGTCGTGCGCCGGGTGATCGTTACGCCTTTGCGGGAGAGGATCCCGGCCGCGCCGGCGTGCGGGTACGCCTGGAGCTTCGCCAGCAGGTCAGATGCCTCCAGCTCGAACCGCCCGCGCTCGTCCGGCTTGGTATTGCCCGCGCGTCCAGCGCCCTGGCCCATGCCCCGCGCCGCTGCCCACAGCCCGCCACCGACCAGCAGCGCCCGCCGCCCCAGGCGAAAGCCATCATCCCCGCTCATGTTGTGCCTCCATCGAGGGCATCCGTCAGGCGCCCCTC